>CAYXNB010000001.1:0-162970 GCA_964466475.1 uncultured Candidatus Saccharibacteria bacterium
TCGTTTGCCGGGCTTGGCATTTTTTGAAATTATTTTCCTTTGGCTTCTGATTCTCGCAACCATGGTTGCGTTCGCAAAAATTTCCCGTCTCGCGGCGTGGCTCCTCCTTCCCTATCTTCTTTGGGTCGGGTTTGCGGGATATTTAAACTACTTTATCTGGACTTTGAATTAACATTTCCTAACGTGGTATGCTGTAGATATGATTAAAAATACTGCATTTTTGTATGATAAATCTAGAAATGCGTTTTATAACGAAGATTGTGTTCTTGGCAGTAAAAAATATATAGATTCCAACTCTATTGACCTTATTATTACGGATCCTCCTTACGGCATCGAGGGCGATACCTTGCATAAACACTACAATCGCAACGAGGGTTTTGTGGTTGACGGATACATAGAAGTGCCGAAGCGAGAGTACGCGGATTTCAGTGTCCGATGGATACGAGAAGCGGAGAGGATTTTGCGCCCGGGCGGGAGCATGTACGTTGTTTCAGGATATACAAATCTTTCGGATATTCTTAACGCCCTGAAAGAAACATCCCTCAAAGAGGTGAACCATATTATATGGAAGTTTAATTTTGGCGTGTACACAACCAGAAAATATGTTTCTTCCCATTACCATATTCTTTTTTATGAAAAACCGGGCGGCAAACGCACCTTTAACACATTTGTTCGGTACGGGCAGACGGAAAAATTGAACCATGGGGGCAGCGCGAATTACGAAGATCGCGAGGACGTATGGGTTATAAACAGAGAGTATAAGCCGGGCGTAGTAAAAAACAAAAACGAGCTTCCCACGGAACTTTTGATAAAGATGGTTCAGTATAGCAGCAACGAAGGAGATACGGTGTGCGACCTCTTTTTGGGTGGATTTTCAACCGCGAAGGTTGCGATTGGTCTTAACAGATACACCGTGGGATTTGAGTTGAATTCGAAAATGTTTGAACATAAAGCAAAAGAAATCTCAAATATCGAGCCGGGGCATCTTATCCCCTCCCTAAAAAAGCCCTCCGGAAAGGCGCTCACAAATTACGGGAAGCCGTGGAACATTCAAGAAATAGCCCGGTGTCGGAATCGTTACAGAGAAATTTACCAAAAAATCAGAAATAAAAAGAAATCCATCGAATTGCTTTCGGATGAATTTGAAAGGGGATATTTTGCGATTTTGAATATTCTTGAACATCCTTATCCGACAGAAAAGATTTCCGAGCGAAAAACTATAAGTTTTCTATGAAAAAATCTTACGAAACGGCAAGAAAAATTTTTACGCATTTCAAAGAAGGCGCCTCTCACCATCCCGAACTTCGGGCAGAGATAGAGGACGTGTTTGCTTCCCTATTCAGAGATTACAATACCGGTATATATGAAAACCGATTTATTGTCGGCGGGGTCGTGGAGTTCCTTATCGTCGCCGCGTTCAACGCCATACCCGATCTTGCGGCGACACATATTGGAAAGACGAATCCCCGACTGGATTTTGAGGCGACTCTCATGGGGCTGTCCGCGCCCTCTATTTTTTCCGTCAAGAGTTCTCTTGTGGCAAATGGAGATATACGGCTTACAAATTTTCTCGGAGCCGGAACATTGATCACATGGGACGAGCCGACAATTTTTGTTCTTCCGGAAGGCATAGCGTACGGCGACTCGAAAATTATCCCCAATGCCACGAAGCGGTCAGGCGATGCCCTCATTTTGCGGCGCCGAAATCTTAATGAATTTTTGAAATCCCATTCAGAATACCTTTTGTCTCTTCGCATGCCGAGCCGGGAAGAAATGATTTCGGTTAAAGAATCTCGTACCGCGAGCGAAGATGTCGCAAAACAACTTTTGAAAAAATATAAATTTTTAAAGATATAAAAAATGGCACTACCCACCCGAGAGGAGGCGCGAGCATTATTGGAAGCCCATGTTTCCGACGAATACCAAAAATACCACGCGGGGATGGTGGCGGTTGCGATGGAAGGATACGCGCGTTTGTACGGCGAGGACGCGGACCTGTGGTACCTGACCGGGCTTTTGCACGATCTAGATTTTGGGGAACATCCGGAGACCCACCCCGCCGAATCCTTGCGCTGGTTTCGGGAGTGGGGCTACCCGGAGGAGATGATCCACGCGGTGGAGGCGCACGCCTACGGGTATAACGGATTCGCCACCCTGCCGGAGACCAAACTCGCCGCGGCGCTTATGGCCTGCGACGAGATTACCGGCATTTTTTACGCGTATAGGAAATTAAACCCCGTTCTCTACGGAGCAATGAAGGTCTCTTCCATTAAAAAACGGCTCGGCGAAAAAGGCTTTGCCGCAAAGGTGGATCGCGAGATGATTGCACGCGGAGCGGAGCGGCTCGGCGTGTCTTTGGACGAACACATCGCTAATCTTATTTCTTTTTTCTCGGCACTGCATTAAATAGTATGATGCGACAAAAAGCGCGTTGCGCGTGGGTCGGAGAAAATCCCCTGATGGTTCAGTACCACGATACGGAGTGGGGGGTGCCCGCACACGATGACCGCGTGCTTTTTGAGTTTTTGATTTTGGAGGGGGCGCAGGCGGGGCTTTCGTGGCAAACCATACTGAACAAGCGCGAAGAGTATGGAAAAGCATTCCATAATTTTGACGCGAGGAAGATTGCCCGCTACGGGGCGCGTGATGTAAAGCTACTTCTGGAGAATCCGGGCATTGTCCGCAACCGCCTGAAAGTCGCGGCCGCCATCAAAAATGCCCGGGCGTTTCTTGAAATTCAAAAGGAGTTTGGATCATTTGATGCCTATATTTGGCAATTTGTTTACCACGAGCGTAGTCGAGGGGTCGGCGGAAAACCTATCCAGCATAAGATCAAAACCATGAAAGATGTTCCCGCGACCACGCCGGAGTCGGACGCGATGAGCAAGGACCTCAAAAAACGCGGATTTTCATTTGTCGGCTCCACAATCTGCTACGCCTTCATGCAGGCAGTCGGGATGGTGAACGATCATGAAATAACATGTTTTCGACATAAAAATGTTTCCAAATCTTTACAACTATCATCTGCCGCCTGAACTCATTGCAAAGCGACCCGCGAGCCCGAGGGACTCGGCGCGGCTCTTTGTGTATGATACGACGCATGACGAGATTTCATTTGATACGTTTTTGCATCTCGACCAATATCTGCCAAAGGATGCGCTTTTGATTTTGAATGACGCGAAAGTTGTGCCTGCACGGGCTATATTGCGAAAAGAGACGGGCGGAAAAGTTGAGATTTTGTTTTTAGCAAACGAATGGCGGGGCGAGGGTCCTATTCCCGTTCTTTCGGACAGGAAACTCACTTCGGGTATGAAGCTTTATTTTGATTCGCGCGCGCATTTGGAGGTTGCGCGCCAGGAGGAGAATATTTTTTATCTTCTTCCCCACTTTCCTCCGGATGACCTTTTTGCCTTATTGAATCGCAAGGGCATTACCCCGATTCCGAAATATATCAAGCAGTCCGGACTTTCAGAAAAAGAACTGCGGAAAAAATACCAGAGCGTGTTCGCGAAACATTCTTCCTCCGTTGCCGCGCCCACCGCCTCCCTTCATTTTACCGATCGGGTGTTTCAACGACTTAAAACACGGGGCATCCAAAATACGTTCATAACACTCGATGTAGGACTTGGCACGTTTGCGCCTGTTTCTGAAGAAAATCTATCAAGCGGGACGCTCCACACGGAATTTTTCTCCGTTCCCGCCGCCACCGCCCGTATGGTTTACAAACAAAAGCGCGCCGGAGGGCCGATTGTCGCGGTTGGCACAACCGCGGCGCGGACCCTGGAGTCCTTTGCCAAGGGCGCCTCTTCCGGCCCCACCAACATATTTATCCGCCCGCCGCATGAATTTCACATGACTGATATTCTCATTACGAATTTTCACCTGCCGAACACATCTTTAATGATGCTCGTCCAGGCATTTTTAGAACACAAGGGCGCGAAGCGCAATCTGCTTTACCTATACGACGCTGCGATACGGGAAAAATTCCGTTTTTATTCTTTTGGGGACGCGATGCTCGTGCTGTAGATTAACCCAGGGATCGGCGAATTTTGCCGCTTTGGATCATCGCTCTTTGCAGGGCTTTTTTATTTTTAAGAGACGTGAGGGCTTTTCGCGCAAGGCGGGCGTGTTCATGTTCTTTTTCTGTTTTCGGACCCAGAGAAATTCCGAAGATTTTTTCCGCGAGTTCCACGTCTTGGGCAACCAGGCGCCATGCAGTATTTTTTTTCTCAAGCATTTTTATGTTTTCTTTTACCAGATATCTGCCCGCCCTTTCCACGTCCTTTTTCAAATACACGTAATGTTTTTTTAACACTCCAAACTCCCGAGAATCCAGCATTTCAAGTGTGCGGCCAAGACCGATGAATTCCGGCGGTACGCCTATGGAATAAAATCCGGCAGTAAAGCTTATGGCGCGCGGCAGATGGAGATCCCCCACCTTTCTCTGATACGCAAGGAATCCGATATGGAGTTTGCGTTCCCTTCTTCTCGGAACTGCGGCGAATATGGGATTCATTGTTTTTACGATGCCGCGCAGGCTTTCCCGGTATGCTTTTTCAAACTTCTGCGTGATGCCCCTTATAACCCTTTCTTCACGTTCTGAGATTTTTCGCGGCGCATGGCGCCCGGCGTTTTTATTCAGATACTCCGTTTCCTTTTTTACAAGCGCCGATGGATAGTCGTACCGGAAAGCGGACTGCAGCGTGAGGGTGCGTACCCCCTTGTATTCATGAAGAAAGTTCCCGCACCCGCCCGGAGCAAGCCCTCCCCGAAACACGAGCGAACCCGCGCCTATTACCGGATATATTTCTATCCCCGACTTTTTTGAAAACTCCTCCATGCGTGCGAGTGCTATTTTATTTCCCAAGGTCGCGGGTATAAATCCCGAAACCATGGCCGGATCACTCCGCGCAAGAAAGACGCGAAGGGAGCGGAGCGGCTTTTGGAACGCCTTATCATGCATTCCCCGATACTTTTCCAAAAGGCGGACGATTTCCATCTGACCTTCCACAGATTCCACAAGCGGGATAATCTCGAGGTAGTCCGTATTCGCGGTCCTCCCTCTATTGAATACTTTCGTCTTGAAGCGGGCAAGGCGCCGAAATGTTTTTTGCAGGAACATGAGTTCCTCGGCGCGCTCGGTCATCGGGAGGATGACCTCAAAAAGCGGCGGAGACTTCATTCCCAAATCTTTTGCGAAATCTTCGCTCGTCAATATCACCATAAAAGCACGCATCAAACTATATGACCGCTCGTGCCAGATGTTCGGGATACGGAAGGTAAGAAAAGTTTCTCTGCCGATGTGCCGCCTCTGGAAAAAATCGTGGTATTTGGTAAAGAGTTTGTCTATCACGGCTTCGTCCGTGTATTTCCCCTCCCAGTCCCACATGAATTCCTCGACTCCCAGATCGCGGTAGGCGGAAACGCATTCCGAAATTTCTTCCTGCACGCTTACGAATCCGTCTCCGTGTTTTTCCCAGTAGGGCGCGGAGGCGTTGTCCGGGTGCTGGGTCGCCATGGTGCGGGGAATTTTTCTTTTCATATGCATCTTCCGATTCTTTTAATTCCTTCTTTAATATTTTCTTCGCTCGCCGCAAACGATATGCGTATATGACCTGGAACCCGAAACGCCTCGCCCGGAACCGCGGCAACGCGGTGATCCCGCAATAAACGCCCGCAAAAACGCTCTCCGCTTTTTTCAATTTTTCGTATGTCCAAAAAGCAATAAAATGCGCCGTCCGGAGGAACGCATCGAATTTTCGGAATTTTTTCTATTTCCCGCAGCGCAATTTCACGCCTTTTTCGCAATACTTCTACAAACTTTTTTGGGATTTCCGGGTGATGGAGGGCAGCGAGCGCCGCATACTGCCCCATAAGCGAGGCGTTGCCGCTCGCGTGACTCTGGAACGCGCCCATCGCCCGGATAACCTCCTCGGGCCCCACGACATACCCCACCCTCCACCCTGTCAGGGCGTGACTTTTGGAAAATCCTCCTACTACGATCAAATTTTTTTTATCCAGCACGCGGGAAGCGGGGTCTTTTTTCGTATCGTCAAAAACAAGTTCGGAGTAAATTTCGTCCGATACAACCCAGACACCCTTCTCCCGCAACGCCGCGCTTTTTTCACGGAGATCTTTTTTACTTAATACTTTTCCTGTCGGATTTTGCGGGGAATTTATCACAACGGCCCTTGTTTTCCGGCTTATGGATATTTTTCCCATTGGCGCAAAAACGGGCCTGCCTCCGGCGAGCCGGACCTGTTCCTCGTAACTTACCCAGGCAGGGGTGGGTATGATAACCTCGTCCCCTTTCTTTAAGATTAACTGAAAAATCTGGAAAAGCCCCTGCTTACCTCCCGCTGTTACTGCTACGTTTTTTGCCGTCACCCGCCACCTTGATCGGGCGGAAACATGTTTCGCTATATTTTCCCGCAATTCCGGGAGGCCGAGGGTCGGGGTGTATTTGTTTTTCCCCAACTCTTTCGCGACTGCTTTCTGAATTTCCGGCGGAGTCTCAAAATCCAGCTCTCCTGCCGTTAGATTTATCATCTTAATCCCGTTTTTTTTGAGACTTTCTGCCACGGCATTTAACGCCAGAGTCCTGCTTTCCCCAACGAGACGTTCCCTGTTTATCCGCATTTTGCTATACTAGCCTATATGAAAAATCTTCTCAACGAGGATCGTTTGGTAACCGCGCTTCGGTTTTCGCTTGCGGTTGTTTTTGTCTGGTTCGGGGTTCTGAAAATATTCGGATTTAATCCGGTCTATGACCTTGTACACTCCGTCTTTCCCTTTCTCGCGGACGGATACGGGCTCGTGGCGCTCGGAGTATTCGAGACGCTCATCGGAATTTTTCTCGCCATAAACCGCGCGCGGGTCATCACCCGCACGCTCCTCGTACTCCACCTTTTGGGCACCTTCCTTACATTTATTACCGGATTCGAGGTTGTTTTCCAGCCCTACTTTCCCGTGCTTTCTTTGGCCGGGGAGTTCGTGGTCAAAAACGCGGTACTCGCCATAGCCGGAGTCATTACGCTTCTGCACCGACACAGCGCTACTCCGGAAGCAGTGCCCCAACTCCGAAAATAAGGAGAATACCCAAGAAAACAATTACCATATGCAGCAGCTGGCGCCCTCCTCCCCTGTGCCGCACCTCCGGCAAAAGATCTGAGGTCGCGATATAAATGAACACACCGGATGCAAAGGCAAGAATATAGCCAATCCAGTGTTCTATTCGTGAAAGAAACAGATACCCCGCGATTGCCCCTACGAACGTAGTGCTCGCGGTCATGATGTTCAGGAGGAAGACCTTGCTTTTTTTATATCCCAGATGCAGGAGCACGCCGAAGTCGCCGATTTCCTGCGGAACTTCATGAAAGAAGACGGCAATGGTCGTGGCGATGCCCGCCGGGACACTCACAAGAAACGCTCCGGCTATCGCCACGCCGTCCACGAAGTTGTGGATCGCGTCTCCGAGCAGTATGGAGGCGGAGATTGTTTTTTCTTCGCACTTTTCATCGTGGCAATGATGCCAGTGAATTATTTTTTCAAATATAAAAAGAGTGAGTATTCCCAAAAGCGCCGCCATAAATACTCCCCCGCCTTCTCCGACCTCTTCCAGGGCCTCGGGAAGAAGGTCCAAAAAAGCGACTCCGAGCATAGTGCCCGCGGCGAAACTCACCAGAAAAAGCGAGATTTTTTTTACCCACGCGTCTTTCCAGAGGAGCACGATCCCTCCCGCGAGCGCGAAGACGCTTCCGACGCTTGATGCAATGATAATGTAAGCCAACATAACCACTTTATCTTATCCACTCTTTTCCCTGCCGTCAAAGAGGAAGTGCTATACTAAAAGACAATGAAGCGGAATACAAGGGTTTCCCTTATTTTTTCCTTTTTTCTCCTTCTTCCTCTTTTCGGAAACGCGGAGACGACCTCAACGGACGCGATTGCCCTTCTTCAAAATTTAGAGAATAAAATGGCGGCCATCCAGGCGCAGATGATTGCTCTTCAAAATGAATTTGCGCAGGTGAAGAATGCGCTCGGGTTTTCCGCACTTTCCGCTCCCACTCCCCAGCGCGGGGAAACGAGCGACGAGGTGCGGAAGGTACAGGAATTTCTTACCCGGCTTCCCGACATCTATCCACGCGGGCTTGTAACCGGATATTTCGGCGATCTGACGGGCCAGGCGCTTTTGCGCTTCCAGGCAAAATACGGGGTTCCTCAAACCGGACTTATTGATCCTGCCACCCGCGCGAAAATTACTGAACTTCGGGCGCTCACCGCCGCAACCTCGACTCCGCCACAGATTTTACCGACCTCTACTTTACCTGTCGCAACCCTCACGCCCGTTGCAACCTCTGCCGCCACTACCCCTGCCATCACCACGTCCACAGCAACCTCTTCCGTACTCGCCCTTTCTCCCCGCTTTTCTTTTGTGTTTCCCCTTCGCGGAGACCAGTTTCTTGCGGGTAACACCTCGACCATTCAGTGGAATTCCTCGGAACAACGGAATACAATCCCGACCGTGCGCTTAAGTTTGTACAAGGACGGGCTTTTCAAGGAGTTTATTGCGGCCGACACCCCGAATACCGGAGGATACGCATGGACTCCTCCGGAGCGGCTCGCGGGAGGGCCGTATACCATAGGCATTTTCAGCGTGCTTTACCCAACCCGGTTTTTTGAGAGCGCCCCTTTTTTGATTGCCACGTCTTCTTCAAACAACACTACGAATCCGACCATTTCCGACACCTCCGGCGCAAGCCCCAGTCCTTCCGCCGGACCATCTGCACCAACCGCATCCTCGACCTCCACCTCGAGCACAACTTCAAGCGCCGCAACCTCTACCGTGGCATCTTCTTCCTCCTCCAATGCCGCTGACAATACTACTATCAGTGCTCCTGCCACCGTTCTCCCCGTGGATCCCGGTATTTCTTCCCTTGTCGGCCATTGGAAGTTTGATGGCAACGGCAACAATGAAATTTCCGGCGGGCCTGCGGCGGTTACGGTCGGGAGTTCTGTTTTTCAGTCAAGCGGGGGTAATCTTGGTGGATACGCATATATTCCCGGGTCGAGCGATTCTGTCAAAATCCCCTATTCCAGCTCATTTGACCTTCAAAATTTTACCATTGAGTTTTGGTTTCGCCAGCGCTCAAACCAAAGTTTCAATCAAAATCTAATATACAAAGGGTATGCACCAAACAATTATAATTTTTATATCCTTCGGTATCTTTGGAATCAGTACAATAATGGCCCAGTTATAGCCGGCTCAACGTCTGCGAATACGGGCTACTGGCACCAGGCGAGCAATCCGAATGAGCCGCCGCATAATACATGGCACCATGTCGTATACACAAGAAATTCCGAAGCCCAGTCCTATTATATTGACGGCTCCCTTATCCATTCACGGACCTACTCCCAGAGCCCCGAGTACTCGGGTCCGGTAAGAACCCCGGCAACGGATATTATTATCGCGGACACCGCCGTAGATACGGACATAGACAATCTCCGCATCTACAACCGCGCACTGACTCACGGAGAGGCGCTTTACAACTACAATGGCGGAATGGGTGTTGCCGCCACTCCGATCCCGCAAAGCCTCCAAGCCCAATTTGCGGATATCACCGCGGCATTTGCGCGCATTGTAAACGGACTTCAACAATTGTTAGCAAGATAAACACTCTTCCGAGTTGAAAAATCTATCATATTTTCATACTATGATAGTATCTTATTCCGCCCATAGCTCAGTTGGTAGAGCACCTGCCTTTTAAGCAGAGGGTCCTAGGTTCGAATCCTAGTGGGCGGACAATCAGTTACGTCACCTAGGATTCGAACTCTATGTACAACTTTTATTGACATTTTTTTTATTTTGTTATATAATAAAACTTAGGAAGTTGTTTGGAGGCCGATTTAAGAGGAGTCGGCCGGCCCATTGAGGGCAAAATATCCTCTTTTTTGAAGGAATGGGTATGGACCCTGTTTCTGTTTTGCTCCTGGAAGTTTTGCTCCTCGTTTTGCTCGTGGCGCTTGTCCTTCTCCGACAACGCCCGACAGCGCCAGCGCGTCCGGCGCTCAAGCCGAACGCGATCCTTATCGGCCCTCCCCTGGAGAGCAACGAGGCGCGCGAAGAGCGCCTTGAGCGCGAAGCGCTCGAGCTTCGCCGACGCATGCAAGAGATGCGGCGGCGAGCGGCGCTGGATCGCCGCGCCGCGTTCTTTGATGCCACTCCGCGGCAGCACGCAGAGGTAATCAAGTTCTGGCTTCAGAAGAAAGAGGACTGACGCCAGAAAGGCGGACGACACCTAGTCGCCCGCCATTCTTATTTAGAGAGTTTTATTTCTTCTTCCTTCGCAAAAAGGCGGGGATGTCCCAGGAGGACTGCTCTTCTTCTTTCTTTTTCTGGTGAATCTCCGGCTGTTTGTCCGGTTTTTTTATTTCCATTTTCGGGTCTTTTTCCTGTTTTTTGATTTCCTTTACAACCGCTTTTTCTTCTTCTTTGTAAAAATCCTCGAGGAAGCGATCCTTTTTTTCATCCGACTTACCGAAGAGCGAGGGAATTTCAAACTTTGCTCCCCCGCCGAACGCCGATCCGTTGAAGCCGGTCGCGATGACGGTTACTTTTATTTTCTTTTCCTTGAGTTTTTTGTCGTGGTAGGCGCCGAAAATAATTTTTGCCGAAGGGTCGATGTTTCCGGAGATCACTTTCGCGACTTCGTTAATTTCCGTCATTTTTAAATCCTTTGATCCCGCGATGGAAAAGAGTACGCCCTTGGCGCCTTCGATGGAGGTCTCCAAAAGCGGGGAGTTGATCGCCTCGGCAACCGCCTTCCCCGCGCGTTCGGCTCCGGATCCTATCCCGATGCCGATCAGGGTCGTGCCCGCGTCTTTTATGATGGCGCGGATGTCGGCGAAGTCCACGTTTATGATACCCGGGGAGTTGATGAGTTCGGCGATGCCCTGGACCGCGTTTTTCAGAATCTCGTCCACACAACTAAAGGCGCGGGCAATGGAGGTGTCTTTTTCAATAATGGAAAATATCCGGTCGTTCGGTATTACGACAAGAGCATCAACTTTGTCTTTCAGACGCAAGAGCCCTTCTTGGGCGATATTTGCCCTTTGCGTACCTTCAAACGAAAATGGCTTGGTTACAATCCCCACGGTCAAAATCCCCCTTTCCCGCGCGATCTCCGCGATGACGGGCGCGGCGCCCGTGCCCGTACCTCCGCCCATGCCCGCGGTTACAAAGACCACGTCCGCGCCATCGAGGGATTCCCCTATTTCAGACCTGTTTTCCTCGGCGGCCTGCTTGCCCACGTCCGGATTCATGCCGGAGCCGAGGCCCCGGGTGAGGGCGCGGCCCATGTATATTTTTTTGTGCGCGGAGGCGTAATCCAGATCCTGGGCGTCGGTGTTAGCAGCAATGAATTCCACGCCGCGCAAACGCTCGCCTTCCATCATGCGCGAGACGGCGTTGCCTCCCCCGCCGCCAACGCCCACCACCTTAATGGCGGTAATCCCCTGGGAAGGGGAGGTTTTTGTTTTTGCCTTTTGCCGCGCCGGTGGTCGTTTTATCTTTTTTTGTTTTTTCATCTTTTTATTTTTTCATTCCCGAAGAAATGCCCTTGATCGAGTTCTCACTACCGGGTCATGGCATCAAGTTTTTCAATATATTCCTTCCCGCCTGGAAAATGCTTTTTTTCTTCGGTTCTTCGTGCCAGCCCACAGCGGTAAGTCCCACGGCAACGGAAAATTCCGGATCATCCATCATGCGTTCGTAGGTCGGGTTTGCGATCTCTATCTTAGAAAGGTCCGGGAGGCCGATCTGGGCCGGAAGCTTCAGGCGCGTACGGACCAGGTCGGTAATACCTTCGAGTTTTATTCCCCCGCCTGTCAGGACCACACCCGCGGGAAATTCGAATTTTTCCCTGAGCGGGGTCAGTTCATTATTCAGGATATCGAGGATTTCCGCAACTCGCACTTCGATAATCTCGTTTATGAATCTTCTCGGCACCTCCTCTCTCAGGCCCGGGTCAAATTCGTACAAGTGAACCGTGTCTTTTCGCGGCGTTCTTCTCGGATCCGCTGATCCTTCACGGAGCTTGATCCGCTCGGCAACATCCACCGGGATTTTCAGCCCAACCGCGATGTCGTTCGTGATATGGCCGGCTCCGATGGGCAGAGACCTGGCATAGAGCGGCTTCATTTCCTCAAACGCAACCATGGTGGTGGTGCCTGCGCCGATATCAACCATGAGCGCGCCCAGTTCTTTTTGTTTTTTTGTGAGCGTTACCCGCGAGGAGGCAAAGGGGTTGAAGACGATCCCGCTTACCGCGCCGCCCGCGTCTTCCAACGCTTTTCCCAGCATGTCGAAGTGCGGAGCGAACGCCTCTATAAGAAGCGTTGATACCTCGAGCCGACTGCCCGACATGCCGACCGGATCCTGTATATCCCCCACCTCGTCCACCAGAAATTCGCGGATCACGGTGTGGAGCACCTTGTAATTCGGCAGCATCTTTGCCGCGCGCGAGGACTGAATGGCGCGTTCCATGTCTTCCTCGCGGATTTCCCTGTCCGGCTGGCTTACGGCCGAGATGCCGCGGGAGACGCGCGCCTTTACGTGCTCGCTGTTTATGTTTACAAAAATATTTTTCGGCGCGTCTTTGGAAACGTGCCGCAGTTCCTGCATAAGTTCGCGGAATGCTTCGCGGGCATCTTCCATATCCGCGATCACGCCCTTTCTCAGCCCCTGCGAAGGATGCTTGAAAGCCGCGACGCAGGAAACGCTTCCGTTTTTACCGCGCTCGGTTACGATGCCCTTTATTTGCGAGGAGCCGATGTCGAGACAGGTGAGGATTTTTGACATATCTTCAAAATTTCTTTTTCCTTTTTCTCCATCTCCATTCTATCACGGACTTTGTCGTGGGTGTATCCCGCAAGGTGGAGAACGCCGTGGATAACCAGCGCTTCGATATTCTCCCCTTTGTTTTCTATATACGCCGGTGCGAGGTACACCTCTCCCAGGAGGATCCTCTTTTTCCTTTCCGGATGAGGAAATCCTTTTGGCTCCCTGAAACTTAATACATTTGTCGCCTTGTCCTTGCCGCGGAAACGTTTGTTTATTGCCCGCATTTCTTCGTCGCTTACCAGATATATATCCACGTCTATATTTTTAAGGTTACCCCTCGTCGTCCCCCAACGACCTCGGGACTCGCTCGGGGTGTTTTTGCTTTTTTTTGTTTTATCAGAAGTAAGCAAAAACAAAAGGCATGCTTTCGCCGCCCTTTCCACCCGACCCCTGTATTTCTTAAACCCTACGCCTCCTGTTTCAAGCATGATTCAACGACGCGTTTTACGAGCGTCCCGTCCGCGCGGCCCGCGATTTTTTTCACTGCTTCGGACATGACGCGGCCAAAATCTTTTTGCCCCTCCGGACGCACTTCATCTATCGTTTGCCGGACTATATTTTCCACCTCGCTTTCCGGCAATGCCTCCGGAAGATATGTTTCGATGATTTTCAACTCCGCCCCTTCTCCGGTTGCCAGATCGTCCCTTCCGCCCGCGCGATAGGCCTCGATGGACTCTTTCCGCTTTTTTGCCTCGCGCGCGATTATTTTCATCACCTCTTCGTCGCTTAATCCGTCTTTCCCTTTTGCGCGCGCCTCTATCTCCTCATTTCGCACCACGGACAAAAGAAGACGGAGCGTGTCCCGCCGCGCCCCATCACCTGATTTCTGCGCCTGTTTTAGATCTTCTTCAAGCCGGAGTTTAGCGACCATACTTCTTTTTCTTCTCTAGCGTGTGCTCCATTTCCATCCGGTAGAGGGCGCGCTTTCTTCGCTTGCCCTTGTTTTCCGGACGTGCGGAAAAACGTCTTTTTTTTGACTCTTTCATAATGCCGCTCTGGCGCACGCGCTTGGTAAAACGGAACAGAAACGATCCCGCGTTTTCCCCTTCTTTTTTTGTTACTTCTATTGGCATAAAATTTTTTGTTTTATTTCTTCCACCGATTCTTTCGGTTGGTTTTTGACGATGCTGTGAATATTTCCTCCTCCGTCTCCCTTGTATCTTGGAATAATGTGGATGTGAAGATGAGGCACCGCCTGCCCTGCATTTGTACCATGATTTATACCCAAAGTAAAGCCGTCCGGCGATAATGCTTTTTTCAATATTTGCGCGGTTTCTTTGGTCATCTGGAATACGGGTCTTATTTTTTCGTCCGGCAGATCAAGAATGTTTTCCGCGTGCGTTTTCGGCAGAACCATAGTATGCCCGGGAGCAAGCGGGTGGATGTCCAAAATCGCCACCGCGTCTTCATTTTCCCCAATGACATAGGACGGAATTTCCTTGTTTGCTATTTTGCAGAAGATACACGACATATTAGCCGCCAGCCACCATCTACCAGTGGCTAACCCCTCTATCGCAACCGCCTCTTTACCTCTTCCACGATTCTTGCCTGCGGCACGGTCTCCTGCGCGCCGGAATCCATGTCCCGGATAATCACGGTTTCTTCAAAACACTCGCGCTGGCCCAGAATAAGGGCGAGCCTTGCCCTTGCCTTGTCCGCGGCTTTCATCTGATTTCTCATGGATTTTTTTCCCACGGACTCTAAGACCCGCACGCGCGCCCTCCGCAATTTTTCTATCTGGTTTAACCCCCGTTTCTTCGCCTCTTCTCCGACGACCACGAAAAATACTCCGTTGCGATCTTTTTTGCCGATTGATATTTTTTTGCTTGCCGCATATTCCAGAATCCGTTCGATGCCTATGGCCGACCCTATTGCCGGGACGCCTCTTCCGGCTCCGAGCATTTCCGCCAGATAGTCATATCTGCCGCCGCCCGCGAGCGCAACCCCCCCTTCCGGAGTAACGACTTCGAAGACAGTTTTGGAATAATAATCCAATCCACGCACAAGATACGGATCCGGCTCGTAGAGAATCTCGTTGTTTTCCAAAAGTTCCAGGACCTGTCGCAGGTGTGAATTGCATGCCTGGCAGAGGTGATCCAGTATAATAGGCGCTCCCCCGCGCAAGGCGACGCATTCTTTTGTTTTGCAGTCCAGGAGGCGCAAAGGATTTTCTTCCTGCCTGCGGAGGCAGTCCTTGCACAAGTCCTTTTTATTCGCCTTGTAGTACTGAAGGAGTTTTTTTCTGTATGTCGGGCGGCAGACCTTGCATCCGACGGTGTTTATCTTTACCTTCAGTCCCTTTAGCCCCAGCGCACCCAAAAACGCCATGGTAACGAGCACGATCTCCGCGTCGTAGAAAGGATCCTGGTCGCCCACGACCTCAAATCCCCACTGGTGGAACATCCGGTACCTTCCGGCCTGCGGGCGTTCGTAGCGAAACATGGGGCCCGCGTAAAACACCTTGAGCGGCGAGGCAAAATGCGCCAGATGATTTTCCAGATAACTTCGCATAATAGGCGCCGTGCCTTCGGGGCGGAGTACCACCTGTTCCTTTCCCTTGGTCGCGAAAGAAAACATTTCCTTTTCCACAATGTCCGTGGACGCCCCGACGCCCGCCTCAAAAAGCCCCGCGGGTTCCAGAATGGGCGTCTCCATAAAGGTAAAATCGTGAAGTTCGCTTACTTCACGTCCGATATCCCACACGCCCATCCACGCGGATCCGTCTTTTGGGACAATGTCGTGCATGCCGCGCACGACCTGAAAAGCGCTCTTTTTTTCAACAATTTTTTCTTCGTTTTCCATATGTGTTAGCCACCAGGGATTAGCCACTAGTGACTAGGGGCTAGTAAGCCGGTTTTGAAAACGCCATCACCTGATTCACGGGCCAGAGGCGAAAACGGACAAGACCAACTATCTCATCTTTCCGCACCGGACCCCAGCTTCGCGAATCGAAACTGAAGTTTCTGTTGTCCCCCATCACGAAATATTCGTTTTCGTTTAGCGTTATTTCCGTGCTGCCCGAGGTCCAGGAGGGCGAGATGTATTCTTCCGCCAGCGTTTCCGCGCCGTTTTGCCCGGAGATCTTTACCTTTCCCCGGTTCACGACAATCGTTTCCCCGGGGAGGCCTATGACGCGTTTGATGTAGAACGCCTTATGATTTTTCGGGTACCGAAATACGATTACCTCGCCGCGCTCCGGCTCGCGGAAACGGTAACTCACCTCGTCTATCAGCAGGTAGTTACCATCCGTAAACCCGGGCTCCATGCTTGATCCGGAAACGAGAAAGGGCTGCGCAACGAAAGAGCGTACCAGGAAGACCGCCACAAGCGAGATTACGAGCGTTTCAATGATTTCAAAAAACGACCAGGCGATGTTTTTCAATTTATCCATGGTGTAGTATGCTAACAATATCAATTCGTTTTCCTCATTGCAAGCATGAAACCATCATTTGATCCGTCTTTCGTCCGCTGTATCGCGGGAATCGGGAATCCGGAGCAGGAATACGCGAATACATACCACAACGCGGGCCTACAATTTATTGTCTACCTGCGAAACGAGATCGGATCTCTCGCGGAAGATCCGGTCTCCACGCCCATCCTTTTTTCCTCACCAGTTTCCATGAACCTTTCCGGTCCCGCGGTTAGAAAAGCCCTTGCCGCCCGCTCTTTGAAACCGCGTAGCCTTCTTTTGGCGCACGACGATTCGGACTTGTCCATCGGGACGCACCGCGTTTCTTTTGGCAGCGGACATGCCGGACACCGCGGGGTGCGGAGCGTTATCGATGCCCTGGGCACCAATGAATTTTACCGCCTTCGCTTCGGCATCCGCGACCCGCTCCTGCACTACAAAAAACGCGCCGCGGATTTCGTGCTCCGCCCCATGACTCGCGAACACGCGAAACTGCTTCATCGCGCGTTCGTTGCCGCGGCGCATGAATTTAATTTTTTACCCTGAAGCTCACCGAGAAGGTTACGTTGTTCCCTTCGCTTACGGCAATTTTTGAAAGCGGGAGGTCCACGGATTCGAGCGCCGGTTCCCGTTCCAGCGCGTTTTTAAATTCTATGACCGCGTCGTGATTCGCCCCTTCGGCGGAGACCGAAACCGCTCCGGTTCTCGCGTCAACTTCTATTCTGATTATACGGATTTTTTTTGATTCCGCAGCTCGGCGCACATTCAACAGGAAAGCATGCCAGACCCTGTCCCCCTCTTTCGCTTTTTTTATTCCCTGAACAATGTTGTTGAATTCGCGGACTTCGGCTTCCAGGCGCCTTATCTCCTCCCCCTGCCCGCGCGCCCGAAAGGCCGCGACTTGGGATTCCACGCCCTGCACCGCCCTGCCGAGCGCGGTTGCCCCTATGCCGTCTATGAGCAAAAATACGACGAGCATGGACGCACCGATATTCCTCCACAAACGCACAAAACGAATGAGCCGCTCCTCGAAAAACGCCCGTTTCAGTCCTCCTGCCCCTATGTTTATTTCCCGCGATTCGTCCTTTTCGTCCCTTCTTCTCCCCGCGCCTTCGGCGACGTACCATGCCGGCCCCGCGCTCTTGCCCGCGACTTCCGCCTTTTCCGTTTTGAATCCCAGTTTTTCGCGCACCACGCGTTCCAATCTGCTCTCCAGACCTTCCGCGACATAGAGCACTCTCTGCAGATCTCTTCCGGCTTTGCCCAGCGCAAAATTTGAGACCTTCCGCATTTCCGCTTCCAGCGCTTCTTCAAAAATCTCTCCGGTTATTTCAGGCGACTCACCCTGAATTTCCTTCCAGGAGATAAAATAATCGAAATACAACGCCTCCTCTTTTACGATAAAAAAATCCATGCCGTCGTTTGAAACATGAACAACGGCCCGCATCTCTTCTGTGCCCTCCAGATTTATCATCCGCGTCATAGAAAGCGCCGGAAATTCAAATGCCACGGGGTAAAATTTCGCCCGCTCCAGCGGACCCCGGATATTTTCCGCCCTTGCCTTTTCCATGAAGGCTCCCAGGATTTCTATCTCATTGTCGAATTCCCGCACCTTTTGCCAGCCCATGAGCGCATCTTCCGCCCGTATCGGAGTTACGATTTCCAAATTCAGCCGCACCGATTCTTCAAGCTGATCCTCCCCCACATAGGGAATTCTTACGCTTTGGGTATATATGGCGCCCTGAGGGAGAGAGACCACCACTTTTATTACCTCTTCCTTTTTTTTGGGTGCCACCATGTCGTGCAGGGCCTCGAGCGCCTTTTGCAGTTCTTCCGGCTTTATCACCCTACCCTGCTCGATTACGCCCTCGGCAAGACGAACGGCGTATTTTTCCTCTCCCTTACCCCCCTCGCGCGCGTAGCGGACTTCTCCGTATTCTATGGCTATGCCGGCAACACGCGGCTCGGGACTCAGTTTTTCCAACGCGCTTTTTATCCGGTTCCGTACATTCAATTTCATACTTTTTATTGTACCACGCTACCGGGCGGGCACCTCCTCGATTGATTGAAGCGTTGTTTTTCCGGAGACGCTGTTTACCACAAACGTTGCCACAAGTTTTTTCTGCCTGCTTCCGGCCCGGGCCGCGGATTCTATGGTATATACGTACGCGCCGCCCGGGTCTTCGGTTTTCGCAATATTTATATTCGCGGTGTCGTCGCGCACCACCAGTTCGTAATTTTTTGTCCCGTATTCCTTGTCGCGCGTTATTTTTATCATCGCGTCCTGAATGCCCGAGTAGGCGGCGGAGGCGGCCCTTGCCGAAAGTTTGTCTCCCAGATTCGCTGAACTCAAAAAATACGCGGTAAAAACCCCGGCGAGCGCGATTTCCACGATGATGCCGCCCACAAGCAAAATAAACGGCAGAGTGATTTGTCCGGCACTATTCCCCATGCCTTAATAATACCATTCTTATTCTGTTGTTGCAGGGCGAGCGGATGACTTAATCGTACGACTTATCTCTGTTGTCTATTTTCAATACGTATATGGTTTCTTTTTTTACATCAAAAAGAATCCGCCATTTACCGATCCTAAAACGAAATTCTCCTTCCCGATAATCGGTGATCCGTTTCGCGAATTTCATAGAAAATCTCCATCAAACCCCCAAATTCTTAAAAAGTTTCTCCTGGGGTATTACTTTTTTTTCTTTACCTCTTCTCTTGCCTCCTTGACGCGTGTTATGTGTTCCAAATACGCCCAAAATTCATCGAACTGCTTATCGAGTTTTTTCAGCCGAGCATATTCAGTTTTTGGAATAGTTATTGTTTCCATTCAAAACGCGCCTTTATTCTGTTGCGGGCGGGGGAATTTCAGGAGCAGCTGTTTCCTGATTTTCCAGATTCGGATTTTCTTTCAGGAGTCGCGCGAGCGATGAGTCTTTCCTCACTTTGGTCAACCATACCACTTCTTTTTTGTTTATCTGCATCACGTCTTCCGGTCCCCAGAAGACATTGGTGAATTTCTGGATGCTCAAGGGATTTTCCTGGTCCCCTGTTGCCTGAACAAAGTAGATATTCTTCATGCCAAATGTCGGAAAGCGGACGAGCTTGCCGAAATACAGGTCCCCGCTACGGAGGAAGACGGCGTGGTAGGTTTCCCTGCCTTCCAGCGCCCTCCAGATTACAACCCCTACCAGCGCGACCCCCAGAATGACGCTTATTATTATGAGCGCTATGTTTATTTTTGTCGTCCGTGCCATGGCTTTATATTACCCGTGAAGTTTAATTTTGCAACCCTCCCTTATGGCAGGGTAATTTTTTGCACCCATGCGTTTCCGGTTTTTTCGTCTTTAACGACCGGGTCGGTTGCCTCGTCGTCAAACATGCCGTTTTTGTTGCCGTCCAGACGCAGTTCCGCGTACACCACCTTTTCGCCTGTTTTCGTAAGCGGGATCTCAACCGGACCGAATAGCGCAGCGGGCACAAAATTGCTTTTTCCTATTATGCTTCCCGGCTTCCCGCCTTCTTCGGCCCTGATAAGAAGAAATCCCTGCTTTGGCGACTTTACATACGGCATCCAGAGTTTCGCGCCCCGGATCTCCAGATATTTTTCCGGTATCACATAGTCGCCTTCTTCATATTCCAGCGGAGATTTTTCTTCAGGTACCGCACCCCCTTCCGTATTCGCGCCGATGTTTTCTCCGTCTTTTCCGTTGCTTAACAATTTTGCCACTCTCTCTTTCCCGTTTGTTCGTATCAAATAATACCCCCCTATTCCCAAACCGATTCCCACAATGACGATGAGTATAATTTTTTTCATAATATGATTTTATCTGCATGAAAGCTTGCCGCCGGGACCGCTGCACCACCCTGCTGACGCGGGGTTGTCATTTGATACCCGCCATGATTCGGGGGTGTAGGCATAGTCGCTGCATACGGTATTCTGATCCCAGCCCATCCAATTTTCTATTCCACTACAACTCGCGGTTTGTTTGTAGTAGCTGCATTGCCGTATGGTAGGACAGACGTCGCCGCAGCCGGGCACGCTCCCGACCCATCCGGCAACACCTCCCGGTTTCGAAGTAAAGCACCCCGAAGACCCAAGGGTCGTAACATTATTTACATTAAATTCTTTTGTAACACTCCCGTCGCAGTTGTAGTCCCAACTTAAACTTCCATTATTGTGCAAAAAGGCATTACCGGATTGCCACGCGCTTGTCGGCACCGCGGTCGTAGCATCTCCGCAATCTGTGCCTGGAGTTGCCTGCCAGGCGTTTGCCACGTCCATGCAGGCCGTTGTCTGAACCGTGCTTTTTATCCCGTCCTGATCCAAATCCCAGTAGGCAAGCCGTGTTTTTATATTTAGATCCCCGTCATTGCAGTCGTTACCTCCGGTTTCCTGTCCCACCTGACTTGTACATCGGTCCGCCCGATACGAGGCGATCTGGCCATCTCCGTCGTAATCGAAAAATTTGTTATACCTCGTAAGCATTGAGTTGTTCGCATCATCACAGTCCGCTCCCGCGTTCGCGTAGACGGCACTTGCCGTACAACGTGTAGCGCTTGCTCCCGCCACCTGGCCGTCTCCATCATAATCCAGATATCCTGTTTTTTGATATATCGAGGCGTTTGCGTCATTGCAATCCGTACCAGGACCTGCCGCGTATCCTGAAGGCAGGGAGGCGCCGGAGCAGACCGAAGATCCGGATGTTCCGGCCTGGCCGTCGCCGTCTCCGTCTGTGTACCCGGTCAGATACCGCCATTTTGTGTTGTCACTATCATTACAATCACTCCCCGCACTTGCTGCGTATCCTGAAGGCAGGGAGGCGCCGGAGCAGACCTGCGCCGATCCTCCTCCCGCAACGCCATCGCCGTCGGCATCAGTATAGCCCGTCAGGTTTTGCCACTTAGTAAAATCGCTGTCGTTACAATCGCTTCCCGCGGTATATGAATAACTCGCTCCTGAACAGCGGGACTCCTGCGAGCCGCCGTAATATCCGTCCCCATCCAGGTCCCAGTACGCGTAAACGGATTCCGCTATACTGCTATTTGAATCATTGCAGTCTGTGGAAGAGATGGTGGACATCAGGTATCTGCGGCGATACCCCGCGCCTGGAGACGTATCCTGCGCATACTGAGTGGTCGAGTTCGGATAGTTATCGGAATCGCCGTCGTACATCCAAAGATTTGTTTCTAAAATCTGCGCCGTGTTGTTTACGACAAGCGTTCCCGGCCCCACGGTTAGCGAAAAGCCCGAATTCCGCACCAACTTTGATCCGGCTTCAACCTGCATGGTGTAAGAGCCGTTAAAACTGATGTTTCCGTTGTCCGCGCCCACGATTGCGTTCACGCCCGTGTTGCACGATCCGTAAATAATCCAATTACCTCCGGCGGGCGGGTAACAGGGGTCTGTCCAGGTCAGAGTTACCTGCGAGGTTTCCCCTATTTCATTTTCCGCGACAAATGTGGTGTGATAGGTTTTGTCATGCGTGTCACGCACAACCCACTCCCCCCGCCAGGTACCGTCTTCCAAACTGCCGGATGTCCGCTCCAAAACGAATGTTTTTACTCCGGTATCGGTCTCCACTTTTGCGAGTACGTTTTTTATGGGAGCATCTTCGTCTTTTATTTTCACCACCATTATCTGCGTATCGCCCGGTTTTACGTCCACCGGATCAATGGTTGCCTCGTATATTTCCGGCGAATTAAATCTTGCCTGTATGGCGTATGTCTGACTACCCGCGGGAAGTTCTATTTTTTCTTTTTTCTCTTCCCTTGCCGCTTCCGGTTCCGCCTTTTTGAAATACAAAGATCCGGCTCCGATTCCGATGGCCAGAAGGAGGGCGGGCAATATGACCACTAACCGCTTCATTGATTATCGAGATTCATTCCTTCGTACTCGGCGTCCGAGGTATTTCCCCATTTTTCCGCATCAAAGCGGGGCGCTGTCAGGCGATATGACGCGCTCAATACTTGGGAGATCCTATCTCCCCCGGAGATCGGATCTCCATAAATTACGAGTCGAAAATTTTTTACGTCCTTCTCATACCACACGCGGCCGTCAAATTCCGGAGTGAGCAAAACTGCCATTTCTTCAAAACGTTTTTCCAAATTTGTAGTTTTTGCAAAAAGCCAGAGATCGCTGCCTTTCTTTTGTTTTGCAAAATCAATCGTATATTTGTACACATCATTGTCATTAGTCATTGTAACCACTCCCGTCGTCTCTTCTTTTACCCCGGTCATGCCTGCCATGTAGGTTGCGTATCGCTTGCCTTCTATCGTATAGACCGGGTCAACGGTTCCGGCGTCAATCTTTCCCGCGCCGCCGCCTACCACGATCTTATCGGTCGAGGCGGTGCCGAACCGGGCGGTAGTAGCGCCAGCGCTTACTACGTCGAGTTTATAACCTGGCGCTGGGGTGCCGATGCCAAAATTTCCCGTCCCCATCCAGCCGATATTGCCCGAGGGCGAATTGACCGTTGCGTTCCAGGAATAACTTCCTGACTGCAGCCGCAGGGTGCTATTACCATCTCCGCCAAGAAATATCCACTCCGGGTCGCCGGACGGGGTATTCACCGAAAACGTTCCGGTAAATGCCGGAGAGGCCACCGGCGCGGCTCCGGTAATTTGAGAAACCGAATAATCTCCGGTTGCCGCCACAACAGATCCGGTTCTTCCGAATACGGAGGAGACCCCTCCCGCGGAGACGGTGCCGCACACTACCACTCCGCTCGCGTTCAGGCGCAAAACATTTGTCGCTCCCGTGCATCCGGTGATGCCGGAAAGGGTGAGGCTGTTGCTTACGGTTGTGTTGGTGGTGGTATTGCTTGTTATGTTTGTCGTTGAAAAGTTCTGGGTTGTTGTCCATGTGTTTGTTACGTTCGTTGCGGGCACATTTGCCGCGGGAGGCAAAGACGTGCCGCCTATTTTTATGTCCGTCGCATTTACGGTACCCAGCACATCAAGCGCATATCCGGCGGCAGGCGTTTTATTGATTCCTATGCCATTGTTCGC
The DNA here is from genome assembly GCA_964466475.1 of uncultured Candidatus Saccharibacteria bacterium. Taxonomy (GTDB): domain Bacteria; phylum Patescibacteriota; class Minisyncoccia; order UBA6257; family GWB1-50-10; genus JAUYPG01. The sequence goes on from CAYXNB010000001.1 coordinate 23,322, forward strand.
GCCGGAGACCGTTCCCCCTCCGCTGCCGAACTTCAGGGCGGCTATCGTTGAATCCTGCAGACCATACAAGCCCGCGGTGTTCACGATATTAATATCCACCAATTTCGTATCATTTCCTATGCGAAGCACGTCTCCCGAACCGGCGGCTGCCTGACCATATATCACTCCGTTCACCTTTTCATCTCCCGCTATTTCTAATTTTGCTCCCGGATTTGTTATGCCGATACCGACGTTGCCGCTTGCACCAATTACCATCCCCCAGCCGCCGGAGATACCGCTCCATTTATAGAAGCCCAGGTCTGAGTTCGCTGCCGTCGTGTTGGATGTCGGCCCTATAAACCACCCTTGCGCCGTATCGGACGCGCCCAAGATCAGCGCCGCTCTCGCGTCGCCGCCCGCGAGAGTCCCGACGCTTCCAGTATTCCAAACATGCAACCAACTTTGGCTTCCGATCTGACCCCTCGTATCAAGCTTGGCGACAGGGCTTGTAGCGCCGATGCCGACGTTACCTCCCGAACGCACGACGAATTGCGGCGCGCAGATTCCGCCTCCTGAACTTCCGCACTCCACGCCGTCCGTTCCTGTTTTATATTCCCAGAGCTCCATTCCATATCTTCCGACATACCCGTTCATGTTATAAAATTTCCATCTATGAGTCGCTCCGCCGGCCTCTGTTGCCGTAAGATCAATACCGTCGAGCTGCGAGGTCCCTTGATGAATCTGCAATTTTGCACTTGGGGATGCGATGCCGATGCCGACGTTACCGGCGGTGTAGTATATGTTGCTTCCGCTTTTTGTCCACGCGCCGATGTCGCTGATCGAGGTTCCTCCTACGCGAATGTCTGTCGCATTTATGGTGCCGTTTACGTCCAGGGCGTAGGTTGTCGGGTCTTTTTTGATCCCCACGTTTCCGTCTGCGGCGGCAATACTAAACTGCACGCCTCCGATCTGGTCTCTGCCCACAACAAAGTTTCGCGATCCCGTTCTCTGCCCCATGTACCACTGCCTTGCTCCGGAATCGTACCATTCCATATAGTTCCAGCTTGCGGCCCGAGTGTCTTCAAGGCGCAGTTTGTTGTCTACGGAGTCCCTGATGTGAAGTTTGGTTCCGGGAGATGGGGTACCGATACCGATGTAGCCCGTTGCGTCTATCCTCATTCGCTCCGCGAGAGTCCCTCCGAAAACTCCCGTGTAAAATTGAATCGAACCGGTATTGTCGTTATAGCCCCCATTTGCTCTCTGAAACCTCATCCGGCCGAACTGGGTTCTGCCGAACCCCCGCCTGTCCGCGGTAAAATCAATATCCGCGTACGCTGTGGGATATGTTTCCCCAAGGCCGGCGGATTCAAATTCAAGATAGGTCTGATTCCCTCCCGTTATTGTTTCATGAAGTTTCACCTCAGGACTTGCGGTGCCGATGCCAACCTTGCCGTTTTGCAATACTTTGAAAAGCGGGGTCGCGCTGGGGCCGTCATTCCAGACGTTTAGCGCTCCCTCGTTCGGATACTGGCTTTGTTCGTTTATAACAAGCTCGATGTTTCTCTCTCCGTTGATCCGTAAATCCTTATTATCCCCACTCGGAGCGACGGAGTTTGTGCCGTCTGTCGCGGTATTTTGGAAATATATACCTGCCGGGAAGGTATAGTTGCCCCCGCCAGTGAGGGAGCCGAATACTCCGGCGGACACGTTTGCCGCATTTACGTTTATCGCGCCTCCCAAGTTTGACGCATAGATGTTTCCGTTTATATTTACATCGCCGACAATGTTTGCCGCGCCGTTTATGGTGTTCGTTCCTATTGTAAGCGCGGAAATGTTCGTTACCTTAAACCCGGCGCCCACAAGATCCTCGCCCAGGGTTGCTGCGGAGGCGGAGCCAGCAACTGCCACCATTACGATTATTAAAAAAATGGAAGAAAAATGCCTCATGATTCTCTTTGGTTCACAATCAGTTTCCCTTCCGCGCTGCACGCATCTTTGCATTGAAACGCGTATTCGCCATACGGATAGGCCTGAAACTGGATTGTTTCCGTACTGCCCTTTTTCGCGGTTTTGACAATCCCGAAGTCGGGGAGGGAAATGTCATAATCCTGGTCCACGGCCCGCAGTTCTATTTCCACAATATCCAGTTCGTCCACCACGATCGTGGAAGGGACATATTTTCCGCCCTCTCCCCTTATCTCAAACGTCCGTATGGCGGCCCGGACCTCCTCACCCACCGATACCGCGCTTTTCGGCACAGCCACGCCGCCAAAGGACTCCGCTCCGGGCTCCGGAGTTTGTATTTCGTCCATGATTTTTTGCCGCGTGCCGCCCTCTACCGTGTCCAAGGCATTCGGGTTTTTCTCCGCATCCTTATTCGCATCCGCCGGACTTTTTATCGTGTTTTTTTGCAAAACATACACCACCGCGCCCACGATAACGGTTCCCAGCACGATGCCCATGACCGCCGGATTTTTGAGTCCTTTTGATTCCATTTTTTTCATTATATCATATTCCGTTTTCCATCCTCTTTTTATACCCCTCAAATCCTTCAGGGAAAAAGAGCGAGTATTCCAGACGTATACTTTGCAGCGCCCAAGACGCGCGCGTGTCCGCGTTTGGATTTACCTCCGCTTTCCAAAAAATTCCGTTCCCTTCGGTAAACGCGACCTCTTCCCCGATCGCGGCATCCTTCCAGTTTTTTCCGTCCGCGGATACGAAAAATCGAGACGCCTCCCCCTCGCCTTCCGTCATTTTCACTTCCGCTATTTTTATGCGCCGCACTTCCGCGGGAAAAGAATTCATGTTTTTCGATACTACCCGCCTTACTCCGTCTTTCAAGAATCCCCTGTCCTGAAAAATAAAGACCGAGGACGGGTCCGGATCTCTTTTTACAAGCACCAGAAGTTCGTTTTCTCTTTCCCCCTTTTTAACCTCTATACCCGAAACATCTTCTCCGAAAAGCATTTCTGAAAAGTCAAAAGCGCCCGCGATACCTCCCTTTTCGTTTTTATACACTTTTACCAGTACGGGCTTTCGCTCGTCTTTGCTCCACACATACCACCCTCCTTCTCCTTCTATCATGTACGGCTGAAATCCTCCGCGCATGAGGCCAACATCAAAAAACTCCGAAACGTCCCGTCCTTCTATTTTGAATCCGGACATTTTTTCTTCCTCCCCCTTTTCCCATGATATTCCTTTTGCTTTTTCCCAGGTGAATCTGGGCGGAAAAAAGATCGCGTCCGTTCCTATATTCTGCACGAGGGACGACAGTTCCCCATCTATCCACCTGGCATCAGAAAAGAGATCGGTGATACTTCCCGAGGTCAGGGGCTCCCGCGCCGCGATCCGCGGCTCCGCCTCTTTCTTCAAGAAAAAATATGCCGCGACAACGAGAATGGCCGAAGCAAGAATTACTATTGCACCTAATTTTCCGTCTGGTATTCTCTTCTCTTCTTTCATCCCTCTTATGTATCACTTCACGACCATTGTGCCGCGCACATTCTGGAACCCGGGCATATCCTTATAAAATTCATATTCTCCCTTTTCATCCGGCGCGTTGAAACGGATCGCGCGCACTTCTCCGCCCGAGACGCCGAGAGCAATGGCGCGGAGTGAGGGATCCTGGAACGCAAGGATATGCGTAAATTCATCTCCGGAAGCAAGAGCAAGCGTTATGGGCTCGCTTTTTTTCACCTCAAATCGTGAGGGAGAAAACGCGTTCCTGGTCGCCCGTATCATGATCGCGCCTTCGGGGACCATATCTTTCGAAAGCGGACCTGAACGTTCCGGCGCCTCGGACGATCCCGGAGGCGCGTCATTTTTCGCCGGAGCTCCCGCGCCCGCGATCACCACGCCGTCGCGTACCGGACTTAAGGCGACGGATTCCGCGCTTGAGGTTTGTATTCCCCTTGTTCCCGCCCCCTCTTTTTCCCTCCCTCCGGCCATCGCAAGGTAGACGATCATGGCGCCCAAAACCACTCCCGCGATAACCCAGAGCGGAGTTCGGTCTTCCTGCGATGTTTTTTTGCGGCGAGGCACAACGATTAAAATTACTAATTACTAATTTCTAATTTTTAATGCGGTTCCTTTGTTTCTCGGATTATCCAATATCTGCGGCCACTCTTTCGCGTCGTGGCGGGGGGCGACAAGGTGGTACGAAACAGCGCCTCCTTTTGTTCCGTGAATTATGATTTGCTTTTCTTCGGGTTTCAGTTCATACCACACTCTGCCGTCAAATTCCGGAGTAAGGTTTACGATAACGTCCGCCATGTCCCTCCCCTCGTCTATTGTCTGCCAGAAGAGCCACAGGTCACTGCCTTTTTCAACTTTCTTGAAATCAATCACGTATTCGTATGTATGCGTATCTTGCGTCTTGTTTATTGTCTCTTGCTTCTTGTTTCTTTCCAGCGTTGCTTTTCCATACGCCTCCATTTTCAGTCCGATAGTGTCGGATACATATGTTGAGTAAGAAACGTCTTCAATGGTGTAGATCGGGTCAATGGTCGTAACATTCAGCTTTTGCACGTCTATGGTCGTCGCGGAGAGCAGATTCACTCCGGAAATATTGCCGTTTTGCAGATTTGCGGCCGTCATTTCACACGTCGCGTCCGCGTCGCAGGAGTGCGCTTTTACCGTTGTACCCCCTCCCCCGCCTCCGCCGGAGACCAGGGTGTTTACGTATCCCCGCGTTGCCACCTCATTGTCCGCAGTCGGAGGGGCGGCGATAACGGTTCCGGTAAAGCGCGCGCCCCCCGCAACGTCAAGTTTGTAGGAAGGATTCACCCCGATTCCCACGTTGCCGCTCGCGCGCTGGAGCACGAGCGCGGTTCCCGCAAATGTTCCGTCGTTGTTATAACGATAAAATGCATAGTCATCCGTTCCGCTGTTATTGTTCGCTCCCACCCACCAGCGATTCAGTCCTCCGCGCTTGTTCACGATCGCGGTCGCGCGCGCCGTGATAGCCTGGTCGTTCGGAGTATCGAGCCAAATCTCCGCATTTCCCGTGCCGTTGTAGACGTGGAGTTTCGCGTTCGCGTTCGGCGTTGTTCCGATACCCACCTGACCCGAACTGTTCCAGACCCCGGCGCCGGGCATGGTTACGCTTCCGGTAAATGTCGGACTTGCCGAGGGGGCGGCGCCGGTTATTTGCGCCACGGAATAGTCGCCGACTCCGGCGGTAATTGCTCCGGTTCGTCCGAATACGGAAACCACCGGCAGAGTTTGCCACGTCGCGAGACCGGCGTTGTCGGAGGCGGTCAGCACCTTTCCGGCACCCGGAGTGCCGCCCGCAATGCGCACCTGGCCCTGCACGTGGAGCCCGTTTGCGGGAAGGCCGCCGATAGAGGTTACACCCACGCCGAGCGCGGCGGGGAAAGCAAAGTTGCCGGTACCGCCCCCAAACACTCCGGCGGTTACGTATGTTGCCTGCACATTACCCAGCACGTTTGTCGCGCGGAGCGACGCCGTGCCCCTTACCAAAAAGTCTCCGTTCGTTTCGACGGAAAAGCGGGCCGCGTTTACGCTGTCGTCAAAAAGCGTCAACCGGCCTTCATTGTCCGCGGTCAGTATGAATTTTTTGTTTGTCGTCAGGTTTCTTACCGCGACGCCGGGGTTATTTGCCCCGGAGACCATGAAAACTTTGCCGAAGGCGGTGCCGCCAAGCGTGTTTGCCGGAGTGTACCCTTCGGATCCGAATCCGATGTTCCGATCCGCGTTTACGGAAAAAAGCCCTCCGCCTGTCGGCGGATTCGCGCCCGCAGGCGGCCCCTGAAACGACCCCTCCAGGGTCTGCGCCATTGCCGGAAGACCTGCTCCCGCTCCGACAACAACCGAGATCACGACTGCCGCGTATCGCATATTGTGATAGTTCATATTATTGTTCTCCCTTTTGCTTTATAACTATTAATCCCTTTCCGCCGCCCTCCGGGCAGTAGTCCCTGCATTGAAACACGAGCGTGCCCGCATCCGTTGCCTCGAAACTTATCATCCCCTCATCTCCCTTTTCCACTGCTTTATATATGCCGACATACGGGATTTCAAAATCATACCTCCCGTCAGCCGCGCGGATTAGGATCTGGACAATATCTCCCTGCGCCGCTGCAATTTGCGCGGGCGAGTATCCCGACTTTGACACTTCAATATTGAATATTCCCAATTTTTCGCTCGCGCCTTCGCGCACGGGCGAGGCCTGCGCGGGCTTTGTGAGTTCTACGCGCTCCGGCACCACCGGAGAAAACGCCCCCCTGATCTCCACCGTCCCTTCGGGCATCTTCCCGTTTTCCGGACTACCCGCCACCCCACCCTTCTTTTTTGTCGCGACGCCCAGGACCGCGAGAGCGGCTATCACGCATATTGAAAAAATTATGATAATTTTTTGCCTGGAGTCCATGTGCTTCCATTATACCAAATCAACCGCTCCCAAACTACAAATCTTCCGAATCAACGAATACGAACATTTGTAGATTCGGATACATTCGTAGGTTCGGAGCGGTTCTTCTCGATAATGATTGGGGAAAGTTCGTGACGGCCTAAGACGTAGCCGGCTTGAAAGGCAAGGAGAAGCAGGAGGACTCCCAGGACAATCCATTTTTTCGGAAACATTGACATGCATCCTTATTTTATATTAAACTTTTCAAATTGTTTAGAGTTTAGAGATTAATTTATATGGCACATACAAAAGCCAAGGGCTCAACAAAGTTGGGGCGCGAATCCGCCTCACAGCGCCTTGGGGTAAAACTTTTCGGAGGGCAAAAGGTTCATGCGGGCCAGATCATCATCCGCCAGCGCGGGACCAAATTTCACCCGGGCGTAAATGTCCGCCGCGGCTCTGACGACACGCTCTACGCCGCGAAAGACGGGGTGGTGAAGTTTTTGACCAAACAAAAAACACACTTCGACGGTTCGAAGCGCCGCGTTAAGTTTGTTGGGGTTCAATAGTTATTCGCAGGCCGCTCTCCAAGACGTGCTCGCCCATTTCTTTTATCGGGCGGCTTAGTTCTACGCGCACACCCTTGAAGCCCATTTCTTCCAGTTTTTTTTCAATATCCTTCCCGTGTACTCCGGCGTAGGCGTTACCCTTGCCATCCGTCTTTAGACGAAAGCGGATCTCCACGCCTTTTAACGCCTCTCTCTGCCTCTGCTTTTCTTCCCGTTCCGCCTGACGCTCCTTTTCCCTTTCTCGCATCGCATCTTCGGCGCGGCGCGCCTTTTCAGGCGTGGCGGCCTCGGCAAATCCTCGCGCTATTAAAAAATTTTTCGCGTAGCCGTCTTTTACCTCCTTTACCTCTCCTTTCCGTCCGGTGTGTTTTATGTCTTTCAGGAGAATGATTTTCATAAGCCGCCAGCCGCCAGCCGCCAGTGGCTAGCGACTTTCTTCCGTTGATGTCGCATTAATATCAATCACCTCTATCGTAAGCGGCGCATCCGCCTTTTTGCCGAGCAGGGGCCTTATGATTTCCAGCGCCTTTTCTTTTTGCGTATCCTGCGGCTCCTCCTTGCCTTTTTGCTCCGGCATTTTTACTTCCACGTCGGGCGTCAGCCCTGTTTTATCAATGGAGTGTCCCTTCGGAGTAATCCATTCCGCGGTGGAAATTTTAAGCGTGGATCCGTCTTTTAGGGTTTCGAGTTCCTGCACCGACCCCTTGCCAAAGGTTTTTGTTCCCACAAGAGCCGCTCCTTTTTGGTCCCGAAGCGCGCCCGCCAAAATTTCCGATGCCGATGCCGAGCCTTCGTTCACCAGCACCACGACCGGAATGTTGCGAAGCGCGCCACTTCCCCGCGCGATCAGTTTGCGCGTTTCGCCGGAGCGGAATTTTTCCAAGACCACTGCCTCTCCCCGGCTTACAAAATGTCCGGCAATGTCTATGGCGACATCAAGGTATCCCCCTGAATTGTTGCGCAGATCTAAAATCACCCCCTTCGTTCCTTTGAAAAGCGCCTGGAAGACGGCGTCATTAAACGCTTCCGAAGCGTTCGCGTTAAACGAATACAGAGCGATGTAGGCAACACTTGCCTCCTCGTCGCTTGCGGCAAGCATCTCCCAATCGAGTGTCGGGAGCTTTATGTTCGCCCGCGTGATCTCAAAGTCGCGCGGCTCACTCCACCCTTCGCGGAGAATCAAAAGTTTTACCTTTGTTCCAATACTCCCGCGGATGATTTTTACCGCCTCCTCCACGCCAAGGCCTTCGGTAAACGTGTCGTCCACTTTCAAAATCTTATCCCCGGCTTTCAGGCCCGCGGCTTCCGCGGGGTTGCCCTTCAGGGGCGCGATTACCACGAGTACGCCCTCGCGCTTTCCGATTTCAGCGCCGATGCCCCCGAAGTTGCCCTGGATATCTTCGTTAAATTTTTTCGCGTCTTCGGGCGGAAAAAAGGTGGAGTACGGATCGCCCAGGGCCGCTATCACCCCTTCTATCGCGCCGTAAAGAAATTTTTCTTCTTTTACTTCGTCAATATGGACGTACTTTTCCTTCGCGATCTGAAGCGCGTCCCAGATGAGCGAGGTCGAGGTCCCAAAGGGGCCTTCCGCGCTCCATTTCACCCCCTCTTCCGCTATGGCGGGCGCGGAATTTTTGCCCACGATGAGGCCGCTTATGAAAAGGCCGCCCCCCACAATGAGGACGCTTATAATCTTCCAAAAATTTCCCGATTTTTGATTTTCCATGTATCTTATTCAAGCATACGTTTATTCGTATTACAATATATATATGAAGCAGGCCTCTTCGTCCGCATACCTGGCAAGACTCCGGCAGCGTCAAAAAAACAAGCGGATTTCGCGGGAGTTCCAGCAGACGGGCATTGATGTTGCCGAGATCCTGGGCGACATGAGACATAAGGCGCTTTACATCAAACTCGCGAAAGAGCATAATCCGCAGGCGCTTATTGCCCTGGCCAAGGATGTTGCCGATCGGCAGGGGGTGAAGAATAAAGGGGCGTACTTCATGAAGGTGTTTCATGAAGAGTTTAAAATTAAAAACGAAAAGTGAAAAACCACAAATCAAAAGTAAAAAGAATTTAATTTTGAATTTTATCTTGTAATTTTACGCTTTTCGCTTTGCGTTTTACACTTCTCTATGAATATTCTTACCATCAAATCCAAGGAGCATGAGGCCTATCTCCGCACTCCTGTCCCTCCTCTGACTTTTGCCGACGAAGATCCAAAGGAGCTGCGCGCGCTTATCCGCGAGATGCGGCGCGTGATGCTCGCGGCCCCGGGGGTCGGGCTTTCCGCGAATCAGGTGGGATCCTCAAAACGAATGTTTGTGGCGCAGGTTCCCGACAGCGAGGGGCGTCCGAAATTTTATTCGGTCTTGAATCCCATGCTTACGAAATTATCCAAAGAAACCGCGACCATGGAGGAGGGCTGTCTTTCCATTCCTTTTGTTTTCGGCTCGGTGGAACGTCCGGCAAAAGTAACGCTTGAGGGCCTGAATCCTTTCGGAAAGAAAATCAAAATTAAGGCGGTCGGGCTTTTGGCGCGGGTCTTCCAGCATGAAATCGACCATTTGGACGGGAAACTTTTTACAGATAAAGCGACAAATATTCATCGGATAGAATCTACGCAAGCGAAAAACTAAAAGTGCAAAGTGAAAAACCACAAATCAAAAGTAAAAAGAATTTAATTTTGAATTTTATCTTGTAATTTTACGCTTTTCGCTTTGCGTTTTACACTATCTTATGAAATATATTTTTTTCGGCACTCCGGATTTTGCCGCCATCGTTTTAGAAAAACTTATTGCCGCCGGCATGCCGCCCGCGCTTGTGGTTACGAATCCCGACAAACCGATTGGGCGGCAAAAGGCCATGACTTCGCCGCCGGTGAAACGGATGATCAAGGATCAGGGATTAACGACTCATGTTATACAGCCGGAAAAACTTTCTCCAGAACTTTTCAGGGACCAGGATTGGGATTTTTTCTTGGTTGTGGCGTACGGCAAGATTATTCCGAAAGAAATTCTGGAGATTCCGCGGCTCGGCGCCCTAAACGTCCACCCTTCCCTTTTGCCGAAATACCGCGGGCCCACGCCCATACAGAGCGCGATTTTGAACGGGGACGAGAAGACCGGAGTGAGTATTATGCTTTTGGACGAGGAAGTTGATCATGGGCCAATTCTCGCACAGCGAGAATTGCAGAATTACGAAATACGAAGCACGAAGTACGTCTCATTGAGTGATGCCCTTGCAAATCTCGGTGCGAATATGCTTGTGGAGATTTTGCCGAAATATGTTCGCGGGGAGATAACGCCCGTGCCGCAGGATCACGCGAAGGCGACATTTACGAAAAAATTCTCGACGGAAGACGCTTTTGTACCGTTTGAAGATTTAGTTTCTGCCCTGAATGGAGACGTCGAAAAGTCCGCGCGCATTCAACGCATGATTCGGGCTTTGAATCCCGAGCCGGGGGTCTGGACGCGCACTACGGATGTTCAAATTTTGGACTTGCCGAAAAACAAGCGCGTGAAACTTTTGGAGTGCGAAGTTCGTGACGGAAAACTTATTCTGAAGCAGGTTCAGACGGAAGGAAAGCAAGTTCAAAATGTAAAGTGAAAAGCGCAAAACTGCAATTAAAAACTTAAAGTATTTTTTCTTTTACGCTGTAGTTTTTCGCTTTGCGTTTTTAGTTTTTCGCTTCGGAATATTCTAAATGTATCTTTTGTCGGTCTTTTAGCGTGACGCCCGCGACATCCTCTACCTCCTCCTCATCTACGCTCGCTTTCAGTTCGTATCCTTCCCTTTCAAGCGGCCTCCCCCATACCGCGAAAAGTTGCGGCAAGGTAAACTCCTTTTCTCCCTTGAATGACTCAACGTGGACCTCTCCGTTTGCGCCGTGCGTGTGGATTTCGGCCATGCAGGTCGGGATATTGCCGATATTTGCCGGAACTTCTTCCGGCGTGCCGTCGACGATTATGGTAAGCCACGGGTGAAAATGCTGGGCAAGGTTCGTATGGCCGTTTACGAGGCAGACCACTCCGGCATCTTTCCACGCCTGGATCGTTTTTCTATTCGGGTCCAGGTATTTTGGCAAGGCAAAGAGTACGCCTAACACAATGATAATACCAATGACTATGGCAATGGTTTTTGCGTTGCGTTTTTGCATAAGGTTTATTATACTTCGCATGCAATTTGAGCGCAAATTGCCGGGTGGTGCAATGGTAGCACGCCAGGTTCTGGCCCTGGTAATCTAGGTTCGAGTCCTAGCCCGGCAGCCAAGTACATAAATAGCACATCCGTAGGTGTGCTATTTATGTATCTACTTGATGGGCTAGGACTCGAACGGGAAAGGGGTCGGGAAAACGGGAGTTTTCCCGTGGCGGAAATACTAAAACCGCTGGGTTTTAGGGAGCGAACGCAGGTGAGCGACGTTTGAGCCCTAGCCCGGCAGCCATTTTTATTTCTTCAAGTACCTCCGAATAGCGAAGATGGAGGAAAGGGTCGCGAGGACCATGGCAAAGGCGAGTTGGTAGATAAGCAGAGATCCCCAGTTTTTCCCGAGATATGACGCAAGGTCAAGTTCGTGCACAAAGCGCCCGAGATGCGGAGAGACGAAAAGAATCACGGGAATAAACATGATAAAACTTACGACCGCGGAGATGATGCCGTAGAGTATCCCCTCCACCAAAAACGGCCCCTTGATGAATCCGTTGGACGCGCCCACGAGGCGCATGATGCCGATTTCCGCGCTGGAGGAGAAGATGGCGAGACGGATAGTGTTGAAAGTTACCATAACCGCGAGGAAGGCGAGGAAGACAGTGATGAGGACGATCGTCCTGTTGAACGTGGCGACCAGCGAGGAGAGGCGGTTTATCACAAGTTCGTTTTGCGCGAAGGTTACTTTTTCAATAATGTCTTTGAGCGACGGCGTTTCAAGATACGAGGCGATGGTTTCATACTGCTCGAGTTCCTTTGCCTTGATATTTAACGATCCCAAAAGCGGATTTTCTTTCAGTTCATCAAGGGTCTGGACTATCGTTTCGTCCTCCTTGTGCCGCTCCTTGAACTCCGCGAGCGCCTGTTCGCGCGAAACATAGTTTACCTCGCGCACCTCTTCCAGAGACTCCAAAGAACGCTTTACCGAAAGAATGGAGTCCTCGGGCACGTTGCTTTTGAAGTACACACTGATATCCACCTTTTCCTTGATGGACGTGATCGCGCTTTTGCCCACATGATTAAAAAGCACGAGCCCTTCGAAGACGATGAGCGTCAGTATCATGATGGAGATGGTGGATGCGGAAAGCCAGCCGTTCCGCACGAAACTCTGCCAGCCGTATTTTATGATCCTTGTGAGTGAGACCAACATAAATTATTCATAGTACTTTCCGTTTACTTCGTCCTTTATTATCTCCCCTTTTTCCAATGTAATAACGCGTTCCTTTAGCGCGTCCACCACGTCCTTGTCGTGAGTCGCGAGGATCACGGTGCTCCCCAGTTCGTTGATCTTCAAAAGCAGTTTGATGACCTCGCGCGAGTTCCACGGATCCAAATTTCCGGTCGGCTCGTCGGCGATAAGCACCTTGGGGCGGTTTATCATGGCGCGCGCTATCGCCACTCTCTGTTTTTCCCCTCCGGAGAGTTCACGCGGGAAGTTGTGCGCCTTGTCTTTTATCCCCACCATGTCCAGAACCTGCGGCACGATTTCCGTTATTTCGCGTTCGGGCCTGCCCTCCACCTCAAGCGCGAATGCGACGTTTTCAAAGGCGGTCTTTTGTTCCAGAAGACGGAAGTCCTGAAAGATCACTCCGATCTGGCGGCGATACATGGGCATGTCGTTCGGTCCCAATTTTGAAACCTCGACCGCGTTAAACAAAACTTTTCCCGAGGTCGGCTTGTCCTCGCCTATTAAAAGTTTCAGAATGGTGGACTTTCCCGCTCCGGATTTGCCGACCAGGACCACAAATTCGTTTTGCTGGATTTTAAAGGTAACTTTGTCCAGCGCGTTCAGTTTGTGATTATAGGTCTTGGTAACTTTTTGAAATTGGATCATATGAACCGCTCCGAAACTACAAATAATCCGAATCTACGAATACTATCTATTGTACCTTATTTTTTCTTTTTTGTCAGAAGATCAAGGTCGCCTTCCAGCACTTCTTCCACGCGGGAGATTTTTTCTTTTGTCCGGTGATCCTTTACTTGCTTGTAGGGATAAAGTACATACGAGCGGATCTCGTGCCCCCAGTCGGGCTCGGCCTTGCTTTTTAGCGCGCTTAGTTCCTTTTGATGCTTTTCTTCCATAAGCAAAACGATTTTCGCCTTCAAAATCCCCATGGCGCGCTCGCGGTTTGCGGACTGGGAACGCTCGGTCTGGGCGCTTGCTTTTAATCCGGTCGGGATGTGCACCACGCGCACCGCGGTCTCCACCTTATTTACATTTTGCCCGCCCGGACCCGATGAACGGAAAAAATCCACTTTTAAGTCCGCCTCCGGAATCTGCAGTTCTTCGTTTTTTATTTCCGGCAGGACCTCAACGAGCGTGAACGAGGTATGGCGCAGGCCCTTGGAATCAAATGGCGAGATACGTACCAGGCGATGCACTCCGGATTCATCCTTCAGGCGTCCGTAGGCGCCCTCGCCTTTTATTTCAATTACGTTGTCGTCAATAAGCCGCTTTTGCCACGAACGTTTTTCCGCGTAGCGCGAGTACATGCGGAGGAGCATATTTGCCCAGTCCTTGGCGTCGTCGCCTCCCGCCCCGGGATAGAGCGATACATAACAAATGTTGGGGTTGTAGTTCATTCCAATGGAGCCACCTCGGGGGATCGAACCCCGGACCCCAGCTTTACGAAAGCTGTGCTCTACCAGCTGAGCTAAGGTGGCGTCGCCCTTCCCGGGCGCACCTTATTGTTTCGACAACGTCGCGTGAATGTCAAGAATCGCTTTTACCGCGTCCCCAGCCGAAATATTGTTTTGCTTGAACTTTACGTCCGTCACGTCCCCTGCGGCCCAGATTCCCTGAAGTGACGTTCGCTGGGTTTTGTGATCCACCACCACTTCCCCGCCCCCGTTTATTTCCACAAGACCTTTTACTATTTCGCTGTTCGGCACCGCCCCGATTTCCACAAACACTCCTTCCACTGCGAGTGTTTTTTCTTCTCCGGTTTTCACGTCTTTATATACTAATCCCGTTACGAATTTATCTCCTTCAATTTTTACAGGCGTTGCGTTCAAAATTATTTTTACTTTTTCGTTTTTCTTTATCTGTTCCTGTGTTACCGCGTCGCCTTTCAGCCCTTCCCCGCGATGCAAAAGATAAATTTCTTCGGCGTACGGAATAAGGTCAATCACGGCCTCCAGGCCGGAGTTGCCGCCGCCCACCACCGCCGCCTTTTTCCCCTTCATTACCGGAGCGTCGCAGATGGAGCAGTAAAATACTCCCTTTCCCTCAAATTCCTTTTCCCCCTCAATGCCCAGTTTGCGCCTCCGGCTTCCCGAGGCGAGGAAAATCATCTTGGTATCGTAGATGCTCTTGCCTGTTTTTACCGCGAATCCGTTTTCCTTGCGTTCCACGCTTTCCGCGCTTTCTCCCTTTTTTATTTCAATCCCCTCCTGCGCCTTCAGGTGCGCTTCAAATTTTTTCGCGAGATCGAATCCGGAAATAGAAACATCCCCTATCCAGTTTTGGATATCGTCGGAAACCAGGGACTGCCCGCCAAAGGACTCGGTAATGAGCAGGGTTTTTAATTTTTTACGGGCGGCATACACGCCCGCGGCGGCTCCCGCGGGACCGCCTCCAATGATAATAACGTCGTAGAGCATAATTTTATTCCTCCGGCGTCATGTTCCAAAGCGCGAGAAGCGCGATACATGTCCCCGCGATAGTTACATTCCAAAGCGCGAGATTAACCTCCGCGAATCCCAAAATCCACGGAGAGAGGACGAGCCATATGCCCATTCCAAAAATTGTCCAGTTGTACCACTTCATTACTTTTCCAGCGCCGCTTCAATGACACTCCTCATTCCCGGATTACCCGCGGAATCCTCCACCGGCAATGCCGCGGGCACGGCGTATCGTTCTTTGTTTTTCGTGATTACCACGGAATACGGGGTGCCCCGCGCGCCGGAGGCAACCGCGTCTTCATATTGCTTTTGAATTTTTTCCGCGTACTTGCCGCTTGCAAGGCATGATTCAAACTTTGCCTTATCAAGCCCGACTTCTTCGGCGATTTGCGGCAAGAGCGCGGGGTCGAGGCCGTTATTTGAGGGCGTTACTTCAAACAATCGGTCTGTATATTTCCAAAATCCGTCGTTGCCGCCCAAATCCGCCGCGCATTCCGTTGCCTCGGCCTCTTTTCTCGCTTTGGGATGCAAATCGTCGAGCGGGAAGTGGCGATACACCCAGGCAACCTCGCCCTCGTATTCCTTCATTATGGTCTGCATGGTCCCGTGGAACATTTTGCAAAAGGGACACTCAAGGTCGGAAAACTCAACCACGACCACTGGAGCGTTTTTCTCGCCCCGAATATGGTCCGCGGACGTTACTTCCATCATTTTTTCCGGACCCGCGGACTCGACCAAAGATCCCCCTACGTTTCCCTGCAGTTTTTCCGCCTCTATTGATTTCTTTCCCGCGCTGTAGATGACGGAAACGGAAATAAGAATTCCCGCGATAATGATGCTCGCGGGCAAGAGGCGGTCTTTTTGCTGTTTTGTTTCTCCTTCCATATTTCTCTTATCTTATGTAATATACGTTAAAGGGTCAACCCCTTTTTTGTCGGCACATGACACATCGACTTTTTCTCCTTATCGGCGACTGGCTTATTCTTTATTGCTCCCTCGCTCTTGTGGTTTTTTTGCGTTATGGCGCCGGAGAGTTTTCTGTCCGCTTCCAGGATCACGCCCTTCCGTTTTCCCTTCTTTTTTTAGGATGGCTTTTTGTTTTTTTTATGGCCGACTTGTACAGTCCGCGCGTCATCTCTTCCACCAAAACGCTCCTGCAGCGCCTTTTCGCCGCCTTTTCCGCCAACCTTGTACTTTCGGTATTCGCCTTTTATCTTCTCGGTCCCATATTCTCCCTTACTCCGAAAACCAACCTTCTTCTTTTACTCTTTCTCTCATTTTCTTTTGTGGGACTTTGGCGCATTTGGACCCTGCGCGTTTCTCCGCGCGGAAAAACCCGCGTTTTGTTTGTGGGTAAGTCCCCCTCCATTCCGGTCCTTATTTCCCATCTTGCGGCACACCCCCATCTTGGATACGAAGTACTCGCTCACGTTCCTCGCCCCGCGTCAAAAAAAATTCAAGAGGCGCTCGCGGAACAATCTCCCGACCTTCTGGTTTTTTCTTCCGAAATCGCGTCTCATTCCACCCTCTTTTCCCTGAAGGCGGATTTTGTTCGCGCCCCCCTTTCCTTCCTGCCTCTTCAGGATTTCTATTCTTCGATTTTTGAAAAAATTTCGCTGGAGGATGTCGACGGCGCATGGATCACGCGGTGCGTTTCAAGACAAGATCGCGCCTACGATGCCGCAAAGCGCGTCTTTGAATCCTGCTTCGGCGTTCTTCTTGCTCTTTTTTTCCTTCCCCTGATGCTTTTACTCGGTTTTCTCGTGCGAATCACCTCCTCCGGCCCCGCCATATTCGCGCAAAAACGCATGGGACGCGGGAGTAAGCCGTTTGTTCTTTATAAATTCCGCACCATGCGGCACAACAATACGGGTCCGCTTTGGACCGAGCCGCACGATCCTCGGATTACGCCTTTCGGCCGTTTTCTGCGCTTTACTCATCTTGATGAACTCCCCCAGCTTTGGAACATTATCCGGGGAGATATTTCTTTTACCGGCCCGCGGCCCGAACGCTACGAACTCGCGGAACAGTATCGGGAGCTTCCATACTATGACCTGCGGCACCTTGTCAAACCCGGCCTTACCGGATGGGCGCAGATAAACTTTCGCCCCAGCGCCTCGCTTCTGGAGGCGAGGGAGAAGCTCGCCTATGACCTGTATTACGTCGCGAACCGTTCATTCTCGCTTGATGTTGTTCTTGCCCTTAAAACGATCAGGCACTTTTTCTTCTCACACTTTTAGAAACCATGCTCGACCGAATCCGAGGATTTCTTTTTGAACACAGGAGCGCGCGCCAGGTGGTTGCAAAAAATTTTATCTGGCTTAGCATGGGCGAGGTTGTAAGCCGTCTTTTGCGCTCCCTCATCATTCTTTACGCCGCCCGCGTTCTTGGCGCCGAAGGATACGGCGTTTTTTCGTATGCGCTCGGTCTTGCCGGATTTTTTACGATTTTTTCTGCGATGGGCATTGACAACGTTCTTACCCGCGGAGCGGTTCAGAACCCGGAACTTCGATCGCGTTATTTTTCCACCGCCTTCCTTCTAAAATCCGTTCTTACTATTTTCACCGTTTTTCTTATTCTTTTTATCGCTCCCTCCATATCCAAAATCGAGGCGGCGAAAAATATTATTCCTCTTGCCGGGCTTCTTGTGGTTTTTGACGGCGCCCGCAACTTTATCAGCGCCTTCTTTCGTGCGCGCGAACGCATGGAGATGGAGGCGCTCATGACCGCGGTTACCAATCTTGGCATTACTCTCCTCGGATTTATAATCCTGCTTCACAAGCCGACCCCTTTTTATCTTGCCGTTTCGTATGTTGGCGGCGCGGCCATCGGCGCCGCGCTCGGATTCTTTATTCTCCGCAAAGAATTTTTTTCTCTTTTTGACCATTTTGACGCCTCGCTTGTTCCCCGCATCATTTCCGCGGCCTGGCCGCTTGCCCTGGCCACGGTTTTCAGCATCTTTCTTACGTATACAGACATTCTTATGCTCGGCTTCTGGCACAATGCCGCGGTCGTGGGGATTTACTCTGCCCCGCTTCGCGTCATCCAGCTCCTTCAGGTACTACCCACCCTCTTTGCCGTAAGCGTTTTCCCCTATCTTTCCCGCATCAAAACCGAAGGGTCGCATGCGGACTCTCTGCGCCCCATGATCGAGCGATCTCTCGTTCTTCTTTTTGCCTTCGGCATTCCCCTCACCGCGGGCGGAGCCGTTCTCGCGCGCCCCCTCATGACTTTTCTTTTCGGTCCGGAATACTCGGCGGGCTCCCTTATTTTTCAGATCCTTATTTTCGGCCCCATCTTTCTTTTTCCCGGCACCCTTCTTACCAACCTCGTCTTTGCCCGGGATAAGCACGCCAAACTTTCCTGGTACACAGGAGCCACCGCTTTGGTAAATATTTTTTTAAATATTCTTCTTATTCCCCGCTATGGCGGCGCGGGATCGGCTATTGCCACACAGATCGCCCAATTCACCTATCTTTTCCTCGTCTGGCGCCTTGCACGCACGACTGTCCAATTCTCCGTATTTTCACGCCTTCACAAAATTCTCTTCTCCTCCCTTGCCATGGGGTGTTTCGCCCTGCTCCTTTCTCTTTCGGGGATTCATGTTCTTTTGACGATTTCCTTTTCGGCGCTTTTATACGCCCTCCTTCTCTTTTTTCTCAAAGAGCCCTCTTTGTTCCAAATTTTTGAAATAGCGAGACGCGGCTTTCGCAGATAACTATTTTTCTTCCTACCACTCTTTAATCGCTTTTTCCCAGCGCTCCAGGTTGCCGCAGTCGTACCAGCGGCCGTTCAGGCGAAGTCCGTATAAATTTCCTTTTTCCGCGAGCGGGGTGAAAATGTCCTGCTCTATCATGAGTTCTTCTTTTGTAAAATCCGCTTCGTTAAAAATAGCGGGGTCGAGAATGTAAAATCCGGAATTTATGAAATTCGAGGGCGGGTTTTCCGGTTTGTTTAAAAATTTTGTAATCTTTCCATCACCGCTTACTATCGCGACTCCGTACTCGCTCGGATTCGGAACCTCGACAAGCGCGATGGTTGCCGGCCCCTCGTGCGTCCCGTGAAACTCTTTCAGTTTTCCCAAATCAAACTCTTTCAGTTCGTCTCCGTTTGAAAAGAAAAACGGCTCGCTCCCCAGCCAGTCTTTCATAATCTCCATTCCGCCAAAGGTGCCTCGGCGCTTATCTTCATACCAGAGAGAGATTTTTTCTTTCGGCATTTCTGCTTCCCAAAACGCCCTCCATCTTTCAAAGTCCTTCTCGTGCTCCCGATTCGCAAGCACTCCTACTTCTTTTACCCCGTGCTTATGGAGCCATTCGATGAGGTGGGTGATGATGGGCTTCTTTTTTACCGGCACCAGGGGCTTGGGTATTTCGTATGTGATGGGGCGCAGGCGCGTTCCGTGCCCTCCCGCAAGAATTACTGCTTTCATACATATAAAAGGTTATCGCAGAGCATTGAGGAAATCAACCTAATTCGTTATTCTTCATGGTATGTGCGGTATCGCTGGCATATATGACACCACCGGCAAGCATCCCGTGCGGGAGGCGGATTTGACGCGGATGCGGAACACGCTCTCCTACCGGGGGCCGGATGGCGCCGGGAATTATATTTCTCCGGACGGACGCGTCGGTTTGGGGCACCGACGGCTCGCGATTATTGATTTGTCGGAGGCGGGGGCACAGCCCATGACGTATCGAGGATTAGGGGCCAGTGATCATGGATTGACCATTACGTTTAACGGGGAGGTTTACAATTTTAAAGAATTGCGCGTCCAGTTGGAGAAAAAGGGGCACGCGTTCAAATCGCAATCCGATACCGAAGTTATCTTGGCGGCGTATGCGGAGTGGGGCGCGGAGTGCGTGAAGCGGTTTAACGGCATGTTCTCCTTCGCGATCTGGGACGAGGAGCGCAAGGAACTTTTCGTTGCCCGGGATCATGTGGGCATCAAGCCCTTTTATTATTCTTTTGAAAACGGGGTGCTTCTTTTCGGTTCGGAAATCAAGGCGATTCTCGCGCATCCTTTGTGCAAAAAAAATTTGAACGAGGAGGCGATTCCTTTATATTTAACTTTTGGATGCCTCCCTGCTCCGCACACTCTTTTTCAGGGGATTAAAAAATTGCCGGCGGCACATTCGCTCACGATTGACGCCGATGGAAAAATAACAATTCAAGAATATTGGCATCCATTGTCGGGCAAGGATCAAAGATCAAAGATTAAGGATCAAAACGAACAAGAAGAATTTTTTATTTCCGAAACGCGGAGAATACTTGAGGACTCCATACGGATGCAGATGGTCTCGGACGTGCCTTTCGGATGCTTTCTTTCCGGCGGCATTGATTCATCCACAAACGCCGCGCTTATGTCGCGCGCGCTCGGCACGCCGGTTCAGACGTTTTCCATCGGAGTAAAGGATTTTTCCGAAAAGTACAATGAGTTTGAATATTCGCGGAGGACGGCGGAATTATTGGGCGCGCGGAGACATGAGACCATTGCGGGGCGGGAAGATCTGCTCGCCTTTCTTCCGGGATTCGCGGAACACGCGGACGATCCTCAGGCGGATTTTATTTCATTTCTCGTTTATTGTCTTTCCAGATTAACTCGGGATTCGGGCGTTATCGTGGCGCAGGTCGGCGAGGGCGCGGACGAACTTTTTGCGGGATATCCGCAGTATCCCGCTTTCCTATCCGCGTATCATGCCTATCGCCGCTTCTCTCCCCTTTCCCGACTTGCCCTTCCCTTCCTTGCATCCAATCGGTATGCGGGGCGGCTTACCAAAGGACAGGAGCCATACTGGGGTCTTGCAGTCGCTTTTGACAATCTTACGAGTTGCGATCTCGTAAACAATTTATATGGCGAGATTGATCGCGTCGCACCGGAATCAGATATCCTTACCCGCGCGACGTATATCGACCTTAAGATACGACTTCCCGAATTTTTACTCGCCCGCGTGGACAAGATGGCGATGGCACACTCCATTGAGACCCGCGTCCCTTTTCTTGACCACCGGCTTGTGGAGCTCGCGTTTCAAATTCCCGAGGATTTGAAATTAAAAAACGGGATCACGAAATATATTTTGAAAAAAGCGGTGCGCGGCATCATTCCCGACGAAATTATTGATAGGAAAAAACAGGGCTTTGGCGCGCCGGTCAAGGAGTGGCTGAAAAATCCCGCATTTTCCAAAGAGTTTACGGATATTATTTTCAATTCCAAAATGCGGGAACGTAATTTTTTTAATTACGACGAGGCGCGCAAACTCGTTGCGGAACATCAGTCCGGCAAACGGGACAACACTTTCCGCATTTGGACGCTCCTTACCCTCTCCCTCTGGTATGACCGATGGATTGCGTAAAAATGAATTTTTCATTAAGTTACAAATATATCTCAATCTGTGCGCTTCACCGAGAAAAGGAGCGGGAAGTGGATTACTGCCTGTCATGGCGCGATCCTGATCTTTTTTCCTGGTTTTCCGGTGCTATTCCACGCGGATGTCCACTGTATGTTTTCGGGTGCCCTCCCGAACACGACCGCGGATTGCTCGCTATGGGATCTTACCTCGGAAAAAGCGGGTTGGTTTCTTCACTCATAATCTGCGGAGATACCCCCATCTACGCAGACTCATCCTGCGTGTACCGAGGAGGAAGTGCCTGGAGAGAAGAACTTCTTCAGGAAGGCGTTCCTGAAAGCCGCATCCTCGTGCTTCCCCATATCGCGGGGAACACACGCACGGAAGCCTGCGGCATTGTCCAGTGGGCGCATGAAAGCGGCTACTTGACGTTTTCCGTTGCCGCCCACTACGTCCATATCAGGCGCGCGTACCTCACAGTCATAGAGGCCGCGCTCCAGGCGCATTCTCGCAGTGGCATATTCACGCGGGTACACCCCGCATGTCCGCCAACCACCCCATGGAAAGGAGTGAAGATCTGGTCACAATCCCCAATCCCTGTTTCCTGGGAAACCGCCCTTCGAATAGAGGACGAGGAGAAGATTCCCGAATACAGAGAGCGAGGACATGTCGCAACCGAGGATCGGGCTCGGTTGTATCTGAGGGCGTTTTTCGCCAAAACTCCGGCTTGATACCCCGAAGTCCCTGTGCAAAAACATCTGGCACGGGGACTTTTTTAAAATTCTATTTCGGTACGAGAATTAAACATCATGTGCGCTTGGACTTCTTTCGCGCAGTATTTTTTCAACAATTTTGCGAGTTCGTCTGTCGCCTCCTGTAATTCCGCATCGCTTGTCGGGGGCAGGACGTCTATTGCCATAATGGCGCTTTCTGTGTCTTTAGTGATTTTCGTCCTCTCCCCTTCCCTCCAGTTCCAGCGGCGGCAGACAACTCCCCGATCATCGCGGTAGATTATTTCCCCGGGTTCGGGCGGGTCGTTTTCCTCCCCGCCAAGTTTTATGAATTCCTCGTCGCCTTCGGCAAAATCAAGCATAAGCCCACCTTCCAAGGTATCCATGTCTTCCCCGCCCACGGGAATCATATATTTTATGGAAACATAGTTATAGATATCCACGAGCGGATGAATGCCCCAAAAGTCCCTGCCTTTTAATACTTGCCGCGCGAGCGCCTCATTTGAGGGGTTGTACCGCCCGGGGTCCGCGCCGAACGCCTTGTAGGCCTCGCGCCACGATTTGATGTTCGGATGCTCCGTTGGCGCTCCAAACTCTGCGAATTCTTTTTTTAAATTTTTTTCCGCTTCCCGAAATTTTGTTTTTAATTCTTCAGGCAGAGGTTCGCTTGAAATGCCTTTCGCAACAACCACTCCGGCCCGAAATTCGGGAAATTTTTCGAATATTTCCTTGTTAATAATGAATTTCATGGTTTTATGCACTCTTTGTAATCAATTTTTGTATATGTTTTGCAATCTTTTGTGGATCGTACACGTCAAGAGCAATTTTGCATGGCGGGTTATTTTTCGAAAACAACGTTCTTCCCCTCTGCTCTCCCCTCTTTACCACTCGAATTCCTGATCTTTTCCATTTTACGCTTTCGGGAAAAAATTCTATATATACCGCAAGCGGATCGTGGAGTGCAAAATTTTTTTCATGGTGAGAATTATTCCTTTGAAACCACGTTAGAAGTATTTTTTTTAGCCATCGCGTTGATGGGTCACGTGCTGACATTTTTTTAATGTCTCCCTCGTTCCAATATACCTTACGTGTTACGTCCAAAGGCACTACTTTTACTTTTTTGTTTGCAGTATGTTTCTGAAAAAATTCTGCGCCTGCGTCAGGGTCAAATCGAATATTCGTTTCAGAATACGGGGTTTCATTTCCTGGCACCTCAAATGCTCCACCCATTATCACTATCTCTTCGGGAGGCGTCGTATATCGCATTATGTCTATTATGTTTGTCATGGGCCCCAAAGAAATTATTTTTTTATTTTCCGGAATTCTTTTTAAGGGGCGCGCTTTCCCTGAAACCTTGGGATGCACCCCCCAAAGCCCATCCGGTCCGTGAAAGTAATCTGGCCATGGACATTCCAGCGGCCTTTGCGGACTTTGCGCCCCTCGGACATATTTCCAATGCCTTGCCTTTTGATATATAAACTCCCGCGCATTTTTTCCTGTATAGCGCTCCGGAGCGTTTCCAAACGTGGAAACCAGCGTATGCGTCCCCCGGGGGGCCAATGCGCACAATAAAAAAAGCGCGACTATATCATCGATTCCCGGATCGCTCACTATTGTGTATGTGTTTTGCATATTCATAGTATATGTTGCGAGGCTCTTCCGAGGAAGAGCCTCGCCCGTTTTTACACTTCAAGAGAGTTGGTCGAGCGTCTCGATCACCCCCTTTGTGTATGACGCTTTCGTCACATGATCGGCTGCTTGCCGATCTTTTTCGGATGCGTTCTGCACCTGTACGGAGAGGCACAGCGCGGAAGCGTGGACCAGATCGGATGCGGAATTTCCGATCATCACGCACTCTTTTTCTTCGAGATACGCCATCCACGCAATCTTCCGCAGCGCTTTTCCTTTCTGTTTGCGGAAATCTGGTTCGGCGTGAATCGCCACGAATCCATGTTCCGGAGCGATATCAACCGCCTCCCCAAATCTTTCACGCAGTTTTGTGCCAAGGGCGCGCGCGATGACTGGATTCGGGTTTCCCTCGTCATCCAGAGTGAACACCGAGCAGCTGCGGATTCGCCCCACTCCGAAGGCGATGCCGGGTCCTTTTAAGCCGGTTTCTCCTCCGAATTCTTTCGAGACGATTTCCGTTTTCAAAACCGGCGTTCCGGTTTTTTCAGCCCACTCTTCGATTTCCCTCCGCGCCTCTTCTGGTTTCCAGTCGACGATTGCCCTTCCGTTTATCACGGCTCCGTTTTCGGAGATGGTGGGCCCCTGCAGACCGTGCCCCCTTCCCCACTCTTCGAGCATTCGGTGAGGAGAATCGGAACAAAGACCAACGCTCCACCCCCCTTTTTCCGCTTTCTCGACACTTTCTCGCAAGTGCCGTTTGTGTGCGGTGAGAACGTTTTCCTTCAGAAGGGTTTCGTTGAGGTCGATGAACACGACCCCTTTTTGGCCCTCGATCGTCACCTCAGGACCTTCGGAGCAGTCGTCGAGCACGTTATTCATGTCGGCGCACACGGCGACGAGGGGTTCCGTTCCCACATATCCCTGCCTTTGCATGTGTTTGCAAAAGAATGGGTCCGCGTCCTGAAGCGTGATGTGGGGAAACTTCTCCCAAAACACCTTGTTCAGACCCCAGACTTCCTTTGCGAACCACAGGACCTTTTCTCGAGGAATGCTCGAGCGCTTGTGTGTGTCCACAAATGGAAGAATGTAAGGAGCCCTTGAGAGAGTTCCGTCGTGGTGTCGTATGACCAACCCTCCCCCATGAGATCCCACAAGGAAGTCCCGAGGGTCGTTTAGGTCAACCACCTCTTCCTTTGTTCGCGTTTCCGTTGCCCACACCTTCGTTGCCACCTCGGGAACGCCCACCTGTATTCCGCATACGATTTCTCGTATGCGGACCTCGTATTCCCTGAGCAGATTTATTATCCGCTGGATTGTTCCTCCGGAGAAGATGTCGTCCTCCAGAAGCACGTATTCCCCCTTGGGAATACTTTCTGCCTGTTCACGGAGCGTCTTAAAGCCCGGTCGTCCTCCTATTCCGGTATCCTCTCTTCCTCCCGGAAGGAAGATCCTTGAGACCCCAAGGTTTATGTCCCCTTCGACACACGGATCCGCAGAGATTGTCGGTCCGTTTGCTCTTTTGAACATTTTCTCCCTTATGTCATGGAGATGGTGTTCTACCATTTCCACCTCTCCGCCGAACGCCTCTCTGAAAACATCGAGAAGTCCGCGCGTGAATTTTTCCCACGCTCCCATTCCCTCTCCAGCATCGAGAGGAATTCCTTCAAGAGCCCAGTCGCCTTCGTTACGGAAGATGTAGACCTTGCGCATCTACCTCTCCTATTCCACAGATTAGTTGTGAACGAACAGCGGCCCCGATTGAGGCCGCTTTAGGAAGTTTGATTCAGATTATAAATGTGTGTTCAAACGCCATAAACCGCCCTCAATTTAGAGGCGTGGGCACGACGCACTGCAGTTGTTAATGTATATTTATAATTCATTATATTTTTATCATACTCCTCTTTTGCTTCTTGTCAAGATTTCGGTTTACCGCTTCCCTTGATTATTTCCCTGGTTTTGTATAATAAGAGGCAGTTTTCGCGCTTGTTGTGTTAGAAAGGAGGGTCTCATGAAGCGACATAAAATGTTCCGTCTCGAGCGTTTTGTAAGACGCATCCGAACTTTCCTCTTCATACACGTGTCCTGGTATAAGCATGTGTAACGAATAGGCGCGCGGCTTTTTCTTTTCGGAGAGCCGCGCTTCTATTTTTTTATTCTTTTTGGTCAACCTTGTGCTTCTGGGCATGCTATGGGTATAATTTTTGTGTTTCTATCATACTAAAAAAATGAGAATACTTACAGGCAAAAAGTGGCGGGAAGGATATCTGGACTACCACAAAACCAAGGGAGAGCAGAGGATCCAGGTGCTTGCCTTTAAAAATCTGGAAAAGCTGGAGGGTGTGTACCACACGCGGACAAAGAGCTTGCGCCTCTTGTGGAACTACTTCCCTGTTGTCGGGCTTGAAGGACTTATTACCAAAACATGGTCCCGTTTGCGGGAAGAGCGAAGAAATGAAAAATATGTTTCCTGCGGCATCGGAAAAGTTATTGAGACCGGAGAAGTTGTCGGCTTTGTCGCCCCGTGGCACCCGGCCTTGCCGGAACGTATTGTGTTGCCGGAGGAATTGATTTTCAAACTTGATGTTTTGCCCGAATTACCGGGGGACGTGATCCTGTATGTTTCTTTGATGAAAAACGCGGATTCCTGCTTTCGCCGGAATGACAAAGGCAAATGGTGGAGTGCTGCGCGGGCGTGGAGCATCCAGTCCGGTATTACTATTACCGATGCAATGCGGGCGAAGCTTGCGGAAGGCGCGAAAAAAGAAATCGCCGAAACAAACTGGCAATCCGGTCGGCGCGTTGAATCCGCTAATCCGAGTCCGGTTTCCGAGACGAGGGGTTCCTCAACGGATTCGGGGCAAAACACCAAAAGCGGCGCACTTTTCGGGTACGGCAATTACGCGAAAATAAACATTATTCCCTACTCAAAACCTTTTGTGAATATCCGGGCAGTACATGAAATTGACCCGACCCAGATATTTTTGGAGCAGGGCATCAATCGGTGGGACACATCTCCCCTGCCAAGACAGGATGAAAAACACGACGTGTATTTTGTCGCGACCTACAACCATACCCATGTTCCGATCACGCTCCACGCCTTGCGGCAAGGCGCGTATGTGGTGGTGGAAAAGCCGGTTGCCATGGATTATGAGGAATTGAACGAGTTGGAAAATGCCTTGCGCGCGGCGGGAAGAAAACTTTTTATCGGCTTCCATAAGCGGTACGGACTTTTCAACAAACTCGCGCTTCAGGATCTGGGCGTTCAATATGGCGAACCGATCTCCTACCACTCAATCGTGTACGAACTTATCCAGCCGGAACTTTTTTGGTACAACTGGCCTGTTTCGCGCAGCACCTTTTTCGCGAACGGATGCCATCAGATCGATCACTTTCTTCATCTCAACAACTTTTCCAAGCCAAAGGATTTTGATATCAAACTTTTGGCCGACGGCGCGGTTGAGGTCTGGATTGAACTGGAAAATGGCGCGGTCTTCACCACGACGTTTAGCGAAAAGGGGGTGTTTCGCGTGGGGCCGCGGGATCATGTGGAATTAAAAGTACACAATCGGAACGTGCGGATTACGGATGCCATCAAATACCAATCCGAAGACAATTCCCGCATTATCCGCAAAAAACGGATTTTTAAGACCAACAGTTATAAAGACATGTATCAGACGATCTGCCGGAAGATCGCGGAGAAAAAAGACGGGGACACCATAGAGTCCGTCGTCATCTCAACAAAACTCATGCTGGATTTGGAGGAAAAGCTGCAGGCGCAAAAAGGATGGGGCGACAGATATGCCCGCGCCAAAGATGAATTCTGGCGTTATTTCAGGTGAGCGGCAATCCGTTCCCCTGCTTTGCCGTCGCCGTAGGGGTTCCCTGCGCGGGACATACGCTCATATATTTCCTTGTTTTCTAAAAGTTCGCGGACGCCTGAGACAACGCTTTCTTTTTTCACTCCGACGAGCTTGCTTACCCCGGCGTCAATTCCTTCCTGCCGTTCCGTTTTTTCACGCATGACGAGTACGGGCTTCCCAAGCGATGGCGCCTCTTCCTGAATACCGCCGGAGTCGGTCAAAATGATATGGGCGTTTTTCATTGTTTCCACCATCTTGCCGTACAGCAGGGGCTCGCAGAGTTCTATATTTTTAATGTCTTTTAATTCAGCCTTTACAACTTCGCGCACATTCGGGTTCGGGTGTACCGGAAAGATAATTTTTATTTCGGGATAGGTTTTTGCGATTTCTTTTAACGCTTCGCAGATTTCTTTCAGCCCCTCGCCGAAACTTTCGCGGCGGTGGGCGGTTACGAGGATGGTTTTCGTAGAAGTGGATATTTTCTCCCGAGGTTCAACCTCATTGTTTAGAGGTTGAACCTCTAAACGCGCAACGGAAAGAAGAGCGTCTATGGCCGTGTTCCCCACCACGTGGATATCCTTTTCATCAATGCCTTCGCGGAGCAGGTTTTGCTTCGCGGATTCCGTAGGCGCGAAATGAATGTCCGCGAGGCGTGCGATTAACTGCCTGTTTATTTCTTCGGGAAATGGAGCCCACTTGTCATGAGTGCGGAGGCCTGCTTCCACGTGTGCCACCTTTATCTTGTTCAAAAATGCGAGAAAGGCCGCAAGGAAGGCGGTTAAAGTGTCGCCTTGAACAATGACCATATCCGGCTTTTGTTTTTTCAAAAACCTCATATACCGGAGAATTCCCAAGCCGCTTTGGATTCCGGCTATTCCTTTTTGAAAAATTCCGGCCCCCCGCCCGAACATTCTGTCGCTTATGGAAATCGGAAATACGACATCAGGCTTGATGCCGAAAACCTTGAGCGTTTCCCCCAGCATCGCTCCGTGCTGGCGAAATACGCACACGCTTGTTTTCATGCCTTCCTTCCGAAGCGCGGATATGACCGGGGCGAGTTTTATGGCTTCAGGGCGAGTACCGATGACTATGCAAATATGTTTCATAGTATTATTTTTTCCCACTTTTCCGTGGACGACTCTATGGAGAAATGTTCTTTTGCGTATTTGAGACCATTTTTTCCGAGCTCTTTCAAATGCGCCTTATTATCATACATAAAAAACAGGGCTTGCAAACAAGCATATTCGTTTTCGTATGACGCTGATTCGCCGCATCCCGCGTTTTTAATAATCTCATGCGCCTCGCTTTTTTCATGCAGAAAGCCGAGTGCCGGAAGCCCTGCCGCCATATAGCCCATGAGTTTTGCCGGAACCGCGGGAGTCGTGTTTTTCGCGGTAAGCGTGATGAGTCCCACATCCATTTCTTTCAGCAGATCTCCGTATTCCTCTTTTGGAACCCAGTTTTCGAAATGTACGTTTTCGACACTCTCTTTTTCTTTTGCCTCCACAAGCCGTTTTTTTTCCGATCCGTCTCCGCATACCAAAAATACAATGTCCGGATGCGTTTTTTCAATCTTTTTTCCGAGGCGGAGCAAAATATCAAGCGCTTGCGAAGGACCCACGACCCCGCCGAAAAATATAATGAACTTTCCCTCCAGCCCGAACTTTTTACGAAACCCCCCTGTGTTTTTCGCCTCCGCAAACTGCCCTGCATCCACCCAGTGCGGAATGACCTCTATTTTTTCCCCCGGTACGCCCCTTTGTTCCACCAGATAATTTTTGTGCTCATGCGAGGGAGTCGCTATCACGTCGCACGCCTTGTACGCGCGGTACTCCATGCGCTCGAAATACTTAAGAGCCATCTTGTTCCGGAGCACTCCCAGATCAACCGCGTTTTGCGGAAAGATGTCCTGAACGTTTAAAACATACTTCGCTCCGTATTTCTTTTTCGCCTGTTCCGCTACCCATGCCAGGGGGAGCGGCGGGCTGTGCACGATCGCGGCATCAATCTTCGCGCAATTTTTCTTTACCGCGCGCCAGAATATCCGCGGCATGGTAAGCCATGAAATGCCTTTTACGATAAACGACACATCGTGATGCGGCAGGGTTTTTACGCGGATAATTTTTATTCCGTCCTCTTCCGCGACTCCGCTTTTTTCCGCCGAGGTAACGACAGCCACCTCGTGCCCCCTTTTTTGGAGCGCGGCCGCGAGCCCGCGCATGAGCTCCGCCGCGGACCGAAGATTGGGAGGATACGAATCGGTTACGATAAGTACTCGCATTAATATTCTTTATTCCTGTTTTTTAGCGTATTTGTCAGCCAATCATCGAGGAGTTCGGTGTTGGGGATGATGCAGTGCCCGCCGATCTTCCCCGGGACAGGGTTCAAAACCGGACGCACCACGTTTTCCCTGCCCAATTTTTTGTATCCTTCGTTATAATCCCTGTTCGGGATTGTATATACTTCTTCAAAATCAAGCTCCATGGCTTCGCAGACGCGCTTTACCTCTTTCGCGAAGAGAATGTTCCAGCCATAGTACGAAGTATCGAGAATTTTCGCGAGCTCCGTGGTTTCGCTTTTTGCGAATGTTTTTACGGGAATTCCGATGTTTTTGAAATACGCGGCCGCCTCTTCCGCTTTTGGGCCGCCAAAATACTTTACGAAAGTTTTCATACCTTCCGCAAGATGAGGATGCGTGCCGCGCACCGGGCTATGGACCGCGTCCTTCCCTATCGCGGCCGTTGTTCCCACGGCAACGGTTCCGTGGATGATAACGAGCTCCGAATCATACTCCTTCGCGTATTCCCGGGTAACCTCGACAAAATTTTTGATCGGAGGGTAACATACGTGAAGTACGCTAAAACTTCCCTTCAGATCGCTTTTTGAATCGCGGGTTTGCACCGGATACCGGAGCGAGAGCACCTCTTTCAACGCGCTTCCGATTTCACCCTCGCCGACTATGAGATGTGTTTTTCCCCTTTCTTTCATGTTTTTTCAGTTCGTGTATTTTAGCATCTATCATAAGCTGATACCACCAGCCCTGAAGCACATGAAACAAAAAACCCTCCTTTCCGTCAAGAATTCCCAGACGCACCACATACCGATAGAAAAAATAGAGGCCGGGACGGATAAAGAGCGGCAGGTTTCCGTATATCCGCTCTTTTACCCACCTTCTTTTTTCTATGCGCTCCCCCCCGAGCCGCGCCTCCACCCGACCTGTTTTTTTCTCCCGCAACCGTTCGCGCGCCTCTCTTGACGAATATGAGTTATGCTTCGCGATCCAGGCCTCAAGGCCGTTTTTATTTTCATCCACAAAATCATGCTTCAGTCGTCCGGCCCGGCCACCCTGAAGCACCACGTGTTCATCCACCTCGCGCTCCTCGTACCAGGCCTTCCCCTTTCGAAACAGGCGGAGTATCCAGGTTGGATAGTACCCGCCGTGCCGGATCCAGCGGCCCAAAAAATATCCCCGCCGCTTCATGTAGTATCCCACGATATCTTCCGGCGTTTTCGGGAGCGTTTCCCGTATCTCCCTCGCTATCTCGGGGGTCAGATATTCGTCCGCGTCAAGGCGCAATATCCAGTCGCCCCGCATTTCTATATTTCCCAGCGCCCAGTTAAACTGGTCTGCCTGATTCTCAAACTCGTGTTCATAGAAGCGCACGCCGTACATTTTCGCGATTTCGCGAGTCGTGTCCGTGGAGAACGAGTCCACCACGATAATTTCGTCCGCGACGTCCTTTATGCTTTTCAGGCACGCCCCCAGGTTTTTTTCCTCGTTTTTCGTCAGAATGACGGCGGTTACGGATACCTTCTTTTTTTCTTCCATACAATCTTGATAGAGCCGTATAAATTCTTCGGCGATTTTTTCTCCCGTAAATTTTTCCCTGACCAACTCCCTTCCCCGAACTCCCATTTCCTCCGCCTCTTTTTTCAACGCTTCGCGAATCCCCCGCGCGAGCGCGTCTTCATTTTTTTCCACCACAATCCCCGCGTTCGCCTTTTTTACTTCGGGAGCGATGCCTACTCCGCTCGTAAGGACTACCGGAATTTTCAGATACATCGCCTCCACCGCGGACATTCCGAAACTTTCCATGTATGAGGGCAGCACAAGCGTCTTCGCGGCACGAAGAAGGCCTATTTTATTCTTGCCCGTTACCAGGCCCGCGAATACCACGCTCCCTCCAAGTCCGTTCTCGGCAATCATTTTCCGAATTTCCGTTCCGTATCCGTCTTCGTCACTCCCCGCAAGGACCAGCACCACGTTTTTGTTTTCTTCCCGCACTTTTTTGAATGCCGGAATGAGCGTGTCTATGCCTTTTATCCAGTTCAGCCGCCCCAGGAATAAAACAATGTCCTTTTCCCCCTTGCCGGCTATCCCCAAATTTTTCCGGACGATCTCTTCCTCCTCCCCTTCTTCTTTCTCGATCTCTTCGTTTATGCCGTTCGGGATTACGCGCACCTGCCGCGGGTTCGGAAAGCCCTGCTCCTTGTATTCCTCATATTCGCGCTCTATGGTTGTGTGCAGCGCCTCAGCGCGCGCAATATTTCTACCCTCCACAAGCGCGATGTAGAGATTTTTCAGAAGCGTCCTCCTCCCGCCCATGGCTTGCTTCATCAGGCTTCCGCGAGGCGATATGATATACGGAATTCCGTATTTTCTCGCATAGTATCCGGCGAGGGTCGAGGTTGCCCGAAAGACAGAGTCGGTGTGAATCACGTCAAACTGGCCCGCGGTTTCGCGGAGCTTTTGATGCATGGCGCGCGAATATTCCCATGCCCGAGGAAATGAGGTCGGGAAATACCACACACGCACCCCGTCCACAACCACCTCCTCGTTTTTCGGCACGTCCAGCGTGTTTTTCCCGTCCATGTCCGTGGTATAGACCGTTACGTCCACTCCTTTTTTTACCAGCCATTTGTTCAGGTTGTGCACCGAGGCAATGGGGCCCCCGTACCGGTGTGCGGGCACGTACACAGACGCGAGATGAAGTATTTTCATGCTTTTTTGCGGATCATTCCCATAATTTCCCTAAATGCTTTTTCCCGCATTGTATATAACATACCCGCGTATACCGCCCCTGACAATACCACGTTCCCCAACACGTGCAGTCCGCTCATTTTTATAATCGCACTTCCCCCCGCCATGATCGCGGAGGCGGCGAGTATTTTTCCTAACTGCGGACGCACCCGCACTCCTGAAATTTTTTCCGCAAAACCCCAGACAAGCGTCATGTAGAGAAAAGCCGTTGTCGTAGTCGCCACGGCGGCGCCGAGCGCTCCATAGGCCGGAATGAGAAGCGCGTTTAGGGCCACATTGGTTCCTGACGCCACTATCGTCATCCAGATCGCGTTTGCCTGTTTATCGTACGCGAACAGAAGGTTGAAAAATATAGCGAATGGACTGCTTGCGATCGTCATTAAAAGCAGTATCCATAATACGCCCCCCGCTCCAATATATTCCCCACCGAATAAGAACCCCAAAAGATCGTTCCCCACCACAAATCCGCCCGCGATAAACGGAAGGGTTACGAGATACGTTGCCTGGAGCGCCCCGCGCGCGGTTTCCTCCATCCTTTTTACGTCCTTTTGATGCACGAATCTCGAGACCGCGGGAAAGATTGCGGTCGCGATGATTCCGGGCAGAATGCTTAGTATCCCCACAATCCTCTGGGATGCCGCGTATTTTCCTATTTCTTCCGCGGTTCTCCACCATCCGAGCATTACAATGTCCACGTTGAACAGAAATAGGCTCGCGAATCCGGAGATGGCAAGCGGCCAGGCGGATTTCAATATCGGCAAAATCAGCGCCTTTTTTGCGTTTTTTATCAATCCCCTTAGGAACGGGCGCGCCATGCCCGCGGCAACGCATGCGCCGAGGATGGCTGCAAAGGCATATCCCATGGCGAATGCCAGAGGCGTTTTTGAAATAAGGAGCGCGACTATGCCGCAAAGAGCGACCAGCGCATTTGACGCAACCGTAACCGCGGCCTCAAGCTCCATTTTTTCCTTGCCCCGAAAAAGCGCGATCAAAAAGTCCCGCATATCATCCGCCACCAAAATCAGCATGACAAGCGGCAGAATCGGCAGCGCTTCCTCCACGGAACTCAGGAACGGCGCGACTCCGACCATGAGCGCGGCCGTTACAAGAAGAAGCCCCACCTCAATCCAGAGCGCGGTTGCTATATAAAACGGCTCCTCCTCCGTTTTTTTCGCTATTTCGCGCGTAAGGATGGAGTCAACTCCTATATTTTTTATAAATATAAAAAAGCCCATGAGGCCCATGGCGTATGAGAAAACTCCATATCCTGAAGCGCCCAGAACCCGTGCCGCGTATATCACGACCAATCCCTTTAAAAGCCTGCTCCCCGCGCTTCCCGCAAAGAGCCACGCCGCGTTTTTTACTATTGTTTCCTTTGTGCCGGCCATACGCGAAACACTATGCATTTTTTCTCTCCTCCCGTCCATACGTTAGCGCCACATGAAGAACTCCTAAAATTACGAGCGATTTTATGAGTCCGGCGTAGACGGGCGAAACCCAGTCCTCCGTCCCCTTCACTACCTGGAACCAGACGACCGCGTATATCATGATGCCGGAAAGGGCTTTGCCGGACTGCTTTATCAAACATTCATATAAAAACCTCCAGACGGCTCCGAGGGCCATCATGCCCCAGATAACGCCCGCAAGTCCGAAGTTCATATACCAGTCGCCCATGTTCGTCGGTCCTATTGTCGAGGTTACGGTCGGATGAAGGATCCCCAGCCGATGACCCAGGCCGCTCCCCCCGCTTATTACCGGCTTTGTTTTCCAAAGTATTCTCGGAGGACCCAAACTTATGAAAAATTTTTTCAGGGATTTTTCTTCGAGAAGCGGGTCTATGTTTTCCACGATTTTTGAAAACACCACAAACTGGTTCAGGCGACTTAATGAACTTTCCGCGGCAAATCGCGCGGCTCCGCCTATTGCTCCCGCCCCACCGGATGCCTCCCCAAGATACGGGGCGAGTATCTCCGGACTTCTGCACGCGCTCCCCAGAGGGAGGGCCGTGAAAACAGCTACCGCGCATATTCCGACCAGTTTTTTCCAGCGTATCGCCCCCCCGTACCACAGGACCATACACCAAGCAATGACGGGTACGATAAACGAAGTTCTGTTGCAGGAAGGAATCGCGTAGATCATCTCGCCCGCAAACGTTCCCCACGCCGCGTACTTCCATATCCGCGATCCCGCGCCTCCCCGTGCCCGCGCGCGAAGATGCATTCCCCACGCGATTACGAGCGCGGCGTATCCAAAAATTGAGAGCATCCCCATCGCGCTAAACCACGGGCTTTTTTCAAGCGGTGTCGGGATCACGTGAAACCGATAGGCGCCCCCCGCGATCTGGATAATCTTCCCGGCTGTCGCAAAAAACCACAGCACGAACCAAACTATACGCGCCCTTTCTTCCTTCCAATCTTTTCGCAGTCCGGCGCCTATCCTTTTTTCCGCTCCGTTCAATATTCGCATTCTGTATCCGATAAAAAAACTTGAGCATCCAAGGATCGCGTATATAAGCGCTATCGCGTTTATGTTTTTCGGAACCCCCACGCTTTCGCTAAACCAGTCCCCAACCCCCAGAATGGCGAGGAGCGGAGCCGAAAAAAATATGACCCCGTAATAGAGGGTTGCGGAAAATCCGAGAGAGAAAGGATCAATGCCCTTCTTATCCATGTTTTTGCTTTGTAAAATCCCTTCTCTGAATCTCTATATCGTCCACCCGTTCTTCCGTGGATTTTTCCGCAGTTATCATCACTCCATATCCCCATAAAAACGGAATCTTGAACCTGCAGATGCTGTTCAGGCGTCTCGCGCGGCGAAGCGCACGGTGCGCCCCGTACAACCATTCGTTCGTCTTTCGCAACGCCTGTTTTCCGTAGGCGGGGTAGAGGGCGAGAGCGAGGAGCGCCACCAGATGATTTGGTATCGCTACGATAATCCCGCGATAATCGGAGAAGAGGACGGAAAATCCGCTGTGCCGAAGAAGGATGTGAAGCGTTTTCGGAGAATAGACGTGGTAGTGATGATCCGGAAAATCCTGGTACAAGGGTACGCTTAAAAGCAGCTTCCCGTCCGGAGCAAGCGTCCTTCGTATTTCTTCAAGAGTTTTTTTATCTTCCCACACATGCTCCAACACCTCGGTCATCACCGCGTATTTGAAGTAATTATCGGGAAACGGAAGGGGCTCCGTAACGGACTGCCTGCGAAACCATTCCGGTTCCGCGATTCCGTTATCCACCACGTCCACCAGGTAAGTTTCTTCGCACTTTTTTTTGATGTCCGGATAGTCCCTGCCCTCATAGTCCCCTATGACGAGCACCGGTCCCCGGTCAATCGTATCCAGAATATACCTGTTTTGGGTGTATCCGCCCGGGAAGTCTGACATGGTTTTCTCCGGAAACGCCTTTCTAAAAAGTCGACGCGGAAATGTCCGCGCGCCCTTGTGGGCGCGATAGCCCAACCTCACCACCCGCCTCGGAAGAAGCAGAAACGGCAGGGCTATCCAGAATTCTAGGAAATTCCAATAAAGCCGAAATGCTTTGTTTATTTTCGGCGACTTCGACGCGAACCCTGTTTCATGTCCCAGCGCCCGCTCCACCACAACCGCTTTCCACGCTTTTCGAAATTGCGCCCGCATTGCCCCACGCAACACTCGTTTTTTTAAAAATTTTTTAAACCGGAGTGCGACCTTAGAATAGTTTATCCCGTGCACCTCAAAGGAATCGTACCAGCGCGCTTCTCCGGACGGCTTTGGATTACTCCACACGCACGGCTCCTGAAGAAAGCGTAATCTCCCCCCTCCTTTTGTTATCACGTGAAGCACGAGGTACAACCCTGATAGCGTTGTCCCTATGCATTCTTCCGCGCCCCCCATCCCGCTTTCCGCCACCTCTTTTTTAATAATTGTCATCGAAGGGAACCCCAAAAGCCCTATATTGATCGCGACAATCTCGTTCGAATCCCGAAATACCCGGTCGCCACCCAAATCCAAAGCAACATCCCGTTTGTCATATACGCTTCTCGAATTTACCCAGACGAAAGACGTTTCCGGATCTTCCGTAACGCATCGGAGAACTCTTTTTACCGCGTCCGGCGCCATGACGTCGTCTCCGAACCACCAGACATATTTTCCCCCGGCTTCTTTTGTCAAAAATAAGAGCGCCATGTCGTATCCTCCTTGTTTCGCTTTCTCTCCCTTATAATACCGGAGCGTTCCCGGGAACCGCGAAATTTCTTTTTCCACTATTTGTTTTGTTTCATTGCCGGGGCTATCGTCGCGTATCACGATTTCAACCTCCGGCCTCATCTGCTTTCCCACGCATTCCAGGAATGCCCGTACCCGTTCCGGCTGATTTATGGTCGGCAGGCAGATGCTTAAAATAATGGTTTTCTGACTCATGTTTTTTTTGCGAAGAATTTTTTTATTGTTTCCGCAATATACTCCACTTCCGCCTGCTTCAGGTACGGGTGGCATCCCACGTAAAACCCGCTCTCATTGATCCATGCTGCCACCGGATAGTCCTTTTCGATTTCTCCAAAATATTTTTTATATACCGGCTGATTTATGAGCGGCACCATCTCTCTGGTCTCTATTTTTCGTTCCTCTAGGAAATTCACCAGGTCGTGTTTCTTGCCGTTTCTCAGTACGATGGGATACATCATAAAATTATGATCCCTGTCCTTGGGCGCACGGGGAAGCTGAATTTCATTCTCAAGACAGGAGAGGCGTTCGGTATACACCTTTGCTATCTTCCTTCTTTTTCTGATGTTTTCCGCCCGTGTTTCGAACTGCGCCACTCCAATCGCCGCCTCAAGCTCCGTCGCCCGCATGCTGTGCCCGAACCGCACGAATGAAAAGCGCTTTTCCACGATAAGGGAAAGTTTCTTTTTGGACACATTGTCGTCCGCGTCTATATTAAGGTAGATTGAATCCCGCCCGTGGTTCATAAAACTTCTCATGATAATTGCGAGTTCTGGATCGCTTGTAATCGCGAGTCCCCCGACTCCGGTTACCAGAAAATGCGCCACGTATGTTGAAAAACATCCCACATCTCCGAAAGACCCCACTTTCCTTCCCTTGTGCCTTGCAAACATGCATTCACAAGAATCCTCAAGCACCCGGAGGCCGCGCTTTTTCGCCACCGCCATCACGCCGTCCATGTCGCACGGGAGCCCGAACAGGTGCACGGGGAGTATCGCTTTTGTCCGCGGAGTTATTGCCGCCTCTATCTTCTCCGGATCTATGTTGTAAGTATCTCTTTCCACGTCCACAAACACCGGACGCATATTGTTGTATATGACAATATTGGAGGTAGCGATAAACGTTACCGCAGGCACGATCACTTCGTCTCCGTCCTTCCATTGGTACTTTTCTTTCATTGCCGCAAGCGCCATATGGAGCGCGCTTGTGCCGCTATTTGAAAATACGGCGAATTTCGCCCCATGCTCTTTCGCAAATATATCCTCAAATTTTTTACTCCATGGTCCGTAAGAAAGACGCCCGCTTTTTATCACGTCTGCGAGATATTTTTTTTCCTTTGCACCGAATTTAAATCCGGCGGATCCAATGGGGTGCTTTGGTTTATATTCCATGTTTTTTTGATACAATCTCCGCTTCATACCATTCTATTGTTTTTCGGAGACCCTCTTCAAATCCTGTCCGCGCCCGAAAGCCGAATTCCCGTTCCGCCTTTGCTACATCCAGCATTCTTTTTGGCTGACCATCCGGCCTTGTCGGATTCCACCGTATTTTTCCCCGGAAGTTCATGTGTGCTGCTATGTTTTCCGCAAGATCTTTTATGGAGATTTCCATGCCGGACCCAAGGTTTACGGGATCGGGTTTTTCATACTTTTCCGTCGCGAGAACTATTCCTTCCGCCGCGTCTTCAACATACAAAAATTCACGCGTCGCCGTGCCGCTCCCCCACACCTCCACCTCCGCCTTTCCAGCTTCTCTTGCTTCGCGGATTTTGCGAATAAGCGCGGGAATCACGTGCGAGGAATCGAGGTCGAAATTGTCTCCGGGTCCATAGAGGTTGATCATAAGAAGATGGATACCTGAAAACCCGTACTCCGCGTAATACGACCGCGTTTGTTCAAGCATCATTTTTTTCGCGATACCGTAAGGCGCATTTAATTCCTCCGGATATCCGTCCCATAGAGATCCTTCGCGAAACGGAGTCGGACAATATTTCGGATAGGAGCAGACCGTCCCTATGCCCACGAATTTTTTTATTCCCGCCCTGTAGGATGCCTCCACCATATTCAGCGCCATTGCCGCATTATCATAAAAAAGCACTGCCGGATGCTCTTTGTTGAAGCCTATGCCCCCGACCACTCCCGCGAGATGGATGACAACATCCGCCCCGCCAACCGCGCGATCACAGGACTCTCTTTGTCGCAGATCGAATCCGGGGCGCCGGGGAACTCGAATATTTTCTTCTGCAACCCCCCGTTCGACGAGTTTTTTTCGCACATACGCGCCCAGAAATCCGGCTCCTCCTGTTACCACCACTTTTTTATCGTGCAGTATCATCGTGTTTTCTCCTCTCTTACCCGCCGCACGTCCTCTTCGACCATCATGCGGACAAGATCTTCAAAGGAAGTTTTGGGCTTCCAGCGGAGATGCTTTTTCGCTTTTTCGATATCTGCAACGAGGTTCTCCGGCTCGTTTCTCCGCTTTTCTGTCATATTTTCCGAAACATACTTTTTCCAATCAAGCCCGAGCATTCCGAATGCCCGTTCCGTGAATTCTTTTACCGTGTGAGTCCTGCCGGTCCCTATAACATAATCGTCCGGTTCTTTTTCCTGGAGCATAAGCCACATGGCCTCCACATAGTCGCCCGCGAATCCCCAGTCGCGCCTGGCGTTTAGATTACCCAGATTCAGCCCGCATTCCTTGCCGTACCTGATCCCTGCCGCGGCATGCGTAATTTTCCTTGTTACGTACATTTCATTCCTTCTCGGCGATTCGTGGTTAAACAAAATTCCGGTGCAAGCAAAAACTCCGTATGCTTCCCGATATATTCTTGTGAGCTGCAGCGACGCGGCTTTTGCGACTCCGTAGACCGAAATCGGGGCATAGGGCGTTTTTTCGTTCTGAGGGAAAATTTTTGTCTTGCCGAATATCTCGCTTGATCCCGCTCCGAAAAATCTGCACCCGCTTCCCTTTCGCTTCAGGGCGGCGAGGAATATCTGGGTTGCCATTGCGTTTATGGCGATTGTTTCCGTTTCTTCCTCCGGGCGCTGGGACTGCTTTTGGCCGGCCAGATGATAAATTTCATCCGGACGCACGGCGACCAGATTCTTCACGAAGTTTTCATCCCCCACGGATCCGCGACGCATCTTCACGCGACCCTCAAGGTGGCGTATCCTCCAAAATTCCGGACTTTTCCAAGAAATTTTTTGGCGCGTCACTCCTACTATGTCATATCCCTTTTTCAAAAGAAACTCTGCCAGATATGATCCGTCCTGTCCGGTCATTCCTGTTATTACCGCCTTTTTCTTCATGTGTTTTTTTCCCACCACCGGCACTCCGGAGCCCACTCCTTCATGCGGTTGTAGGTCAGACGAAGTCCTTCCTCTAAGGTGTGTCGCGGCTCCCAGCCGGTCAATTTTTTTACCAACGAAATGTCACATCGAAAATTCATCGGGCCGGATACCTGCTTCCGAAGATCGCGTATTTTTTTTCCGGAAATTTCTCCCAATATATCCGCTATGCGCTTTACGCTGACCGATGTGCCAGTGCCCAGATTCACAATTCCGGTGTATTCCGTATCCGTCAATTTTACGATTGCCTCCGCCGCATCGTCCAGATACAAAAAGTCCCGCACCGGATCCCCGTTCCAAATAGTCACCTCTTCCGGCCCTAGTATATTTTGCACTAAGGTCGGCACAAGGTCAGGACGTACAAGTTTTGTCGGTCCGTAAATGTTTGAGAATCGGATGACGATGGAGGGGACTCTGTCCTTATAAAAACACACAACCTCTTCCGACAGGTGCTTGCTAAATATATATTCGTTTACATATGGATTCGTCTCCTGACTTTCATCCACTGGCAATTTCATTTTCCTTTCATCATAGAGCAGTATGGTTGTGAAGCAGACAAATTTTTTTATGTTCCTTTTTTGAAAATAAAAGAGCGCCTTTTTTATAGGCAGAACGTTTTTTTCAATGCCGATAATCGGATCTCTGTTTATGACGTGGTGATCGGAACTTCCGATAAGAAATATCACCTTTTCTACCTCCACGCTGTCTAGCGCGCGGAGATCGTCCATGCTCTCCAGATGGATGTGCTCGTTTTTTACATAGTCCGGCGGCTTTGTTCTGCCCACCGATATAATATCGGGGTATTTTTCCAATATAATCGGCCCCAAAAATCCACTCCCTCCGAACAACAATGTTTTTCCCCCGTATTTTTTCATGTGGTTATAGCGTAATTCCGCTCTTTTTCAGGTCGTGCTCAAGCATCATTTTTACGAGTTCGCGGAAGGTCGTTTTCGGCTTCCACCCAAGATTCTCCCGCGCCTTTTTCGCGTCTCCCTGGAGCGCGTCTACCTCGGCCGGACGAAAGTACCGAGGGTCGATTTTGACGATAATCTTTCCGGTCCTTCTGTCCTTGCCAACCTCTTCCGTTCCCCGTCCTTCCCAGATTATTTCAAATCCCGCGAGACGGCAGGCCTCTTCCGCAAATTCCCGAACCGAGTGCGTTTCTCCGGTCGCGATGACGTAATCGTCCGGTTCTTTTTCCTGGAGCATAAGCCACATGGCCTCCACATAGTCGCCCGCGAATCCCCAGTCGCGCCTGGCGTTTAGGTTTCCCAGATAGATGGCGTCCAGCTCGCCCTTTAATATTTTTGCCAGCGAAAGCGTGATTTTTCTCGTTACGAAATTCTCCCCCCTTCGCGGAGATTCGTGATTGAAAAGAATCCCATTGCACGCGAACAGCCCGTAACTTTCCCGATAATTCCTTGTGGCCCAGTATGCGTACACCTTTGAGACGCCATAGGGGCTGCGCGGATGAAAGGGAGTTTCTTCATTTTGAGGCGGGGGCGATGCGCCGAACATTTCGGAACTCGAGGCCTGATAGAATTTCGCCTTCGGATGATCGTGCCGCACCGCCTCCAGGATTCTCGTGGTCGCGAGCGCGGTCGCATTTCCGGTAAATTCCGGAACCTCAAAACTGACTCCCACGTGGCTTTGGGCCGCGAGGTGGTAGATCTCGTCCGGCCCCAGAGACTGAATGATACGATGCAAAGAGCTTGAATCGGTCAGGTCCCCATAGTGGAGTTCGATTCTATTCTCCCTATCATGTATGTCGGGGAAGAGGTGCTGAATCCGTTCGCGATTAAACGTGCTTACCCTCCGCACGATGCCGTGGACCTCGTACCCCTTTTCCAAGAGGAGTTCGGCAAGATACGATCCGTCTTGTCCGGTAATTCCGGTTATGAGCGCTTTTTTCATGTTGTTTTCTTTATTACTTATTTTTCTATGACTTGAAACTCCGGCATGGGCACGATGAATTTACCTCCTCTGCCCAAAAATTCGCTCTCGCGCTCCCGAAATTCTTTCAAAAAATGCCAGGGCAGTATAAAAAAATAGTCCGGCATCGCCCTTCGCGCCTCTTCTTCGGAAATAATGGGTATCCAGGTTCCCACGGTCATTTTACCCCACTTCATGGGGTTGCGCTCCACCGCGCTTTTCACGCACGCGTTGTCCAGGCCGTAATACTGCAGAAGCGTGTTTCCCTTGGTCGAGGCGCCGTAGGCATATATCGTCTTTCCGCTTTCCGCCTCTTTTCGTATGAACGCGGATGTTGCTTCTTTTAGTTCGTCCACCCGCTCCGCAAATTCCCGGTAAATCGTTTTTTCGTCAAGACCGAGGTCTTTTTCCTTTTTTCGCATGGAGAGGACTCTGTCTTCCGCTCCCTCGCGCCTTCGGATCGACTTTCCTTCTCCCCGGACACGAATATACACCCGGAAGCTCCCTCCGTTTATATCGTTCGTTTCCACGTCAAACACCTCAAGACCGTGCCTTTCCAAAAGCCGCTCCAGGGACCTTAACGAATAATACTCCAGGTGTTCGTGGCAGATATTCCCCACTTCGTTCGTTTCCAACATGAGCGGCAAATAACTCATCTGGATAATAAACACTCCTTCAGGGTCCAGGCATTCCCGCGCTCCGCTTACAAAGGCGTTCGGATCATCCAGATCGTAAAACATAGCGATCGCGGTTATGATTTTCGCTTTTTTGTCGCCGAATTCCTTTTTCCACGCCGCAGCGGAAAAAAAATCGTTTATGATCCTGTCCGTTCCTTTTTCGTAATGCTTTTCCAGGTTTTTCGCAGGTTCGAATCCGGTTTTTACGATCCCTCCCCCCGCGTATCCCCGAAGGAGGGTTCCGTCATTTACCCCTATGTCCATCACAATATCCCCCGGTTTCAACGGGGCCATTTCTTCGGCGCGCCTTGCGATGCCGTGAAGTTCGTTCGTCATGGTTCTGTTCGTTCCGGAAAGATACCAGTACGTCCTGTAGAGCGCTTCGTTCGAGACCGTGTGCTTTAACTGAAGCAGTCCGCAACCGCCTCTTTTCTCTTCACACAGCACGAGCTCCAGAGGAGCCCGCACCCCCTCGTTTTTTTCCTCCTCCGACAAAAAATCCGAAACATACAGATCTCCGAGAGAAAGGACGGGCAGGAGATCCGCGTTTCCGCACACCCTGCATTCCCGTATTTCCCGATATGGAGGGTTTTTGCTCATGATTGCCTTACAATATCAAAGACCTTGCTCTTTTGTCTATCTTTTTCTTTTCTTTAATCCTTTCCATTTCCGCTCCTCAAAAAATATTTTGTACATCCGGTAGAGCAGAATGATAACCGGGCGCGGAAGCAAAAAAAGAGGCAGAGCGACCCAGCATTCGGGGTAACTCCAGTAGAGGCGGAGCATTGTAAGTCGCTTCCCTTTCGGGGTGTCCCATCCTCCGGCCCATCCGACCACCATTCCCCGCCATACCTGGCCAAAATTTTTGGCAAGCATGGTACGAACTGCGCGCCTGGAAAAGTTCTTTTCAAACGATTTTATCACGTCGTGGAAAACAACTCCGAACACGCGGAATCCGTTATTTTCTATCTTCCCCCCCTTCGTGGTCTCGGCGACTATTTCTTCTCTCGGGGTCGGATGGCATATCACGTACGGCCCTTTCAGAAAATAATTCTTTCCCCCGCTTACGATCGCGGTCAAAACCGGCATAAGCGAGGCGAATCCGAATCCGATTGAAACTTTTCTTCCTTTTTCCACGCCGGGCAGCGCCGCTTCCCGTTTCGCACAAAAAGTGGAGAGGAGGCCCAGATTCGCCCCCAAAAGTTCCAAAACTTCGTTGTGATCTCGAAAAAAGCCCTCTTCCCTGTCCGGGATTGCGATAAGCCCGGAGTCCGCAATCATAAAATTCGCCCAAATGAATGAGATTTCCGGGTGTGCGCGGATGATACGGAGTACGTGGGCTATCGCGCCCTCCTTCATCTCGTCGTCGTCGCTAAACCACCAGATATATCGTCCGGAGGCGTTTTCTATCAAGAAAAGATTCGCGGCGTCAAGGCCTATTTTTTCTCCATGTACATACCGGTACCTAATCCCGCTCCCCTCGAGGAGACTTCGGGTTATTTTTTCCGTCTCGTCGTCCGGGCTGTCGTCACGGATTACTACCTCCACCTCGTCTGTTATCTGCGGAATAATGTTTTTCAGGCACTTCTCAAAATCCTTCGGACGATTGTAGGTTGGGATGCAGACGCTCAGGATCGGTTCGTTTTTCATGTTTTTCATCATACCTTGTCCTACCCTCTTTTTTCAATTACGCTTTTATATATGAAGCGCGTATATATTGCCTCATCCATGCCCATCGGGGAACGATGCCTCGGATTCGCGCGGGAACATCTGCCTGAGGGGACCCTTCTTGCCGACGACATGAATTCATGCGAAGTGTTTATCTCCGTATTCTATAACCAACTTATTACAAAAGAATTTATCAATTCTCGGGAGCAATGCTTAAACTTCCACGCTGGCATTCTCCCCCAATATCGCGGTTCCGGCACCATCAACTGGGCCATTATAAACGGAGAAAAAGAAACCGGAGTAACACTCCATGAAATTGACGAAAAAATCGACCACGGGGATGTGATTGAGGTTCGCTCCTTCCCGCTTGGGGATATGGACACGTGTGAGAGTGTGTTTAAAAAAACAGAAAAACTGGTGTTTCAAATGTTCTGTGATTGGTTTCAAAAACTCGCCCTTGGAAAATATACTGCTATCCCCCAGGACCATTCAAAAGCGCGCCTGTATTCCCGCGCGGATCTCCAAAAAGCGAAGGATCTGACCCCATATGTCCGCGCCTACCATCTGCCGGGCAAGGAGGCGGCCTATTATTACAACAGAAAGGGAGAAAAGGTCTATCTT
Organism: uncultured Candidatus Saccharibacteria bacterium; assembly: GCA_964466475.1. Lineage (GTDB taxonomy): Bacteria > Patescibacteriota > Minisyncoccia > UBA6257 > GWB1-50-10 > JAUYPG01. Next base: position 68,124 of record CAYXNB010000001.1, read on the forward strand.
GAATGGTAATGGGTTATTCTGTATCATTCCATCCATGAAAACTTCCACCCCCATCCGCATTCGGGTTTGCGAACCGGACATCGGCGAACTTGAGGTGCGCGCCGTTACGGACGCGATCAAAAACACCTATATTTCCTCGGTTGCCCCTCCGGTCAAGGATTTTGAGGAGGCGTTTGCAAAATATTTCGGAGCGAAATACGCGGTAGCGGTCAATTCCGGGGGCTCGGCCCTTTTCCTCGCCCTGAAGGCGATTGGAGTCGGACCGGGAGACGAGGTGATCGTCCCCACCTTCACCATGATAGCAACCGCGGCCGCGGTGACCCACTGCGGCGCCCGGCCGGTATTCATTGATTCTTCCGCGGAGAGTTTCAACATGGACCCCGGGGCGATCGAGACGCTTATTACCCCCCGCACCAAGGCAATCATTCCCGTCCATCTTTATGGGGAGTCCTGCGACATGGATTCCATTATGGAAATAGCGGAAAGATACGGGCTAAAGGTGATCGAAGACGCGGCCGAATCCCATGGCGCGAAATACAAAGGCAAGCTGACGGGCACGTTCGGCGTCGCCGGATGCTTTTCTTTTTACGCCAACAAGATCATGACCACCGGAGAGGGCGGCATGATCATTACCGATGACGACCACCTCGCGCATCGTCTGCGCCATATGCGCGGATATGATTTTGACGACTTGAAACATTTCTGGCACCGGACTATCGCGTGGAATCTTCGCATGTCCGCGCTCGGGGCCGCGCTTGGCGGAGCGCAACTCGCTCGCCTACCCGAACTTATCGCAAAGCGGCGCGCGAACGCCGAGTATTACACGGAACGACTGAAAAGTGTTAAAGATCTCTCGTTTTTTCTGGAAAAACCTGACACGTTTTCCGTATTCTGGATGTACTCGCTTCTTGCGGAACGCAGGGATGAGCTTATGAATTTTCTCTCGAAAAACGGGGTGGAAACCCGGACGTTCTTTATCCCCATGCACCAGCAGCCGGTATATAAACAAAAGGGCAGTTTTCCCCACGCGGACCGGTACGCCGAACTCGGACTTTACCTGCCCTCTTCTTCCCATCTTTCGAACGAACAAAAAGACGAGGTAATTGCCCTTGTACGCGCGTTTTACGGCGCCTCCTAAATATCTTCTTTTCAAAGCGCTCCCAATAGGCGCTCCAACTCCGTCCTCATTCCATATCCGTTCTCCACGCACCGCAGGCGGCCCGCCCGCCCCACGGCCTTTCTCGCGGCTTCGTCCGCGAGATATGTCCGTATTTTTTGGATCAACTCTTCCCGCGAACCGAAAAATTCCGCCTCTTTGCCTTCCCGGAAAAACTCCAGGTGCCTCCTGGTTCGTTCCCCCAGCATAAACCCGCCGCAGGCGGGAATTTCCACGCTTCTTGATGTTATTTCGTCCCTGTTTATCTTCCGTAAAAAACAAAGATTAATTTTTGTTCCGTTTATCGCTTTTACGTAATCCTCTCCCAGCACGGCTTCGTTTTTTACCTCCAGATTTTTATGTCTCGCCCCGAAGCGCGCCCATCCGTTTCCCCAAACCACGATCCGGATTCCCTGCTCCGCGAGAGCGAGCATGGCGTCTGCCCGCTCCTTTTCCCATGTGCCGATAAAAGAAACCTCCGCGGAAAATTTTTTTATGTCCTCCTCCCGCATTTCCATCGGACGATGCAGCGTCTCGTCGTAGGTTTCGAGTGTGAGAAATGTTTTTTTCGCTCCCATGGCGAGGAGTTCCTTCAGGTTGTATTCTTTGGTGGTAAAGAGCATATCGTAGAGCGGCAGACATTCTTCGTAATACTTCGATTTGTTGTGAGGAGCGGCCATGTCGTCTTCGGAAAACGAAACAAATTTCGCCTTTGGCAGGAGCTCCCGCGCCCGCCGCAGGGCGCTTTTCCGTATCATGACCCCTTTTTCTATCCATACGACTTCATACCCTCCCCTCTGCGCCTCTTCTTCCAATATCCTGTTTGCCCCGGCTCCGTCTTTCGGGAGACCAAGCTTCCACAATATCCTTTCCCCCACTCCCCCCTTCTCGCCCCTGCCCGCGCGGTCGGATATTTTGGTATGCGAATATGCCCGGACCTCGCAGCCGATATCCCGAAAGGCGCGCGAGCGCATAAAACTTCTTCCGTATTCGTTCAGGTCGCCGATGAAAAGTATGCGTTTCATTTTTTTCCTGAAAGCCCGAGGGCTTTTCTTATTCCCTCCACGTCTTTTTCGTGGCTGTATTCCCGTATGATCTTTTTTGACTCCTCGCCGAACGCCCTCCTTTCCTCCTCGTTTTCCGCGAGACGGCGCACGTATTCCGCCAGACGCTCCGCGTTGCCGCACGGGAATACAAACCCGTTTTTCCCGTGACGCACCAGATCCGCCGCGCATCCCGCCATGTCCGAAACCACGACAGGCAGGCCGGCGCACATGGCTTCGTTCACAACCAGGCCCCATGTTTCGCCCGCGCCCGAAGGAAGGATGAATATGTCAGATTCCGCGTACCAGTTGGGCAGCTCTTTTTGATTTTGGAAACCAGCGAAACGCACATGCTCCAATGAATTCCGCCGCACGTACTCTTCCATCTCTTTTCGCAGCGCGCCCTCCCCTACCAGAGAAAGCGCGGGCAAAAGTTCGCGGGACATATCCCCCTTTTTTAATATGCGAAGCGCTTCCAAAATATCAAAAACCCGTTTTTTCGGTATCAACTTTCCCACAAAAAGTGCGGCGGGCCTGCCTTTATGTTTCCTCCTTTGCACCATAAAATTGGCGTTATCCACTGCATACGGGACAAAATGCATCTTTTCTTCCGGAACGCCGTAGGAGGCATAGAATTTTTTATTTTCCAGCCCGATACAGAGAACTCCCCTGCTTTTTTCAAACACCCGCCTCAAAACAATCTTTTTCATCGTCTGCTTCCAACCCGTTTTCAGGAGCTCCTGATTCAGAGGGCTTTCTCCGTGCCAGTACACCGGCGTTTTCCGCAAAAGCGCCGTAAGAAAAGCCAGCCAGTTGGTAAACGAATTCCATCCTGAAATAATGATCGCGCCGTACGCCCCCTTCCATATTTCCCGCGCAACACCCGGATTTATCTGCCCCCAGAAATTGCTCGACGGCCTTGGGGAAATATTTTTTAAAAATACGTGCCGGTATCCTCCGAGAAGCGGGGTGTCCCACTTCACTTTTTTTCCGAATTCCGGATCATAGGTTTCCTTTGCCCCGAAATCCCACGAGAAATAAACCGTGAGATCAATATCGTTTTCCGCTTCTAATCTGCGAAAGAGAGGGACTTCGTATTGTATGGCGTGCGATTTCAGTATTGCTATTTTCATCCCTCACATACCATGCGCAAATACCGCGTTAGTCGCACAGGTATTGCGCATACGTTTTGCACTTGTTCGACCATTTGCGCCATTGCCCAAGCGCATGTTATGTGAGGGATTCATGCGTTTGCGAATTTTTCCACAAGGATTTGTACCCGTCCCTGAAAATGTTTTATGCTGTATATTGTGAGGCATTGTTCCCGTATTTTTTTTCTTTTTTCCGTGTCTCCTTTTTCGTTTTTGCGGACTACCTCCACGATGCCCCGCGCGATATCCGCCGGATCATCCGGATCCACAAGCGTGCCGAGTGCTCCGCCCAAAAGCGCCTCCCTGCATCCGTATCCGTCACTTGCCACAACCGGCACGCCGCAGGCGAGCGCTTCGATAAACACAATCCCGAATCCTTCTTTTTTTGAGGGGAGCACGAATACGTCCGCGAGATTATAGAACGCCCTTCTGTCCTCGTTTTTTACATCCTCTACGCGCACCACGCGCTTTTTCAGGTCCCTGTCTTTCAGTAAATCCTCCACCCGTTCATCCCTACCCCTACCTGCCAGACAATAAACGGCTTCCGGCACCTCCCGTATCACGAGCGGCATGGCCCGGAGCACGCGGTCCTGCCCTTTTTCTTCTTCGGAGTTCAGGCGGGAAAGGGTGAGAATTACCTTTTTCCCCCGGAGGCCGAGCGCGGACACCAGATCTTCCCGCGGGGATTCTATAAAAAACAGGTCTTCGTCCACCGCGCTTGGGAGCATGAATATTTTATCCCGCGCTTCAGGCACCTGCGAAAGCGCGTGATTTTTCGTGTATTCGGAAATTACGATTATCTGTTCCGCCTCCCGCACGGCCCGGAGTTTCAATTTACTCTTGATTGCCATGGCTTCTATTCCATAGAGCGCGAGTGTGTACGGGATGCGAAGCGCGTTTCGCAGAAACAGCGCGATCGGAGAAAAATTAATATGCGCGGAGTGCAGCAGGTCCGGCCGCCGAAAAATCGCCTCGAAAAGAACGCGGAGCACGAAGAATCCCTTTGCCGTAATCCCCCTGCCGCGGAGTTCAATAAGGCGCACTTCGCAGCCGGAGGCACGGAGCGCCTTTAAAAAGTCTCTGTTATACTTTTCAATTCCTCCGACCGCGTTTACGTCGGCCGCGATAAAACATATTTTCATTGCCATGACATTCTGCCTTTTTTCACTTTCCTCTTCAAGCGAACGCTGAAGGCGAGCGTTCTTTTGATAAATTTCCATTGCGCTCCAAACCCGGTGTTCCAGCTCGATACTCCGTGGACCCGCTTTCTGAAGTCCACCCGAAATCTTTTTACCCGATATCCTCTTTTTTTCGCGAGGAGGAGCGCGTAGAGATCGAGGGCAAAATCCTCGGGGGGATCTTCCCACGATTCAAAAAAACTTTTATGAAAGCAGTTCGGCTGGGCGTTTATGTCCCACAAAATTTTTCCGAAGAGCGCGCTCTCAAACACGCCCATTCCCGCGGTAAAAAACTTGTCCGTAAGCGGCCGGCCCCTTCTTTTCCCTTTTACGTAGGCGTTTTTCGGGTCTTCTTCCTGCTCCATGATGCGCATGGCGCGGACCAGATCTTCGGGGTCGCACTGCAAATCCGCGTGCGTCCATATATACCACTCTCCTTTCGCGGCGCGGAGACCGGAGGCCACCGCCCTGCCGTATCCGGGATGTTTTTCTTCAATACTCCGCGCGAAGGGAAATTTTTCCAGGATATTTTTCAGCACTTCGGCCGTTTCGTCTTTTGAATTATTGTCCACTAGGATCACCTCCGCGTCTTCCCTTCCCACGCTTTTTTCCAGACGCCCCAGGAGCGCGGGGATGTTTCCCGCCTCGTTGTAGCAGGGTATGACGATTGAATATTTCATATGTCCTTGTTTCGGACAAGCATTTCTATCTTCGACCCGTATTCCCGGTCTTCTGTTATTTTCCATACTTTCCATCCCAGCCCTTCCAGCTCCCTCCGCAAAGCGTCGCCTTCCGCGAGATCGGAAATCATGACGAGGCGGATTCTTTTGTCTTTGTCTATCCCCCGCGCCCTGTTTCCCCCCTTTTCCACGAAATCATAAATCGCCTTCTCCTTTTCGGTTTCTTCTATGCTCCAGCGGTATTGTATCTGGGGAAAGACACCGTAGGTTACTCCCGCGACATACACGCTTCCGGCATATCCTCCTTTTTTTGCCTCTTTCATCGCATCACGATACGGATGGGGAATCTCCGAGAGAACGTGGTATTCCCCCCTCTTTTTTATAATTTCCGAAAATGATACTTTCAGATCTTCTGCCGGAATATTCAGCCGCGGCAGATCGCGAAACGTCCGTATGTTAAAGATAATAAGGAGCGCCGCAAGCGACGCGAAGCAGCCCCTTCCCCACCTTCCTCTTCGCGCGCACTCCCGGCCGATCAGCGCGAGACCGAGTACCGCAAGAGGAGCCACGTATTCCGCCTGATATCTGCCGATCCCCCAGAGGCCCGGGTGTATGGAATAAAACATGTATGCTGAAACGGCCATAAGCGACACGATGCCTGCTCCCCGCCTCAGGTCCCTTGAAAAGAGAATCGCCCCTGCCGCCGCCGCCACAACCCACGGCAGGAAAACAGAGTTTTCTATCGCGTTCCATACGATTCCCGTGCGGATTGCGTACCAGACCCGCATGATTCCAATATCCGCGTGCGGGATGTCCAGCCCTCCCGCTTCCGGCACATACGATGCCGTTGTGCCGTAAAGCAAACTTTTTGCCGCAAATGGCACCATAAGGAGGATCGGCGCAAGGGTCATCATAATCCTCTTTATGTCCCGTTCTTTCGTCTTCCAGCAGTGCGCCGCGTACCATATACCGAGAGGGACTATTGCGCCCATTGCCGACTGCCGCATAAGCGAGGTAATCGAAAGAAGCGCGAACCACCAGAAAAATGCATTTTCTTTTTTATCTTCGTCTTTTTCCGAAAACGAAAGGAGGAGGGCGGCCCAAAAAAGGGCTGCCCAGACGGACTGCTCCACAATAACGCCCGCGTGCCAGAGTACCGGAATGGTGCCTACCGCAAACGCGGCAAGGCGCGCGCCCGTTTTTCCGGCGTACGCGCGCGCGTAGCGATACACAACGAACATGATCCCCAGAAGCGCCGCGAATGCGGCCAGCCGAAAACCGAGACTCGTCATGCCAAAGATCGTCCCTCCCAGCCAAAGCGGGACGAAACGAAGAGGCGGGTGGGTTCCTTCGCTTCCCCCGAGGAGTATGACCGCACTTCTCGCCGCAAGAAAGACGCTGCCCCACGCGACAACTCGCGTCCACGCGCTTCCTTTTTTCCCCAATTTCCAAAACATATACGCTCCGGCGGCTATCGCGATATTTACGAAAACAATCGCGTCCGCATAAGCCGCGTTTCCGAACCATGCCGGCATATATCCGGCGAGTGTCTGCACTATTTTTATACCGGGCAATTCGGATCCCCCCGCGTGCGAAAACGCGTCTCCGACCATGGGGCGAAGGAGCGCGTTCCACGAAAGCAAAACCATGCCTGCGACAAACAAGACCGCGCTCCACGCGTCCTCTTTTCGGAATATAAACGTTTTCACATATGTTCCCTTTTCCGCGTGAAACGTAAAAAAGACAAATATGCCGAGAAGAAGCACGGCAAGGAGCGCGTTCCAAACCGCACCGAGCCCTCCGGTCAGCGCGCCAAAAAGCCCGTAATTCCAAAAAAAGGCGAAGGCGAGTATTCCGAAAATATTTACGCGAACCGCGTATTCTTTTTGTCGCTCTATATTCATGTATTGCGTTTTCGTAAAATCACGCGTCTCTGAAGCGCCAATACGTTTGGAGCCGCGCGCGTCAGGATCCCGTCTATTGCCCGCACTACCCGCAAAAGCGCGCGGGGCAGCGGAAGAGAAATCGTGTTCGCGATTACTCCTCCGGAGTTGAGGAAGAGGAGGCATTCCGCCCATTCCTGTTTTTCCATATCGAAATACGGAACGCCCTTCCTGAACTTTTCCGCGTCGTCAAACAGCAGATTCGGGATCGCGCAGTTTGCGGACCAGGGATCTTCAGGGTCGTTGCACACGGATTTCCGGTCAAATACGTCCACCTCAAACGAATACCCTTCGTGGCGCATAAGGCGGAGAATAAAGCGCATCAAAAGCGACGCGTTTATTTCCTGAACATAGAGCCGTCCTCCGGGTTTTAAAATCCTGGCCATTTCCTGAAAAAATTCAAGCGGGCGCGCAAGGTGGTGGATCATGTTGTTTGAAACCACGAAATCGAATTCCGCGTCCCGGAAGGGTGTGCGGAGCGCGTCCACGTTTTTCGCGTCGAGCCAGGGGTGGTCCGCGCAGTCGGTCAGAAGAAATGATTTCGCCCGTATGAATTCTTTTGCCACGCCCGAACCGCATCCCACCTCGATCCCGCGTTCATGTTCCCCGATCTGCGCGCCCATCCATCCATACCGCTCGGCGAGCAGGAACTTCAGGTTCGGAGACCCCGGTCCGTAAAAACGCTTTCGCGCGGCTTCCACGTCCCCTTCGTGCCGCATCCGGTTTTCCTCATGACGCGCCCGATACGGGGCTCGGAGAACTCTCCCCATAAACGGCAAGTCGTGGAATACGATGTATTTTAAGACGATAAAATTTATCGTTGCCGCAAAGCCGGTTGCCGCGGCATAGGCGAAAAGAGGAGACCCCAATACGCGAAGAAGGACGGCGTTTACCGCCACGTTGCCTCCCAGGGTTATCGCGTAGAGCGCGATGAATTTGATTATTTCACGCCTTGTGATCTTTTTTCTGCCAAATGTCCAAAACGCGTTTAGCGCGTATGATGCCGCGATGCCGCACAGAAACGCGATTGCCTTTGCCGCCGAAGGGTCGAGTCGGGAAAAAAGAAAGGCATAGACCCCGGCGTCAATAGCGAGAACCGCGAATCCGGAAATAATGAATTTTCCCGCTTGATTTCTCATGAGATGCTACGCCATTGTATCGAAAAATTTTTTCCATGCCGCATCCGCTCCCGTTTTCACCTCCGCTTCGCCAAAAACGCGGTACCGATATTCCCGCTCTTCGTATGCGTAGAGGTCCTCGGGCTTTCCCCACCCTACATAAAGATCTACGTCAAATATCACACTCTTTTTCCCCATCGCCCTGTAGAAGGCGGGCATGGAGTCCACGTAGAATTCGTTATTTACCCTCGCCTCCGCCCGCACCATGGCGTCATAGCCCGCCAAAAAATTTTTGGCGCTTTTGAAATAAAAAGAAGCCACAATGGCGTGATCGTTATACGGATTATCCGACACCGGAATTTTTACCGATACGTCTTCAATTGTTTTTTCATCTTTTTCCAGGCGCAGCCAACCCCACGCTTCCGGCTTTTCCCTCAAAAGTTCGTTTTTGGTAAAGGTCCAGATTACGGCATCCGCTTCGCTTTTTAGGGCGACGAACCTGTCTTCGTCGTACAAAAAACTATTGTCGCACGCGGCGATAAATACTTCTTCTTCCGGAGGGAGGGTGCGGACCGCGCACGCGGAGGTTCCGGCCTGACCAACCGGATTTTCTTCCACCATCACTTCGGCATTCGGGACCTCGCGCCTTAAAAACTCGCCCAGCCGGAATTCCTCCTCGTGTTCCTTCCGTACCACGAATATGATTTTTTCGCTTTTCGGCAGACGCTCAACTGCCCGCAGAATCATGGGCTTGCCCGAAACCGGAATAAGAGGCTTCGGCAAAAGATAGCCGCGGTCGGCAAACCTTTTGCCCTTCCCCGCCATGGGTACGATAGTTATCATTTTTTCATACTATGCTTTTGCATCCATACTCACAAGATGTTTCTCTCTCATTCCGTGAAACTACCCCCGAATCCAGGCGGGGATTGCTACCACGTTTTCCCCTCGCGCTTTTTGGAAAACCTCGAGAGTCTCCTCTTTTACCACATAAAGCTCGTATCCCAATCGCGTCAATAAGCCAATCGCTTCCTTTATTTTATGCTCAAACTCCTCCACCGAATTCGTATATTCAAATAAAATGATCGGCTTGTGTTTTTCTATTATTTCTTTTCCGCTCAGTATCACTCTTGCGTCCGATCCGTCCGTGTCTATTTTTATAAAATCTAATTTTTTGAACGTTTTGCAAAATCTGTCGAGGGTAACGGTTTGCACACTTATTTTTTCCGTAAGTTCATAATTTTCCGGATATAAACTCGCGCTTTTGTTATGCATATTTTCCCCGGGGGAGTACAGGGTCATTGTTTTTTCTTCATTGTATATAGCAATTTCGTAGCAAGTAACATTTTTTAGTTTGTTTAACAGCAAATTTTTTTTCAATCGCTTCATGAACTCTGGATGTGGTTCTATCGCGTGTACACACTCGGAATATTTTGCCATGGGCAAAGTATATATCCCCATATTCGCTCCGATATCCAAGCATACCGAACTTTTTGTGAGGAAATACTCAAGTATCCATATAACATCGTTTTCGTACCCTCTATCCCAGTATAATCTCCAATCCATTAAACGGCTCGTATCGCAGTGGATGAGCATTTTTTTGTAGGGGATGATGCCGACAAATTGGTTTTTCCCTCCCGGCCGGTCAAATAGCCGTATTATCCTGTGTCTTCCTTTGAATTTGACGTTCCGTAAAAAATCGCGTAGTCGGTTCATGTTTTATGTTTTGCCATTTTAAGATAATTTTCCCAATAGCAAAATATTTGGTCCATCTCGCTCTTCGAAAGAGGCGAGGGTCTGTCTTTTATGTCCGCGGGGCAGTTCTCCGGAACTTCTCTCTTTTTTTTGTTTTGTTCCAAAAAATTACACACTATACGCGTCCAAAACTCGTACTCCCGCAGGTCTTCGGGCGTGCCCCACTGGAGAAAATGGGATATCTTGTCGTACACGCCGACACGGAGTCCGTCCTCGACGAGCAGGTTGTATACCAAACTGACGTAATATTCCCCTCCGAAACCCCTGTCTTGCCTTACGCATTCTTCAAAATATTTTTTTACGTACGCCCCCTTCCTGAAATAATACGTGCCCGGAGAATGCATGGACTTCATTTTATCCTCTTCAAACGAATGTTTTTCCCTGATTTCCCTCAAAAGGCCTTGCGCGCCAACGCGCACGCTCGCGTACAGATTTTTTTCGCGGAGGAGGTGAGGATGGAATCCGGTATAGACCGGAACGCAGCCGTCAAAACCTTCCTCTGTCATTTTGTGGCAAAAGTCTCCATAATCCCATTTCATAAAAAAATCGCAATAGTTCACGATCACCGGCTCCTCGTCTTCGATGTACCTGCTTGCCGCGAGTGCCGCGGGGACCGGTCCGGGCACGATCGTTTCCACGACCGCGATCTTCGCTTTCGGTTTCTTCTTCATAATTACTTCTTCCATATTCGTTTTCTCCAGATGCTCTTTTCTGCATACGCAGACCACGTCTTCTTCTCCCGGAAACAGATCAAACACCCATTCGATCATGGGTTTCCCGTCCACGGGGATAAGGGGCTTGGGGAGGAGGTATCCGGCATTTTTGAACCGCGCCCCCTCTCCCGCCATTGGTATAACTATTTTCATACTCCTTTCATAAGGCGGACCCTCGCCTTTTCGCTTTCCATTTCACGGAGCCGGCGCCGCTCTTCCTCGGGAAGCCCCTGCCATGACCACCCCCTCCGCGCGATCTCTTCCATAATGTAGAGCCAGGCAACCAAAGTTTCTTCTTTTGCGAGAGATTCCGCCTCCCCCCCACGGTAATATATCTCCCCGTTTTCTTCCACCGCCATATCGCCGCAAAACACTTCCTGATCCGGAAAAAGGACCGCTTTTTGAAATTTCTTCATGTATTCCGGATTTTTTCGTGCCATCTCCCGAATATATTCCGTGCCGCTTTTCCACCCGCCTTCCGGCGCCTCTGCCATCCGGCGGACCACCCTCACCTCCGGATACCCGATCTCTCCGCCCTCGCGGAGCGCCTCATGCAGAGCGTCATGAAGACCCAGGGCGCGAGATGCGCTTTCTGCCGTTGTAATTACTCCGTGATTTTCCAGTATCCATACGCCGATATTTTCTCTTTGCCTTTTCTTTTTCTCTTCCCGTATCGCTTCCGCGAGCGGAATTCCTGGCGTACAGTACGGAATCCATGCCCAGGGCGCGCCGATCTTTTTTCCCGCGTGTTTTATCGCATCCCTTCCCTCTTTCGCGCAGGCAAAGACGTTTCCATAGACAGAATGTGTGTGGATCACGAAATTATCGAGAAGGGCATGAAACCCGGTTTCTATGGAGGGCCGAAGCGACTTTCCTCCGGAGTCCACGATCAGTTTTCCGAACGCCTCCTCTTCTCTCATTTCCTGCCACAGAGTTCCCTCGTAATAGGCGCGCGACTCTTTTTCCCGAAGCATCACGATACCGACATTTTCTTGCACGTCTTCCAAACGATATCCCGATGCCTTGATCGCCATTTTTCCCTCTCCCTTTACGGAAATGTTCCCTCCCCCGCCCTGCACAAAATCGGGACGCCCCCCCAGGACGCGCGCGATCCGCTCGATCTCTTTTGTGCCTTCCTTTATATCCATGATTCTTGCGATTTCATCCGCCCAAATATGACATAGACGAGAAGAATCTGAATCACGCCTTCGTGCCCATTTTTCCATTCCGGGTCTTCCCGCGCTGCGTCCCAAAGCTCCGGAAGGATCCGGTAGGCGATTTTTTCTATCGCTTCTTTCGATATATCTCCCCGAATCTCCCCCCGCTGCCTTTCCTCAAAGAGTTCGTGCTCCACGCCCATTCCCTCTTCCGCAAGCGCGACAAGGAGCGGGTCCATACCCACGCTGTTCGCGCATTCCCAGCCGATGATTACGGAACGTTCTCCATCCCCGCTTTTGGGCGCGATTATCAGGTCCGCGTATTTTTTCTGCGCCTGTATGAATATCCGATCCTTTTCCCGTTTTTTTATCTGCTCAAGCACGCCCTCCTTCGCCTTGCCGCGCTCCCGCATGTCCCGCTCCATTTTCCAGCGCAAACGCAGGTCTTCGTCCGTATCCATAAACACCCTCATGTCGAGACGCCTTCTCATGCTTTCCAAAAACAAAGAATGCAGGCCTTCAAAAACAACAATCCGCTTGGACTCCAGTTTTTCCGGCAGAGTAAATCTGCCCGAGGAGTGGTCGTACCTTCTTCGTTCTACCGGACGCCCCTCCTTTAACTTCGCCACGGATTCCACTTCTCCGTGAAGGTTGTTCGCGCGGGGATCGAGGTGCGTGAAGGCTTTCCACGCCTCGTGCCCCCGCTCCCATTTGTGCGCGTCATCCCCTTCTATGATCGCGGTGTTTTTTTCGCCGAACACGGCGCGCAAAAAACGCGCGACCGTGCTTTTACCGGAACCGGAATCACCCGAAATTCCCACGAGATAGGGCTCGTAGTATATTTTGTATTTTGTATTGCTCTCCACCCCTTTTTTATAAATCCATATCACATTTACGAGAAGCGCGGTCTGCAGGAGAGTAAAGATGATCCGGAGAATTTTTTCCGCACTCCATCCGGCTCGCGCAAGAACCGCGTACGCGCGGGGAATGACTCCCGCGGACTCCGGCGACAGGGGGAAGAACGCTCCGGGAATATCCGAGTTCGGTACAAGGAGGAAGAAGAGGATGTAGAGTGCTTGCAGAGCCGCGAAAGCGTATCGGGGCGCGTTTTCTTGCTTTATGTAAAAATACAGAAGGAATGGCAGTACCCAGTAGTACCAGCCGGGCATGGGCGCGATGAGCGCGGTCAGTATCCCGAAACTAAATCCGAGAAACATAAGGAATATGTCGCGATTATACCGCCGAAACGCCAAACTTCTCACGAAGAGCGCGACATAGACCGCGGGCACGATGTAGATCACCGCCCCCGCTCCAAGGACTATTTTCAGGTCAAAAATCTTCTCTCCCTCTTCTCCTCCCGTTATCACGCGGCGAAATTCCGCCGAAGAAAGGAAGGGCGCGTTTGCCAGAATCCATGTTCCGAATGTCAGGCAAAAAAACGCTCCCGCCCTCCGGAGCCCGCCCGCGCCGATCCGAAATACGTACACAAGAGTAAAAGGGACGAGCGCCAAAATATGAATTTTCGCGGCAATGGCGATACCAAGGAACACTCCCGCCTCTTTCCATTTTTCCTTGCAGAGGAAGTACAGAGCGACGAAGAGGAACATGATGGGAACGGAATCCAGCTGTCCGTGCACGTAGTTGATATAAAAAAGGACCGGAGAGCACCAATAATAGATGAGAACTTTTTTCTCCTTTCCCTTCAGCCATCGCGCGAGAATAAGCAAAATAACAATATCCGCGAAAAGGATCGGCAAGCGGTAGAGAAAAAGATCGAGATGAGAGATTCCTTCCGCCGCCCGCATGATCGGAGCAAGCAATATGCCCGGAAGCCCGACAAACCAGAGCATGATCGCGCCATACGGAAAGTGGGCCGCTCCGCCCGCGCTCGCGAAATACTCATAAGGATTCTGGAACCCGCTTTGCCCGTAGTAGTTCAGAAAGGGAATAAAAAGCCGCGTTAAAAATTCCGACCCGAAGAGCGCGGCCGCAGCGAGTTTTATTCCGAGCGCCGCCAAAAAAACAGGCGATTTCAAAATACCCACCTTTGATCTGCCGTCTTTTTCTCTTAATGCGCCGCCTGCTTTTCGTATCCAGTTCATTGCGTTTCTTCCATTACCACGGAGGGGATTCCGGCTAGTTCCGCGCCTTTCGCGTCCTTTGTTTCCGCGTCTCCTATCATGATCACGTCTTCGGCGCGCATGCCCAACTTGCGAAGCGCGAGGGCGAATATCGGCCTGTCCGGCTTTTCCGCTCCCGCCTCTTCGGAAGACGCCATCGCGCGCAGAAGTCCGTCCAGGCCCAGGCGCTGTATTTTTTTCATCTGAATACGCGCGGTCATGTCCGTTACGATAACTACGGGCTTTCCGGCTTTTTTACACCACAAAAGAAATTCTTGCGCGCCCTTTCTTGCCCGCATGGCGCTCAAAAAATTCTTCCAATACGCTTCTTCCATTGCGAGAACTCTCCCCGTCCGGAGCGCGCCTTCTTCCTTTTCCACGTACCGCTGAAAGTATAATACCCTTGAGTGGCACGCGGCCTGCGCCGGAATATGTTTTTTCACCTCGGCCCGCGCCTCCCGGTACGCCTCTTCAAATTTTTGGAAGGATATGTTTTTTCCTTTTCGCGCCTCTTTCCATGCCGCGCGGAGTGCTTTTTTGTGGCACCTCTCGTAGGAGTAGAGCGTGCCGTCCAGATCAAGGAGCACCCCCTTCGCCCCTTCCACGAGGCGCCTTACCTCCCTGAACGACGAGGCGCGGGTCTGCCGCATATTATGTTTCATATTTCTTTTTCCCATTCGGCAACCCACTCCTTTCCCGCCATGACCGCGTCCAATTCCACGCCCAGGTCCCGAAGGGCTTTTCTGTACGGAACAATGTCTTTCCCCCGTCCCCATCGGTCCGGGGACACAAGACAGATTTTCCATTCCGGCAATATACCTACCACTTCTTCATTCAACGGCAGAGACGAGATGGTGTCAATCCAGAGCCAGTCCGCCCTTCCCTTGTATCGCTCCGCGAGATGGTAACACTCTTCTTCGCTCAGCCGCACCGCGATCTCGCGCGCACCCTCGCGAGTCGCGCGATACAAGTACGGAAACTCCACGTCAAGCAAAAAATAATTATTTGGCGGAATGCCATACTTCTCGGCGAGATTCCTGCACCCCTCTTCGATTCCTGCTTCTTTTATATTGAATATGATGAAGGCGTGTTTATATTCGCGAAGATAATCATCAAGGTACTCTCCGCGCCCGGGATCGTGGTTTAGATAGAGGCGATCGCTCCCCGGATCGTGACGCACGTCAACCTCTACCCCGTATCGCGCGGGGATTCTTTGCAGTTCATTCCTGGTATTTACCCGATGGATGATAATAATCATTTCTCCTACTCCTCAATTCTTTCACGGAACGATTCTTTTAGCATTCGCACGAGCGACCCCTCCTCGATTCCCAGAAGTTCCTCAAATTCTTTTTGTTCCATTTCCGTTGCCTTAAGCTGCACCTCGTCCAAGGGCTTCCCCTCGAATTTTTCTCTAAACAAATCCATAAACTCCCTGTTGTACCCGCGCTTCCCGGCCTCCAGAATTCTTGCCCGAAAGTCGCTTATTTCCGACCCTCCGACCACGTGGTCAGCAAGATGAATTATTTTTTCCCCGATCGGGCGATTTTTCAAGTACTCCTCGCTCGCCTCTTCCGGCGTATTCGCGGAGGTAAGGCGTACCACGTCTTCGGGCACCCCGAGCCGGCGCAGTGCCTCCTCGTCTTTTTCTCCGGACTCCTTATATCCGCGCCGCACTCCCCATCCGCGCATCAGAAGCACCTCCCATTTCTTCATCCAGTCGTGCAATATCGCGGCGCTCGTTATTTTTTGTCTTTCTTCTTCCGGTAACGCAAGGCGTTCTCCCAAAATATCCGCCACGACTCCCACCATAAGCGTGTGCTCTCCGGCCACTTTCCAGTCGTCATCCGTTATCATCCAGGGCACCGCGTCCTCTTTGCTTTTCTTTACCCTTCTTCCCCCGCGAACTATCGTGCGCTCTCCCCATATTCCGCCTTTTTCCAGAATATTTTTTTCCCGCGGATGACTCTCCGCGAAACGTTCCAAATACGCCCTTCTTTTTTCCGGGTCTATATGTATCTCTTCGGGTTGTGTTTGTTTTTCAAAATTCATTGTTTTTTCTTTTTATCTTCCCCGCGAAGACGGCTGTTTACCTCATGCGCAACCTCGATGAGGCGCAGCCGCATGTTTAATTCTTTTGCCCTTTGCGCGATTGCCTGCGTGTCTTTTGGAAAACAAAATCCGCCATAACCGCGATAACCATCATCGTGCACGTCCCAGTGGCTGCTCCCTATTCTCGGGTCATGCACCAGACATTTTTTTACTGCGTCATAATTCGCATCGCCCAGCGCTTCGCAAAGATCATATATTTCGTTCGCGAAAACGACTCGCGTCGCGAGATACGAATTTATCCAATATTTCAAAACCTCGGCTTCGGTTGAGGTTGTGATTTCCGAAAAATCCGCTTTTGGCAAAAGTTCCAAAATTTTCGGCGCGACTTTTTTTCCTTTTTCGCTTGCGTATCCGACCACCTGAATACTGGGATGTAAAAAATCCTCTTTCGCGGTTTTCGCGCGGAGAAATTCCGGATTGAAGAGAATGACCTTTTTCGGGCACATCTCCTGGAATTTTTTGGTGGAACCCGGGACGATGGTGGATTTTATAACCGCGATTTTTCCGTCCTCGATGTTTGCCAAGGACTCCCTGACCGCGGAGTCGTCATACCCCCTGCCGTCCTCGTGGAACGGAGTGGGGACCGCGATAAAAATTATGTCCGCCCTGTTTACCTCCTCTACAGAGCCGATTTTTTTGAATTTGTCGTAGGCGAAGACATCCGCCCCATGCGATTCGAACCATTCTTTTATAGGAGTGCCCACATATCCCAGGCCGATTATTCCGATTTTTTCTTTCATGGTACTGCTTTGAAATATTGTATGGTGCGCATAAGACCCTCCTCAAGCAGAACTTTCGGTTCCCACTTCAAATGTTTTTTTGCCTCGGTTATGTCCGGACGGCGGCGGCTCGGATCGTTTTCCGGCAGTTTTGTGTGTATGATTTTGCTTTTACTCCCGGTGAGCTGAATAATAATCTCCGCGAGCCGTTGGATCGTATGCTCTTCGCCCGGATTCCCCAAGTTTATGGGGCCTGTCCCCCCATGCCGCATCATGCGGCACATGCCCTCCACCAGATCGTCCACATATTGAAAACTTCTGGTATGCGATCCATTCCCATAGATCGTGATGTTTTCTCCCCGGAGCGCCTGGTTGACGAAATTTGAGATCACCCTGCCGTCGTCCGGGCACATGCGCGGCCCGTATGTATTAAAAATGCGGATTACTTTTACATCCACGTTCCGCTCGCGGAAATAGTCAAAGCACAAAGTTTCGGCCGCGCGTTTGCCTTCGTCGTAGCACGCGCGGGGGCCTGTGGGATTCACATTCCCCCAGTAGGTTTCTTTTTGCGGATGCTCTTCGGGGTCGCCGTACACCTCGGAAGTCGAGGCCTGGAGAAGTTTTGCCTTCTTTTTTTGCGCGAGGTCAAGAAGATTTTTCGTGCCCAGTACATTGGTACACAATGTGAAAACAGGATTTTTTTGATATTGCGGTGGCGAGGCGGGCGAGGCGAGGTTGTAAATCTCGTCTATATTTCCCGTAATCGCGAGGGGACGAATAATATCATGTTTCAGAAAGCGAAATCGCGGCTCCTTTTTCAGGTGTGCCATATTCTCCTTTCTGCCGGTTACAAAATTGTCCACGCAAAACACTTCGTATCCGTCCCGTAGCAGGCGATCGGCGAGGTGCGAACCGATGAATCCCGCTCCGCCCGCTACCAGCGCTTTTTTATACCCCCTTTTCATCGTCGTATATTTTCTTTAATTCGATGACCCGCACATCATTCGGCCAATAACGGAGCGTCTTGTCCGAGAATTCCAAAATTTTTTTCCCGTCCTCTTTTACCCTGTAGAGGTCAAGCATTCCGTAGAGCGCGGGCGGAAGTTTCGGGGCGATATCCAAGACTTTTTTGTAGTACGCTTCCGATTTTTCAAAGTATCCATCTTTTCGGAATTGCAGCCACAGGAAATGGTGCAGACGCGCGAGGTTGACTAGGTGCAGAACGTCTTCCTGGTCGGAATACCCTTCGATAAAAGTCACGAGATCCATAGATACCTCTTCCGGCTGGATACCTTTCGATACCAGCGTGATAATGTCTCCCTGAATGAACTTTACTATCTCGTCATCGGATATCGGGGCGTTAAAATCCAAGACGCGCCTGAAATTCTCTTTAAAGGCGGGTGCGCTCTGCACGCTTCGCGCCCCTTGGAGCGCCTCGATGTATCGCCTCGCCTTTTGGAGCGGCAGGTACGCCCCGAAGTAGAGTGAGAGGACGCAGAGAATGATCCCGCATGCACCTGCCGTGTATTTAAACGCGTTTTTCATGATGTTCCTTTCCATACGCAACATACCAGCCGAAGGCGAGCATAATGAATATATTGATATAGATCACGAGCACGTCGAAAAGCACCAGCCCCTGAACCAGGTACGCCGCGGGCAGGGCAAAAATCGCCCCCATAACCCCGGAAGGCAGGTTTAGAAATTTTCGTTTTTTCCACAATCCCCAGTAGAATGCCGCAAACATGGAAACATAACTTACAAGACCGATCACGCCTCCGGCAACCAGATAATCAAAAAACACGTTGTGCGCCCTGTCAAACCACGCTCCGAATCCTTCTTCCGGTTTAAAATACGCGGGATTGAAGTTCTTTTGAAACAGGTATCCGAAATTTTCAGGCCCCCAACCCAGTACGGGCCGCTCCTTGAAACTTTCCCATGCAATACCCCACATGATGGTCCGGTGTTCAAAGGTCTCTGCCGTGAACGAAATGTCAAATATCCTCGATCCCGGTATCCGCCGCACGAACTCGTTTTCCCGAAAAGTCACCAAAAGGACTCCCGTGATCGCAAGTGCCGCTCCCACACCTATCGCCCACTTTCTCCATGACCTGTTCGATAGCGCCACGTAGGCGAGCATTATAAACGCTCCGGCCCCGAGCCCCAAAAACGCCCCACGGGTCGCGGCAAGCAAAAATGCTGCTCCAAAGACCGCGAGCATGCACCAGATAACGAGCGCTCCCGGAGATCTCCAAAGATGCCGCCGATACAGGGTAAAGAGAAGGTAGAATCCGTAAAACGCCGAAAAAATGAGGTACGCTGCCACATAGGCCGGATTCCCAATGGAGCCCTGGAATCGGAAGGCGGGGTCTTCGAACGTAGGCCCTATGAATCCGTTGTACCCCGCGCCCGCGCCCAGACCATAGAGCAGCATCAGGATCGCGCTCCAAAGCCCCACCCAAAAAAATTTTCTCCAGTGCTCTTCTTTGGTAAAAAGCGCTATGAGCAGAAAAAAGAAAATCCCCAGATGGATTATCTGGAGCGCCCCTTCGCCCCGCTCGAAATTTGACCAAAACGCGACGACGCGGTTTCTCGCGAATGCGGCGGAGAGGGTGAAAAAAAATACGAACGAAGCAACCGCAAGGGTGAGCGGCTTTTTCCATGCTTCCGCGATTCTTTTTTTATCCTCTTCTTTGTTTTTTTCAAACAGAAGCCCGAGGATGAAAAAAATCAGGGAAATATCCATAATGCCCCTGAACCAAACGTATTTCCCCACTATAAAGGGAAAGAGCGTGCTCTTGGTTACGATCGCTATCGTTACCGGCGCAAGGTAAAGAAAGAGGCGGGATATGGAGAAATACGGCATAGCGCCATCATATCACAGGTTGCTACGACCTGCTACCGCGCGCCCTTTTGGGCCGTCCTGATTTTTTCAATAATTTCCCATTCCCCTTTTTCTGCAAGATCGGCCAGAACCTTCATGTCTTCTTCCAGTCCCTCCACCCGCGCCCCCAGGTCGTTCGCTATCAAAACCGCATTTTTTGAATCCCTGGTTTTCAAGGCGTGGCGAAGCGCCCGCTCCAGATATTCTATTCGCGTAAAAGCGATCCTCCGGTTGATGCCCCGAACAACCAGATCAGTAACCTTGTCGTCCATGCCCCAGGCCGCGTACAAGAGGGCTATGTTGTGAAAATCCGATCCCAGAAACGTCTTCCATTCCGGATCGAGTTCTTCGGCGCGAGCAAGCTCTTTTTTCGCGTCTTTTTCCTGTTCTTCGTTCCCTATGGAGAGCATGAGCGCAAGATGATAGTGGGCGCGCGCGACCTCCGGGGAGAGGGCTACGGCTTCCCGCGCTACCCGGACGGATTCCTCCACCCTTCCCTGCCCTCCCAGGGCAAAGGCGAGCTGGTAGAGAAGCTCCTGGCGTCTGGGCGCGAGTTCGAGCGCCTGGCGCGAGAGCGCTTCGGTGATCTTGTAAATTTCCTCGTGCTCGCGCGCCTGGATATGCGCGGCCTCGATGAAGCGTATAAAATTTCGTACGTCCCCCGGCTCCCGTTTTATCACCTCGTCAAGTCCCTGCACCAAGAAATTCGCCAAAGGCTTGTATGCAGGAGCCTCGAAAATTTCCGGCTGGGCCTTTTGATATATTTCTATCGTATGCGCCCGCAGGGATTTTTGTATAAAGTTATACGGTTGGTACGCTTTTTCGAGGCGACCCATAACTTCGTCCAGATTCCCCTCATTCCTTGCTCCCTCAAAGTTTCTTGCCTGGACGTAGGGCACGGCGTTATATATTACGAAAAGATACGCCGCCACTCCCGCCCCGAGAAGCGCCCCCGACCCCTTTGCCGCCGATATCTTTTTTTCCTCCTTCCCTTTCTCGGCCCGCGTGATGAAAACCAGATACCCCAGGAGCGCGAAAAGGGTGAGATAGGACAAAAACTGGTCAAACAGCACCAGGTTTTGCGTTATGTATCCCGCGAGAAAAATCGAGAATACCTTCTTTTCATAGGTGCGTTTCCGCAAGCACCAGAGCGCCGATCCGAGAAGAAGAACGTAGGCAATAAGCCCCGCGACACCCTGCTGAACAAGAAGGTCAAATATTTTATTGTGCGCCCGATCCAGCCACGTTTCGCCGTAGAGCGCCATGTCCGGATCATAGTGCCGAAGATAGGCGATCATGTAGTTTTCAATCCCCCAACCGAATACCGGCCGCTCCAAAAACGCCTTCCAGGAAAGTTTCCATGTCATAAGACGCATCTCTGTCGAGGAGTCCGCCCTGTCCTGAAGCGCGGTTTTCGCGAGTCGATCAAGTCCCGGCACTTTTTGCCACATTTCGTTTTCTTTTGTGTTCCAAAAAACAGCCGCAAAAACTACGGACGCACCGAGAAGCATTAGGGATATTTTTTTCGACAGGCCCCGCCCCCGAACCGCGTTCCATATAAGAAAGACGGCTAGCGCCGCTCCCATGCCCAGAATCGCTCCGCGCGTACCCGAAAGAAATATCCCGACGGCTCCCAAAGGAAACGCTGCGAGAGACGCCCACCACCAGAATGTCTTTTGTTTCACCTCTTTCAAAAGTATGCCTGCGAACGCCATCAAAAACATAAGATGTGCGGCGAAAAACGCCGCGTTTCCTATAAAAGAATCTATTCGCTGTTTTGGTCCGAGGGCGAACGGAAAACGCTCCACTCCGGCGAATTGTAAAAATCCGTACAGCATAAGGACCAACCCTCCTCCGATCCATATTTTCAGATATGTTATCCAGTCCTCTTTTTTAAAGACCAGGGCAGTAAGCGCGAAAAGGGCCCCGTAGTGCAGCATGCCGACCAGCCCTTCGGCGCGCTCAATATTCCCCCACAGAGCGCGATAGGTGTCCACAGCAAACACCGCACTTATGGCAAGCGTTAAAAAAAATATCCCCGCGGATATTACGATCGGATGAAAGAAAAATTCCTTTTTGCCCTCTTCCTCCGTCTTTTCCCCGCGCGCCCACTTCCAAAAAATCTCCGCGGCATAGGCCACGACCGCGAGTTCCACCAATGCCCGAAAAAATACCATCTTGCCAAAAAGCGCGGGGGCTATCGCTTCTTTAGTAATCACAAGCGGGGTGAGCGCTGTGGCAAGGAGGAGGTATTTCGTTATCCGCATCATATGCCCTATTCTGCCAGGTTTTTTGTTTATCCTCAAGAAATCCAAAAACCGCCCGAAGGCGGTTTTTGGTTACGTTCGAGAACGCTTGTCGTTCTACGCCACCATTCCTTACTTGGAAACGGTCTTGTAGGCCGACGGCAGATCCTTCACGTAGTATCCGTTGAACCAGTCCGCGGTCGTTTCCGAATGCGCTGTATCGGTAACCGAATGATCGGACCAGATGAATGACGGCTGTCCGTCGTGTGTCGAGGTTTCCGCCCCGTTCACTGTGGTTGCCGTTATTACTGCGGATTCCGTCAGGAAGAGACGGACTGAAGCGTTCGGGCTCGCACCCGCCGCGGTTGAAAGATCCGCGAACGGCAGCGCGACTTCATACGTCTTCGAAGATCCCGCCGCGATTTCTTCCGCGGTCGTAAGAATGATCGTTACGTATCCGGAGTTTCCTCCAGTGATGGTCGCGTTTTGCGCCGTTGTGGACGCTACCGCGTTGCCGCTGATCGCCGAAGCGATATCCAGGTTCGAGCTTACGGACGGAGCGATTCTCTTGATCGTAATCGTTCCGGTCGTGCCCGGTACCGAGCTCAATGACGACATTGTGGCGTCTGTCATTGCCACGTTCAACTGGATCTTCTTCCAGGAAATCTGCTCTGCCGAATCCGCGTCGATCTTGAAGGCGAATACCGGTTGAGCGTTTCCTGACCGGAGATTGTACGACTGAGTCGGCAAGCTGATTGTCGGCTTGGTCTTGTACACAACCTTCCGGTTGCCGGTCGCGGCCGTGATGGACGTATCCTTCGCGGTCGCGCCCTGCGAATCGAATCCTGCGGCCATGACGCTTACGAACACGGTTTCTCCGGAGTCAGCCCCTCCCGAATTGGTGTTCAAGGCACCTTTTACGGTCAAGGTCTTTGATCCGTTCTTCGGAACCTTCCAGCCGAGGTCGTCAACGAAGACCACGCCGGAATTGTCTCCGGAACCGGTTACCGGATATCCGTCCGCGGTGCCGATCTGCGTCGCCCCGTCATAGAGCTTCACTCTCGGCACTTCGTCCGCCGCGCCGGTTGATGTCGCTGTCGCGGAAGAGGACGTTACGACAAGAAGCTGCATGTCGTTTACCGTCATTTCTTCGTTGGTCGCGCTAAACCGGAATTTGGCGAGCGTCTGTTCGCGTCCCGCGATCACGATGCCGGCTTCCGAGTCCTCGTCATCCGGAGCTTTCGCCACGGTGATGCTGCCCACGTCGGCAACCGTTACCACTACGCTTGCCGTGGTGGTGTTGATGCCGGAGGGGCCGCTGATCGTGGCGGAGTTTCCGTCAACGTCGGTCGCGGTAATGTAGGTTGAGTTGGAGTTTACCAATCCGAACCTCCATGTGTCGCCGTTTGTCGCGTTCGCGTCAATGTTACCCTTCAGGGTCAGCACCTTGGTTTCACCCTTTTTCAAGGTGATGTTCAGGTTGCTGAAGGTTGTCGAAAGATCCGTGTCAAGCGACTTGGTGTCGGAAACACGGGTTTCTCCGTCATAGAGGGCCAGGGACTGCACCTCTCCCGTTCCCAGAGTTCCGCTGCCCGCGGTCGAAGTCGTCTTGATGGACGTAATCTTCACGTCTCCGCCGGTTGCCCGGAAGGAGAAGCCCACGAGCGGAACTTTCTGAGTTCCCCGAACGTATGTCTGCGATGTCGGAGTCGAGGCAAGCTGCACGGTTACGGTCGGTACCCGCGTGTCCTGCACGTTTCCGGCGATCGTCGAGTTCGGGACGATGTCCGAGGTCGCGACGTTGGTGTTGTTGTCCAGGTTCTTAATATCTCCCGACACAAAGGCAAGGAGAGAAACCAGGATGTCGTCACCATCGTCGTTGTCCGCGTCCACGTCAACCGTTACCTTGAACCGGCGCGACTCTCCGGCAGCCATGTTGATGACGTCGGTGAATGTCACGTCAGTCGAGATTGTTACGTCCGTTGCGGAGGTTACAACCGCGTTCTTTTCCACATCCCAGACCTTCATATCCATAAACCCTTCTCCGGATTCAAGTCCGGTTGTGGTCGCGTGGAAGCGAAGGTTCTTGATCTCGACTTCGTTCTGGGACGCGAGTGTGAAGTCAAACACGGTCTGATCCTGTCCGCGGAGCGAGACGTCTCCCGCGATCGGGCCGTTGAAGGTGATGGTCACCTGTCCGCCCGAGATCGTAAGAGTGTCCGCATCCCCGTCGGCATCCAATCCGCCAATGGTCGGCAACACGGGATACCCGTACTGCTTTCCGATCGCGCGGATGTCGGACGAGGTGTCGAAGCGAATGATGATAGTATCGTTCGCCCGCGCCTTTCCGCTGATATCACCGTAGATCTTAAAGGTCCTTTGCTGACCCTTTTCGATCGTGTACGGCTTTGAAAGGACAAAAGTGATAAGATCTTTTGTTCCGATCGAATCCGCGGTTCCGATGGTTTCGTCGTTTACCTTCAGTTTGAAGTTCGAAAGATGTTCATTCTGAATGGTTCCGGTTTCAACCACCGCGATTTTTTCAATGATTACGTCTTCCGTTGAGGAGGCCGTAAAAATGATTTCCTGCAACAGGGCTTCTTTTTGCCCGATACGGGGGTTTGCCGGAGCAGCTCCCGAGGTCGGATCAAGTCCTCCCACGGTCTGTCCCGCTATTTCCATGAGGTTCCCCGTAACGCCGGTTATGGTCGGCGCCGCCGGTGTTCCTTCCCCGGAAACCAACTTCATGTAATTCCTGTTTCCGGTCGTTGATCCTGCCGCGATATCCGCGATCAGGGTCAAGGTCTTCACCTCGTTGTTCAAGGTGAGTTTCAAACCGGGGAAGCTTACCTCGTGCGTGGTGGAGTTCAGCGTCTTACCGCTGGTAAGCCGCGTGTCTCCCTGCATCAGGTTAAAGCTTCCGGAAACAAAGTCGGTTGTCGCACCGATACCTTCTCTCTTGAAGACAAGGGAGTCCAAGGTTCCGGTGCCTGCGACGTTAAACTTCAAGAATTTAACGCCGCTCGCGCCTTTCGGCACCGCTCCCGCGCCCGCGTTATCCGCGGCGAGGGTGACCGCGATTCCCGATGAAGGAATCACGACGTTTGCCGGAGGCGGAGTTGTGGTTCCGGGAGTTGTCGTCCCCGGGGTCGTCGGCACTACCACCGCGCTCGCGATGGCATTGCGCGTCAAAGGACCGAAGTAACCGACGGAAGGAGTTACCCCCTTTGCCGCCTGCCACTTGGCCAAGGCCGCGCGAGTTGCCGGACCGAAGTAGGACGATTCGTTGCCCGGAGATCCCGCACCCGAGGCGGAAACCTGATACCCGTTCGCGTTTAAGGTCTGCTGAAGGCACTTTACGTCATCTCCTGTTGAACCCAAGGTGAGGTCTCGGGTGAACGAGCAAGAAACAGCGACAGCGCCGCCAGTGGTCCCTCCGGTCTGGGCCGCAAGTTGTCCCTGGAGCTGCGAAATCAATGCTAATAGTTGGTTGATCTGTGCCTGGAGTTGCTCGACCGTAAGGGTCTGGGCTCCTGCCACAGGCACGATTGCAGCCGCGCCCGAGAGCCAGATGGCGGTAGATACCGCAACGCCCACAGACGCAGCCTTTTTCATGAATGTACTCATTTTGCTGTAATTTCTGTAATTATCGACTTAATGTTTGTTTTTGCTCGACCTTTATGTTTTTCTGCTCCCCTTTTGCCCGCCTTCGACAAGGCGAGAAAAGGGGGGTTGGTAATAAAGTAATCCTTCGATTTCTCTCAGGATGTTTTAGCCCTTTGTTTTGTAAGGTATGTAGAGCTAAAACAAAAAACTCGCTTTGGAGCGAGGTTTGCACAAATACCACGAGTCCCCCGGACTGGTGTTATTTGTGCTTGGACAAGGCCTCACTCCTGTCTTTTGCACAATTTTGCTATTATATCCTACTTTTCAAGTATTTTCAACCCTTTTCACTAATTATAACGATGTAACGCGGAGGGGCGTTACAGGATGTTTACAGCCCCCAGGAGGTTGTTCCAAGCACGAAAAGGAGAATTACGCTAAATACTAGGCACTCTTTGAGGATGCCCTCTCGGCCCAAAGCCCCGCTTCTCGCCTTTTCCATAACCCTCCGTAAAACCAGATAAATGAGAGCCAGGATTGCCGAGAAACTCACCGGATGCAGGGGGAGAAAGTTCAAAATCCAGGCGATTTGTGCACTCAAAAATGCGGCGCCTCCGGCCAGGCACATATTCCGCTTTTTTCCGGTTTCCGCGATTTCCGCCTCTTTATAGAGCAGGGTGAAGACGATACCGACCAGAAGCAGGGTGAAGAGCCAGAAATTTTGCGGAGCGCGGAGCGAGGTGCCGAAAAACGCGGCGAGAAAGACCAGTCCCGTCATTGCCGGTTCCCACTTTTTTCCCTTTTTTATGGTCCAGAACGCGGCGACGCCCGACGCCGCCATACCCAAAACACCTCCTTGTACAAGGCAAAATATGCCGGCTCCGGCAAGGAGCGCGTACTTAGACGCCGATCTCCACCCGATTTGCCTTAGCGTCGAACGCGATAGTAATTTTTTGGCCTTCTGTAACATCTCCTCGTATCAGCTTATCCGCGAGCGCATCCACGATGATTTTTTGGATAAGCCGCTTTATGGGTCTCGCGCCATATTCGGAGTCAAACCCTTTTTTTGCAAGGTGTGCCTCCACTTCTTTTTGAATATCCAGATCTATTCCCTTTTCTTTCAGCCGCTCCTTTACCTCGTCAAGCTCCGCGCGGACGATCTTCCGTATGTGCACTGGAGAAAGAGGGTGGAAAATGATGATCTCATCCAATCGGTTCAAAAATTCTGGCTTAAAGGTTTCCTTGAGGTCTTCTTCCACCTTTGTCCGAAACTCTTCTTCTTTGCGCCTTGCCTCTTTTATTTCTTCCGCGTCACCCCGAAATCCCAGGGACGAAAATTCCTGAAAATATTCGCTTCCCACGTTCGAGGTTAAGATAATTACGGTGTTTTTGAAGTTTACCAGCTTTCCCTTGGAATCCGTAAGCCGTCCGTTGTCCAGAATCTGGAGCAGGATGTTGAATACTTCGGGATGGGCCTTTTCTATCTCGTCAAATAAAATGAGCGAATAGGGCCTGTGTCGCACCACTTCGGTCAACTGCCCGCCCTCTTCGTGGCCCACATATCCGGGCGGCGACCCCACAAGCCGCGCGACCGCGTGCCGCTCCATGTATTCGGACATATCGATCCGCACCAGCGCTTTTTCGTCGTTAAACATAAACTCCGCGAGAGTACGGGCAAGATGTGTCTTTCCCACGCCCGTGGGGCCGAGAAACATAAAGGAGGCGAGGGGCTTGCCCGCGTCCGCGAGTCCTGCGCGGGACCGCTTTAAGGCGCGGGAGACAGCCTCGATCGCTTCTTTCTGCCCAACCACGCTTTTTTCCAGTTCTTTTTCTATTCGCGAGAGTTTCTGCATCTCGGATTCAAGCATCTTTACCATAGGGATGCCCGTCCAGCGCGCCACAACCGAGGCAATATCTTCCTCATCCACGAATTCTTTGATGAATTTATCGCCCCTGGTTTCGCCGATGTATTTTTTCTCGAACGCTTTTACTTCTTTTTCCGCGCGCGGCAATTCGCCGTAGAGAATCTGCGCCACTCGCTCCAGATTTCCTTCGCGCTCCGCTATTTCGGATTCACGCTTCAGATCTTCCACTTTTTTACGCAAATTATGCAGATTTTCCACGGATATTTTTTCCGCGTGCCACTTGGCCGAGAGTTCGTCGTTTTCTTTTTTGAAACGGACGAGTTCGCGCTCGACCTCCTCCAGCCGTTCTTTCGCTTTTTTTGACTCGTCGCTCGTGAGCGCGGATTTTTCTATTTCCAGTTTCGTCATCTGCCTTCTTGTCTTGTCAATCTGGGCGGGCATGCTGTCAGACTCAAGCGAGCGCGCGGCAGCGGCCTCGTCAATCAAATCCACAGCCTTGTCGGGCAGAAAGCGGTCGCTGATGTACTTTGCCGAAAGGTTTACCGCGGCCAAAATCGCGTTGTCTGAAATCTTCAGGCCATGGTGCATCTCGTATTTTTCTTTCAGTCCGCGCAAAATGGCAATGGAGTCCTCGATGGTCGGCTCCTCAACGTAAACAGGTTGGAATCTGCGCTCAAGCGCGGCGTCTTTTTCTATATATTTCTGATATTCTTTAAGCGTTGTTGCTCCTATTGCCCGGAGTTCTCCGCGGGCAAGCGCCGGTTTTAACATATTCGAGGCGTCTACCGCGCCCTCCGCCGCTCCCGCGCCGACGATCATGTGGATTTCGTCAATGAATAGAATGATCTTGCCCGCGGAATTCTGCACTTCTTTCATGAATGCCTTGAAGCGGTCTTCAAATTCCCCCCGAAACTTGGTGCCCGCAATAAGCGATCCGATGTCGAGCATCACCACCTCCCTGCCCTTCAGGGATTCGGGAACTTCTTCCGCGATGATCCTCTGGGCAAGCCCCTCCACGATCGCGGTCTTCCCTACGCCGGGCTCGCCTATCAGGACCGGATTGTTTTTGGTGCGGCGGGACAATATCTGCATGAGGCGGCGGAGCTCTTCTTCGCGGCCTATTACCGGATCCAGTTTGCCCTCGCGCGCGCGGTTTGTAAGGTTCACCGCGTATTTTTCAATCGCCTGAAATTTGGACTCCGGCATTTCGTCCGTTACTCTGTTGGCGCCCCGCAGACCTGCCAGCGTGCGCACAAGCACGTCTTTTCTCGCTCCGGCGCGCATCAAGATTTCGCCCGCGCGCGAGGGTACTTCAACAAGAGAGAGCAGCAGGTGTTCGCAGGAGATGTATTCATCGCGCCCCCGCATGGCTATTTCCGCGGCCTTATCCAAAATCCGCATAAGTTCGTGGGAAAGATAGAGCTGGCCCACAGATCCGGAGCCGGTGAATATCTTGGGGAGTTTATCAAGTTCCGTTGCCAAGTCGCCCTCCACCGCCTCGATCGCCACGTTCGAGCGCACGAGCATGGGACGGACCAGGGTGTCGGCCTCATCCAAAAGAGCCCTCAAAAGATGGAGGGCGCCGAGCTCCCCGTGATTCATGCGGGCAACCATTTCCTGCCCGTTCTGGAGTGCTTCCTGCGCTTTGATTGTAAAGCGGTGAAAATTAGGCATGACGATTACGCGATTGCGAGCATTTTTGACTTTCTCGTGAATTCTCTTATATTTTTTTCTTCTTTTTTGAAGTCGTCAAAACTAAATTCGTAAAAACTTACGCGCACCATTTCTCCTTTTTTGTCATAGTCAATCACCGCGTTTCCCTGAATGTCCGAATCCGCGCTTTTTTCGTTTTTCACAATTATCGAAAGGACTTTATTTTTTTTGTCATATTCAATTTTTGGTTTTTTTTGCTTCATATATATTTTTTTATTTTTGATGTTTCGATCACCGTAATGATTCTACATGTTTTCCCGCGCCATTCTCCGGCTACCAGCAATAATCTTTCTTTCCCGTTCCTCCTGTACAATCTTTTGAATAAGAACCTTTTATTTTCGTCATAAAGTGTTTCTGTCGGAAATTCAATGGTCTTTTTTACGTTCTCTTCCATGATTCCGCGCTCTTTCATTCGCGCTTTCGCGTGTGAAGTAATGATATATTTCACTACCCTAGTATACCTTATTTTCCTAGAAATTGGAACCCCCCTACAAATCCGCGGGGCGCTCACCGAGACGAATTTTTATTTCTAACACCTGATTTCCCCTCCGTACCTTCAGCGCAATTGTTTCCCCCACGTCGTATTTTTGAATTATGGTCGCGAATGATTTTTTCTCTACTTTTTCTCCGTTTACCTCCAAAATAATGTCCTCGGCCCGCAGGCCCGCACGCGAGGCCGGAGTGTCAGGATAGACCGCGGGTCCCTCTTCGGATCCGCGAAGCACGATGCCGTATTCCACGGGCATACTTTGCTTTTTCGCGAGTTCGGGCGTGATCGGAACATACCGGATTCCCACATACGGAGTTTTGATGGTTCCTGTTGTTTTTACGGACTGGATGTCGCGCTTTGCCTGATTTATGGGAATCGCAAAACCTATGTTTTGCGCGCCGGAGACCATGGCGGTATTTACGCCTATCACCTCTCCCTTCAGGTTCAAAAGCGGGCCGCCCGAGTTTCCGGAATTTATCGCCGCGTCCGTCTGGATCAGCCCCTCAATGCGCTCGCTAAATCCCCCGCCGGAGGCGGTAATGTCGCGCGCGAGGCCGGAGACAACGCCGAGCGATACGGTGTTTCTGAACTCTCCAAGCGCGTTTCCTATGGCTATGGCGGTCTGGCCGAGCTTTACCGCGTCCGAATCCCCAAGGCGGGCGGGCACGAGCCCCCGCGTTTCTATTTTTATAACCGCGAGGTCGAGGATCGGGTCGCGGGCAAGGACTTTCGCTTCATGCTTTTTTCCGTCGTTGGTAAAGACCGTGTATTCCGCGCTCTCGTCCAAGACCACGTGCTTGTTCGTTACGATAAGCCCGTCTTCTGAAATAATAAATCCCGATCCGCCCCCGACTTCCCGTTTTTCCGTTCCTCTCTGGCAGTTTGTTTCATATTGGAATCCTCCGCCGAAAAAATCCTGAAACTCCGGCGGCAGATCGCCCCAGGGGTTGTACCGGCACCGCTCGATTACGGGCACGTCTTTTGATACGGCAATAGAAACAACCGAAGGCGAGGCCTTTTCAACCGCGCTCGTTACGGCCTCTTCATAATCAATCGCGGGTTTGTAGAGAGTTACGGGTTTTTGTTCTTCCTTTTGTTCTTTATCCTTAATCCTTGATCCCTGATCCTCCGTGCTTGTCGCCGCGGGCGCGGATATTCCCTTAAAGAAGTTTTTAATGTCGTCCAGAATTCCGGCTTCCGCCCTATGCGGGAAGAAGCCGTTTATGGCGGCTCCTCCCAGAATTACACTCGCTATAGTTAGAACAAAAAATTTTCTCAACATGTCGAAAATCTCTAATCTCAAAACCCTAATCTCTAAACAATCTCAAATATCAAAACTCAAAAACGTTTTTGACATTTGGGTTTTGAATTTGTTTAGAGATTAGAAATTAGGATTTAGAGATTATCGTATCTCGTACGTCAACGTAACGCTCACTTGCACATCCTCGCTTCCGGGCTCGATCGAGGGCGATGGCGCACTCTCTGCCATGTCCCCTCCCATGCCAAGCGCCTCTCCCTTTGCATAATAGATTGGCGGGTATCCTCCTGCTGATTCATAAATCGAGATTAGTTTGCCGACGCGAAATCCTCCGGCTTTGGCGATCTTCTCCGCCTTTTTCTGCGCTTTTTCTATGGCCTCGGCGCGAGCGTCGTCCTGCACGCTTGTCGGGTCATCAATGGTAAAGTTCAAACTCGAGGCCTGGTTTGCTCCGCTTTTCACCACGCCGGAGACGATGTCTCCTGCTTTCGCGAAATCGCGGATTTTCACGCTCGCGGACTGGGTGATGGTATATCCCACGATCTTTGGCGGCGGGCAGGGCTCGGCTTTTCGCGAGTCAGCGCCATATATCACCGGGCCGCATGAATAATATTCATATCTCGGGTTTACGCTGTACTGGCTTGTTTTTATGTCTTCCTTTTTTACGCCCTGTTCCTTCAAAAAGGCGATCGCCTTATTCATTTTTTCCGTATTCTCGGTCTGAAGTTCGGCGAGTTTTTCTCCGCCCTCGGTAATGACGCTAAAGGTAAACTCCGCCACGTCCGGCACGCCGGTCGCTTTTCCTTCCGCGCTTACGGAAAAACTGCGAAGCGATCCGGGATTAATGGATTTCCCGACCGACCCGGCAATACTCATAATGCCGTACCCGAATGCCAACACTCCCACGATGAGCGATATTCCCAAATAGTTTTTTATTTTTTCATTCATAGTATTTATGTGATTAAAGTGGCCACTTTGTTCCTCACATATCTATCATACGATAGATTTTTTATTTTGTAACGCCTTTGAATTTCAAAGGGGGAGACAATGCTCCCCCAAGATTACAACCGAATCGTCCACCCCCGCACAGAGAAGGTTCGCGCCGATGGGCTCCGCCGCCATCGGCGAATCCGCCACCGCCACGAGGGCGGCTCGACCCACCGCCCGGAATCTTCGTTCCAGATTCCCTCGACGCCAAGCAGGCGTTCCACGAGGGAAAACGGGAGTTTTGTGAGTTCTCTAATTTCATCGAGAGAGAATTCTTTGTTATTCATAAGAATTCTCCTTTCTTCCTTTGTTAGTTTAACACAACGCTTTTTGTTTTAGAGAGGTACGGATTATTGCGTAATTTCCGGGTGTTCCGCCAAATACCGGTCTCGTACGAATATTCCGAGAGTCGGCGCGGTATTTTCCATGCTTCTGTCGCGATTGTTGTACAAAAAAATTTTCAAAAACTGCATGTACGATTTATCATAAAGCGCGTGTATGGATTTAATGGCTGCTGCCTCCACATCATATTTAACTTGTGGATTTTCTCTATCTATGAATTCAAAAAACTCCTTCTTATTCTTTTCGAAGACATTTTCAAAACCGATATTTTTTATGAATTCCCTTCCTTTTTCCGTTAAATTGAGTGGGCTTAATGTTTGTAGTTCGTTTGGGTCAAATTTTTCGTGATATCGAGTAAGATAATTTGCCACGATTTGAACATTGTGTTTTATTTTTGTTGTTGTTTTCTCCAATTCGGATAAAATTTGAAGTTTTTTTCCAATATAAATAAGGGCCGTGACTATAGACGGAATTCCGATTGTGATTATGATAGTGATTACAATATCCAACCATTTCATATATTTATATTATAGCACGTTATGACACCAGAGCATTTTTGATTATTTTCCCTATTTTATGAGCATCTTTCTTCGTTGTTTCCCGCCCCAAACTGAAGCGGATACTCCTTCGGGCAATATCTTCCGGAATACCCATAGCAAGGAGCGCGTACGAGGCCTCTTGCGAGCGCGTGGAGCAGGCCGCGCCGGAGGAGACGGCAACTCCAAGGGCATCAAGGCGGGCGACCAGGTTTTTTGAGGCGTTTGGAAATGCGGCGTTTAGGATATGCGGGAGCGTATTTTTATTTGGCGTATTTCTTACGGCCCCTGGCACTGCTTTTTTAATTTTTTTCCACAGGCATTCTCTTAATTTTCCCAAGCGCTTTGCTTCTTTTGCCTGGATTTTTATTGCCTCTTCCGCCGCCCTTACAAACCCCACGATCGCCGGAATGTTTTCCGTGCCGGAACGAAAGCCGAATTCCTGACCGCCTCCGGTTACGATAGGATTTAGGGGATAGCCACTAGCCACTAGCGCGCCTACTCCTTTTGGTCCGTAGATTTTGTGCGAAGAAATGGTCATCATGTCCACACCAAGTGTTTTTATGTCGCAGTCCAGATACTGGAAGGCCTGGACAGCGTCGGTGTGTACGAGCGGGTAATTGGTAATTGGTAATTGGTAATTGTTTGTTTCTTGCTTCTTCTTTCTTGTTTCTTCGCGAAACTCGCGAACCGTCTTCGCGATTTCACGTATCGGCTGAATCGTCCCCGCCACATTATTTCCATACATCACGGACACAAAAATGGTGTTTTCATCGAGTGCGGCTTCCAGTTTTTTCAAATCCACCACTCCATTTTTGTCCACCGGAATTTCAACTATTTCCACACCTTCCCGCGCTAAATCCCGCGCGGTTTCCAAAACGGACTCGTGCTCAACCGCGGAAACAATAATTTTCGGTTCCTTAATCCTTAATCCTTGATCCTTGATCCTTGCTATCGTGCCGCGAAGCGCGAGATTGTTCGCCTCTGTCGCGGATCCGGCAAAAATCACCTGTCGAAACTCCGCTCCTACGAGACGCGCCATTTTTTCGCGCGCCATATCAAGCGCGGCCGAGGCCTCCTGCCCGAATGAGTGGAGCGAACTCGGATTCCCGAACCGCGCCGCAAAATACGGCTCCATTTCTTTTCTTGCCGCCTTTGAAACAGGAGTGGTTGCCGCGTGGTCGAGGTAGATTCTTTCTTGCCTTTTCATGAGCCCACATTAAATCATGGCAAGAGAAAAATCTATATCTACTTACGTTTTGCGTTCTGAACTTTTTCCTTCTTGGTTTCTTCCACGATTTTATAGAGATCCATCTTTCGCAAAATAACGAGGAGGAGCGTCATGCCGATCGCGCTTATCGCGGCAAAAGCCGTGAGCCCGATACCTGCCAGCATTCCGATCGCGGCAACGAACCAGATGGATGCCGCGGTAGTTAGCCCGTGCACGCGCGGCCCCTGGTGGATGATGATGCCCGCGCCCAAAAATCCGATACCGACCACTATGTTCGAGATGATGCGGAGAGCCGAACTGTTTTGCACAATTGCCTGCATAGCAACCCCTTCGTTCGGAGTAATAAGGTAGGGCAGCGCGATACTCCCGATGGTAAAAAGCGCGGCGCCCGCGGAAACCACGATGTCCGTGCGGATGCCGGCTTCTTTGCCGACCACCTCCCGCTCCCATCCCACGATCGCGCCCAAGGCTATCGCGACTCCCAGGCGTATTATCATTTCTTCAAGCGTAAGCATGATTCTATTATACCATTTACTATTTTCTATTGTTTTGTATGATACATGTCA
Organism: uncultured Candidatus Saccharibacteria bacterium; assembly: GCA_964466475.1. Lineage (GTDB taxonomy): Bacteria > Patescibacteriota > Minisyncoccia > UBA6257 > GWB1-50-10 > JAUYPG01. Next base: position 102,681 of record CAYXNB010000001.1, read on the forward strand.
TGTTTAAATTACCCATTCCCCCCCGCGACATCCTCGTCTCCCTGAGGCGCGGCTTTCGTTTTAAGAGCCCGCTTTTCTATACCTTTGTCGCGATTCTTTTTACCGCGGCCATTATTCTCGCTTCCCATCTTTTTTCCCGCGCGGAGTTTGCGGCGGAGATTCCTCCGGAGTTTCTTGAAGCGCGGCGCGACGCCTCCCTGACCAGCAAGGAGATCGTCGTCCTTACCGAATCCGTAAACAAAGCGGTGCGCGAGATAAATCTGTTAGATGTCGCGGAACAGCGGCCAAGGGCGATGGAGGTCGTGGAACTGGCAAAGACGGACATCGCGAGCGCGAGTTCGCGCGCCTTTGATCTTTCACGCCACCTTGAACGCATGACCCAGTCGCTTTCTTCCCTTTCCTCCGGCTCTGCCCAGCGGCTCGCGTATGCCGCGATCGCGACCGAACTTTCGCTGGTCAGCGAATTTCTTACCTATACCGAAAACTTAAACGACTTTCTCGCGAGCATCGAGCGGTCGTTTACCCGCGGCTCCACGCGCGAGGAGCAAGAGGCGATCTCAAAAGCGTTGCATGAAGTAAACGAAAGCGCGAAAACCATCAACCGCTTAAACGACGAGTTTCTCGCCAAAATGAAACTCTTTGATACTTCGCTCTAGTTTTGATAAGTTTAGGATATTGCCCCCGTAGCACAATGGATAGTGCAGCGGCCTTCTAAGCCGCGTATGTAGGTTCGATTCCTGCCGGGGGTGCGTTTTAAATTGTTTCTCTTTTCTTTTCGTGATACCTTTTTATTGGTCTTCTATATTCGTTTTCCCTCCCTCCTGCTCTGACTCCGACACACGCGATGGCGGGAGGGAATCTGCGGGCCATGCCCGCCCGAGAGGCGTTTCGCGCTAGCGAACGCCTCTTTGTTTTTATTGTGCCGCGGGAGGGAATTCTTCTCCCCTGTCGCGAACTAAAGTTCGCTCCTCCTCCAAAGCCGGGCGCACTCGCTCCATCGTGCCCCGCATGCGCGAGTGTCGCCTTCAATTCCCTCCCGCATGGATACACAAAAAGAACTCGCGGGCGAGTTCTTTTTGTGCACTTGTGCCGCGGGAGGGAATTGAACCCCCGACGCCAGCCTCTTCCAAGGCGATGTTTCCCGAATTACTCCGGGGTTCGGACTATATCATCCCCGCCTTCCGTATTCATGTTTCTCATCGAAGGCGGGGTCGGGCGCTATTTGCGAGTTTATTGTTGGGACTCACTCGCTAGTCTCTACACCTTCCCCGCAACCTTTGCCCTGCGGGGCTTGGCTCGGGATTGTCCCGCCTTGGCGGGATTTCCCCGAATTCACCCGATTTTTCTCATTCCGCATTTCTGCGAAGGGCCCCAAAGATTTAGGGCTGCGCTCTACCACTGAGCTACCGCGGCATATTTAGTTTTTCTTCTGCGCTTCGCTTATTCCCTACTCCACGATGCCTTCGGCTGCGCTCTTCCCGGGCGCGCCTTCCTTTATTATAGTATTACAAAAAATTTTTTTTGTACATTGTGCGGCTTTTGTACGTTGCGCGGCGCGGCCTCGCTTCTCTTCTTGTCTTACTTATGACGTCCTCAAACTGTCCACATATGCAGAAATTTTGAGGACGGCGCAAATTCAGCGTCGCTCTTTTTGCAACTTCTCCCCTCTTCTTGTATTCTTTTTCTGTACTCTTTTTCACTCCTTTTCACTCCATTTTTATGCCATCGGTTATTGAGGTAAAAAACTTGCGAAAGGAATTCGGGAAGGCCTTGGCCGTGGACGGGGTTTCTTTTTCGGTTGAAGAAGGGACGATTACCGGACTTTTGGGGCCGAACGGCGCCGGCAAGACCACGACCATTCAGATGATGCTCGACATCATTACCCCGACCTCGGGCGAGATTAATGTTTTTGGCCTGCCCCTTGCGAAGCATCGCGAGGAAATACTGGGGCAGATTAATTTTTCCTCCCCCTACGTTGCCCTGCCCCTGAATCTGAAGGTTATTGAAAACCTGCTTACCTTCGCGCGACTTTACGGAGTGAAAAATCCGCGCAAAAAGATTTTGGAACTCGCGGAATTTTTTGAAATTACCGATCTTTTGCCGAAACTCACGGTAACACTCTCCACCGGCCAGATGACGCGGGTGAATCTTACAAAGGCCCTGCTAAACAACCCGAAAATTTTGCTGCTTGACGAGCCAACCGCCTCGCTCGATCCGGACATCGCGGACAAAACCAGAAAACTTTTGAAGCAGATTCAAAAAGAGCGCGGTATCACTATCCTTTACACTTCGCACAACATGGCGGAGATCGAGGAACTTTGCGAACGCATCATCTTTTTGCAAAAAGGGCGGATCGTGGACGACGGAACGCCTCAGGAACTTGTGAAGAAATACGGGAGAAAAGATTTGAATGAGGTGTTTTTGCATATCGCGCGCGAACAAATATGAAGTGGCATAGAATCCAGGCATTACTCATCCGCCACCTCTACCTTTACCGGCGTTCCCTGCCCCGCATCATGGATGTTTTTTACTGGCCGGTCATGGATATTTTGGTTTGGGGATTTTTCAGCACGTATCTTGAGAAAACCAGCATGGCGGGCTTTAACGCGGTTTCCGTACTCCTTGGCGCCATGATCTTTTGGGATCTGCTCAATCAATCTCAAAAAGCCGTGTCTGTGGCGTTTCTTGAAGACATCTGGGAGAAAAACCTCATCAATATTTTTGTCGCGCCTGTCCGGATCAGCGAATTTTTGGGAGCAACGGTTTTAATAGGGCTCGTTCGTATCGGACTTGTTTCCGTTGTGCTTGGGGGACTTGCCTTTCTTTTCTACAAATTCAATATCTTCGTGCTCGGGCTTTACCTTATTCCTTTTGTGGCAAACCTGCTTTTATTCGGCTGGATACTGGGGATTTTTACCACGGGCATTATTTTGCGCTACGGCACCCAGGCGCAGATCCTTGCCTTTGGTTTTATCTTCATCATTCAGCCGTTTTCCGCGGTGTTTTATCCTGTTTCCGCCCTGCCTCAAGCCCTGCAAATAGTTTCTCTTGCCCTGCCCTCGGCTCATGTGTTTGAGGGGTTGCGGGCAGTGCTTTTGGGACACGCCTTTCCGGCCGGGCCACTCATCCTCGCCACCTTTATCAACGCCTTGTATCTCGCGCTCGCGCTTCTCTTTTTTACCGCGATGTTCCGGCGCGCGAAAATAAAAGGGCTTTTGCAGAAATTGGATTAGTATTTCTTCGCGCGTCGTTTTCTTGGGGGACGCACTCCGATCCACTCCGCCACAACGTGACGCAGGCCGAAGAGGAAAATAAAGATAATGAGCGCGGCGGAAAATATTTCCCGCACCACCCATGCCTCGCGCTCTATTCCCACGCGGTACGCGAGAAAGATAAAAAGCGGGGTTACCAGCCCGAGCCAGGTCAGGACTCCCAAAAACCGATAACGGATGAAGGTGTAATATCGCACTTTCATCCAGCCGCTTAAAAAGACTACGGCCAAACTAAGGTAAATGACGAGGCGCGAAAGCGCGATTGTTTTCGCCGGATTTTCGTTGAGTGCGGTTTCTATGCGTTCGTGCTGTTTTATTTTATTTTCAATAAAACTTCCCAAAGGAGTGTTGCGCAAGGCGCGGCCGATACAATATATGAGAGATTCGTAGCCAAGAATAACGGCAACCACTACGGATATAAATTCCCACAAGCGTATTTCTCCTCTTTGAATGAGGAGCGTGCCGATTAAGACCCCGCTTTCTCCCTGGATCGCGGAGATGACGCCGATAGTGCCGAATTTTAATGCCGGATGGCTTGCAATCCACAGGAGCGCCTGCTCTATCAAATTGCCCATTGGGATATTATACCTTACAATGTTTTTATGACTATCAAAGATCTGGAACATATCGTTCATTTCAAGGCCTCCCTGTCCGGCAAGGCAGGCGGGCAAAACCGCGATCATCGCTCAACCAAGGTCCATATGTGGGTTCCGATCGAAGACCTCCCCCTGGAGCCGCTCCAAAAACGGCGGCTTCGCGAACACCTCTCGCATCATGTGAATCATGATGACGAACTCTGGGTGGAGGATCAGGAGACACGTTCGCAGGATCAAAATCGGGACAAGGCGCTGGAACGCTTGCTTCACATGATTGAGGAAGCAATCAAAGAACCGACTCCCCGCATTCCCAATGAGCCCCCACGGAGCGCGGACGAGCGGCGTTTGCAGGAAAAACATCTTGTTTCGCGCAAAAAGCAGGCCCGTTTCGAGGGCAACTTGCCGCACGGGAATCCTTAGTTTATGCTTTTGGCATGGTGACCGTAGCTCAACTGGCAGAGCTCTAGGTTGTGGTCCTAGCGGTTGCGGGTTCGAGCCCCGTCGGTCACCCCATGAATTCATTCCGGCTTCAGATACTATTTGCCATATTCATAGCCCTGCTTATCGGCATGAATCTTTTGGGCGCGAAGATTATCCCGCTCTGGAGCGTGTTTTCCGCCTCAGTCGGAATTTTTATGGTCCCCCTAAGTTTTCTTGCCACGGATATTGTGGAGGAGGTATATGGCAAAAAAATCGCAAGGCAGTTCGTGCTTGCCGGCATGATCGCGATTTTGGTCATCATGCTTTTTGTGGCACTTTTTGTGGCGCTCCCTCCGCACGCGCGGTTTACGAACAACGAAGCGTATGTGGCGGTATTCAAAAGCTCGCTCCGCATTATGGCGGCAAGCATTATCGCCTTTCTCCTCTCCCAGTTTCACGACGTGTGGTCGTTCGGACTTTGGAAGGAGAAGACGCACGGAAAATTCCTTTGGCTTCGCACCAATGCCTCTACCGTCGTTTCCCAGGCAATAGATACGTTTCTCTTTATGATGATCGCGTTTTATCAGATGACGCCCAAATTCACCTTTGCGTTTGTCATGGGCATCGCGATTCCCTATTATATCTTCAAGGTTGTTTTTGGAGCCGTTAGTTCCCCCCTGGTATATCTCGGGGCGTGGTGGCTCAAGGGAGAGAAAAAGCGGGATTAGTTTAGTGGCAAAATGGGAGTTTTCCAAACTCTAGTCGCGAGTTCGATTCTCGCATCCCGCACAATTGACTTATCTTTGTTTTTGTTTTTTAATATTTATTGAAGGGAGTTTGTCATGAAAAAGATCCGCGGCCGATGGTACCTCACCGCCGGCGAGATGGTCTTGTTCGTGCTCATAGTTTCGCTTCTTCTCGGGATGGTGATTACCGCGATTCTGCGGGATCGCTATCCCGAATTTTTTGAGCCGCCCCGTCGGCCGCCCGTTTCGGCGCCGGCTCGCACGCTTAGCGCGAAGGCCCCAGGCCTTCGCGCGTTTCGTTATGAAAATTCAAAAAAATCTGATATTGTCATACATATCCCGCTTGTAACGTTACATTAATAGATGAAACAAATTCCTTATTTACTACGTTCTACTTTATGAAAGAGTCCGAGCTCATTTTACAGGCCAAAAAGGGTGATTCCGAAGCATTCGGGACTCTTTACGACACATACGCCCCGGCCATTTACCGCTTTGCGCTTTTCAAGGTCGGTACGAAAAGCGATGCCGAAGACATTACCCACGGGGTGTTTCTGAAGGCCTGGAAGAGCGTCAGGAAGTACCGGGAAGAAGGACACCCGTTTTCGAGCTGGCTCTACCGCATCGCGCAGAACACCATCATTGACCATTACCGCTCTTCCAAGAATCATCGGGATATTGATTCCCTGCCCGAGGATTCACTTTCCGAACATCCGGGATTTGAGGAAAACGTGGATCGGGGTCTGCGCGCGGAACTGGTGCACAAGGCCATACGGGAACTTGACGACACAAGCCAGAGCGTGCTTTTAATGAAGTTCGTCAACGACCTTTCAAACAAAGAGATTTCGGCAACGCTTCAAAAGAGCGAGGGCGCGATACGTGTTATCCAGCACCGCGCGTTAAAGCAATTAAAGACGATCCTGGAAAAACATGCAGGAAATAATAAGACAACTTTCGACGCTTAAAGAGATTGAGCCGCGACCCGGCTTTTTGGGCGTTACCAAGCGCGCAATCCTTACAGAACGGCAGGAGTCCGTCTTTCCTTTTGATGTGTTTTTCCGCCCATTGTATGTCGGCGGGTTTGCCGCCCTTCTTTTGGTCCTTACCCTTTCTTTTGCTCTTTTTTCCGCGGGTAAGCCGGTATACGCCTCGCTTGACGCCCGCAATATTCAAAATGAACTCGAAGCGCTGACCATCAGCATCGAACTCCAGGAAATCACTTACAGCCAGACCGCCGCACGCGCAGTTGCCTCGGCTTTGCGGGAAATCTCGGACGATAAATTTCGCCATCTGAATCCTCTTGTGCTGGAGGGCGAGCGCGACGCTTTTGATCTGCCGGAAGCAAACAAAGAGATCGACAATCTGCTGAATGCCGCGATATTTTAAAATTCATGAGGATTAACACGAAGATTAAGAGTTAAAAAAACGATGAAACAGCCCTTTTTTACAATTTTTGTACTTGCCTTTGTTTTTGCGCATCCCGTACATGCGGCAGAAAACGATGCTCTCGCCCAATCAAAACCCGTGCAAAAAGCCGTTTTGGAAGTTCAAACGAGCGTTGACGGCCTTGTGACCGCGCGCGATGAAAACATTACCAACGACTTCGCGCTCCGCATTGATGCCTTTAAAAAAGTGGTTGATCTCTCTCTTGCCGAGGCAAAGGATTTGCAGGTGCGCGCGCTTTTAATTGAAAAAGACCCGAAAGAACTGGCGCTTTGGCGCGAAAAAACGCTTGCGAAAGTAGAAGACGCGGTCCGCCACTTTGAACTTTTAAAGAAAAAGGGCTTCGCGCACCTGAAAGACGTACAGGCGGTAAAATCCGAGGCGGAAGATTTTCGCCTTTGGCGGGAAGTCCACTACACTCCGGCATTGCAGGCGGTAAATGATTATTCTTCCCTGCAAAAAGGCCGCGAGATCCTCCTTGTCGCCAAGGAGCGCAGCCAGAAAATAACCAAAGACCTTGCCAAACTTGGCAAATCCGGCCTTAAGTCCGCTGATCTGCAAAGCCGCCTTACCAAGGCGAACGCGATCATTGCTGAGAGCGAAAAACAGGTTGCTTCCGGCGAAGAAATCTTCCGGAACACTTACATCCTTCCTCTTACCGTCACTTCCACGGAATTACTCGCGCTTCTTACCCCAACCTCCTCTCTTGTTTCTCTTTTGACAGAAACGCCCAACCAAGAATCTGCGCCTGCCACAACAAGCACTACCGCGTCTGCCGCCACCTCAACCTCCCCTGCCCCCGCGGAGGTCCAAGCCCCCTTATCAATAAAAGATCTGGTTCGTTCCTCGTTTGACGGGGTGAAAGACGCATACCAGATTTTTATTGAGATGAGCGGTTTGGTGAGGAAATCGCTCTGATATTAAAAACTAAAAATCCCCGTCCGCCGGCTGGCGGAGGGGACTTTTAGTTTTTAAATTTTACAATACCGCTTCCTTCAGGAGTTTTCCTGCCCGGAATTTTGGTTTGGTTGACGCCGCAATCTGGATTTTTTCTCCTGTCTTCGGATTTACGCCCATTCTTGCCGCGCGCTTCGCGACCCGAAAGGTGCCGAATCCGGAGATTGCGACTTCTTCCCCCTTCGACAATGATTTTACGATGGTGTCAAACACCGCCTCTACCGCCTGCTGGGCCTGCTTTTTCGTCTCGAGCCCGGCGGCCTCCATTACCGCTTCTACAAGACCGTCTTTTTTCATATCTATACCGCTCCGAAACTACGAATGGTCCGAATCAACGAATTTGTAGATTTGCAGATTCGGATGAATTTGTAGATTGGGAACGCTTATCGAATCCGACCTTTCGGTTATATATGTATTATTATACCAAATTCATCAGGAAAATAAAGGGGTTTCAGCGAATCTCTAATATCTAATCTCTAAATCCTAAACAAATCCAAAACCCAAATATCGAAACACAAAAAACGTTTTGAGTTTTGACATTTGAGATTGTTTAGAGATTAGGGTTTAGAGTTTAGAGATTTTGGGCACTACCGGGCGTATTCCACCGCCTTAATTTCCCTAATGACCGTAACCTTAATCTCCCCGGGATACTGCACATCTCTCTGTAGCTTTTCCGCTATTTCTTTTGCCAACTGGAGCGCGCCGAAGTCGTCTATCTTGTCCGGCTTCACAAAGACGCGCACTTCGCGCCCGGCAGCAACGGCATAGGTCTGATCCACGCCCTTAAATTCATTTACCACGCGCTCAATGTCTTCCAGGCGCTTGATGTATTTTTCAATCGTGTCGCGGCGAACCCCGGGCCTGGCGCCGGAGATAATATCCGCGGTTGTTACGATAAACGCCTCGGGAATGGCGTGCGGATATTCGTCGTGATGCGCCTCCATTGCCTGAATGGCGCGCTCGTCCACTCCGTATTTTTTCAGGAGTTTGCGCCCTATTTCCACGTGCGTTCCCTCCACGTCATGATCCAGCGCCTTGCCGATATCATGCAAAAGCGCGCCTTTTTTCGCCACTTCCACACTAAGCCCCAGCTCCGCGGCCATCATGCCCGCTATGTGCGCCATTTCCACGGAGTGCTGGAGCACGTTCTGGCCGTAACTTGTACGGAAGTTTAGGCGGCCCAAAACCTTGATGATTTCTTTGGGCAGATCAAGAATGCCCACGTCATAGGCCGCGTCTTCTCCCGCTTTTTCAATCTGCTTGTCGAGCTCGGAGCGCGATTCCTCCACCACTTCTTCGATGCGCGCGGGCTGGATGCGCCCGTCTTTCAAAAGTTTTTGCAGTGCCTGCCGCGCAAGCTCCCTGCGCATCGGGTCAAATGAAGAAATAATGATGGTTTCCGGGCTTTCGTCCACGATTACCTCAACTCCGGTCAGGCGCTCAAATGCCTTAATGTTTCTGCCCTCGCGGCCGATGATCTTTCCCTTCAAATCCTCGCTCGGGATCGTGATGACGCTCGTGGTCGCGTCCCCGATATACTGGCGGGCGTACCTTTGCATTGCTGTCGTTATCACGTCCACGCTTTTCTTTTCCACTTCATCGCGCTTTTCCCGCTCGAATTTTACGAGGATATCGTTCATCTCTTTCTTATGAACGTCTTTGAGTTCCTCGAAAAGTTTTTGTTTTGCCTCTTCGCGGCTGAGGCCGGAGACGCGCTCCAACTCGCCGACCGCCTTTTTCTGCACCTCTCTCGCCTCGGCCTCCATTTCCGCGAGCCGCTTCTTTTCCGCCTCCTGCGCCTCTTTTGCCTTTTCCACGGTCTTTCGTTCCGCGTTTAACTCATCCTCTTTCCCAAGGACACGCTCTTCGAGTTTACGCAGTTCGTTTTTGCGCGCGCGTTCGTCTTCCTGCGCGCTTCGCAATATTGCCGCGGCTTTTTCTTCCGCCTTAAGCTCCGTTTCCTTGGCTTTTGCCTCGGCCTCCTTCAGCGCCTCTTCGGCCTTGCGTTCGATTGATTCCTTCTGGTTTAAGGCGCTCCAGCGGCGGGCAAAGTAGCCGATTACGGCTCCCACGGCCAAGGCACCCAAAACCAATGGGTTCCATATATTCATAAATGTTTTGTGTAAAAATTAATGACATGTTATTCGACTTTAAATTACCCCTCTATTCTAAAATGATTACCCCTTGGTGTCAAAGTTGTTTTTTATTTTCCGCGGTGTATAAAGAAATTGGACTCTGCTTCAATTTGGAGGTGAGCCATGAACGCGCTTCGCTTCCTTCTGAATTCCTGCCGCTTTTTTCTCGGCGCGAGAGATTTTTTCTTCAATCTTTTCGCGCCCCGGTGCCCCCAATGCGGGGCGCCGATGAAACAAAGTGAAACTATCTTCGGGGGGGTTTTGCGTTCATGTACGTCTTGTACGTACTGCGAACGTACTACCGGAACGAAGAAGAAGTAATGGTTCCGGAAAGCAAAGACGCGGCGCCCAACGGGTTCCGCGTCTTACGTTTTTATCCGGTCTAGGAGGCGCTGGACCTCCTTTTGCGCCTCCATTGCTATTTCAGCCGCCTTCTTCCCCCGGGTTGTGAGAGGGATTGGCTCGCCGAAATATACGATGACTTTTTTGTTTTCAAGACGGGAGGATTGTAAAAGAATCCGGAGAAAATCTGTAACCCCCCTCGTCCTCGTCAAAAACTGCTCCGTGCCCTTTATAGCGCACGGAATTACGGGAGCATGGCCCCCGCGAGCGAGGAGCCCCACTCCCCGCTTGAATTCATGGAGATTCCACCCATCATCCCGGGACTTTCGTCCGCCCTCCGGGTAGATGAGCATAGGACGACCTTCGGCCAAAAGGTCTTCAAGGAACGCGAAGTCCTTTTTGGCCTGAAGGCCGCGCCCCTCCCTGCGCTCCAGGGGCACAGCGCCGATTGCCGCGTCCCAGAAAATACCGAGAATGGCGCGCTTGCCCTCAAAAAAGTGGTCTCGGGCGCCGACCACTTTTAGGTTCGCGCTTCGGCTCTCACCGAGCGCGAAAACGATGGCACCATGATCGCCATGGCCGTTATGATTGGCCGCGATGATGTAGGCGCCCTCATTCGGCACATTCTCGAGGCCGCGCACCTCAAGCGTCATAATGTGCCGGAAAAACCAGCCCAGAAACCTTAGAAACCCCTTCCGGAGGAGTTCCTTGGTCCGGGTGCGCTTCCGAAACCGCGCATACCCTTCCACGTTTCCCTCCTTCGGAGAGTTTTATGTTAAAAACGAAAGATTCCACCCTCCACTCTACATACTATTTCCTAAATTGAAAGGGTTGCCTCGTAGACCCGCGCCATATTTGTTTCTCCCTGTTCTATTAATTTTTGCATTTCTTTTTGACGCGATATGAACCCGGACATATCCGTAATCTCTATGGTGCTTGCCGGATCTTTTGGATTTCCCTGCACCCTGTATATAATTCCTATTTTCCCGAGGTTATTGGTATAAAACCACGCGTCCTTTCCGAGGCGCTCTCCTTTGTCGTACGCGTTCAGGGACTCGTTAATGCGCTCTTCCAGATCTTTTCGCAGATCCTCAACCGCCCTGTCGTTTGTCCAGTCAAAGGGCGGAAATGATTCCAGCCGTATTCCGCGCATTGTCTCCTCCGCCTTTTCATCGCCGAACGCGATTTGTTTTTCTGCTTTTAATATTTCCGTTGCCAGTCCCCTTCTGCTTGAGGTGGCAAGCACCGCCTCTCGGACAAAACCCAGTGATTCATTTTTTTTGCGGAACGCGCGTATGGCGTTACCCGTCCACTCCTGCTCGGCTACCTTTGTTCCCGGCGGATATCCTCCTATGCCCGCGTATATCGAGCTCTTCATCGCAGAATTTGCTCCGAAAAGCATCGCATTTCCGTTCTCAAAGCCCGTCTGGTCCAGACGAGTAGCGATTTCCTCTCCTATTTGAACTCCCGGGAATCGGATCCATGCCTTTGGGTCAAACTGCAGGTTGCCCACCGCTCCATCTTTTTCCGGATGGGATTCAAAATAAGAAACATATGATTCTATGTACCCCTCGGAGACCCCCTGGTTGTCCGCATCATTGCTTAAAAGTATCAGATCCCTTGCAACCCCCGCCCGCTGCCCCCGAAGAAGCGCCAAGTCCGTTACTATTTTTCTGATGTTCGCGATGCGGACCTGGTCGTCCGGAAGCACTGCGTATGCCGTCGCAACGCGCAGATTCGGAAAATCCTGTTTTGCCCTTTCGATTTCCGCCCTGGTTTTTTCTATTTCCACATGTTTGGTTTCCTGAAAGCGCGCGGGGGCATTTACCAAAAGCAGTACCTCAAATTGATTCAGATCTCCTTTTTGATTCGCGAATGATCGTATTGTCGCGTACACATTGCTTGTTTCCTGATGGCCGGCAACGGGAATACATACCACGGCTTTCGTGTCCGGATGCATTGGGTCTTTTATCTGTTCATTTAATGTCTCCAATTGAGTCAGATACTCGGCGTCAGCCCGCTTAAAATATTCCTCAACCTCAACCCTGGGGTCGAGTGTCGCGTCCGGGTTATTTTTCAGTGTCGGCGAAGGCACCGAATTCTTGAGCATGCGTTTTTGCCTGAATAAAAATTCCGGGGACTCCCTGCTCTCCGCCCCCCCTTGCCCTTCTCGGATTTCTTTAAGTCGCTCTTTTGCTCCGGGCTTGCCGGACTTCATGTCGCGCTGAGCCACGGCGTATTCTTTGTAATTTTGAAGGCCCGCGACAAGCGAAGACATATCCGTAATCACCAGATTTCCCTTTTTATCCAGTTCGTATTTTATGCCGAGCAGACCCAACACCTTGCGGAAGTTCGGCGCGTTTTTGTCGGGATAGTCCTCACCCAGATACTGGTCGAGCGTGCGGTTTATGACGTGTTCCAGTCCTTCTTTCAGACGCTTTTGCACCTCGGGGTCGGCATAGTCCACCTCTTTTCCTTTTTCCAGTGTCATTTTGCGGATCGCGTCGTCAAACGCGCTGAACTTGTCCCACTGCTCGATGGGCGCGAGTCCCCGCTTCCAAGCGTCTATGGCGCGGCGGGCGGAGGTATAAAGCCGCGAAACCTGCGCTCCGGCAAATCCTAAACTTTCTTTTCTGCCGCTCCGCGCCGCTATGATCGCCTGGCCAAGGCGGATGTCTTCTCCGCCCGGAGAGTTTTCCATGTATCCGCCTATGCCCGCGTACATGCTGGAACGAAACGCGAAATTCGCTCCACTGGAGGAAAGTCCTCCGCTTCTCCTTCTGCCGATGATATTCAAATATTGAAACAGGCGCGTTCCGATATGGACTGTCGGATGCTCCACATACGCTTCGGGGTCCCAGTCGAGCTGACCCAAAAATCCCTCCTTATCCGGATTTTCGTCAAACTTCCTGATGAAATTTTTTACATACTCCGGAGAAACGCCTTTGTTGTCCGCGTCGTTGCTTACCATAATGAGATCCGGAGCGCCCCTGCCCCGCTCGTGCTGACGCACCAAAACCGCGTCATTCAAAAGTTTCCGCACATGGCCGATGTTCGCCTCTTTTAGGGGAATGACCGAATACATCATTCGCACCGGAACTTCTGGATGATCTTTCTGAAAACGCCTGATTTCGTTTATGGTCTCGTCCGGCTTTATCTCCTTTCCTTTTTTATCCTTGTCCGGATGGTTCACGAATACCACGATCTCGTATTCCCTGGGGTCAGCGGACTGGTGCGTGAAATTTTCCAGGGACTGATAAATGTTCTTGCCCTCCTGATGTCCTGCCGCGGGAATACAGATAGTCAGCCGATTTTCTCCGGACATTTCTCCGGCCTGTTTTGCCAGCGCTTCCACCTGCTTCCGGTATTCCGGCGAGAGGCCTTTCAGATATTCCTTTATTTCCTTGTAGTGGTCGAGTTTTGCCTCCGGATTTTCCTTCAGGGTCTTTGAGCGCCGCGCCTCGAATTCTTTTTTCAGATTTTCCGGAATTCCCGCCCCTCCGTAGAGATAATACGCCATTTCGTTTTCAGCCGCTTTCATTCTTTCAAGGGGCGTTCTGCCCAAAACGGGAATTACGGGCGGCGGCTCCACAAGACCCTCGATTTTTGCCGGAGGCACATCAAACACGTTCAGGTGCGCTGTTTCGGTCGTGGTCGTGGTTATGGTTTCCGTAATCGGCCCTATGCCTTCGCCCACCGCGGTTGCAAGCACGCGGACGCGGGCCACACCCTCCTTTTCCCCCAAAATCTCCCCGACCTCCGCGTATTTTGCCAAACTTTTCAGTTTTCCGCCCGCCTCGCCTATCAGGAGTTTTTTTAATTCTGGAGTAAGGTGCGCCTTAAAATCCGGACCGATCGGAACTTCGATAACTTTTGTTTGCGCGGTTTTGGAGAGGGTAAAGAGCATCTTTAACTTTCCTTCCGCCGCGAGACGCTTCGCGTCCGCGGAAAGGAATTTACCTCCCAGGGTTTGGTACGATCCGTCCGCGGTCATGCGCGCTACGCTAAATTCATCCGGACCCGAAAGATCGAGCCGAAGTTCGTTTTTGTCGAATACCGGCGCGGGCGTGTCGTTTCCGTACCAGAGATCGCGCTTTATCTTACGAAACATTTCGTCGTGCTCCTCAATGTAGTCCTCCACGGTTCTGGTTGTTGTTTTTGTAACCGGTTTTTCCACCTGGGACTTCACGTCTTCGGCGGAAATGCCCGCGGCCTCAAGCGCGGATTTTGAGCCCTCGGAAATGCTTCCGTCCGGATTAAATATGATATCTTTCGCGAGCACCTCATCTCCGCGGACAAGCTCAAACGTTTTTCCGGTGGCGCGGATATCCACGCCCTCGGGCAATTTTACGCGGATATTGTTTACCACCTCTTCGTGAAATTTGCCGCTTACCGGAACATAGTCGGGCCCGAGGAGGCCGCGGAGCATGGTGTGGCGGACTGTTTCTCCCTGTGGGTGGCGGCCCATAAGATGCTCTATCACTCCTTCTTGATCTCCCCGAAGGAGGGCTACGCCTTCCTGCGCAACCGTTCCTACCGCAAGGCCGGTCGCGATGCCCGCCAAGGCGCGTGCCGCAACCCGTTTTCGCTTCATGCTTTTGAACAGGCGGTTTCGTTCGTTAATACCTCCTTCTCCTCGGGTCAGGAGGTCAATTGTGGTTTCCGTTTCTTTTCTCAAGTCCTCATCCGCGTTCCCGCCGCTTGCGGCAACGCGCCGCAAATCAACCTTTGCCCGCGCGCGGAGGAGATCCAGGCGCGTACGCTCCTCTTCCACCTTTGCCGCGGAAGAATAGTGGATGAGGTCAATCTGGTCGCGGTCTGAAACGCGGATCCGCGCTTCTATATCCGAAAGCGCGGCCATTGCCTTTTGGGCGTCCTCTTCGCTTATATCTTTCCGCAATTCCAATCTGTTGTCCGGGGTTTTTATGTACAGGACGGTCTCCACGCTTTCGGCCAGGTCCCGGGCGCTCCGCGTTTCATACCGGAACTTTTCCATCTGCTCCCTGCGCTTGGCGCCTGCTTCAAACTCTTTTCCCTCCGCTCTTTGCCGCGCGTGCTCGCGCCGCTCCTCTTCCAGGCGCTCGCTCTCCCGCGCGCCCGCGATAATGCCTCCGAGGGCCGCGGTTGCGCCGAAACTTCCCCATGCCGCCACCTTGCTCCGCGCCACGCGCTCGGAAAGCCCGATGGTTACGGAATACCCGATGGAGACCGCTGAAGCAAGGGTGGTTTCGTTTACCAGGCGTCCTACGGATGTGCGGTTTAGCCAGTTTATGATCCGGTCCACCCTGTTAAAATTCGCCTCGGTGCGGACTCCCGCCTTTGCCTTTCCGATTACAAGATCAAGGTCAATATCAAGGGCTTTCAGGCCTGCCTCGTGCGAAAGTTTTTTCTGCACCTCCTGCGCGATCTCCAAAAGATTGTCCGCGTAGAGCATGCCGCCCTCTGCCGCGCCCCTTCTGGTATTGCCCGTGATTTCATTAAATATTCTTATTTTTTCTTCCTGAAACGCCTCTTCGTTTATTTCTCCGCGCGCGAACTGGTGGATCAGTTCCTGCACCCGGGCCTTTGTTGCTTTTTCCCCCTCGTTTTCCGAACCATCAATAACCCTTCGCTCTTCTCCGGCCTCCTTGTGCACCACCTCCTCATAATCCGCGGTAAAACGGGTTACGATCGCGTCCATGGCGTTTTGGTGCGCCTGGGCTTCGGCGCCCTCTTCGTTGTACAAGTTCCCGGATTCAACGAGTTCCTGTCGCGCTCTTCCCACTTCTCTTTGCCGATAATATTCGCGAAGCAGGTTGTGGGTCCAGATTTTTTTGAAAAAGCCGCCCACTCCGCGGAGTTCGTCTTTGTCGCGGTTCATGCGCGCGTCCGCGATGTCGCGGGCGCGGGTTTCCAGCGCCTCTTCTCCGGTATCAACGATTACCGCCCGCAGTTTTTCGGGATGCTCGGGATGTTCGGAAGATGGTTCCGGCGAGGACGAAGGAAATTTTTCTGCCATTGTTGTTTGCTTCAGGCACTTAGATACGCCGCCCGAACATGCGCGAGTTCTGCCGCAAGTACTTGATCCAGGTCCGGGATCACGCTTTTCAAATATGCCTGGAGTTCCGGGTCGGTCGCTGTCTGCATCCGTTTTTCAAAACTCCCCAATTCACGCTCCGGAATTTCCCGCAGGATCGCGGCATTCAACCGGTCATCCACGCGGTCGTAGAGGTCTTGCCTCAACTGCTCTTGCACCTCCGGGTCCTGCCCTTCTAAAATCCCTTTCTCCTCGAGCAGGCGGGTTATGAATTCGCTGATCATCTTTTCCTGCGGTTTCATGGTGTATAGTATATCACATTCTTTGTGCTGGGGGCGAGATTTGAACTCGCACGCCTTACGGCACCAGGTCCTAAACCTGGCGCGTCTACCAGTTTCGCCACCCCAGCATCTGTTTTTCCGTGCGGCGCGTCATTTGTCGCAAAAATTCACGATACGCGGGGATAAAACGTTTCGCCGATGAATAAAATTTTTCATTGTCCTCCTCAAGATCATACTCATGGACTAATATATTCCTTGTCTTCCAAGAATTTTTTGCGCGGCTCTTTCAGTAATCCCCTCAACTTTTCCACCAGAACCTTTATCTGCTCAATTTTTTTTTGGATTACTTCTTTAGACATAGGCCTCTTTTAAATGATCTTCTCGTATCCGGCGGAATCTTGCTGTATCTTGATACACCTTCCACGCGCGCATTTGAAATGTCATGAAATTCGCTTTTTTGCCATAAATCAATTTTCCCTTTTTTGCGATTTCGAATTGCAAAAGCGGAGGAGCGCGGCGAATATCCACCACGTCCACATCTTCCTGCGGGACTTTGTATTTCCGGGACACCCATTTTGCGATGGTTATCTTATTTTCCAGATTGAGTGGTTTTTTTCCGAGGACCGCGATGTCCACATCCGAACCTGCGACAGCGCGTCCTTCTGCTCTTGAACCGAAAAGGATTGCTATTTCTATGTTTTTCATAGTTTTTAGTATATCACCTCTTTTTGTAAAACAACAAAGACATCCTTGCAAAATGAGGGTTTTATGTTAGGCGACTATCCCTTGACACCACGTGAGCCATCTGCTAGGATGGAAACATGAAATACACAATTAAGGATTTCCAAAAGCAGTTCCCAAATGATGATGTATGCCTAGAGTATATCTTCTCCAAGAAATACGACAAGGACTGCAAGTGCGGGGGTAAGTATTATCGTATCACCAAAAGGAAAGCATACGCTTGTTCTGCGTGTAAAAAGCACATCCACCCTCTTTCCGGCACAATCTTTGAAAAGTCGTCCACTGACCTTGCAAAATGGTTTCATGCAATTTTTCTGTTCTCTGTATCTAAAAACGGAGTATCAGGAAAAGAGATAGAAAGACAATTAGGCGTGACCTACAAAACAGCATGGAGGATAGCGAAAGAGATACGTTCTCTTATGACCCAAGACGGCGACCCTCTCTCTGGTACGATAGAGGTGGATGAAACATATATAGGAGGACGAAAGGAGGGAAAGAAAATACGAGGACGAGGTACAACGAAAACTCCAGTTGTCGGAGCAGTACAGAGAGGTGGGAAGGCAAAAGTAGAGGTTATGGACACAGTTATGCGTGCTTCACTTCACAACTTTATCCTAGAGAAAGTACGTGGCAGTTCTCATCTTATGACGGACGAGTTTCAAGCATATGACAAGATAGAAAAATACGGCTACAAAAGAGAGGCCGTAAAGCACGGAGCAAAGGAGTATGTACGAGGAAAAGTACATACTAACTCCGTAGAAGGGCTATGGAGCCAGATTAAGAGGTCTTTGGACGGGACGCACCATTATGTTTCTGCGAAGCATCTTCAGCGTTATCTGGACGAGTTTGTGTTTCGGTATAACCTCCGCGGGCTTTCTCCGGCTCACGTTTTTTCTTCTTTGATGGAGAGAATATAGCGCGTTCGAGGAGTTCAAAGAATTTATTTTTTTGCATTACTCTTATTCTACCACATTGAATGGTTGGCCACTCTGTTTTACTTGAATTTCAATAATTGCTCTACTAACTTCTTTAATGACTCTTGTAGTAATAAAATGAGTAATAAATATCATTAGTATTCCTATTACCACAGATTTTACATATGTATTTCCAAAAAATACTTTTAAGTAGTATAACCATGAAATCATTTTTTCTCCTTTTCCGGTTAAAGTAAGACAATCTTTTTCTTCTCTTATGTATTTTTCTTCTTGAAGTATTTTTAGTGTTTGTTTAACTTTTGCAGGAAAGTTCGGAATATAATTTTTGTAATATCGATTGAATTTTCCAAGTATACTTAAAAGTAAGTTCATGTGCCATTTTTTAGTTATTTCCCGCGACATTTCATTAAAGAATGTGTGCAGGTAAACATCTTTACTTGGCACACCTAAATTACGACGAGTAAAATTCGCTTGCGTGTGGTCTGGTTCTTCATACCAGCGCATTTCATGTAATTTTTTCAGTACAGCCCTTTTGGTAACTATCCAAATCATATGTTCCAAAAAACGTACGAGTTTCTCTCGTTTATTTTTTGGAATTATAACAGATTTTATTATACTTGCAATCATGGTATAGTCGCCTTATGTTAATTATTGACTTTTTTAGTATTTTGTTATATAATATATACAATTCTGGAGATTGGCTCTGGAATACTTGACTGCCCTTTGACAACGGAATATCTGCATTATTCTGTCCATTCTTCTTCCGTTGTGAAGGGGTTTTTTCACCGAAAGGAGGTTGCAATGGCGACCTTGACGATCCGAAAAATCGGAGAGGCCTTGAACGGCGACGTGTACGACGTCGCGTTTGAGGCCCAGGCGTTCCGGGCCAAGGACAATCCTCTTCCCAATGCGCCGGTAACGTTTCGCGTTACCCGTGTTGGGCAGCCCGTCGAGGTTTTTAACGAGACCACTGACGGGCAAGGGATTGCTTCCCTGGCCCTCCAGCTCGACCCCGGGACGTATACGGTTTCTGCCGTCCTCGTTCATGACGGCACAACGTCCCGGATTCCCCAATTCGCGCTGAAGGCCCGGCCTGCGCCGGTGCCCGCGCGAATTGAGCGCGAAACCATGAGCGGATCGGGCCGGACCCGGACGTTCGTCTATGCCGTGTTCGACGAACGCGGCAACGCGCTCGGGGGGATTGAACTCACCTCCACCGTTCCGGTGATGTTCGGCGGTGCTCGCACCCAGCGGGTTACCACGGACGCCTCGGGACGTACGGAGATCCAAGCAACGATTCCCCGCGGGACAGACGAACTGATGTTTCGTCTTTTCCATGCGGGGAGCAACACTCAACACATCGAGCTTCTCATGCTCTGATTTTGGAGGGGCATCATGCCACTGAAACAAATTCTGATCGCTATTCGCGAGACCGTGGCCAGCGTCGCTGGCCACGCGGTCGTGAAGCCGTGGCTTGACGGGGAACTGGAGAAATCCAGAAAACCCCGTGAGGCGAACCAATTCGAGCGGACCCTTACGCTCATCCGAGCGGAGGGTTCACATGGAGTACGCGCGGCCCGAAACATCGAAACCTGGCACGAGCGGTGCCAGGCCAAGGCGGATGCGACCTACCCCCATCCTCGTACCGGGCGGCCGTTCCGATACGGGCCGCTGTACGAAGATGGGGCGTCCAACGCGTTGGGGGCGCACTTGGCCTCCCTTCCGAACGATCATGAGCGGGTCCTGTACCTGCTCCGGTTCGGGAAAGGGACGGATCGCGATCGCGACGGCATGATTGCTCGTCTCACCAACGACCGCCTGTTCCAGTTACTGGATTCAGGGTGGGAGTTGGTTGGACGGGCCGCCCAGGGAGGCGATCGCCTTGCCCGGACCGCGGCGACCGAAGTCGACCGCCTCACCGCCTGGGGCCGGACGCTTCCTGGCGGACGTCCCCCCGCAAATCCCAATGCCTGGTGGCGACGGGTTTGGGGGAGCTGGTTGCTCACCCTCGTTCTCGCGGTCCTCGTGACTGCAATCCTTCTCGTTTTGGGAGCACGGCAGTGATGAACTTGTTTCTCGCGTTGCGGACCGCGGTCGAGGTTTTCTGGGGTGTCGGGAACGCCATTGCGCGACGGGTCATTTGGGCCATCGTGCTTTGGCCTTTCTTCCTTCTTGCGGTGGATACCCAGGTGCCGTGGTGGGCAACCACCATCGTGGCGCTGGTGCCGCTACTCGTGGTCCTTGTGCGGGTTTTTGCCCGCCACATGGATCCTCTTGTGGTCCCCGTCGCTGCGCTCCAGAAGGGCGCGCGAAAGGCTCTTGCGTACCTCTGGACCGTCATTGGTTTGGAGTTCGCGTGGGGTGCCTTTTTGGCGGTTCTCCCCACTAGCCAGTGGAAGCTGGCCCTTCTTTTGGTCCTCACCCTCGTTGCAGCCGCTTTTCTCCATTTCGGGCATAAGGCGGACTTCAATGAGCGGACCAAAAAGGTCCTGCTCCAGGGCGCTGGTGTTCTCGTTTTTTGCCTCCTTTGCTTCGGAATCTGGTCCTGGACCAAGGAGCACCTGCCCCGCACCGCGGGGGTCGTCGCCACCAAGGCCGCACGCGCTGACCAGGCGCTTGCCGCGGCCATGGGGGAGTCAGCCCCCACAACTACCACCACGGTTTATATGGTCGGGCCGGATCCGGTTGAAATCCTGGTCCCCCGACTAACGTGGTTCGACTGGACCACGGACGCTCCCCTCGAGTGGGAGTTGATGGACGGAAAAAAATTCCAGGACGGTCCCGGCATTTACGTAAAGATGCCGGACGACATTCCTGGGTATTCTCTCAAGGTCCGCTGTACGGAAAAAGGGAAGGTGGCTCGCGTCACCTTCTTCACCACTCCGAAGTAGCGGACCCCTCTCATTCCCCCGCCAGCGCATACGTGCGTTCGGCGGGGTTTTTATTTTCGCCTATAATATCTCGCTGTTTGTTGCGAAATTATTATAGATTGGCGAAAATAACCCCGAGTGAGTTCCGCCTTTGCGGGACGACGAGGGGTTACCTTAATACCCACTCCAAAACTGCGAATCTTCCGAGTCAACGAAAATACAATGTTTTGATTTTTTGAGTGGTGATGGTATAGTGGGAATATGACAAAGGCATTATTGGAAAAATCAATTGCCCCGATTGTAAAAAAAAGCGTGCTTGCTGTAATCGGGGAACTCTTGGAAGACCCTGATTTTGGGCTTACGTTTAAAAAAGGCTTTGAGGCGAAGCTGCGGAAATCTATCAAGGAGAAAAATCTTGGTAAAACGCACTCTCTTTCAGAGGTAAAAACTCTATTGCGTGTAAAATGAAATGGGAATTGCGCTTTACGGAAACTGCCCTGAACGACTTGCGGAAAACTCCGAAAAGCGTCTGTGTCCGGATTCTGACCGATTGGTTGGCGACAAATTTTGACGCAATCACTCCCCTGCCTCTTGCCGGAATATGGCAGGGTTTTTGTAAATTTCGCATGAGCGACTGGAGAGTCGTTTACGAGCCCGATTGGAAAGGGCGTCTCCTCCATATTCACATTATTGATAATCGGAAAAATGTATATTCAAGAGCATTACCGAATCGTGTTTCAAAAAATTCCTAAAAATTTCGGCTTGCTCCGTATTGAACGCAGGGGGTTTTTTTTGAGTACTTTAGTTTAGTAAAGTTAAAGTACTCTTGCATCCAAAAACCCGCCGAAGGGCGGGGTTTTGGTTATATTTTTCTTTTTTTCCGTTAGATGTCGATAAAGTTCCTTACCATAAGGACGACTCCACCGGAGACCGCGGCTATGGCAATCGCGACGATGGAGTATATCAGCATGCTCTTTGCCCCCTTTACCTTGTCTTCCTCGCCGCCGGAGGTGAGATACCGAAAGGCGGCAAACAGGATAAAGAGGGTCGCGATGATGTAGAAGAATACCTGGGTCCATCCCACAATACGTGTTACGATGAGCTGGACATCTTCTATTGAATCAACCTCTGTTATCTCTGCTCCCAGGCCCCGAGGCAGGGTTGCCGGAGGATCCTCCGCAAACGCCTCTTCGACGAATTTTATTTTCGGTATTTCCATGGTTTGGCCCGCGAGTTAATTTACGAAATTGTTGACCAGCTGCACCACACCCCCCGCAACCACTGCTATCGCAATAGCCACGATTGCGTAGATCACTCTTTGCTTGGCGGCTTTTACCTTATCTTCGCTTCCTCCCGAGGTCAGGTAGTCATAGGCCGCGAGGATGATAAAGAGGGTCGCGACGATATAGAAAAAAACCTGCACCCACCCCACAATATCGGTTACGATGCCCTGGACGTCGTTTATTGAAGTTACTGTTGTCGTTGTAATCGTTCCCGCGTCCGGCAATCCCGCGGCCGGCCCCGCATCTCCCCTATTTTGCGCGAACCCTACCAAAGGTACGGCTGAAATCGCCATCCCCGCCCGTGCCATCAATGTTTTTATGTTCATATGTTTTTTATCTCTGTTTTTTTATTTATCATTTCGACCTTGGAATAATTACGTGCCGTTCACAAATCCTACTACCAGCCGCACCACGCCGCCCGCGATGACCGCGATGGCAATGGCGACCATGCCGTAGATGATTTTGTTTCTGCCTGATTTTGTTTTTTCCGCCTCGCCCCCGGAATTCAGATAATCCCAGGCGCCCAAAAGGATGAAGAGGACTGCGAGCACATAAAAGAAGACCTGGAACCATCCCACCACGTCCTGCACTATGCCCTGCACGTCTTCGATGGAGCCGACTTCTGTTTCACCTCCGGTGCCATGGAGCGCGCGCACTTCCGCGTCGTCTATTCTGTCCGCAGTCCGTGTTCTTGCTATTTGCGTGTTTCTCATATTGTTTTCTACGCGTTCGCGTTAATGAACCCCTCTACCAGCCGCACCACGCCGCCCGCGATGACCGCGATGGCAATGGCGACCATGCCGTAGATGATTTTGTTTCTGCCTGATTTTGTTTTTTCCGCCTCGCCCCCGGAATTCAGATAATCCCAGGCGCCCAAAAGGATGAAGAGGACTGCGAGCACATAAAAGAAGACCTGGAACCATCCCACCACGTCCTGCACTATGCCCTGCACGTCTTCGATGGAGCCGACTTCTGTTTCCTGCCCCGTTTCCGTAAGGGCTTTTGCCTCAAATGGACGTACGTCTACCCTTTGCCGGTTAATGTTCTCCCCGCTTTCATTGATTATTTGATCATAAACAGCGTCCGTGTCAGGGTCGTCGGTATACACTCTCGCCGCGATCTCCATTGCAACCGCCTTGTTTTGTGTTATTTCCATGATTTTTATTTTAGTTGTTCACAAACCCTTCCACAAGCCGCACGACCCCTCCCGCAACCACCGCAATGGCGATTGCGACAAGAGAATACAGAATCCGTTCTTTCGCTTTTTTTGTTTTTTCCGCCTCGCCCCCGGAATTCAGATAATCCCAGGCGCCCAAAATAATGAAAAGCGCCGCGATAACGTAAAAAAATACCTGCGCCCACCCCACAATGTCTTGGAGTATGCCCTGCACGTCTTCGAGTGTCTCCACTTTTGTTGTCGCCTGGGCGCTTGCCACTTTGATTAATTTCATCATATCCGATTGCCTTTATGCTATGCTCCTTTCAAAAAATTTTCAATCACTTTTACCATGCCCCATCCTATTAAGATTATACCATATCCGATCACGGTATACAGGATCGTTGCCTTGCCCTTTTTCACTTTTTCCGGCTCGCCCGCGGCAAAGAGCATCTGGTAGGCGCCGAAAATGACCATGCCCGCGGCAACCGGGGCGGCAATAACAATCAGCCAGTTTATCAGTCGCTCCAGCAGGCCCGAGATTGTTTGATCCGGCAGGGGGTTTATGTCCCCCAACTTGAAATCCGGTATGGTGGTGAGGCCGGTTCTGGTGCTTGTCCCGTTTCCCGTACCGCCCCCCCTGTCTCCTTGTCCCCCTCCTCCGTCAGCGCTTACAATATTTCCAATCCCCAACACCAACAAAATCCCTCCTATAACAATAATTTTTTTTACCATATCTCTTATTATACCAATTTTACGGCGCAACTCCGTCTCCTGTGCCTCCCCGCAATACGAACTCAAGGGTTTTTACGATTAAAAACGAGGCAAGCACCACCACAAGACCGATGATCGCCTTTACCATCGTATCCTTGCCCTGCTTTACCTTTTCCGGCGAGCCTCCTGAAATAACCATCTGAAACGCGCCGAAGACGATCATTCCGACCGCTATCGGGATCGCTATGATGAATAAAAACTTCAGGATATTTAGGAACACTCTTTCAAAGTCCGCGAAACTGCACCCTCCCTCCGCTTTGTTGCAGGATTCCCCCCCCGCCTCTCCGGTGCCCTCCCAGATATTCACACCCAGCGCTTTTTTGGGAAGCATAAGCGCGACAAAAAGCGTAAAAACAAAAGCGTAAAACGAAAAACTATAGCGTAAAAGCCAAAGGATGCGTTTTTTAAATTTTGATTTTTTATTTTGCACTTTTCGCTTTTAATTTTTCACTTCCACCGCATTCCGTATCGCCTGCTCCACCTCCTCTCTCTGCCTTCTTTCATCCGGTGTTTTTATAGATCGGGCGATCAAGGCCTGCTCGGCAGTCGCGTTTGCCGCTGGATCGTTTATCCGCGAGGCTATCAGCGAATTTAATGCGGGCGGGCGTCCGGTCGCGTTCGCGTACCCTGCCGCGATGCCTTCGTTTGTGGCCAGCATGACGATAAACTGCCAGGCAATGTCCTGCACGGGCGACTGATTTGAAACCGCGTACCCCCAGTAGTCCGCGAGGGCGACCGGGTTTTCCGACCCCTGTATTTGCGGGACCCTGGCGATAACGGGTTCCACGAAACTTGTCCTTGCCTTGATACTTTTTATATCCCCGGAATATCCAAGGATCATGGCAACCCTGCCCGCGCCAAAGGCGTCCGGCGAATAGGGCAGGTCCTCATATTTGAATTTTTTATAAAATTCCAGAGCGCGGGCGCCTGCCGCGCCTCCTGTCGCGCTCCCCTCAATTATCTTACCTTCTTTTGCCGCTTCTTGCAGAGCCCGAAGTTCCACAATATCCGCGGCCCTGGCGATAATGTCCGGCGAGCCGCCCAGAGCTACCCTCACCTTGCCTGCCATTCCTTCCAGTTCTTCCCACGTCTTCGGAGGATAGACGATTCCCGCCTGGTTTAAGAGATTTCTGTTATACATCAAAACCAGGGTATCAAGATATGCCGGAAGGGCGCCGATCTGCCCCCTGTCCGTAAAATCATCCTCCACCACGCGCGGGAAAAGATGGCGAAGGGAAAGGAGGGATATCCTCCCTGCCGGAGCAAAGGCGATCTTTGCCTTGTTTCTTTGCAGACCCCTGTTCCGTATCATGAAGATATCCGGCCCCTGCCGCACGGCAAGCGCTTCCAAAAGTTCCGTCTCATACCTCGCTTCATCCGCAAAGCCGCGGTATGAAACATCAATATTCGGATACAGGGTTTCGAACGCTTCGAACGCGGGTTTTAGCGCGCCTCCGTCTTCCAAGACCCCCCAGATGGTCAGGGTTCCTTCTATCTTTTTGTTCGTGTTGTCGGGCTTTTTCTGCAGGCCGGGTACGATACCCTTAAAAATCAGGAAAAATATCAAAACAACGCCGCCAATGCCCGCCACCATGATAAATTGCGCTTTATTTATAGGCATACGATTCCCACCAATCTGTCTCCCGCCTTCAGATTCATGACCCGCACTCCCTGGGTGTCGCGACTCGCTTCACGGATGTCTTTCAGGGCCGTGCGGATCGCCTGGCCCTTGGAAGAAAAGGCGATCACTTCCTCGTCCTCGTCGCCTACGATCTTCGCGGCAATTACTTCTCCGGTCTTTCCCGTAACGCGGGCGGTGCGTATTCCCGATCCGCCGCGATTCTGCACCTTGTATTCCTTGAGCGGCGTCTGCTTCGCGTATCCGTTTGCCATCACGACCAAAAGCCGTCCGCCTTTTTTAATTATATCAAGCGCGATCACTTCATCCCCCTTTTTCACGCGGATCGCGGCGACTCCCGAGGCGGCGCGGCCCATGGCGCGCGCGTCGCTTTCCTTGAACCTGATGGACTGGCCCTTTTTCGTCACCACCACCACCTCGTCTCCCGCGCTTACGAGTTTTACGGCCTTCAACTCATCTCCCTTCTTTAACGTAATTGAGATGATGCCGGTGCGGCGCACGTTTTCAAATTCGCTCAAATGCGTTTTTTTGACGAGCCCGTTTTTCGTAACCATGATCATGCTCATGGATTCTCCGTCCTTGTAGGGCACGATCGCGCTCGCGCGCTCTTCCTGCGGCACCTCCAGGAAATTCTGGATGAGCTTGCCCTTTGCCACGCGCGATCCCGCGGGCACCTCATACACCTTGGTCTGAAACACCTTGCCGTTTGAGGCGAAGAAAAGAATGTTGTCGTGCGTTTCCGCGGCCTCAAAATGCTCTATCTGGTCTTCGTCCTTTACCTCGGAACCGATCAGCCCCTTGCCGCCGCGCTTTTGCGCCTTGAAGGTCGAGGGCGGCATGCGCTTTATGTAGCCGTCGCGCGAAAGGGTGATGATCGCTTCTTCGTTTGGTATCAAATCCTCTTCGCTGAATTCTTTTAGGCCCGACTTTATTATTTTCGTCTTCCTGCCCTCGCCGAATGATTTTTTGAGGTCTCCCAGTTCGTCTTTGATAATCCCTACGATTTTTTTCGGAGTTCTCAAAATCTCCTCCAGGTCCTTAATGAGCGCGCGCTTTTCCTTCAGTTCGTTTTCCAGTTTTTCGCGCTCCAGAGCCGCCAAGGTCGCAAGGCGCATGTCCAAAATCGCGTTTGCCTGAACTTCGGTAAAGGCAAATGTTTTCATCAAATTTTCCCTTGCCACGTCCCTGTCTTTCGATTTTTTAATCAGCGCGATTATTTTATCTATCACGTCGAGCGCCTTTACGAGGCCTTCCAATATGTGCGCGCGCTCTTTCGCTTTTTTCAGATCAAACTCCGTGCGCTTGCGGATGATTTCCTTGCGGTGGCCGAGGTACTCCCCCAGGATTTCTTTCAACGAAAGGAGCCGCGGCTGGATGCCGCCCACAAGGGCGATCATGTTCATGTGGAAACTTTTCTGCAGATCGGTCGTCTGATAAAGTTTGTTCAGAATTTTTTGCGGAACCGCGTCTGATTTCGTTTCTATCACGATACGGAGGCCTTCCCTGTCCGACTCGTCTCGGATGTCCTTGATGCCTTCTATCTTTTTTTCCGTCACGAGTTCCGCCATTTTCACGATAAGGTCGGACTTGTTCACCTGGTACGGGATTTCCGTTATCACAATCCTGCCGATTCCTTTTTTTGTTTCCTCTATTTCCGCGACCGCGCGCACCGGCACGCTCCCGCGGCCCGTGGCATACGCTTCTTCTATCGCCCTTCTGTCGTAGACCACTCCGCCGGTCGGAAAGTCCGGCGCGGGAATATGCTCCATGAGATCTTTTACCGTTGCGTCCGGATTTTCTATCAGATGCGCCGCGGCATCCGCGATTTCTTCAAGATTGTGCGGAGGAATGGAAGTTGCCATGCCGACCGCGATGCCCATGGTGCCGTTTAAAAGCAGGTTGGGGAGTTTTGCCGGAAGATAGGCCGGCTCTTCGCGGGAGGCGTCGTAGTTGGGATTCCACTTCACGGTTTCTTTTTCGATGTCCTGCATCAGTTCCCCGGCGATTTTTGAAAGTTTCGCTTCCGTATATCTCATGGCGGCCGGAGAGTCGCCATCAATCGATCCCCAGTTTCCTTGTCCGTGAATCAGGGGGTAGCGCAAAGAAAAGTCCTGCGCCATGCGCGCCATTGCGTCATATACCGCGGTGTCGCCATGCGGGTGATAGCGCCCCAAAACCGACCCCACCACGTTCGCGGATTTGCGAAGTTTCGCATTGAAGGTCAGGCCGTCTTCCCACATCGCCCATAAAATTCTCCGGTGCACGGGTTTTAAGCCGTCGCGAACGTCGGGCAGGGCGCGCGAGACAATGACGGACATGGCGTAATCCAAATACGACTCCTTGAGTTCTTCGGTGATTTCACGCCCCTCCACCTTTCCTCCGATTGGTACCGCGTTTTCTTTTTCTTTTTCCGCCATGTATCAGTTTCCTCGTATCATTTTTTCCGCCGTGTTTTTAAATTCCATCACTTCTTTTTTCGCGCCCTCCACCCTGCTCCATATCCGGTTCCCCAAAATGCTCACCCCCCTGCCCAGCACCTCCCAAAACGAGGCGTCTTCCGTTTTTTGCTCCGCAACGCCCGCCCCCCGGGACGAATCCTCCAGGCGCGGCATGGTAAAACTTACATAGACTAGCCAGAAGAACATTATACAAAGCATGGCCGATCCGGAAAGGACCACGAGCCACATCCGCTTTACGCCCTCATTCGATCTCTGGACGCGGCGAAGCCAGCTTTGAGTTTTCTCTAACTGAAATTCCATTGTACTTCTATTGTTTCAACCATACTCCCGCTGTTTTCCCCGACGTAATTTCCTTTTTCTTTACTACCAGTTTTTCTTCCTGCGCGGGTGCCTGCCCCAGTTCCGCGAAAAATTTTTTTATTCCCCCCTCTTCTCCGTACGGAATGACGGCGCCCGGCTCTATTTGACGGACCATCTTTACTCCGGCCCCTGCCGGGGTTATCAGAATATCAACTTCTCCCAGCCCTTCTATTATTTCGGACGCCGGATCTTCCTCGATCGGTCCGACTATTCCGACTTCCATATCTTCCACGCTTATCCGGTAGGCGCTTATCGTTTTTCCTTTTTTCACTTCCGCGTTCCAGCCCTCCACGCGCACCCCTCCTATCTCGTATTCTCCCGCATTTTCTATCCAAAAAAGACCCTCTTCGCCTTCGGGCTCCCCGATCGGAGACGGAGTTTCGGTGTGAAGTACGATATTCGCGCCCTTGAACGAGCGGGCGTTTGCCGGGTTTACAAGCAGGGTAAAACTTCCGGACTGGATCTTGAAATACGAATCACCTTGGCGAGTTATGATCATGGCGTTTATTTTACCCCACTCCTCTTTGATTTTCAATTGACATTTCCCCGCTTCATCTGTACTCTCAATATGCTATGACAACTTCTGAAACAACGTCTCCGGCAAAACCGAAGCGACAGACCTTGTTGCAACAAATTCTTCGCGAACGGCCCGCGGATTTCGCGCCCCTGAAGCCCGGGGAGGTCGTTTCCGGCGTGGTAATGCACAAGGGAGCCCGGACCATCCTTGTGGATCTGGGCAAGCACGGGACGGGCGCGGTCTACGGCGGCGAGATTCAGAACGCGCGGGAACTGGTGCGCGGGCTTGAGGAGGGCAGCGCCATTTTCGCCAAAATTATTGAACTCGACAACGAGGACGGGTATATAGAACTTTCCATTGCCGAGGCGGGCAGGCAAAAAGCATGGGACGAGATACGCGAACTTCAGGAAAAGGACGAGGTGATCCAGGTTCAGCCCGTCGGCTTTAATAAAGGAGGGCTTATTATCGAAGTCGCGGGGGTGCGGGGCTTTCTTCCCCTTTCCCAACTCTCGCCGGAGCACTATCCCAAGATTCCGGACGGAG
Source organism: uncultured Candidatus Saccharibacteria bacterium (assembly GCA_964466475.1). Taxonomy (GTDB): domain Bacteria; phylum Patescibacteriota; class Minisyncoccia; order UBA6257; family GWB1-50-10; genus JAUYPG01. The sequence goes on from CAYXNB010000001.1 coordinate 132,163, forward strand.
ACAAGCAAAGGATCGTCCGCGAACTGCAGGAACTCCAAAAGCAGACCTTTTCCGTAAAAATCATTGACGTAAACCCCAAGACACAAAAACTTATCTTTTCCGAACGCGCGGCCGCGGAGGAAAGCATGAAAGAACTCGCCAAAGAATACTCCGTTGGTCAGATTGTTTCCGGCACTATTTCCGGAGTCGCGAGTTTCGGCGCATTCTTCCGCTTCGCGGACCATCCCGAACTGGAGGGACTCATTCATATTTCCGAACTCGCCCACCGGCTCGTGGAAAATCCGAAGGAGATCGTTTCCCTGGACCAGGCCGTGCAGGCGAAAATCATTGAAATCAAGGAGGGCAAGGTATATTTGTCCCTGAAAGCCCTGGAGGCGGACCCCTGGGACAAGGCGGGGGGCGCGTTCCGCGTCGGCGAAGAGGCGCGGGGTAAGGTGTACGCCTTTCATCCTTTTGGAGCGATTATTGACCTTGGAGGATTGCAGGGGCAGATCCACGTCGCGGAGTTCGGCGGCACAGACGAGATGAAAGCGGCCCTAAAACAGGGCGAGGCGTACTCTTTTGTCGTATCGGACTTCAAGCCGGAGGAGAAGAGGATTTTCCTCAAGTTGAAGAAGTAAGGAACTCCGTATAGAATTTGTTGATATATGAAAAATTTTTCCAAACATTTTCTTTGGGCCGTGGTTTCTTTAATTTCCGTTACGCTTGTGTTTTCCGCGCTGTTCCAGGGGCGGGAGGCGGCACCGGAGAAGATCGGGCTTTCCGCGCTTGCGGAGCGCATCAATGCCGGAGAAGTTGCGGCCATTGAGGTTTCCGGAGACGCGCTCTCCATCACGCTTTCCGGCGACAAAAAGGCGATTTCCAAAAAAGAGGCGGAGGCCGGGCTTACGGAAACGCTCGTGAATTACGGAGTGCTTCCGGAGGCGCTTTCCAAAATTAATATCGCCATACAGGAAGAGGACGGAATCAAGTTCTGGATGGGCGTGCTCCTTCCCTCCATTTTACCGGTACTCCTTTTGGTGCTTCTTTTTACCTGGTTTTTCCGCCAGGCAAAGGGGGGCGTGAATCAGGCATTTACCTTTGGCAAGGCGAACATGAAACTTTTTTCCGCGGGCAAGAACAAGGTTACGTTTCAGGACGTGGCGGGATTAAAAGAGGCGAAAGAGGAACTTGAGGAGATTGTGGACTTTTTGAAAAATCCGAAAAAATTTCTGGACATGGGCGCGCGCATTCCCCGCGGCGTGCTTTTGATGGGCCCGCCCGGCACGGGGAAAACCTTGATGGCAAGGGCGATCGCCGGAGAGAGCAATGTCCCCTTCTTTCACATGTCTGCCTCAGAATTCGTGGAGATGTTTGTCGGTGTCGGGGCCAGCCGTGTCCGAGATTTGTTTTTGACCGCGAAAAAGGCGGCGCCTTCGCTTGTTTTTGTTGATGAGATTGACGCTGTGGGGCGCGAGCGGGGCGCGGGACTCGGGGGGGGACATGACGAGCGCGAGCAGACCTTAAACCAGATCCTGGTTGAGATGGACGGATTCGAACGGGACACGAACGTGATCGTGATCGCGGCGACAAACAGGCCGGACGTTTTGGACGCCGCGCTTCTCCGGCCCGGCAGGTTTGACCGGCGCATCGTGCTGGACATGCCGGACATCAAGGACCGCGAGGAGATTTTAAAAATCCACGCGAAAGGCAAGCCCCTTGCCCAGGGAGTGGACCTCCACCGCATCGCGGTACGCACCCCGGGATTTGCCGGAGCCGACCTCGCGAACCTCATGAATGAGGCCGCACTTTACGCCGCGCGCCAAAACCGCAAGGAGGTTTTGCAGAACGACATCATTGATTCCATAGAAAAAGTGCTTTTGGGCCCCGCCCGGAGATCGCGAAGCATTTCAGATCGTGAGAAAAAAATTACGGCCTATCACGAGGCGGGGCACGCCCTGGTTGCCGCCTGTCTGAAGGACGCGGATCCGGTGCAAAAGGTTTCCATTGTGAGCCGCGGCATGGCGGGCGGATACACCATCAAGCTCCCTACGGAAGAGAAGCGGCTGAAAACCAAAGCCCAGTTTTTGGCGGAGCTCGCGGTGGCGTTTGGAGGGTACGTTGCCGAGCAGTTTAAATTCAAGGAAGTTACTACCGGATCTTCGAGCGACATCGGCCAGGCAACGCGCATCGCCCACCGGCTCGTCACCCGCTACGGCATGTCGGACGCGCTCGGCCCCCGATCGTTCGGCAAGTCGCAGGAGTTGATTTTCCTTGGCCGCGAAATTGCGACAGAAAAGGACTACTCGGAAGAAGTTGCCGCGAAAATCGATTCCGAGGTGAATTCACTTATAGATACGGCCCTGAAGGCCGCGAAAAAAATAGTCGCGGCATACGCGCCCGCGCTTGAAAAGATCGCCCAGACACTGATTGAAAAAGAATCCGTGGAGCATGACGAGTTTCAGGCGATTATCAAAGAGTTTCAACTGAAGCCGGTACGGGTGAAGTAGAAATACATAGAAATTTGTAGAAATAAGCCCCGCCTCGGCGGGGCGAAATTTATTGTGACAACTTAATTTCTATGGTGTTTCTGCCTTGTTTCTATTGTATTTCCGAGTCTGCGCGGTTATAGTCATAGTGCCTTTGCGCCCGTAGCTCAGTTGGTTAGAGCGCGGAGCTTATACCTCCGTGGTCCCAGGTTCGAGTCCTGGCGGGCGCACATGGGCGGTTAGCTCAGCTGGTAGAGCACTTCGTTTACACCGAAGGGGTCACAGGTCCGAGTCCTGTACCGCCCACAAGTAATTGACTTTATTCCTTGTCCTGCTAGATTTGAGACAGAATCCGACATCCCGTCGGATTATAACTTCACATTTTCACACTGCGGAGGATGCGTTATGGATGGAAAGCAGATCGTGCTTTCCGGAATCCGCGCCACCGGACGGTTGCATCTGGGCAACTACATGGGCGCGGTTCGGCAATTTGTGGAGGCGGGCGAAAATCCCGATACCTTCGGGATGTTCTTCATCGCGGACCTCCACTCGCTCACCACGGCAAGCGACCGAGGGCTCATCGTTCCCCATCGGAACGAGATTGTCCTCGATTACCTTGCCGCGGGTATAGATGTAGATGGGGGCAACTCCATTATCTATGCCCAGTCCGACGTCCCGGGAATTCCGAAACTGGCGTGGATGCTTTCCTGCATCACGCCTACCGGAGACCTACTCGGAATGCCTGGGTATCAGGATAAACGAGCTACTATCACGAACGCCGGGTTCCTTTACTACCCGGTTCTGATGGCCGCGGACATCCTCGGTCCTAAGGCGGACATCGTCCCCGTGGGAGACGACCAGCGACCCCACATTGACCTCGCGCGAGAACTCGCGCGGCGGTTCAACAACGAAGTCGCCAAATGCGAATTCTTCCCGGTTCCGGAGGGCCGCACGAACCTTACGGTTCCCGGACTCGGGCTCATGAACCCGGACGGGTCGTTCCCCAAGATGTCCAAAAGCGAGGAGGGAGGCATCGGCCTCATGGACTCGCCTGCGGAAATCCGTGGGAAAATCCGGGTGGCGCCCACGGACCCGGAAAGAAAACTCCGGACTGATCCTGGCACGCCGCAACGGTGCGCTATCTTCGCGCTTCACGGCTTCTTCTCCTCCGACGAGGAAGTCCGCGAAGTCGCGACCGGCTGCTCCACCGCGGGAATCGGGTGTGTGGACTGCAAGGGCCTCCTTGCGAAGAACATCATCCACACGCTCGAACCCTTCCAGGAGCGGCGGCGTGCTCTTTCCCTCCAGCCCGGCCTTGCCGAGGACGTTCTCGATGAAGGAGCGGATCGCGCCCGCTCCATCATCGAACCCACGGTGGAGGAAGTCTCGTCCCTCATGGGACTCTGACCCTCCCCGAACACGCTGAAGCCCGGCTCATTCGAGTCCGGGCTTCACTCATTTATACAAATTGTTGACATTTTTTTTACGCAATATATACTCTTTTTCAGATATCTGGTCCCGTGGTAGCTCAACGGTAGAGCGGCGGTCTCCAAAACCGACGGTTGCGGGTTCGAATCCTGTTCACGGGGCCAAGCACTCATAAATTTCTCTTAAGTACGCGAATGGCGGAACCTTTGGTTCCGCCATTTCCATTGTTGGGTTAGTTAGGGTTTTTCCGCCACTACGACGAGGTAGGCCCCGGTCATGCACCTGGGGGCAAGGGCCTCGTCTGCCTCCCCCATCCGCTTTAACGCTTTTTCGCCGTATTCGGCGGTGTCGGGAATAAGCGAAGCAAGGGTGGGGTGGCTCCAGACGGAATCCTTTCGGACTTCCAATCCGGTTTTTTTCAGGATCGCCCTTATCTCGGAGATAGAGTAGGGCCTCGCGAAAACCCGGTATACCTCTTCCCCCATCCGCACATCAAGGGTGTTGCGCATTTCGTTGAACTGGGCCGAGAGTCCCGGGTAGTACGGTATGCCCAGTTGATAGAAAAGCGCGTCCTTGTTGTAGAAAGAGATGAGGATCGCCCCCTTGGGTTTCAGCACCCTTTGTATCTCTTCGAGAAGATTGGAGAGGTTCGCAACGTCGCTTCCGGTACCCATGTTCATGAGCGTGAATGCGACGCTTTCGTCCTCGAACGGCAGGCCGAGCTCCAGGTCGCACTCCCGGAAACTGACCTTGGGCGAACCGTTTCTTTTCCGCGCCTCTTCAATCATGGCGGGGCTCACGTCCAATCCCACCACCTTTTTGAAGTACGGCGCGAGGGCGCGGGCCTGCCGACCGGTCGCGCACCCGAGGTCAAGCGCGACACTCTCTCGCAACGAGAATCGGCTGGAAAGGTCGTGCAGAAGCACGCTCCTTATCATCCGCTCCTCGAAATTTCTGTGCGTTTGCGTCGCGACTCCTCCGTACCCCTCTTCGTAAGATGGGGCCGCGGCCTCGGTGAGGCGCAACAGGTTTTGCCGCAGACCTCCCCGCCAAAGCAGGTCGTCCACGACTTCCGGTTCCGGAGGTCCGGATTCTCGCATCCGCTCCTGGTCGGCGCATGACTTTTCAATAATCATGCGCATCAGACCGGCCGCGAAATCCGAATCTACTCCGAGTCGATCGGCTTCCTTCCGGATCTCTTGTATCCGCCTCTCCTCCACTTCAGGCCTGCGAATGGGGTCCGGCTCATCCTTTGCCCTCTTCGCTCTATCAACCTGAACTACCGCGTCTCCACGGCGAGCGAGCAGATGCACGAAAAGCGGGTCGATTTTTCTGAATACCCGACCCAGCTCCGAAAGATCCCTCAGCCGGTTTCGCATTTCCTCTCTCCTTTCCGTTTTTCCGGGTCGAACTCTGGGAACATTATAATCACCTTATTCTTTGGAATACAACAAAGCCCCCTCGCTTTCGCAAGGAGGCTTTTGCGCATATGTTACTCGGTTACGGCGGCGAGTTCCCGCACCTGCTGCAGGAGCGGCGCCACCATGTTTTTTGCGGACGGATCAATTTCGAGCGCTTTCTCGAAATGCTCCGCCGCTTCCCGGAGACTTCCGATCTGGGCGCACACCATCCCCTTTAAGAACCGGGCGGAGAACAACCCGGGATCCGCCCGCAGGGCGCGATCCGCGAACTCATTCGCCTCTGCGTATCGCTTCGTCCTCATGCAGTACGATGCGGCTTCGCAGAGCGCCGACGCATTCGGGCTTCTGATTTCCTCCATGATCTTCAGCGCGCTCTTTGACCTGCCGAGCCAGGCTTCCATGCGCGCCATCCGAATGAGCGCTTCGTCAACGTTCGGCACCCCGTGCTCCCGCAGAATTTGCGGGTAATCTTCACCAGCGGGTCCGGGATGCGTTCCGCGGACACGCCCGAGGTCCTGGAGTATTCTTTCGCGCTCCTCGAAATTCTCCGTACTTGCGGCGAACTCGAGTAGTACCACGGCGTAATTCCATCGCCCTCCGTCCTGGTAGAGGAGTCCCAGCGTGTGCGCAGGGAGGTGCGGCACCGAGGAGTGCCGCATTGCCGCCTTCAGCGGTTCTACGGCTTCCCCCTTTTCCCCCTTCTGCCAGTAGGCGAGTCCCAGGCCGTGCCACATCACGGAATCCTCGGGATTTTCTTCGAGCACCTCGAGGATTACCGGGATCGCGAGATCCCATTTCCTGTTTTCGAGGTGCGTTTTGGCGATTTCTCGCCTTGTTTTTCCGTCCACGCCTTCCTCCTTACGCGCGCGCCACACGCATTAGGTCCAGGCGCGCGATCAGGTTTTCCGGATTCTGGTCCAGAGATTTTTGGAGATGTGCTCGCGCATCCTCCATATTCCCTGTTTGGATGAGCGCGCATCCCAGAAGGTGATGCGCTTCACCATCATCGGGGTTTTCCGCAAGCGCCCGCTCAAGAAGCGGGATCGCCTGCGCGGGGTTCTTTTTCCAGAGATACGCTCGGGCCACCTCAATAGGATCCGAGGGATCCCGCCGAAACTGGATCGTAGGGGCCGCGTTCATGACGTCTCCTTTCATAGTCTGGTGTCGTGGCCAGCCAGTGTCCTCGTCATGTTATACTCCTTTTTCTCCTGTTTTTGCAATATTTGCTTTTTTTCTGAGGGGAAGATATAACTGGAGCCAGATTCCTTCCGAGCACCCGTTCTTTTCTGAACCAGGAGGTTTCCAGATGAATACTGCCGCGCAACGAACCCTGCACACGGTCCTCGTCTTCTTCGGGGTCGTCATCGCGTCGAGTGCGTATCTTGCGTACACGAACGGCGCCGATCGGCTCCCAATCAGCCTGGCGTTCCTTCTGTTCTCCCTTTTCGCGGTTTTTGGCTCGTTCTTGTTTCCGACGAGCCTTTCCCGAAAAAGCATCTCTCCCCTCTCTTCTTTTCGTTCATGGAGAGATTCGCTTCACGCCGGGGGATTACCACTTCTGCTGCTGGCGTCAGGATGCTATGTGGGGAGTTTTTTCTTTCTGCTGTCGTCCCTTAAGGCGGATCAAGAGGGCGTTGTTCTCACGGTCCTCGTACTCCAACTCGCGAACCCTCTTCTTAACACCTTTGCTGCCCGCGTGTTCCTGGGGCACAAGTGCGAGCGATGGTCCTGGTATGTTGTCGGAGCGCTTCTTACTCCCGCGGGGATCCTTGTCTATAAAGGAAACCTTTTCGCAACGCAGGGAGTCTCGGTCTTTGATCGGGTAACGATCTTCATGGCCGCGACCATTCTGCTGGATTGCGGGTTCTCACTTTTACGGCACAAATACTCCCGCGATCACAAGGTGGACGGAACTCAGGCGATGCGATCCGTGCAAATCATCTCCGCCTTTGCGGGCGCTGTCTGGATTGTGCTCGATCCCGCTCCGCTGCCGAGCATGCCCGTGATCGAGGAGATTCTTGCCCTTGCCTATTTAGGCATCGTTCCCACAGCCATCGGCGGCATCATTTTCGCGCGGGCGATTGATGTCGTTGGATTTCCTCTTGTCGAAAGCATCAAAAGTCTACGCCCTATTTCTGCTCTTGCTTTGGGACTCCTCCCCCTGTCCCTTCTCAAAACAGAAGTAAGGCTTTCTCAGGCGCATTTCCTGGGAATCGGGCTTGCCATTGCCGGGGTTGTCATTGTCATGGCACTTGCCCGACCAAAACCGGTGCGCTGACCACCACTCAACAACGCACAACGCGGACGACCCACAGGGTCGTCCGCTTTCTTGTTTTTATTTTCTTTTTATTGCACTCTGCTTACAGACTTTACTCTCACCGGAAGGAGGGCGTTATGCGCTCCCCCCTTTTTCCGTCCGTTTCCGGCCAGGCCGTTTTTGACGGAACGGCCATCTCCCGAATCCTGAATCCGCGCGAGTTCTTTTCGGATCCTGCTCTTTCGCCGGAGCATCGGGATCGCCTCTTCGCGGAATTCCATAGAGTTGCCGCGAAGGGGTTCGGGGTTCCGTTCGAAGAAAAAAGCGAAGACGGCGTCCGCAATCACGTCGTGGAAGCGGATGGCCTCTTTGTTCTTCATAACCAGTCCTCGGTTCTCGGATTTGCCTCCACGCGCCATCTTTGGGAAGTCGGCTCTTTGTACCTCCACGGGATCGTCCTTGATTCCTCGGTGCAGGGTCGCGGGTTTTCCCGGGCGCTCATGGAGTATGCCGTGTCCTCGCGGCCCGCCTCTCTCCGTGTTCTCGGATTCACTACTCAAAACCCGGTGATGTTTTGCCTCGGGCGATCCATTGTCCGGGACCGGAAGATCTACCCCTCGCCGCAAAACCCGACTCTTTCTCCACAACTTCGTCCCTTCGGGAAGTTGCTTGTTCCCGAAGACGACATTCATCCCGAGACCTTCGTAATTCGCGAGCGGTACTCCGTCTGCCTGTATCCGAAAATCCCGGAATCCCGGGATTGGGAGGTGAACAGATGGTTTGCCTCGTCGCTTGAAATCCGCGACGGGCAGACGCGGCATGGGTTTCTCTTTATCGGAAACCTGTAGCCGCGCCCATTCTACGACAGCCACTTTTCTCTGCCGGCCACTCGCTCATTGGCCGGCTTTTTCTTAGTCCTCGCAGGCGGCGCGAAGCGAGGCGGTCAGTTTCGCGACCGCGTCCGTATTATTTCCCGCATTTTCATACGCGTTCAAAAGCGCGCTTCCCACCACCGCTATTTCCGCCCTACCCTTTAAAAAACGTACCTGTTCCGGGCTGGAGATGCCGAATCCAACGGCAACCGGCAGGTCAATTACGGATCGCAGATTTTTCAGGTGGCGCTCCAGGTCTTCGGGCAGGCCCGCCCGCGCTCCGGTAGTTCCCTTGCGGCTTGCGAAATAGGTAAACCCCTCTGCGTACGGCGCGTTTACTTTGTATCTTTTTTCCGTGGACGCGGGAGAAAATACCCGTATTACCGGCAGGCCCTCTTCCCCCGCCGCTTTTATAAATCCTTCCTTCTCCTCTTCTTCGATCGGCGCATCCGGCACGATGAGTCCCGCGCAACCGGACTTTTTCGCCGCTTCACAAAATTTTTTTACTCCGTAACGGAACACAATATTAAAATACGTCATGAAAAGAAGCGGGATCCCGACTTCCCGGCTGATCTTTGACATTACCTCAAACGCGCCCGCAACCCGCGCGCCTTTTCGTATCGCCTCCTGATTCGCGCGCATAAGCGTGGGGCCGTCCGCCACGGGGTCGGAAAACGGAATCTGCAGTTCGATAAAATCCGATCCGGACGATGCCAGCGTCCGAATAATATCTTCGCTTTCCCGAATTCCCGGATATCCCAAAACGGCGTGGGTCATGAGTCCAAGACGATTTTCGCTTTTTATTTTTTCCAGCTGTTCCTTAATGGTTCCCATGTTTTTTACAATGCTTTTGCCTGACCCTCCAGATACCTCTTCCACTCCTCTCCTCCCAAACGCTCTCCCACGATAAAAAGATCTTTGTCTCCGCGACCCGAGATGTTTATCACCAGTATTTTTTCATTTCCCAGTGTTGGCGCGATCTTTATCGCCTCGGCAACCGCGTGGGCGGATTCCAGCGCGGGGAAGATACCTTCGGTTCGCGCCAGCATCTGAAACGCGTTTATCACCTCGTCGTCTGTCGCGTACGCGTACCGGACTCTGCCTTTCGTAAAAAGAAGCGCGTGTTCCGGCCCGATACCCGCGTAATCCAGACCTGCGGATACGCTGTGCGTGTCCTGAATATTCCCGTCCTCGTCCTGCAAAAAAAACGACTTGTATCCCTCCACCACGCCGATCTTTTCCTTCCCTTGCAGGCGCGCCGCGTGATCTCCCGCCTTTTCCACTCCGCGGCCGCCCGCCTCGACCCCCACCAATTCAACGCCCGGGTCATCCAAAAAAGCGTTAAAAAGCCCGATGGCATTGCTCCCGCCGCCGACGCAGGCAACCAACGCGTCCGGCAGCCGCCCTTCGCGTTTTTTTATCTCTTCTTTTACCTCCAGCCCGATTACATTCTGGAAATCCCGCACCATGGAGGGATATGGATGCGGCCCCAGCGCGGATCCCAGCAGATAATACGAATCGTCCACGTTCTCGATCCAGTCCTGAAGCGCGGCGGTTACCGCGTCCTTCAGGCGCGCGGTGCCGTGCCGCACGGGTATTACTTTCGCCCCGAGACGCTCCATCCAAAACACGTTCGGCCTCTGCCGATCCACGTCAACCGCGCCCATGTACACCGTGCATTCAAATCCGAATTTCGCGGCAACGGTCGCGGTCGCGAGTCCGTGCTGGCCCGCTCCGGTTTCGGCGATAAGGCGCTTCTTTCCCATTCGTTTCGCGAGAAGCGCCTGCCCCAGGCAGTGGTTTATCTTGTGCGCTCCGGTATGCGCCAATCCCTCAAACTTCAAATAGATTTTCGCTCCTCCCAGTTTTTTCGTCAGATTTTCCGCGAAGCAAAGGGGTGTCGGCCTCCCGGCGTAATTTTTGTACGCTTCTTCAAGCAGGTCCGCAAATCCCGGATCCGCTTTTGCTTCTTCATACGCTTTCTCCAGCTCTTCAAGCGCGGGCACCAACATTTCCGGAACATATCTCCCTCCGAATTCCCCGAAATGCCCGCCCGGGTCGGCGTCGTATGCGGTTTTAAATATTTGCTTGTTCATATATTCACGCCGCTTATCAAATCGCGAATTTTTTCCTTTTTGTTTTTCGCCTTCATAATCGAAGTGCCGACAAGCACGGCGTCCGCGCCCGCGCTCCGCGCCGCCCGCACATCTTCGGCTTTTTCCAAACCGGACTCCGCTATTTTTATAATACCCTTTGGAATGTATTTCGCCAATTCCGAAAATCTTTCCCCATGGATTTCAAATGTTTTGAGATCTCTCGCGTTAATGCCGATTATGCTTGCTCCCGCTTTTACCGCCTGCTCTATTTCCTCGCGCGAGTGCGCTTCCACAAGCGCGCTCATGCCCAGAGAGCGCGTAATTTCCAATAAATGCTTCAATTGTTCATATTCCAGCGCGGCGACGATCAAGAGGAGCGCGTCCGCTTCCGCGCAATATGATTCGTAAATTTGGTATTCATCGAATATAAAATCTTTCCGCAAAAGAGGAACGGTTGTTATTGCTTTTATTTCTTTTATAAAATCCAGTCCGCCCTGAAAATACTTGCTTTCCGTGAGAATTGAGATGGCGTCGACAAGTCCGGAGTCCTCATACTCCCTCGCTATCTTTTTGTGATTAAAATCCGTATCAATGGTTCCGGCGGACGGAGACGCTTTTTTTATTTCCGCTATCAGACGCAGTCCCCTTCCGCTCCCCACCGCTTTCGCAAAATCCAGCACCGCGGTTTTTCGCTCCGCCCGTGCCACGGAAAAAGACAGGGGCGCGCGCTTTTTCGCCCTCGCCACTTCGCGCTCCTTATTTTTTACAATCTCATCCAGGATTGTTCCCGTTTTTTTTATCATGAGCCTTTTTGCGCCTCCTTGCCGGTTATCGTACTCATCCACTCGCCCTCTTGTCAATTTAACCGCCCCATGGTATATTGTGAACTCAACTGAATACATAAAAGCATTGATCTGGTGCGTTTGGAGCCAGGGAGCTGTCCGAGAACTCGGGCCGGAGGCGAAACCGTATAAGTCCGCAACGTGTGTCGAAACACATTTCGGAGCACGTCATGAATAAGGTTTTCCCTTTTCTCCGCGCGTTCACGGGAAAACAGCGCAAGGTGGCACCGCCTTTTCGGCCCTTGTAAAGATCTTTTTGTTTGATCTTGCAAGGGATTTTTTGTTTTACGGGCATACACAAACATGAAAAACTTTTCCACCATACTCCCCCCGCTCCAGAATCCGGTTTTTCTGAAAATCGCCGAGGACACGGATTTTTATTCCCTGTTCCGGGCGATCGAGCGCGAGTCCGCCACTTGCTTTCTTTTCGAGCCCCTGGGCGAGGAGGGACGGGATTCCCGCTATTCAATTGCCGGGTTCGATCCCATTCACACACTTTCCGCGCGGGGAGAAAACCTGTTCATCGACGGAGAGGCGCATGCGGTCCAAAACCCCTATTTCGCCCTCCGTTCCCTCATGCCGCCTAAAACAAGCGCGAGAACATATGCCGGAGGAATGGTCGGCTATCTGAGTTACGAGGCGGCAAATTATTTCGATCCCGCGATGAACGTTAAAATTCACGGCCTTTTCGATCAGTTCATGTTCGGCGTCTATGTTGACGGGCTCATTTTCGACAGACTCACGAACGAAATCTTTTACTTTCATCACGGAACAGACAGGAGTGAATTTTGCAGAAAAGCTCTTCGGGCAACTCCGGAAACACGGGCGTTTCGGGCGGATTTCATACGGCACGGCCTCACCAAAGACGAGCACGCCAAGATCGTCCGCAGCGTCCAAGAGCACATCAAAGCCGGAAACACTTTTCAGTGCGAGGTCGGATTTAAAACCGAATACCGCGTAAGCGGCGATCCGCTTCTCGCGTACGAAAGTTTGCGAAAGGTGAATCCTTCTCCGTTTATGTACTACGTTAAGTTCAGAGAGAAAAAAATTATCGGTGCAAGCCCCGAACTTCTCTTTTCTCTCCGCGGGGGGGAGATGACTTCCAAGCCGACCGCCGGGACGATCCGCAGAGGCAAGGACCGGCAAGAAGACGATATGCTCGCCCGCACCCTGTTTCACGATCCCAAGGAGCGGGCCGAACACGCCATGCTGGTTGACCTTCACCGGAACGACATGGGCAGGGTCGCGAAGTTCGGCACGGTTCAAGTCCGAAACCTTATGAACATCACGAAATTCAGCCATGTCCAGCATATCTCAAGCGAAATCACCGCGCTCATCCGCCCGGAGGAAGACATGTTTTCTGCTTTTGCCAGTAATTTCCCCATGGGAACGGTCTGCGGCACTCCGAAGGTGGAGACCATGAAAATTATCGATTCCAACGAACCGGAAGCGCGCGGCCCGTATGGCGGCGGCGTCGGCTATTTCGGCTTTACCGGAGATTGTTCCCTCGCCATTGCGTTACGCTCGCTTTTTATTTCCGATTCGTACGCGTACACCCAGACGAGCAGCGGCATCGTGTACGACTCTATTCCGGAAAAAGAATATGACGAGATACGAAGAAAGGCCGCGGCGATGGCGCAGGCGCTTACATCATGAAAATCCTCATTTTAGACAATTACGACTCCTTTACCTTCAACCTCTACCAATACATCGGCGAGATTCTTTCTAATTCGGGCAAGGAATTCACGCTGGACGTATTTCGCAACAACGAGATATCCGCGGATGAAATAGAAAAAAAACAATACGACCGGATAATTATTTCCCCGGGTCCGGGGAATCCCGCGGATCCGGCCTACTTCGGCGTATGCGCAGATGTTTTTTCCCGTTTCGGATCAACAATTCCCATTTTAGGAGTTTGTTTGGGAATGCAGGGCATGGCCCATCATTTCGGCGGAAGAGTCGTCTCCGCCGCTCGACCCATGCACGGGAAAACGAGTATTATAGAGCATGACGGCTCCGGAGTTTTCCGCGGCCTGCCGGACCATACCGAGGTGATGCGATATCATTCCCTTGTTGTTGAAAAAAATTCTTTGCCGGAGTGCTTCATAATCACCGCCCGCTCCCTCGATACCGGCGAAATTATGGGTTTGCGACACACAATGCATCCGATGGAGGGGGTCCAGTTTCATCCCGAATCCTTTGCCACGGACGGCGGAAAGCGGATTTTAGAAAATTTTCTGCAATCATGACCAACATCGCGCGCATCATAAATCACATTCTTGAAAAAAAAGATATTTCCCAGGAGGAGGTCCGATTCTTTCTCGACGAGGTTATCGGCGGCCGCGTTTCTCCTGTCCAGATCGCGGCCTTTTTAACCGCTCTTCGCGCCAAGAGAGAGTCTCCGGACGAGATTGCCGCCTTTATTTCCGCAATGCGCGACCACATGGTCCGCATTACCTCCCCCGATGCTGTTGACGCGTGCGGCACCGGAGGAGACGGAAGCGGGACCTTTAATATTTCCACCGCGGCCGCGTTCGTTTCCGCCGGCGCAGGAGCGCGCGTTGTAAAACACGGCAACCGCGCCGTGAGCAGCAAATGCGGAAGCGCCGACGTTCTTGAACAACTGGGTGTTCACATTCAACTGTCGCCGCGTCAGGCCGAAGAAGTTTTTCGCAACGTCGGCATGGTTTTCCTCTTTGCCCCGCTGTTTCATCCCGCCATGAAACACATCGCCGCCGTCCGAAAAGATCTCGGAGTCCGGACAATATTCAATTTTCTCGGACCCTTCCTTAACCCCGCCTCTCCCGAGCGGCAGGTTGTCGGCGTACCCAATCCGGAACTCGCCCGAACGCTTGCGGACGCAGCAAAAACATTACGCTACAAACACCTTCTCATCGTCTCAAGCGAAGACGGACTCGACGAGGCGAGCACTTCTTCAAACAATATTGTTTTTGAAATTAAAAACGATTCGTCCCGCCGGATCGAGATCGACCCGAAAACCCATGGCTTCGCGCCAGCTTCCCGCGAAGAATTTCAGGGAGGGGGCGCGGAGCGGAACGCCGAAATCATCGAAGACATACTTTCCGGAACAAAGGACGGAAAACGGGACATTGTCGTTTTCAACAGCGCCCTTGTCCTATATACCGCCGGATCGGCGCGGGATATACACGAGGGCATCAGACTCGCGGAAGCGTCCATCGACAACGGAAGCGCGAAATCCGTTCTGGAGACACTTGTCCGGGAAACCCGAAAATACATATGAACGCACAGGTAAAAATATGCGGCATACGGACTCTTGAGTCTGCCCTTGGGGCGGTCGAGGCAGGCGCCGATTTTCTCGGTTTTAATTTTGTTCCAGATTCCCGCCGCTTTATTTCCTTTCAACGCGCCGCGGAAATCGCCGTTGCCGTCAATGGAAGAGCGCGGATCGTGGGAGTATTCCGGGACGCGCGCCCTTCCTTTATCGCGGAGGCCGCGAATGCCCTCCGTCTGGACTTTGTCCAGCTCCATGGCCGAGAAAGCCCCGAATATCTTGCGGCGCTTTCTCTTCCTGTTATCAAAGCCATTCACTCTCCGGATCAAATTTCCCTTTATTCTCCGGATTACTTTCTTCTGGACCGCACTTCCCAGGGAGAGGGTCCCATGGTTCAGACCGAGGACGCCCGGGCCGCCGCCCTCCTCCGTCCGATTTTTCTTGCCGGCGGCCTTACGCCCGAAAATGTTTCCGGCGTTCTTCGCAAAGTTCGGCCCTTTGCCGTTGATGTCGCGGGCGGCATCGAATCCCGCGGAGTTCCGGATGTCCGCAAGATAAGAAAATTTGTCACAAACGCGAAAAAGGTATTTTTATGAAAAAACGTTTTATCATCGCCGGCCCCTGCGCCGCGGAATCCGCCGAACAGGTTTCTGCCTCCGTACGGGAGGCGAAAAAAAGAAACATCGACTTCATGCGCATGTGCCTTTGGAAACCAAGGACGAAACCCGGCTTTGACGGTCTCGGAGATGCGGGGATCGACCTTCTTATCCAGGCGGCGCGATCCGGAGTTTCTCCGGCAACCGAAGTTTTGACACCTGAACAGGCGAGCGCGATCATAAACCCCCTTTTTCAGGCAGTTCCCGACGCAAACCTGCTCCTTTGGATCGGATCCCGCAATCAAAACCATCACATTCAAAGAGAGATCGCGAAGGTCGTTGCGGCGAACGAACGGGTTACCCTTATGATAAAAAACCAGCCGTGGGCGAGCGAAAGCCACTGGGAGGGCATTGTTCTGCATGCGCTCGATGGCGGCGTCAAGAAAGAGCAGGTGGTGCTTTGCCACAGGGGATTTTCTCCGAACGGCTCAAATCCTTACGGCTACCGCAACCTTCCCGATTTTGAGATGGCAAGGAGGATGCGCGAAAAGACCGGACTTCCCATGATCTTCGACCCTTCGCATATAGGAGGCACCGCCGAAAACGTTTCGCGCGTTTTCGAGCACGCGCGGAGCGAGGATTTCGACGGGCTTATCGTCGAGGTACATCCCGATCCGAAAACCGCGCTTACCGACGCAGATCAGCAGTTGACGTGGGAAGAGTTCGACCGGTTGCGGCGTTTATTTTACGGATCATGATCCATCTTCAAAAAACATACGAAATGCCCCGATCCGAAACAACCCGCCTTGTTTTCGGCGACCATTTGCTCCGCGACATCCACTCCCTTCTTCGCGAATACGCCCACACGGGTTATGTTTTGCTCTGCGACGAAACCACGAAAAAATTGTATGCCGATGAGGCCGCCGCCTCCCTCCGTAAACTGGGCGCTCCGATTCATCTTCTCGCCCTTCCTAAAGGCGAACGGGAAAAAAGCATGAAGAACGTCATGCTCGTCCTCGACTTTATGCTAAAGCGCGATCTTGATAAAAAAGGCGCGGTGGTCGCCCTTGGCGGAGGGGTTGTCGGAGATATTGCCACCGCGGTTGCCGGATTGTATCGCCGCGGAATCGAATGCGTACAGATTCCTTCAACCCTGCTTGCGCAGGTCGATTCGGCGTACGGGGGGAAGGGCGGCGTAAACGTCCGCCAGTACAAGAACATGGTCGGGCTGATCCACCACCCCATTCTTGCGGTTATTGATACGAGCCTTCTTTCTTCCCTTCCCCAAAAACAGATCCGATCCGGTCTGGGAGAGATTTTAAAATACGCCATTGCCCTCGATAAACCGCTTTTTGAAACATTGGAACGCACGGACAATGTTCTTGAGGAGATGAATTCGATCGTGCGCTCCTGCGCGGAAATAAAAATGGGGGCGGTCACCCGAGATCCGCTTGATACCGAAAACACGCGCGTCGCGCTTAATTTCGGACATACCCTCGGCCACGCCGTAGAGATCATGAGCCGTCTTACCCACGGTGAAGCCGTCGCGCTCGGCATGGCCTTTGCCATTTCCGTAAGCCGCCGCGCGCAAATACTCTCCGACGACGACGCGGATCGCGCCTTACGACTTATTCGAAAGTTCGGCCTGCCCCTTTCTGTGCGCGGCGTTGACCCGAAAAAAGTAAGGGAGATCATGGAAAAAGACAAGAAAAATATCGGCGGCAAAGCCCGCCTTGTGCTCCTCGGCGGCATCGGCCTTCCTCTTGTTAAAAACGACGTGGAAGAAAGGACGATCGGGGAAGCGTTACAAGAAATTATGTTATGAATCTTCTTGTTTTAAACGGCCCGAATCTGAACCTTTTGGGTTCCCGAAACAAGGATCAGTACGGGCAAAAAACTCTTTCAGAAATTCAGGAATCTCTCCGCGAGATCGCTCTCCGAAAATCCGTTGCCTTGGAATTTTTTCAATCCAATCATGAGGGCGACCTCATTGACGCGATACAAAAATCGCGCGGGAGAATTTCCGGCATTCTCATAAACCCCGGAGCGCTTACGCATTACGGATACTCCCTGCGCGACGCCCTTGAAGACGCCGGCGTGCCCGTTATAGAAGTGCATCTTTCAAATATCGAAGAACGGGAGGATTTCAGAAAAACAGACGTTTTAACCGGCGTCGCGCATGAGCGGATTATGGGGCTTAAGGAAAAAAGTTACGAGGTCGGACTTCAAAAATTACTTGATATGCTCCCCGCATGAATATCGAAATATCAAAATCAACAATCGGCGGCTCCGTCTCGGCGCCTCCATCCAAAAGCGTTTCGCACAGAGCCATTATCGCTGCCGCGCTTTCCCAGGGTACATCTCTTTTAAAAAACGTGCTTTTCGCCGACGATACCGTACGCACCATAAACGCTCTTAAAAAATTCGGCGTCGGCATTACAAGGCGCGGGTCGGACCTTGTCGTGCGCGGCGGCGGAGGATCGCTGCAACAGCCCCGCGGCATCATTAACCTTGGGCACTCCGGTACTTCCATGCGATTTTTGACGGCCGTTGCCGGCCTCGTTTCCGGATCAGCAACGTTTACGGGGTCTCCGCGCCTCGGCGAGCGGCCGATGCATGATCTTTTTTCCTCGCTTTCGCAGATGGGCATTCTTGCCAAGCCTCTGCGGCCCGACAGATCGCTTCCCCTCCAGGTTTTCGGATCAATGCCAAGGGGCGGCACGATCAGGGTAAGCGGGAGCATAAGCTCCCAGTTCGCGAGCGCGCTTCTTTTCATCGCTCCTTTCGCGAAACACGCGACAACAATATCCGTCCAAGACCCCCACTCGCGGCCATACATAGAACTTACCGCCCGAGTGATGGAGGATTTCGGCGTTTCCGTTTTTCGATCCGATAACCACTCTTTTATCGTTCCCTCCTCCCAACGGTATACCGGAAGAGATTACGCCGTCGAAGGCGACTACTCTTCGAGTTCGTATTTTTTCGCGCTCGCGGCCATTACAAAAAGCTCCATAACGGTGCGGGGCCTTTCTCCGGAGTCGAGACAGGGCGATTCATTTTTTTTAACGCTTTTGCGCGAAATGGGATGCGATGTCCGCGCTCAAAAAAATTCGATCACGGTAACCGGAACCGGGCACCTTTCCGCGATAACGGCGGACCTCGGCGACTACCCCGACATCGTTCAGACCCTCGCTGTTGTCTCCGCCTTCGCGAAGGGCGTAACGAAGATACGGAACATCGGACATCTGAAGCACAAGGAAACCGACCGGATAACCGCCACGGCTCTTGAATTGAACGCCATGGGTGTGCGAGCGACTCATGACGACCACGCGCTCATAATTCCGGGCGGACGCCCCCGCGGAGCAGTCATTACCACCCACAACGATCATCGCATGGCCATGAGTTTCGCTATCGCGGGGCTCGGCGCCGCCGGAGTCACGACGATTAAAAACGCCGAAGTCGTCGAAAAATCCTATCCTGCTTTTTTTACCGACTTGCGCTCTCTCGGAGCACGGGCGAAAAAAATTTTATGAACATCGTACTTATCGGCATGCGCGCCACGGGCAAAACAGCCGTCGCGACGAGGGTTGCGAAAATTCTTAAGAGGCCTTTTTTCGACACGGACCGCCTTGTTTCCGAACGATCGGGGCGGACTATTCCCGAACTCGTCCAATGTTTCGGATGGGAATATTTTCGCGACCTTGAGTCCTCCGTTATTCAAGGGGTGGCACGGAAGCAAAACGCGGTTATCGCGACCGGAGGAGGAGTTGTAACCCGTGAAAAAAACATGCGCGAATTAAAAAAAAGCGGGTTCCTCATCCTGCTTACCGCGAACATTACCACCATTCTCTCTCGAATGAACGATGATTCCGAAAGGCCCGCCCTCACCCGCCACTCTTCCAAGCGGAAAGAAATCGCGGAAATTCTGCGGGAACGAAGGCCTTTATATGAAAAATATCGCGATGCCGCGGTTTCAACAAACCGCAAAAGCGAGGAAAGGGTCGCGGAAGAAATAGCGGCGCTTGCCCGAAAAAAATTCCCATGAAGCCGACTTCCCGCACAACGCTCTGCGCCGTTATCGGAGATCCTGTCGCCCACTCTCTCTCCCCCCTCATTCACAACGCCGCTTACGCGGCAACGAACCTGGATTACGCCTACCTCGCCTTTCGGGTTTCCAATGTGCAAAACGCGCTTCGGGGGATTCGGGCGCTTGGTATTCGCGGAGCAAGCGTTACCGCGCCGCACAAAATCGAAGTTATGAAATTTCTCGACACAATTGACCGCCGAGCAAAAGAGATCGGCGCGGTAAACACAATCCTTAACGATGGCGGACTGCTTTCGGGATACAACACGGATTGCGAGGGCGCCATGCGCGCCCTTGAAGAAAAAATCTCTCTTGCCGGCAAAAAAGCCGTTCTTTTGGGCGCGGGAGGCGCGGCGCGCGCCATCGCTTTCGGTCTCCGCGAAAAAGGAGTTTCTTTGTGCGTCGTAAACCGCACGGCGGCGAAGGCCAGAGATCTCGCCCGCTCCATGGGGGCGCGCGGAGGAGATTTTTCCCTGCTTGCCGAAATCCGAAAAAGCGATATTGTTATCAATACCATACCGAATGAGATTATTTCCCGCGACGACTCGCTTGTTCCGGATGGAATACTGCACCCCGATCTTCTTGCGTTTGATATCTCCTATACTCCCCGCGAAACGGCGTTTGTCGCGAAATCCAGAAAAGCCGGGTGCGATATCTTACATGGGTACAAGATGCTCCTGCATCAAGCAGTTCTTCAGTTTGAGATTTTTACCGGTCTTGCGGCGCCCATATCCGTCATGGAAGAGGCGCTCAAGTCACACTTAGGAATATAAACATCATGGCAGGAAACACTTTTGGACACGTATTTAGGGTGACAACCTTCGGGGAATCCCACGGAGGATGCGTTGGCGCGGTTGTTGACGGATGCCCCCCGGGTCTTGAAATTTCCCGGGAAGAAATTCAAAAAGAGCTTGACCGGCGAAAACCCGGCCAAAGCAAAATCACCTCTCCCCGAAACGAGCGAGATGAGATTCACCTTCTTTCCGGAATTACGGACGGAAAAACCTCCGGAACCCCCATCTTGCTCCTCGCGCACAATGAAGACGCGAGGCCGGAAGATTATCTTCACCTCAAAGACCTCTACCGCCCCGGGCACGCGGACTTTACCTTTCAGAAAAAATACGGCATCAGGGACTGGCGGGGCAGCGGCAGGGCTTCGGCGCGTGAAACCCTCGGCAGAGTGGCGGCCGGAGCGATCGCGAAAAAATATCTCGCCGAAAAACTCGGCATCACAATATTGAGTTATGTCGAGCGCGTAGGGGGCGTTACCGCGGACACCGACTTTAATCGGGTAACCATGGACGCCATCGAATCCAATATCGTCCGGTGTCCGGATCCTCGAGCGGCTGAAAAAATGATAGCGCTCATCGAGGTTGCGAGAAACGAAGGCGATTCTTTGGGCGGCATCATACGCGGAGTGATACGAAATGTTCCTCCGGGCCTTGGAGAGCCGGTGTTCGACAAACTCCCCGCAGACCTTGGCAAGGCGATGATGAGCATTAACGCGGTCAAGGGGTTTGACATCGGATCCGGCTTCGACGGGACGACGCTTCGCGGAAGCGAACACAACGACGAATTTCATATCGGTCCCTCCGGAATGCCGAAAACAAAAACAAACCGCGCGGGCGGAACTTTGGGGGGCATATCGAACGGAGAAACGATTTATTTTCGCGTCGCCCTGAAACCCGTTTCAACCATACGAAAACCCCAATACACTGTTACCAAAGACAACGAGGAAGTCGTTCTTCAGGCGTCGGGAAGGCATGACCCATGCGTGTTACCGAGAGCGGTTCCCATCGTGGATGCTATGTCCGCGCTTGTTATCATGGACCACTACCTTCGACACAAGGCCCAAAATCTTTAACCAGAGTTCCTTAGAATACCGCCCGAATTCCCTTCAGTTCCCGTATTTTTGCTTCCGGATTTTCCGCGGAAACAATCGAAGTTCCGATCAACATTCCCCGCGCGCCCACCGCGACCAGATCTTCCGCCTCTTCCCTTGTGTTTATTCCCGATTCGCTTATTACCATTTTTTTTGACGGCACAAATTGCATGAGTTCTTCGGTCTTCTTCAGATCCATTTGAAGCGTTTTCAGGTTCTGGTTGTTAATCCCCACGATGTCGGCTCCCGCCTCCACCGCCCGCCCTATTTCCTTTTCCGTATGCGCCTCCACCAGATGATCCAACCCAACGCTTTTTGCCGTCTCTATATATGTCTTTATTTTCGCCGCCGGAAGCGCGGCGGCAATGAAAAGCACCGCGTCCGCGCCCAGAAGGGCGGCCTCGTATATTTGATATGGGTCTATAATAAAATCCAGCTGAAGAATGGGCTGTGAAACTATGCTTCGTATTTCGCGCACATGAGAAATGTCTCCGCCAAAACTTTTATCGGCTACGACCGCCACGGCGTCCGCCTCGCTTTTCGCAAAAAACTTGGCGCACTCCAGGTGTGTTCTTTCCGTCAATTTTTTTCCGGAAGGATCCTGGATCTTGATCGCGGCGATGAGTGCAGCCGGTTCGGCGTCTTTCAGCGCTTGCGCAAATCTTCCCGGCTTTCTTTTCAATTCTCTCGCCCGAGACTCCGTCTCTTTCAGCGGCGCGTTTTTTTTCCTTTTTTCCACCTCCTTCTTTTTTTCCCTTACCGCGTATCCAAGAAAATTTTTTATATTTTGATACATAAGAATGGGTGGAGGGGGCCTTTTCAGGCCCGCCTCCGGTCGAAATCGTGGAACTCTATCCTGCCTCGATGCCATGTGAATTCGAGGCAGATTTCAGATGCGCGCGTGTTTTCCGCGAGCGCTCTTGCGCTCCTTTCATATTGCCCGAGAATCCGGACGATCTCGCCTGTATGAGCGCACCCTCCGCGCTCGTTCCGGAAAAATCTTCCCGGATTCCGAACTATCATGCCGAATCTTGGGTCGGCATGATCGACGCGCTCCAGTACCCGGGGCCGGATTTCGTCGAGATAGTACTCGACGACCGTCGTGTCGCGGTCGTACATGTGCGCGCACCGACCCACGACGATCCCTTTCGCGGTTTCCGGCGTTGCCTTGGGGGCGAAAGCCATGAGATACGACGACCCGAGCCGCCTTACGGCTTCGGGGGTAACTTCTTCCGGGCATCTTGCCCAGAGGTATGGCTGTCCCATAGCTGTTGGACCGTCATAATCGGAAGTCGCTCGTACCACGATACCGTATCGGCTCCCCTCTACACCGGCTCGAATTTCTTCGGCCGCCTTTTCCGCGTTTTTCATGGAAAATACGCGGTACGGAGTTGTAGGGAATCCATGCACGTAGAGCAGGATCGCCCTCCTGATTTTGGGTGGAAATCTCGCTCCTTTCTCCTCCAACTCCGATGCCTCTTTCAGGTCCATTTCTCTCCCCTCCTTTCTTCCAGCACGAAGATTTCCAAAGAACATTCAATGTCGCGTGCTGGTGAGTAGAGAATCTTTTTCTCCACTCACAAACACGCGCTTTTTTACAACAATCTGTTTAACCCTCCGTTTTTATTGGAAAGCACGCGCGCGCCGCGCTCTACCGTGGCAATCCCTACACCAAGCCGCTCCGCAATTTCCCTGTACGAAACTCCTCTTTTTAATTCTTTCACTATTTGCAACCGCCTTGCCACATCCCGGTATTCCCTCGGGGCCAGGATATCTTCCAAAAACGCGTTTAAAAGATCCGTGCTTCGCGACGCCCTCTGCATTGTTTCAAGAAGTTCGTTTCTGAACTCTTTGTCTCTTTGTTTTCCTTCCCTTCTCATAGCGCGCAGACGTATCATCGTACTAGTACACTATTATTTTTTCAGACGTGCGTCAACTCCTCTGCTGCTTCTGTCTCTATTTTTCCTTCCTTGCTAATTAGGCTGGTTTTTTGTATTTTCATCCTGCACCTTCACAATGCCCCTCAACCGCCAACCACGGAAAGAGTGAATATGGGGAACAAGAGAAACCACACGCACAGTTCGCACATCCACCAAATTCAGGTATTCGAAAAAATACTTGAATCCTCCGGACTTCAAAACGCGCGTCGCGGGCCGCTGACCGCAAAAGGCGGCCCAAAAAACCTTACTATCGGCATTGACCTCGACGACCGCGGGCACTCGCTCGTCATTCAATGCGGATCTGACGGGTGGCAGGTTCTCTACGCGCCCCTGCCTCCTGCCGACGAACGCGATCTTGCAAGCATCGTCGGCGAGATTCTCCGACGTTGCTGGGATTCCAGCATCCGCGTCGGAGACCTGGGCAAACTCGCCATCGTGCGCCGAGGAGTTTTGAACAAAAAAGACCTCGAGGCGCGCTTGGCCTCTCGCGCGCCCAGACCCACGACGAAATCCGTTCACCCAAAAAGAAGGAGTGACAACATGCAGATGCACATACTCGAGGCGGATAATAGTGAGGCGCAACCGTTGGATACGCCTCAAGAAGGAGCCTGTTCCGCGAAGACCGCGGAAGCACCTCGGCGCATTCCGGCCCGGGAGTGGCCGCGTGTGTGGGATGCACTCCGCGCGTACGCGGCGGAGCGGTGCGCCCGACCCGAGCGAACCGGGAAGGGGTACTTTCTTCTGAACGAGGGGGTTTCCGTGGTTCTTCGGGATCACCCGGAGATTCGGATGCATTCCTCCACAATCCCATCGTTCATGACCCGAGCAAAAAAACTCGGTCTCCTGCAACTTCTTGGCTCATCTCGCCGGCCCGCCTGGGTGGTCGCGAACGAGCGCTGGGACGGGTCTCGCGTTGGCGCGCCGCTCGAGCCATCGCTTGACGGGGTTATGGGCAACTCCCCCCTTCGCACAGTCCTTTCTGTGCTCCGGGCCGGAGGGGATACCTTCTCGGTCATCAGGAAAATCTTCCCCGCCTCCGGGCCAGATCCCGCCTCGGAGATCCAAAAGATCTCCGAAGAGGCCGGCTGCGCGACCGAGGAGATTTCGGCTCGCGCCAAATCCGAGTCCGACCTGGTTTCCCGGGCCGCCCTCCTTCTCGAGCGGCACCTGGAATACCTGAAGGACATGGCCGGCCTTCTTGATGACCGGTAAGTGGCACCGCGGCAGAGGTACTCCCTCTGCCGCATTTTCATTTTTGTTTTTGACCATTTCATTCATGGGGTGCTACACTTGCCCCATGACCTCCGAATCATTCACATTTTTAAACTCCTTCGGCCTTCAGATGACTCCCAAGCAGGTGGTCTTTGAAATTGCCCGGTTTATTACCGAAAGTCCGAAGTACAAATACAAGGTCATTATCGGAAGCGATTCGGAAGAGACCCGCGGCAAGATGGCGGATTTTGTAACCGCGGTCGTGGTCCACCGCGTGGGGAACGGCGGCAGATATTTCTGGCGCCGCGCGGAGATGGGGCAGTTTCACACCCTGCGGGACCGGATTATCCAGGAAGTCATACTTTCTCTTGATGTAGCAAAGGCGGTTCTTACGGAATTAAAATCATCGGGTGTTACGAACTGGACCTTTGAAATCCACGCGGACGTAGGGGTAAACGGCCCTACCAAAGTTCTTATCCAGGAAGTCGTGGGCATGATCCGCGCGCATGACTTTGAGGCAAAAACAAAACCGGAAAGTTACGCGGCTTCTTCCGTAGCCGATAGATACGTGTAAAGATATGGACAAGATAGTATTTGATATAGAAACAAAAAACACGTTTCAGGACGTGGGGGGGAGGGACAGATTTGACGCTCTTCAGGTTTCGCTTGTGGGCGCCTATTCGTATGACCAGGACGAATATTTTACCTTTGATGAACACGATCTGGAGAAATTCGGCGCGCTTGTCCGTGAGGCGCGGATAGTCGGCTTTAACAGCAAGGGGTTTGACGTGCCGGTTTTGGAAAAACATTATCACTTTAAACTTTCTTCCCTGCCCCATTATGATATTCTGGAAGAAATCGAAAAAACGCACGGCAAGCGCATCAGTTTGGACTTGCTCGCTCGGGCGAATCTGGGGCAGGAGCGCGGCAAAACAGGCAGCGGACTGGATGCAATCCGGTATTACCGCGAAGGCCGCATGGATGAACTGAAAAAATATTGTTTGCAGGACGTTAAGGTTACCAAAGAAATTTTTGACTTGATTCGCGACCAGGGATATCTTTGGGTGCCGCAGAGGAATACGCCCGAGATGGCGCGCGTTGAACTCAAATTCGAAGAACCAAAGGAGGAGCAGGCGCGACTATTTTAAAACCATGAAGACCCTGAAAATTATCGTAGTTATCATCGTGGGACTTGGGCTCATTTTGACCTATGTTCCCATGCTATTTCCTCCTCAATAAAGAGTGTGCTACTCTTTTCGTATGATCTAGGTATTCTTCATTCTTTTTTACTCTCATTGTCGGATGAGGGATTTTAATTTATTTTTATTTTTATGAAAGATGGGATATTACATGAACTCATCGAAAAAGAAGCGAAGCGGCAGAATGAAACCATAGATCTTATCGCGTCGGAAAACTATACCTCGCCCGAGGTCTTGGAGGTCGTGGGCTCGGTATTTTCCAACAAATACGCGGAGGGGTACCCGCGCCGGAGGTATTATCAGGGAAACGCGGTTGTCGATGAACTTGAAGAACTTGCGATTTCACGCGGGCTTTCTTTGTTCGGCCTTTCGTCCGAGGAGTGGTCACTGAACGTCCAGCCTTATTCAGGGTCTCCGGCGAATCTTGCGGTCTGGCTCGCGCTTGTGCCGCCCGGGGAAAAGGTGATGGGCATGACGCTTTCCATGGGCGGACACTTAACGCACGGACACAAGGTGAGCGCGACCGGCATCCTTTGGAACCAGATTTCCTACGGCGTTTCAAAAGAAACCGAAATGCTGGACTATGACGAACTCATGGAAACGGCGAAGCGCGAGATGCCAAAAATGATCATCGCGGGATACACCGCGTATCCGCGCGTCATTGACTGGAAAAAATTTCGTGAAATAGCAGACGCGGTAGGCGCGTATTTATTCGTTGATATGTCGCACCTTGCGGGGCTTGTTGCCGGAGGAGCGTATCCCTCGCCGTTTGAATATGCTCATATAGTTACAACCACAACACATAAAACGCTCCGAGGGCCGCGCTCGGCAATTGTTTTTTCACGCAAAGAACTCTCACAAAAAATAGACAAGGCCGTGTTCCCGGGTTTGCAGGGCGGGCCACACATGAATCAAATCGCGGGAATCGCACAGGCTTTTTTTGAGGCAAGTCAGCCGGAATTCAAGGCGTACGCGGAGCAGATTGTAAAAAACGCGCGCGCCTTAGCAGACGCGCTTTCGGTTCTTGGCTGGCGGATTGTTTCAGACGGCACTGACTCTCACCTGCTTTTGATGGATACAATGAGCAAAGGCATCGGCGGCAAAGATGCGGCAGTGGAACTTGAAAAAGCAAATATCGTAACAAATATGAATACTATTCCCTTTGACCCGCAGCCGCCCATGAATCCTTCGGGTCTCCGACTTGGGAGTCCCTCATGCACCACGCGCGGCATGAAAGAGGGCGAGATGAAAATGATTGCCGAATATATTGACGCGGTCTTGCTCAAAAAACGAACTCCGGAAGAAGCTCGAAAAGACGTTCTTGTGCTTTGCAGAAAGTTCCCGCTCTCCTATTAACTATGCCGCTTCCTTTTGGTAGCACGATTCGCAGTAAATGATTTCGGGGCGGTCGGGCGAATACGGGGTTTCGAATTTATTTCCACATCCCGTTTTCATGCACGCGCGATTCCATAACTGCAGGGGGTTTTTCATGCGCACGCGTTCCATGTGACGGCACTGGGGACAGAGGCGCGGGATCGGCACTCCCAGGCGTTTATAAAACACGAGTTCCTGTGGCATGATTTTGAAAGCGGTGGCGCATTGCTCTTTGCACTCTCCTTTGTGGGCGCATTCCAAAATTTCTTTTATAATATTTTCAGAAACCTCTTCGATATTCTCAGGAATCGCGCCTTGCGGTATCGTGATCTTATATTCTTTTTTTCCCATCTGTCGCCAAGAAAAATCTTTTGACTTCGCCTCTGTTTCGTTTAGGGGGTAGTAGTCCTGCGCCATGCTTTCGTTGTACGCAAAGGGGCTCATATTCTCCGAAAAAAACTCTCCGTACTCCCCTCTTTTTTTCATTTCTTCGATAATTTTCGGAACCAGGGATTCATACTCTTCTTTTGAATATTGTTTGTTCAAGATGCAATATTCTTTGTTTCGGAGTCCCACGCACCCGAAAATATGGTTCGAATCAAAACAATTATGAGAATACTCCACGTCAAATCCGCCCCAAATATAGGCGGAGCATTTCACGTCTTGTCCGCTTACGCTCATGCCCTCGTACACGCGCTCGCTTTTGTTCCATGCAATAAAACAATCCATGGAATCCTTTACCCCCACCATAAACCGAAGTCCGTATCGGCAATTTTCTATGTCGTTTTTCGCGTAAAAGCAATGGCGCAGATTTCTGCTGTTCGCTATTTCATCTCCGGTTACGTTTTCCGATTTTACAATTGCAGAAAACTTGCGAGGCGTTTTTCTTTTTAATTCTTCAAATCTCTTTTTCGCCTGCTCCAGCCCTTTATGCGTTCCGAGATTAAGTTCCTGCGCGCGTTTTTTATATTCTTCTTTTGAATATTGTTCGTTAAATATGCAGTTGCTTTTGTTTCGCAAACCAACGCATCCCACGCAGTCCGAACAATTTACGCAGTTATAGAGGAGCCAGGAGTCGGCGCAGTTTATGGATGTTTCGCAAAAGCGGAGTTTTGAGGAGTTTTCGGAATCAATCGTTTCGTAGCAGAGCTCCACATTGCTTACCAAATGCGCGTCCAGACATTCCCTTGCACGCAAAACCGCCCCAAAGCAATACATGCAGTCCTCCGCAGTGTCTATGCTCGCAACGAAATAGCAGTTCTTCAAATTAAGGGCGTTGTTTGAATATTCGCTTCCTATGACATTTTTTTGAATCAGATTCGGGTGCGGTACGGCCCTGAAAAGATCACTGAACTGTTCAAAAAACGGTTTACTGAAATCATAGTCCCTGCCATAGTCGAGCGGGTCCCATGCGTCGCTTTTCCAGTAGTCATTTTTATAAACCTTCAGGGGCACATCGGGCGCGAACATCGCGAGCATCTGTTCTCCTGTAGCATCACACTTCCTTCTGTACCACGTCCGCTCGTTCCGAAACAAAAGCCTCCGAATCATGCGGCATTCCGGACATCTCGTCTGGGACGGGACCCGGAATCTTCCGTAAAACTCGTTATCATTTGCATCTATACCGAATTCTCTTTCGCATTTCAGGCATTTCTTCATTTCTTTTTCCATCTATTCAGTATATGCCTTCTTTTTATGCGCTGCCAATATTGCCAAAACGTACGCACCCGATCTTCAAAATCACATTCCCTTGTGCTTTGTATTACAATGTATTACAATGTAACGTCATACATATGGCCCAGGTAAAAAAATACAGATGGAAACCACGGAGGCGGATTATGAGCCTTTCTTTCCCGCACGACGTATCTCAAAAAATAGACGCAATCGTCAAAGATCGCGGTTATGCTTCTCGCAGTGAATTTTTTCGCGAACTTTTGCGTTTGTGGGAAACACAAAAATATGGAAAAAATTGACGGCAAAAAAATCGCGGAAGATATCATCGCGGAATTAAAACAGCGGTCCGTGCCAAAAAAGTTTTTTGCCGTGTTTTTGGTGGGAGATGATTCGGCCTCAGCGAGTTTTGTGAAACAAAAGGAAAAGACGGCAAAAGAACTTGGGATAGATTTTCGCGTATATCGTTATCCTGCGCATATTTCCCAGGATACATTACGACGTGAAGTTGGAAAGATTGCTGCGCACAAAGCGTGCGGAGGCGCGATTGTCCAGCTTCCCCTACCGAAATATTTGGACCGGCATTATGTAATAAACGCGATTCCACGAGAGAAAGACGCGGACGTGTTGGGTGAGCGCGCGCTCGGGGCGTTTTACACGGGCCGGAATCCCGTTCTTCCCCCTCCTGTCGGCACGGTGGAGGAAATACTACAAAGCATGGATTATGAATTACGGGATAAAAAAATTGCGGTAGTGGGGCTAGGATTTTTAATCGGCAAACCGATCGCGGAGTGGCTGAAGGGCAAGACGCGGGAGCTTTATCTTTTGGATGAAAAAAGCGACTTGCGGATACTGAAGGATGCGGATCTGATCATTTCCGGCACGGGGCAGGCCGGACTTATTAAGCCCGAAATGTTAAAGGAAGGGGCCGCGGTGATTGATTTTGGCTACGCCAAGGGCGATGATGGCGAACTGCTCGGCGACTTTGACGCTTCGTCCCCAGTGACTAGCGGCCATACCTCAACCCCTAGTTTTTACACTCCAACGCCTGGCGGTACAGGCCCCATCGTGGTTGCGCTTCTTTTCCGGAATTTTTACACGCTTACTCTTCTTCGCTAGACCCTTCGCTCGCGGCCGCGTGGAGTTCTGCGCCGCTTTGCATTTTTTCTAAAATTTTCTTTTCTATTTCTTTCAAAAGTTGTTTATCCTCTTTTAGTTTCTGGCGCACTACGTCGAATCCGGTGCCGAGCTTCTCCCCCTCCATGGAATAACTCGCTCCCGCTTTTTTCACCACACCGTATTTGATGCCGGAGTTTAAAACATCCGCTTCGTAAGAAATGCCCTCGCCGTACATGATGTCGAACTCCGCGACTTTGAAAGGCGGGGCGACTTTGTTTTTTACCACTTTTGCCTTGGTGCGATTCCCGATTACTTCTTCGCCTTTTTTGATTTGCGCGATGCGGCGCACGTCCACGCGCACCGAGGCGTAGAACTTCAAAGCCATGCCCCCCGGGGTTGTTTCCGGGTTGCCCCACATAACGCCGATCTTCATGCGGGTCTGGTTTATGAAAATAATAAGCGTGTTTGATTTGTCCGCGATTGCCGTGATCTTGCGGAGCGCCTGACTCATCATGCGCGCCTGAAGGCCGACATGGGTTGCGCCCATCTCGCCCTCGATTTCCGCGCGCGGGGTGAGCGCGGCCACTGAATCAATTACGATGACGTCGATAATGTTCGAGCGCACCAGTGTTTCCAAAATATTCAGCGCCTCCTCGCCGTCGTCGGGCTGAGATATGATCAGATCTTTTATTTTTACTCCGATGCGGGCGGCGTATTCCGGATCCAGGGCGTGCTCGGCATCAATGTAGGCCGCCTTGCCTCCGTCCTGCTGTACGCCCGCAACAGCGTGGAGAGCAAGGGTTGTTTTTCCGCTTGCCTCAGGGCCGTATATTTCCACAATTCTTCCCTTTGGGAACCCGCCTACGCCGAGCGCGAGATCAAGAGAAAAGGATCCTGTTGAGACCGCCGGCACCTTCATCTTTTTTCTGTCCCCCAGGCGCATGACCGCGCCCTCGCCAAACCGCGACTGCAGGGTTTCCAGAAGATCGTTTAACTCGTTTTGTTCTGTTTTCTTTTTTGATTCTTTGGGCATAAGGTCATTGTATCACCTCCGAAGTCGTGGGCGCCAATCGAGGAATCTCCTCTATGATATT
>CAYXNB010000001.1:163070-168144 GCA_964466475.1 uncultured Candidatus Saccharibacteria bacterium
ATTGTATCACCTCCGAAGTCGTGGGCGCCAATCGAGGAATCTCCTCTATGATATTTTCATCCTGCGCTTCTTCGTAAAAAATCTGCTTTGGAAATTTATGCTCTTTACCGAGCGGCTTTTTTACCGTAAACACCAAGGTGTTGAAGCCCGGCTCCAGTATCACCTCCTTTTCAAATTTCCCCTTTTCTTTCACCACAATCTCCTCCTCTCCCAACGTAAGCTTGAAGTTGGGGCTCACGCTTCCACGCACCACGAACATTTGTTCTTTTGTTTGCGTTACTTCCTCATCAAGGTTTTCAAACTTTATTTTCGGATTGTCCGTTCGGAAAATTTGGAGCGATATGATCCCCACCACCGCCATTATTCCCGCCCCCGTGATAACAAATTTTATGCCCCTTCTCTTTCGCGGCGGCGCGTTTTCCGGAAGTCTGTCTTCCGCTCCCGATTGGCGAACGGGTGCCCCCTCGTTTATGAACTCTTTCCACAGATCTTCGCCGTCCAAATCAAGCATCCTTCCTATTTTCATCAGATATCCGCGCAAATACGGCGCGGCCGGAAGCTTTTTTTTATTCCCCTCCATGATTGCCATAATGTGCCTTTCGGAAACTCCGGATGCGACCTCAAGACGCTCAAGGGACACCCCTTTTCTTTTCATCGCTTCCACTATTTTTTGAGAAACGCTTTCCATAAACCGCTCCGAAACTACGAATTATCCGAATCTACAAACTATAGCAAAACCTCTCTCGGCTTCGCGCCCTCGCCCGGACCCACTACTCCCCGCTCTTCCATCATGTCCATGAGCCGGGCCGCGCGCGCGTAGCCCACCTTCAGCCGCCTTTGCAAAAGCGAGGTCGAGGCCTTGCCCGCCTGGCGCACCACCTCCACCGCCTCTTCATACAACTCGTCGGCGTCATCTCCGCCTCCGGCGTACTCCTCGAAATTCAACGAGGATCCGTTTCCGTTCGCGGACGCTTTTGCGCCCAACTCTTCAAATTCTTCCACCTGTTCTTTCGCCTCTTCCTTTTCCGCCTGCACCACGGCCTTGTTGTGCTTTCTGATAAAATCCGCGACTTTCTTTATCTCGCGTTCTTCTATAAAGCTCCCCTGGATGCGCTTTGGTTTTGAAAAGTCCGGGGAGACGAAAAGCAAGTCCCCGCGTCCAAGCAGTTTTTCCGCGCCCGCGGAATCGAGTATGGTCCTGGAATCGATCTGGCTCGCGACCTGGAGCGCGATGCGCGCCGGAATGTTTGCCTTGATGAGACCGGTTATGACCTCCACCGAGGGCCGCTGGGTTGATAGTATGAGGTGAATACCGGTCGCGCGAGCCATTTGCGCGAGGCGGATGATGACGCCCTCCACCTCCCTGCCGTAGGTGGACATGAGGTCCGCCAACTCGTCTATGATAATGACGATGTACGGCAGAGGGTCTTCTTCGTTTTTGGAGTTATAACTTTTAATGTCGCGCGAGCCCGCTTCCTGGAGCACCTGATACCTGCGTTCCATTTCCTGCGTTGCCCAGCGGAGCGCTCCTATCGCTTTTTTATTGTCCGTAATGACCGGCGCCAAAAGGTGTGGGATGTCGTTGTAGGTGGTCAGTTCCACGCGCTTCGGATCAATCATGATAAAGCGCAGTGTTGCCGGAGAATTTTTATACAAAAGCGATACGACAAGGTCGTGCAGAGTAATGGACTTGCCGGATCCTGTTGCGCCGGCGATCAGCATGTGCGGCATTTTCGCGATGTCCGCGAAAATCGGCTCGCCCATCACGTCGCGGCCTATCACAAACGTAAGCGGGCTTGCCTTTTGGAAGTCGGGGTATAGAAGGAGCGAACCAAGACGCACGATGGCCGCGGCTTTGTTTGGCACCTCTATTCCGACCAGTGCCTTGCCCGGGATCGGGGCTTCTATTCTAATCGGATGAGCGGCAAGCGCGAGCGCGAGGTCTTGATGGAGCGCGGTGATGCGCGCGAGTTTAATGCCTTCGGCGGGCTTTAATGTATAGCGCGTTACCGAGGGGCCGACGCTTATCTCCCCCATCTCAACGGTAATGCCGAAACTTTCAAAGGTGCGTTTGATGATGTTGGCGTTGGCGCGCAGGTCGCCGATGGTCGGCTTTTCGGTTGAGGTTGAAAGAAGTGAAATTGGAGGGAGGACGTAGTTTTCAATTTCCACCTGGCGCACCTCCCCAAAGCCCCCTCCCGCGGCCGCGTGGCTTTCGCGGATCACGGGCTCTTTTTCTTTTTGTTCTTCCTCTTCGTCCTCATCTTCTTCCTCCTTTTTCTTTTTCTGCTCCATCTTCGGCGGTTCCGGAGGAAGGATTACCTTCATCTCTTCTTCTTTTTCTTTGTTCTTCAGTTCCTTTGGTTTTGATTTCAGAGAATCCCAAAGTTTTGAAAGTTGCAGGGGACGATTTAACGTTAGCAAAAACGAGGCGACGATCACTCCGCCCAAAATCACAAGAGCCGCTATGTTTCCAAACGGCTTTTCGATTGCGCCAAGCAGGGTTCCCGCGAGCCCCCCCTTTTCCGGAGCAATGATGTCCAGAAATCCAAGGCCGGAGATGATGAACGCGATACCCCCCATCGCGGTAAGACCAAAGAGGCGGCGTCCGTTCGGGGCGATAAGCGCCACGACGTAAAAAACCGCGACCAGCGGCAAAAGATAATATCCGATGCCAAAAAGTTGGTGCAGACCCTTGTACATGAAAGCGCCCGCGGGTCCGGCCTTGCCCGCGGCGGCCAGAAGAAGGATTGCCGCGAACGCGACAAGCGCGATCACCCAGATACTCCGCTGAATATCCGGATGTATTTCATCTAAAATTTTTTGTTTTTGCGGTTTGCCGTTCACCTGTTTTTTTCCGTTATTTTCTTTTGCCATGTGTGTATTTTATACCCTTGTCCCATGAAACGCTATTCCGCGACACCCGCGATAAACTCCAGCATCTCGCGTTTTTTGTCCTCAAGCAGTTCCTTTGACGAGGCCTCTATGTTCACGCGGAGGAGGGGTTCTGTATTTGAACCGCGCACCACAAACCACCATTTGGGATACCATACGGTTATGCCGTCCAACTCATCCAGTTTTCCGTCCCGGTATTGTTCTTTTATTTTTTCCAGCACCTCGGGAATATTTTTGACCTCCAAATTTATCTGCGGTTCGCGGAAATATATTTCAAATTCCTTGACCATTTCGGAAAATGACTTGCCTGTTTTTGAGACAAGTTCGGCGATAAGGAGAAAAGCGATGAGCCCCGAGTCCGCGTAAAAATTGTCCTTGAAGCAGTAGTGCGCCGAATATTCCCCTCCCATCACTCCGTCTTCGCGCCGCATGCCGTCTGAGACGTTTACGAACCCTACGGGCGTGCGGATTGGTCTGCCTCCCCATTCTTTTATTTTTTCCGGCACGATTCTGCCGCACTCCGCGCTGTACGCGATTCCCGCGCCCGGATATTTTTCCAGCATCATGCGCGCGAGCATGCAGATGGTCGGGTCAGAGCCGAGAAATCTTCCCTTCTCGTCCACGAAAAACATCCGGTCCGCGTCTCCGTCAAAAATCACTCCCATATGCGCGCGCTCTTTTATCACGCGCTCACTGATTCCTTTTTGCGATTCCGGCTCAAGCGGGTTTGAAGGATGGGCCGGAAAGTTTCCGTCTGGCTCAAAATTCATTTCCACGAATTTGAACGGAAGTTTTTGTTTTAGTATCGGGAATGTCTGCCCCGCCATGCCGTTTCCGGCATCCACCACGATCTTCAGGGGCTTCAGATTTTTTATGTCTATAAATGAAAGGGCGTGATCCGCGTGCTCTTCTTTTATATCTTTTTCGATTACTTTTCCTTTTTGTTCTTTTTCCGGAATGTCCGGGTTTTGGTTTATGTATTGCAAAATATCTTTACCCCGAACCATCTCCACTCCTTTTTTTACAACTTTTAATCCCGCGTATTCTTTGGGGTTGTGAGAGGCGGTTACCATTACCCCGCCGTCGTATCCATACTTGCCCACCGCGAAGTACATTGCCTCGATCGGCACGAGCCCGAGGTCGTGGACTTCCACTCCCTGCGACGTAAGTCCGCGCAAAAGTTCTTTGTGGAGATCCGGCGAACCGAGGCGCGCGTCCCGGCCTACCACGACCCGCTTTGCCTCAAACATTTTGGCAATAGTTTTCCCCACGATATACCCAGCGTCCCCGGTAATCTCTGTTTTATATATTCCGCGGATGTCGTACGACTTAAATATTTTTTGGTTAAGCATAATGTCCGCATAATACCATTTCTTATTTTTGTCTTGTAGGTATTGACTTTTTCTTTATTTTATGTTATTTGAGTTCAGTTCGCAGTGGGACAGATATTGCCGTGGTGGCCGTATTTTGGCTCACTTTTGTCAATCAGGAGATTGAAAATGCGACGTTTTCTGTTCGTTCTCGCGATTCTGTTCGGCTTCGCCTCTGTGTCGTTCGGTGCCGAGGTCGTGGTGACCCGCGCGCCGGGCACGAAAAACACGGCGTCCCGCCCGATTCTCCCGGAGCAGTGGAATATTCTCGCCGAATTCGACATCATGTCGTTCGGCGCGGACCGCTCCGCCCATGCCATCACCCTCGCGGTGATGGATTTGGAAAACTTCGGACTCGCGGCCTCGGCTGCAGACGAAATTTCGATTGTCCGCATCTTTGCGGACGATGTTTTCGTCGCGGAGGTGCCGGTTGCGCTTCTGTCCGGGTTGATATTTTTCAACGACGTCAACATCGGTCTTCCGGCGGACACTCGAGTCCGTCTCACGGTAATGGGCCTTGTGAACTCGATTGCCGATGGTGCCGACTCCGGCGCCTCGGTGTACGCTCACTTCCGCGAAATCGAAATCCGCGGAAAGGCGGAAACGTTCGTGGTTTCGGCGGAAAGTGTTGTGGGCAACCGCATGGTTGTCTACAAATCCCTTCCGCGCATATGGGTTTCCTCTCCGGACACAAAACTCTTTGCCGGGCAAATCTCGGTCATCGAGTTCAATTTGGGTCCGGATTACTTACCGAACCCGATTGCGTGGAAAAAAATCACGTTCCAGATCGCGCCGGTCGGGTGCGACAT
>CAYXNB010000002.1:0-53157 GCA_964466475.1 uncultured Candidatus Saccharibacteria bacterium
TGCACGCGGCGTCGCTCCATCAGGCTTTCGCCCATTGTGGAATATTCTCGACTGCGGCCACCCGTAGGTGTAGGGTCCGTGTCTCAGTACCCTCGTCGGAGGTCAGGCTCTCACCTCTCCTACCCGTCATTGCCTTGGTAGGCCATTACCCTACCAACAAGCTGATGGGACCAAGGCCCCTCCTCAAGCGCAAACACTCTCTTTTAAATATTCTTTGGAAATTTGAAAGCGATATAACGAGACAAGTTCACGAAACGACGAGGAAGGTGTGCTCTGCACTCCGAGGAGGAGTGACAAAGAACTTGGCCGTTATATCGCTTCCCAAAGGGCGGGCGAATCTTGTCAAAATTCGCTCCGTCAAATTCCAAACAATATCTAAAAGAGAGTGTCCCTTTACCCTTGCGGGACTATCGGGTATTAGCTCGCCTTTCGGCGGGTTATCCCCGACTCGAGGGTAGGTTCCAAGGTATTACTGACTCGTTCGCCACTGGTTTGCTTCCTTGCGGAAACAAACCCGTTTGACTTGCATGCCTTATCCACGCCGCCAGCGTTCGTCCTGGACCAGGATCAAATCCTCAAGAAAAATCTTGGGATGACAAAAAAACTCTTTTATTACTCTTTGTTTGTTTACTTAATTTGGCTTATTTACCCCTCTCTTTGCAAAGCAAAGTGTGGGGTTGCTACATCAGTTTTCAAAGACCGGTCGGGCAGAAAAAAAGAACCGCTTCAGGGCATTGTCTATTATATGCATCAAAACCCTCTTGTCAAATCCGAAAAAACCATCTACCATACACCTTGTTATGAAAAAAGACATTCATCCGACTTATTATAAGGAAGCGCGCATCGTATGCGTCTGCGGCAATTCCTTTACTCTGGGTGCAACCCAAAAGGAAATTCAGGTTGAAATCTGCTCCAACTGCCACCCCTTCTATACCGGTAAGCAAAATCTGATAGACACCGCCGGCCGCGCCGAGCGCTTCAAAACGCGAGCCGCAAAAGCAAGCGCGGAAAAAGTGATTAAGAAAAAAGAGAAAAAAGCGACCCGCGTGGCGAAAAAAAAGCCGAAGGTAATTGACGCAAAAGCAAAAACATCAAAAAAGAAATAAAGCGCCTTAAATCATTAATCTTTAATCCTTAATCCTCGTCCATGCAACTACAAACCTCCCCTCGAACCATTCTCGGCAAAAAAGTAAAATCCCTCCGCAAAAAGGGCCTGATTCCCGCGGAACTCTACGGACGCGGAAAGGAAAACAGGCATCTTGAGGTTTCAAAAAAGGATTTCGAAAAAATATATAAAACCGCGGGAGAACATACTATTATAGAAACTCTGGTGGAAGAAAAGAAAATCCCGACTCTCATCGCAAGCATACAAAAAAATCCGGTAACGGATGAATTTCTCTCCGTGGATCTCCACGAGATCCGCATGGACGAAGAAATCAGAACCCACATTCCCGTGGAATTCATAGGAATCGCTCCGGGCTCAAAACTCGGCCTCATGGTGGTAAAGGTAATGGATGAAATTGAGATCGAAGCCCTGCCCGCAAATCTCCCTCCGAAAATTGAAGTCTCCCTGGAACCCCTTGCAAAAGACGGCGACACGATTCACGTGGGCGACCTCAAACTCCCCAAAGGGGTGAAAGTCCTGGTAGAACCCCAAACCGTTATCGTAACCATTTCCGAACACAAAGAAGAAAAGTTTGAAGAAGCCCCCGCCCCCGTAGCGGAGGCGGCGGAGGAAGGTGAGGAGAAAAAAGAATCGTCCGAAGAAACGAAAAAGGAATAGCGACATCTTTACATATTTAAATTTTTAAATATTGAAACCACAAAACCTCCCATTCGGGAGGTTTTGTGGTTTCATGATACAATAATTCCATGAAGAAAATTTCTGCTCTGTTTTTCGTTCTCACAATAATCGCAAATGCCGCCTCGCCGTATTCCGCACGCGCGCAAAATCTCTCCCCGGACGGTAAAACCCGGGCCGAACTCGAAGCCGAACTCGCGGAGCTGGAGCGCAAAATCGAAGAACAGCAAAAGGAAGTAACCAAGTACAAAACCCAGGGCACGACCCTGAAAAACGAGATAAATTCCCTGAACGCGCGAATCAATAAACTAAATCTCCAGATCAAATCCCTTGACCTTACTATAGAAAAAGTCGGGCAAAACATAGTGGAAACTCAGCGAAGCATCCTGACCACGGAACAAAAAATAGAAATACATAAAGATGCCCTGACAACCGCCGTGCGCAATCTCTACGAACAGGATCAGGAGGGTCTTGTGGAGATTCTCTTGAAAAACAAAGAACTCTCGGACTTCTTCGGCGGCATGAACGAGATAGCGAGAGTGCAGACCAATCTCCGCGTGGCGCTTGAAGAGATTATGGGCCTCCGCCAAAATCTTGTCGCGCAAAAAAATGAACTCGAACTCGAAAAACGGGATAATGAAAATCTAAAGCAGGCCCAGGAACGGCAGAAACAAACCACCCAACTGACTCAAAAAGAAAAAGATCAGTTGTTGAAAGCCACGAAAGGAAAAGAATCCGAATATCAGAAACTATTGGAAAAATCCAAAGAAACCGCGGCGCAAATCAGAAGCCGCATCTTCCAGCTTTTGGGCGGCGGAGAACTGACCTTTGAAAAGGCGTACGAATTCGCCAAGCTCGCGGAAAAAGCGACCGGAGTCCGCGCCGCCTTTATCCTCGCGATCTTAAACCAGGAATCCGCCTTCGGCCGGAACGTAGGCCAGTGCAAATACAACACCATCATGTCCCAGACCGGAAAGACCGTCATGCGCCCCTCGGACATCCCTTATTTCGAGGAGCTCCTTCGCCGCCTCGGCATTGATCCGGAATCCCGCGCCGCCTATGTCTCCTGCCCTATTTTGCGGGACGGCAATCACGGAGGCGCGATGGGTCCGGCACAATTCATCCCTTCCACGTGGAAATTATATGAAAAAGAAATCGCCCGCGTAACGGGCAATAACCCCCCGAACCCGTGGTCAAACTCTGATGCCTTTGCGGGCACCGCCCTCTATCTCAAGGACTCCCTAAACTCGTCATCATGCAGAAATTACGTGAATGAAAACAAACACATCGCGGACGCGCAAATCCTGGCCGAACGCTGCGCCGCCTCCCAATACTACGCCGGAGGCAGGTGGTATACCTACCGCTGGGTCTATGGAGAACCGGTGATCCAAAAAGCCCAAAAATTCCAGGCGGATATAAACGTATTGGAAGGGGCGTAAATTAACATCTATAATAAAACACATGTCATTCAATCCGGAAGTTCACATGTTCCAAATCCCGGAAGAAAACACGCGAGCAAAATCGGCAGAACTCGCGGAGAATCTGATGGAATTAAGCGCGGAAATAAGCGCGTGCGTACCGAAGAACGTGGAGATATTTACATCGCCGGAATCAAAAACCCGACAAGATCTCTATTATGAAATATCTGCCGCCTGCACGGCCCAAGAGCAAGGCGGAGAAATCCCTGAAAAAACCTTAAACCAGATTGCGGCCGACATGACAATATTCCTTGGTGAACATCCATTCAATAAAAGAATCGTATTCTATTACCCGGCGCACCTGATGCCGGATTGCGGAAAAGAACAAAGACAAAAAAATCCGGAACGCGAAACATTCGCGAAAACTTACGCCGAAAAATGGAAAGAACTCGTCATGGGAGAAAGCGCCGAAGAATCCATGGAGGCGCTGGAACAAATATCCGCGCTTCTTGAAAAAAATATCGTTACGCCGAATGAGGTGGAAGAAATAATCAGAAATCCGGCGGTCGCGCGAAACGCGATGTGCGTGCCGGAATGCGTTACTTCAAAAATTTTTGACAGACAAACCTTTCCGCTAAATGAGTGGAAAAACGCGGTTGAGTCGGCCGCGTCCCGTTTTGAGGCGCAGCAATACCTGCAAATCTTACCAACCCTCATGGAATACGGGATAGCGGACGCGGATTCGTGGGAAAAAGCAATTCACAACGAAAAAACTCATATCCGGACAGAAGCCGCGCTGATTGTTCCGCGAATGATAGAAAAAGGAAAAATACGATTTTCAACGGAAGAGTGGAGAGATCTCGCAAGAAATTCCTCGCTAAGCGTTCGAGAGGCCGCCTTTTCCATATTATCCGACCTGCTCCGTCTTGGGGCAATAACAAAAGAAACTCTGCCCATCGAAGAAATACGAAAAGCCGCGGCCGGGAAAGACACGGCTCTGCAGGAACACATTATAGATTCTTTTCCGGAATTGATGGAAATGGGCATGATATCAATCGGACAATGGAAAAATCTGCTAAAAAACCCGAAAAAAGAAATTAGAGAAAAAGCAATAAGTATCCTGCCAGAATTGACGGGTAAAAATCTTCTGACAAAAGAAAATTTTCAAACACCGGAATGGATCGCCCTTCTTACAGACAACGAGGAAGACGTCCGAAGAAAAGCGGCAAAAATGATAGGAGCGCTTCTGGACGCGGGTATAATAGAAAATACCGACACATACCGGCAACTCCTCCAAAGCACCGACAAGGCAACTCGTTCGGGAGCGATAGAAATCCTGTCCGCGCAAATACGCAAGGGCAGAATAACGCCAAAAGAAATCACCGAGCTTACCATGCAAATACCGAACCTTACGCTCCCGCGGGGATTCACGGAAAACCCTGACCTGAAAGAAGTGGTAATGGATGTAAAAATGTTACGAAAAGCGATTCAAAAAATCGCGCAAAAACACCCAAAAATGCTGCCGGGGTTCCTTCTTCTTGGATCAGCGGCAAAAGGCTACAGCGTTCCGTCGTCCGACCTGGATATCGCCATAATAATTCAAAAAGATATTTCTTTTGAGGAGCAGGAGGAGATACAAAACGCGATTATACAAGCGGGATTAGAGATGAATGTGATTATAGACGGATATCACACAATCCCTGTGTCTGATTTTGAACAACCCCGCCTCGCGTCAATGCTTCCGGAAGAAGAGATAGCGACACTCATGATAGGAGAAGTAGTCGGATCCGATGCGATGGTAAAAGTCCGAGATGCGATTATCAAGGACTTCCAAGAAAAAACGACGGAAAAAGAAGAAACAAATGTCTTGCGAACTATGGAAACGCACCTGCTTCGCTGGAATATCGCCGAGGAAGCGATGCAACGGGCATATACAAGAGAAAAACCTTACGACAAAAAAGATCCGCAATATAAAGAAGTCGCGACGCTCGCCTTCCTTACGAAACTGGTTTTATAAATCCCAAAAATTCCAGGCGGATATAAACGTGTTGGAAGGAATGTAAAATAAGCGCACCCTAAAAGGTGCGCTTATCGTATTCAGAGACCCGCGATTTCCCTAAACTGCCGGACACCGGCATGGAGTTTCTCCGTGATCACGGGCAGATGAGGCACCGTGAAAGCGTCAGGCGAACCAACCGCTCTGCCGGTTAGACACACCGCCGTAAGTTCATCACGGCCGATCACGCCTTCCTGAACCAAGCGAATGTACCCAGCAAGCGTTGTACCGCCCGCTGGTTCAACCGCGATGCCCTCAGTGGCAAAGAGGACCTCCATCGCCCGGAGAACCTCTTCGTCAGACGGAGAAACTCCCATCCCACCGGATTCGCGAACCGCCCGAACCGCCGTCGGCCCATCCGCCGGCGAACCGATAGCAAGAGCGCTCACTATCGTTTTTGGAGTCCGCACCGGACGAATCTCGCGAAACCCGCCCCGAATAGCATCCACGATCGGTGAACAACCGGAAGGTTGCGCGACGTGCAGTCGACACGACGCGACGTCCACCAAACCGAAATGTTCGAGATCGCGAATGGCACGAGAAACACCACGAATTAGAGTTGCGCCCGCGACAGGCAGAACGACGTGCTCTGGCAAGCGGCCGCCAAACTGGGCGAAAAGTTCGAAGAGAATCGTCTTCGCGCCCTCGGCGTACCACGGACGAAGATTCACGTTGACGAACGCCACGCCGCCATCTTCTGCGCCAGCGATAAGCCCGCACAGAGTATTCACATCATCGTAGGTCCCGTCAACCAGGATAACGAGACCGCCGAACGAAGTGATCGCCTGGATCTTGTGTGCCTCAAGCGAGCGCGGCACAAGAACAAAGGCGGGAAGATTGAGGGCCTGGGCCTGAGCAGCAACGGCACGAGCGAGATTGCCCGTACTCGCGCAACCAAAAGCCCTCCAACCCTGCTCAAGTGCCGCGCTGAAAGCAACGGCAACGACCCGATCCTTGTATGAACCGGAAGGCAGATTCGAGGAGTCAAGCTTCAGAAAGAACGTACCGGGAAGAACGCCCAGCGCGCGACCGAGTTCGTCAGCGGGGTGAAGCGATGTGCCGCCCGATTCACGACCAACCGCAAGTTCGTTGATCGGCAGAAACGGCAAGGCCCGCTCCAGCGCCGAAAGTGACGTATCAAACAGACGCTCTTTCACGGCAGTCGACGACAGTCCGGTAAAATCGTACCCAATTGCAAGCGGAGCGAAGCACCGCTCGCACGAATAACGATTCCGCTCAATGGAGAAGCTTGCCTCGCACTCCAGACAAACGAGGCGAGAAACGAACACAGAGAAATCCTTTCCAGAAATTGTAAATGTGCGGAAGTGAGGTGCCTTCCTCCCCATCGGACGAAAGCACCCATCTCCAGCCCATTTTCAAAAAAATACAAAAAAACACCCCGGGAAGGCCGGAGGTGCTTTTGAAACATCTATGTCGTAACGAACGCTACAACGCACAACCTAACCTTCCCATAGGGTGGCGCATCATCATGCCTGAAACAATGTAAATCACAAAACTCATAATAAAATTATTATAAAAAACACGAAGAAGAAGTCAAGCGCAGTTATCCCCCCTCCCGAAACCCCCTCACAATCTTATCAAACCCCCCGTTCATAATCCCCTCGATATTTCCCCACTTCTTGCCGATGCGGTGGTCCGTAATCCTGTCCTGCGGGAAGTTATAAGTCCGAATTTTTTCTGAACGATCTCCGGTGCCAATCTGCTCCCGTCGGATCTGATCAATCGAGCCGACCTGCTGTTCCCTTTGCGCCTCATACAGTTTCGCCCGCAAAACCCCCATGGCCCGCTCGCGGTTGGCGTGCTGACTCCGCTCCTCGCGCGAAGAAACCACAATCCCCGTGGGTTTATGGAGTATCCGAACCGCGGTCTCCACCTTATTCACGTTCTGCCCTCCGGGCCCTCCTGCCCGCGAAAAAGTAATTTCCAAATCCCCCTCGTTCAAACGCACCTCGGTTGGCTCCACATACGGCAATACCGCAACTGAAGCAGTGGAAGTATGAATCCTTCCCTGCCGCTCGGTTTTCGGCACCCTCTGCACCCGATGCACCCCCGACTCGTGCTTCATCTCGTCATACGCTCCTTCGCCGGAAATTTCTCCCACTAACGTCTTAAAACCGCCGGACGGGTTCTCGCTTGCGTCAAGAATGGAAAATTTCCATCCCCGATGCTCCGCGTATCTGCGGTACATATTCACAAGGTCTCCGGCAAAAAGCCCGGCCTCGTCTCCTCCTGCTCCTGCCCGCACCTCCAAAATTATTTTTTTAATTTGTTTTTCGTCCATAAATTACGATACGCATACTACCGAAAAAAACCCGAAGAATCAATCAACGAAACGCGGACACGTCTTCTCCCAATTCTGCGAATGGCGCCTCCAAAATAATCCTTCCGGTGACCGCGTCCTGCAAAACCGCGTATCCCAGATTGTAACTCGAAGTGCTTGTGTAAAACGCGGAAGGATTGTTTGGATCAAAAACAACCTTGGCAAGATGCCTTGGAAAAACACAGGGCAATAAATCATACCCCGAAACATCGGACGATATCATGGTTGAACTTGAGGGAAAAGATCCCGCCTCGCACAAAAACACCCCCTTATTATCGAACATGTTCTCGCTAACTGCGCTTAAAAGCAAATTGACATGAACCCTCCGCTCATCGTTCCTGAGTTTTGCGAAACGAACGCCTGGATTCACAAAACCAACAAGCCCCGCCCCAAGCACCGCAAGAAACGCGAAAACAATTACAATCTCCAACACAGTAAATCCGCCTCCTGCTTCGTTATGCGTTTTTCGCCACCCGTACCTCATAAATTCATCTTTCGTGCTTTACGCATTAAAAACTCGCCTTCTCCGCGAATGAAATCTGCTCCAAAGTATATCCGTGGACAACTAATTCCAAATTCACAAACGATCCGCGAGCAGTTGAACTCGCTCGTACGGTAATCGTACTCGTTCCAAACGCAATAGGCAAAATTTCACAAGGCACGCCCCCCGCCGAAAACGTCTCCTCACCGGAATACGTGCCGGCGGCCAAACGCAAAAGCGCGTGCCGAAGACACCCTTCCGCCGCGTGAAAAGCAGTCCGCTTCGCCTCAAAGCCCGCGGTATCCGCATATCCGGAAAAACCACTCTGCCCGATAAGCACTACGGCCCCCAAAAGAAAGGCCAGTACGATGATCGCGCTCGTAATGGCGACAAATCCTCCTTTGGATGTATCGTATATCATCTTCATATTAAAACTTTGGCAAGCGAAATGTGCGCACAATAGTTGAAGAAATCGAGACGCGAGAAGGGTCCTGTAACGTCAGCAGAAATTCCAGGGTGGAAGACGCCTCGGAATGGGAAATATGGGTCGCGCGAAAATTTGCGGCACGCGCCCGATCGTTTGTAAGTGGTGTTGGAGTCCCGCTTGCGAACGAAAGGAGAATTTCCCCGCCAAAAAACGTGAATGCCGCCGGACTCGTGCTCGCCTGGCTTGTCCGCAGCCGAAACTCGGTGAAAGAAGTTTCCCCGGGAGCCGGCGACTCAATGGCTTCTGCCTGGGCAAAAATCCAATGTATCCGCTCCCCCACAAGCTCATGGTTCGCGAGAATCTCGTGCCGCAGAGAAAGTTCGCGGTTCGAAGTAAGAACATTGTGCACCACCAAAAACGCCGACCCCAAAAACAAGGAAAGAATCGCGGAATACAAGAGCACCTCTAATAAGGT
The DNA here is from genome assembly GCA_964466475.1 of uncultured Candidatus Saccharibacteria bacterium. GTDB lineage: Bacteria > Patescibacteriota > Minisyncoccia > UBA6257 > GWB1-50-10 > JAUYPG01. Next base: position 9,000 of record CAYXNB010000002.1, read on the forward strand.
AAATCCATCACCATGCTCTTCACGTTTTTTCATGTTTCGTATTCCGTATCTCATAATTCAACGAACTAATTTCCGGGTCCGATAACACGAAGCGCGTCATTGCTCCGCACGACCGCGTATACCCGATTATCCTCAAAATCAACTCCCGCCGCATCCTGCGGATAATTGAATGAACTGATCTGAGAGATAGATTCAGGGTCCCCAACGTCAAGCACGAGAAGTTCAGCAGTAGAAAGCGAAGTGGCGAGAAAGACGTATCTGCCGATCGCAACAATGTCATTCACGCTTCCGGAAACCAGATAAGATCCGTACGGCGTAATAGCGGAACTCGAAGCCGCGTTTAACACAAAAAGCCGCGCGCTTGTCCCGAAAAATATCTTGGTGGGACCAACCGCGTACACGCTCCTGCCGGCCCCGGAATCGCTCTCTCCCTGCAAAGAAAACGACCCCGAAAGAACGGGAGATGCGGGGTTCGAAACGTCAAAAACCATAAACTCTTCCCCCGCCTTTTTTGTGGCAAGATATGCGCGCGGACCCAAAACGTGCACATCGCCAACCTCGGCTCCGATATCTACGCTCCCCAAAACAAGAGGATTCGAAGGCGACGAAACGTCAATAATAACAAATTCGTCAATGGCACCCCCTGCCCTGCGTCCCACATACGCAAGCGTTCCGGAAAGAAAAACGGAAACCGCGTCCTCAGCACCGGAAAAATTCAGAGACCCGGCCTCCGAAATGCCGGAAGGGTTGGAAACATCGAGAACAATAAACTCTTTCGAGTTCGAGGGGGAAGCAACATACGCGTATGTAGAGGTAACCGCGAGCGAATTCAAAGAGTCGCCGGTATTAAACTCTCCGATTTGCGAAGGATTGACGGGATCGCTAACGTCAAAAACTGTAAACGAGGCGCTGTTGCCCGCGCGCGTTGTCGTGATATACGCCCGGTCATTAAAAAGAGCAATGTCCGTTCCCTGCCGACCCGAAGGAGATACGTCTTCGGAACTTATGGTCTCGGGGTGCAGCCAATCTCCGGAAAGGCCGGAATCCTCGCCTCCCCCGGGAGCGCCGCCGGACTCCACAGCATCCTTCCATCGGCTTACGATGGTGGGGATCTGAACAAAAAGCGCGCGCTCCGAATCCGCCTGCCAAAGAACCCGCACCAAAATTTCTTTCCGAAAATCATCAAGATCCGTAATCACAACACTTCGTATAAATCCGCTCTCTTCATCCGGCAAAGATTGAAACGCCCACGAGCTTGTTGAAACAATAAGTCCGTACGTGCCCGCGATAGCGCCCTCCCAGTCTAAAAAAACAAGCGTCGCAGCAGCGGCTGCGCCCTCTTCCGCGAGCGCCTGCGCACGGATGGTATGAACGCGATCCTGGTACACGCTCGCTCCCCCGACAACAAAAAAAACACCAAAACTGATTCCCAACGCAAGAAGCGCGATCCCCACAAGCGCTTCCGCGAGGGCCTGACCGGACTCACCCGATATATGTTCACCAAAAAACCGCTCCATAGGCATTCACGCTTACGCTGTCAACCTGCTCATTGCCGCGAAAAATAACCCACCCCGCCGCCCCCAAAGGCAGTCCGGAAACAGGAGAAAATACGATCTCGGAAGGGCCGGAAAAAGACAGAAGCGAAGATCGATCATGCGTTTCATCGTACCGCACATCCCGCCCTGCATAAGAACTGCCGCGAAACACCACGAACGAATCAGGTTGTATGGAAACTCCATGCGCGCGCCCCCCGACGTTCGCAAATGAAAGCCGCTCCGCCTTTCGCAAAAGATCCACGAAGCGCTTACCTTCGGAACGCAGAGAAAAATCCGCGTACGCATTTGAAAGCAATGGCCCGCCAACACCAAAAAGCACGGCAAGAAGAGCAGTCGCAAGTACCGCCTCTATGAGCGTAAACCCGGTCCGTGATTCGTAATTCATGCTTCGTAATTCGAAGTTGCCGCTAAAAACTTGGCGTGGAAATTTTATAAATCGGCAAAATAATGGAAATCGCGACAAATCCGACCAAAAGCCCCATGGTAAGAAGGAGGAACGGCTCCAGAACCGAAGTAAGATTTTTTACGTTGTCATCAACTTCTCGCTCATAAAATTGGGCAAGATATAAAAGGTTTTCCTCCAAATGTCCGGTGGTCTCTCCCACTCGAATCAAATTAATGACCATGGGAGGAAAACGCCGTTTCCGCCGCCGCATATATTCCGCGATCTGCTCCCCCTTGCGCACATACTGGGCTGCGGCAAGAATTTCGCGTTCATAACACATATTGCGCAGACCGCCTGCGGCAATGGTAAGCGCATCAATGATATTCACTCCGCTTCGCAACAAAAGCCCGAGCGAACGCGTAAAATCAACCATGGTAACTCCCAAAGAAACCTTGGAAAGAACGGGAACATGAAGTAAAAGAAGGTGGGAAAAAAAACGCACCCGTCTCACGCGCAAAAGAAGGTGTAAAAAAACAATGAAAAGAAAGACGCCGCCTGCGGCATACGCGCCATACTCCGAAGCAAAATTCACCAACGCGATGAGGAAACGCGTCGTCGCGGGCAACTCCACCTGGAGATCGCTCAAAACGGGCAGAATCTTCGGTAAAACGAAAAACACGAGAAAGAGAGTGATACCGACCGTGGCGAATAAAATAATGACGGGATAAACCAGGGCCGCCTTCACTTTCGAATGAAGTTCTTTTTTCTTTTCCAACTCCTCCGCGAGATGAAGTAAGCTTTCGGAAAGATTGCCGCTCTTTTCCCCGATCTCAACAACGCTGACAAAAAAGGATCCGAAAAGACGCGCGTGCCTGCGAAGGCCCTCGGAAAGAAATTTGCCGTTTTGAATATCATCGATAAGTTCTCTGATAATGGAGCGGAAAAAACGTGACTGCGCCTGCTCCTCGATAAGACGCAGACCGTCCACAAGCGCGAGCCCCGTCTGAATCGTCAAGTGGAGATGTCTCGCAAAATTGATCCGTTCCTGCAACGATATGGAAGAAAAAAACATAATATAGTTATTCCTGCGAAACCCGGAGGACTTCCTCGATGGTAGTAATTCCCTGAAGCGCCTTTTGAAACCCGTCCTCAAGCATGGTCTGCATTCCCGCCCGCCGCGCGGCCTGCTTTAGCTGGTCGGCATTGCCGTGCTGCATGATAAGCTGGCGTATGGCCTCGTCCACCTCAAGCACCTCGTGAATCCCGATCCTCCCCTTGTATCCCGACTGCCCGCACGCCGCACATCCTGCGCCAACGTAAAACACCTTCCGTCCCTGCAGCACGTCTTCGGAAACCAAATTTTTCAAAGTCGCATACTCATCTTCGGTAAGCTGTTTCTCCTTGCGGCAATCCAGGCAAATGCGCCGCACAAGTCGCTGATTAACCGCAACATTGACCGTCGAAGCAATGAGGAAAGGAGGGACGCCCATATCCAAAAGGCGGGGCAGGGTAGTTGCCGCATCGTTCGTGTGCAGAGTCGACAAAAGCAAATGCCCGGTCATTGCCGCGTTTACGGCGATATTCGCGGTCTCGTTATCACGGATTTCTCCAACCATAATGACGTTGGGATCCTGACGTAAAATAAAACGAAGGCCCTCGGCAAAAGTAAGGTTCGTCTGTTTGTGCACCTGGATCTGATCAATGCCCGCGATCGAATATTCTATTGGATCCTCGATGGTGATCACGGAAACCTCTGGCCGGTTCAGTTCCCGGAGCACGGCGTAAAGCGTAGTCGTCTTCCCCGCACCCGTAGGCCCGGTAACCAGGATCATGCCGAACGGCCGGTGAATCGCCTTTCGGATTTTGGCAAGGTTGCTTTCTGAAAATCCGATAGTGTCAAGAGTGAACCCAACTGCCTGATCGGCAAGAATACGCATCACGCAGTTTTCGCCATAATAAGTGGGCGCGATAGAAACGCGGATATCTACGTCTCCCCGCTTGCCGATATGCAAACGAAACCGCCCGTCCTGCGCCGCCTGATGCTCGTCCGTGCGAAGCCCGGAAATAACCTTGATGCGCGTAATAATTTCTGAGTGAATTTCTTTGGGAAAGGAAAAGGCCTCCTGCATCACCCCGTCCACGCGAAACCGCACACGAATCTTGTCTGGGTCCGGATCAATGTGAATATCGGAAGCCCGCATCAAATACGCGTATTCAACCAAGGCGTCCAAAATCCGAATGATGGAAAGTTCCTCGGTGTTTTCAAGCGCTTCCGCAATAAAAATCCGCAACTCCTCCGTCCTTTCCCGATCCTCTTTTATTATTTGTGTTTCGTCCATGACAGCGACCGACTACACCTCAAAATACCCCTTAAGCAAATGCTCCTGCGAATACCGCGCCAACTCCTCCCGCCCGAAATACTCCATAAAAATCTTGTTCCAAAGCGCCTCATGCTGATGGTAAGTAAACTTCACGCGCTCCGCCTTTTTAACCAAACTGAATCCAACGTCAACAAGATCAAAACTGAGTAATATATCATTCCCGTCCTCGTCGCGAAAATAATCCGCGGCAAAACCGAGATCCCGCCAAAACGCGAGCCCGTCCGCGCGATGATCCATCTTCTTCTCCACCTCTATCAGATTCTCCTCCGCCCGCAACCAGTGAATCGCCTCCGGATTGATGTGCGGTTGAAACAAGCGCCACTCATTCGGATCGTCTTTCCACAAATATCGCTGAACCACGAGCCAAAGGGATTTCTCCGACTCCGGCGGACGCTCCTCGATCACGTCTCCGCGCAAAAGCGAGGTCAAGTTCGCGGAAAATGTTTTCGGATCCGCGGAGATCCGCCGGAACATGTCCGAATAATACGGCACTTCGGAAAGATAATGAAAAATCAAACTCGTCATGCGCAGTATCTCGCCCGAAATCCCGAAGGTCGCGGGAATAACGAATACCACCCCCATCTCCTTCAAATGCGAAATATTATGCAGTTTATGAGTCAAAAAATGCTCCGCGGCCTTCACCCACTTTTGATCCAAAACCCGCAAACGGATCTCCCGCTCCTCAAAATCATCGGGTGTTAAAGACTCATACTGCTTAAAAAATACGCCGTTCATCCACTCCATGTCTTCAACAAACCTGAGGGCGCTGTATACCTCAAGCAAATCCTCTTTCTCGAGCATTTCCTTGGCCGTAGAATACCCCAAATATTCCAAAACCTTTTTTGGCGGCTCGGTCTCCAAAAATTCCCGCGCCTTTTCTTCTTTCAAAAAAAATCCCTTTGAAACGCCCGCAACCTCGCCTATCGTCCCAAGTACGCGCTCCAGATCCCCGGCCCGCGAAGCGTCGGGATTCCCGAACGCCTTCAAAAGATAGGCCTCGTCCTCCTCCACCCGCGCAACGAGGGCGGAAAATATCTCACGGGGACGGGCGGAGGGCGAAACCCCGAGCCGGCCCAGGGACGCGGAAATCACACGCTCATTTTCCGTGACAATGGACTCCATGACCCCCTTCTTTCCCGTAACTTCCCCCAGGCGCCTCTCGATCTTCAAAATATAATCCTGATCCGTCCGCAAAATATTAGCCAACTTTCTGTGTGCTTCATTCATAATTTCGTGGATTCGGATAATTCGTAGTTTCGGAACGATTACAGCGGTTCTACATCCAAATCAAGATACTTCCATCTCTTGTCCGCGAACTGCTTTTTTGTAAGCACTCCGGCCTGTGCCCCGATATCTTCCACCACAGAAGTCGCGTTTGCGGTCCCGAGCCGCAAGGCGTAGGGAATGTCCCCGCCCTGCAAAAGTCCGGCGACAAATCCGGATCCAAAGGCATCCCCGGCTCCGGTCCTGTCCTTCACCTCGCCGGAAAAAATGCCCGCGCGATACAGATATCTGCCGTCCGAAACGAGCGACCCCTTCCCCCCCTCTGTCATTACCGCGATCCCGGGCACCACCCCGTCAAAAGCGCGAAAAATATTTTTTTCCTTGGCGTAATCCTCGCGGGTAAGCTCCGCCGCCTCTTCGCGGTTCATAAACACGATATCGGTTTTCTGAAATACGGGTGAAAGTTTCCGCAAACCCAGTTTCAGATGAAACTTCGAGGGCGCGAGAGCAATCTTCGCCCCAGCCCGCTTCCCGTGCTCCACGAGGGAAAGCAGGAGCGCGAAAGGAAGATGTCCGGAAACAACGTAAAGCCACTTGGCCTTAAGTTTGGAAAACGGAATGTCTTTTTTTGAGATCGCGCTCGAGGCCCCGCGATAGGCAAGCACCGTGCGCTCCCCGTCCTTGTTTAAAATAATGGTTGAGTACCCCGTGCCCTCTTTTGTGTCAAAAGAAACAAAAGGAGTAATTCCCGCACCCTTCACAAAACGCGCGATTCCCTCGCCAAACTCGTCCTTTCCCACCTTAAAACAGGCGCCCGTCCGAAACCCGAAAGAAGCAAAAGTAAAGGCCGCGTTCAAGGCCCCGCCCCCCAAAGTCATGACGGGCCGCTCAATCTCCATCTTCGCGCCCATGGCAAAGCACTCGGCCTCTTCGGACCGAAAGCCCAATTTTTCAAGAAAAGTCCGGTCTCGGGTCACCGTAAAGCCCTCGCCCGTAATAAACACGTCGCGGGTCGCCGTCCCCAAAGTAATCACATCCAGCATACACTCCCATTATACCCGAAAAACACCCTGCGCGCTACCTCCGTTTCAAAACCTTCTTCGTCGCCTTCACGATATCCTTAACCCCCATTCCATACTTTTCCCACAGATCAAAGGGCGGGCCGGACTCGCCAAAAGTGTCCTGCATGCCGATAAATTCCATGGGAAAGGGTGTAGTTCGGGCAAGAAATTCCGCAACCGCGCTCCCAAGTCCGCCAAGCACGCTGTGCTCCTCAACAGTCACCACTGCCCCGCACTTTTTCGCCAAAGACAAAATCGTCTTTTCATCCAGGGGCTTAATCGTATGAACATTCAAAACCGCCACAGGCACGCCTGCCTTTTTTAACTCCAAAGCCGCGCGCAAAGCGTTGTGCAATAACGGCCCGCACCCGATGATTAAAACCTTTGCCGCGGGAGCGCGAAAAAATATCTCCGCCTTCCCGATGGTAAACGGCGTCTCCTCCGTGGTGATAACCGCGGTCTTCTCGCGCGAAAAACGCAGATACACCGGCCCCCAAACGCCCGCCGCCTGCTCCACGGCCTTCCTCGCCTCCAGAGCATCGCAAGGGACAACAACCCGCATATTCGCCATAACACGCATGGTGGCAATATCTTCTATGGCCTGGTGAGTGGCCCCGTCCGGCCCCACGGAAATTCCTGCATGATGCCCCGCGATTTTTACATTTGAATCGTTGTATGAAATCGTCGTCCGTATCTGCTCCCAGTTCCTGCCCGGAGAAAACGTGGCGTACGAAGCGATAAAAGGAATTTTTCCCGAAATCCCAAGCCCCGAAGCAATGGTCGCCATGCCCTGCTCCGCGACCCCGCACTCGAAAAACCTGTCCGGAAACTTTTTCGCGAACTCCTCGGTGCGCGTGGACTCCGTCAAGTCAGCGCATAGCGCGACTACGTTTTTATTCGCCTCTCCCGCGCGCACCAACCCTTCTCCATATCCGTCCCGAGTAGGCCTCATCTCCGGAGTGTCAGTGAATGCCTTGGTATTCAAATATGCTTTCTTACTCATGTTCGCTCTTAATTTTACCTTCCAAAGTCCGCAAATCCCTCATCGCCTTTTTCGCCTCGTCCTTATTCGGCGGCTTCCCATGCCAGCGAAAATCTCCCTCCATAAAACTCACGCCCTTCCCAGGAATTGTGTGTGCGACGATGACGGTTGGCGCCTCATATATCGCCTCGGCCTCATGACAGGCGTCCACGATCTCGCGGATATTATGTCCGTCTATTTCCAAAACGTTCCACCCAAACGCCTTATATTTTTCCGCGAAGGGCTCAAGAGGCATGACCTCCTCGGTTCGTCCGTCTATCTGGATGAAGTTCCGGTCGACGATCGCGGTCAGGTTTCCCAGCCGGTGCCGACGCGCGAACATCACGGCCTCCCAGTGATTCCCCTCCTGATGCTCCCCGTCTGAAGTAATGCAATACACGCGATGCTTTTTCCCGTCGAGCCGCGCCGCGAGTGCCATTCCGCACGCCTGCGCAAGGCCGGAACCAAGCGGACCGGAGGTCGTCTCAACCCCGGGTAAAGCCCCGCGGTGCGGATGCCCCTGCAAACGGCTCCCGAGTTTTCGAAGCGTCTTTAATTCATCCATAGGAAAATATCCCGCCGAAGCAAGGGCTACGTATTGCATCGGGCAAATATGTCCGCAGGAAAGCACAAGCCGGTCCCGATCCGGCCACTCCGGCCGCCGCGGGTCATGCCGCAAAACATAAAAATAAAGAGCGGCAAAAACTTCGGCTGTCCCCAAGGGTCCCGCCGAATGGCCCGAGCCGGCCTCCAGAAGCGCTTCGATCAGCACCTCGCGCAACCTCACCGCCCGCTCCTCCAATGATTTTAATTGCCCTTCGTGCAATGACATAGTTAAGGAATCAAAGAAAGATCGCTCCCCGCCTCGTACACCGCATCATCGCTCCCGCCGTCAGTAAGCGCCCTCGAGCCGTTTTTCGAATCCTCAAAACGAACATTGATCTCATACGTTCCGCGCGAAGAGCAGGAAAAAACATAATGATATCGGGAAGTATTCACCGGATCTCGCGGAGTATTGGTTACGATAGGACCCTCGACGCCTTCTTTCCGCAAGTCCACGGGGAGCCAGTTGGTGCCCCCGCCGGAAACGCTCGTAGATTTAAATGCCTTGCCGTAAAGACCTTCGCAAAAATTCGGACGCCTCGAAGCAATGCCGTCAAAAACAAACACAAGAGTCGAAATATCAGAAAGCCGTTTCTGGTCGCGATCCGCCTGCAACGCGGAAAGCTCCTCCCCTCGCGGACCGGAACGCACCAAGCTCTTTCCCCCGCCGAATCCAAAAGCGAAAAACTGACGCACATCGAACATTTCCGTAACAGCGGGAACAAAACGCGCCGCGCCGCGAAGAGTAACGAACGGAGTCGCGACAAAGATCACAAGGCCGGCCAAAACGACAAGAGCGAATATTTGGGTATGCAACAACTCTTCGCGTACGCGGGGTTTCCGGTCACGCAAGGCGACAAAAATTCGAAAAGCATATAAAAACCCGAGAGGATACAAAAATATCCATGAAATAAGATTCACGAAAATATCCGCCGGCCCGAAAGAGAGGACGGAGACGAGCAAAAATCGCAACGAGACCAAAAGCGCCGCCCCCGCAAGAAATGCGGACAGAAGGCGGAAAAAAACTCCAAACCAATTTCCGCGCACGTACAAAAAACTGCGCGCGAGCGCGTGAAGGCCCTTATCTCCGCCGTCAAAAAGCGTAAAAAACGCGAACGCGAAACAAACCGCGAGATACACCCCCGGCAGAATAAAAAATGCGAATCCCGCGAGAAGCGAAAAATAAAGCAGTGTAAAAATCCAAAAAAAGGAACCTATCTTGGGGAAGCTCCGCGCGTACGATATCCAAAACGGCTCCGCGTTTTCTGAGGTAACCGCGTAAAAAAAAGTCGCGCCCCCCCACGCCTGCAAAAGAAGGACGAAAGCGCCGAAAAGCACGACGCCCAGAAACACCGCCGGAGAAAAAAGAAGTCCCGGGGTAAGCCGAGCAGCCTCCGCATCCGCCATACCAAACACTCCGACGAAAAGGACGAAAAGCAACACCGTAGGTATCCCGAGGATAAAGATAAATGAGAAAAAACGCCGAGCGTATGACAAAAACGCCTCAACGCAAAGAGTAATGGGCGAAGGCAAAACAATTTTATTGCCTTGCCGAGGAACCGAAATGGCAGGAGAGGAAGTAGGTGCCATAGTTAAATCTAGACAACACGCGAAAGTAAAAAAAATGCCTCCCGGGGATTCGCGTGATTCCACAAAAAAGAAGAGGAAACGACGACATTCGCCCCCGCGCGAAAAATGGAAGGAAGAGTTTTATCACTGACTCCTCCGTCTACTTCTATTATAACATTGTGGTCGCGCTCTCGAAGCGTGCGAACTTTATCCAGTACGCGATCATCGAATTTCTGGCCGGAAAATCCGGGCGAAACCGCGAGAAATTGCACGAACCGCACGCGATCCAAATACGGATACACCCTCTCTGCTGGGGTATCAGGCAACACCGCGAGTCCAATTTCTACGTTCCGGAATCCGATTTCCTTAGGGAATTCGGGCTTCGTAAAAATGGTTTCAATATGAAATATAATACGCCTCGCCCCAGCCCTCACCCATCGCTCCGCATACTCCTCCGGACTCTCCGCCATCAAATGAACTTCAACAGAAATCCTAGACCCTAGTGGCGAATGGTTAGCGGCTAATACCTCCGGTTCATTCCAAGTAACCGCAGGTGTAAACTTCCCGTCCGAAACATCAAAATGAACCCATTCCGCGGGAATACTGTTCAGAATTTCCAAATGCTTCTTCACACACTCCGCGTCGCCGCAATTTATGGCAGGGATTACTTGCACAAAAATCAATGAGGTTTTTCTTGTATTTCTATCTCGAGTTTTGAAATCTTATCCCTCCTTCTCCGGTGCCGCTCCTCGTTCGCGAACGGCGTCCCGAGCCAGGTGGTGACGATCCGCTTCACGTCATCAGGGCGCACATAGTTGGCAGGCAGGGCAAGCACGTTCGCGTCGTCGTCATTGCGCGCGTCAAACGCCTGGTCGGGCGTCATTACTAAAGAAGCCCGCACCCGCGGGAACTTGTTTGCAACGATATCCACCCCCACGCCGGAGCCGCAGATCACGATCCCCCGCGCGTTTTCGTAATCATTGCTCACCTTCCCCGCCACAGCCGAGGCAAAGTCCGGATAATCATCCGCCGGATCCATCTCTGCGTTCCCCAGGTCATAGACCTGGTACCCCAGCCCCTGAATAAATTGTTTTATGTCTTCCTTTAACGCGAATCCCCTGTGATCTGCCCCGATGTATATAACCATATACGTAGTATATCAGAAAACAATCAATTTCTATAAATTTCTACGTAATTTCTACCGAATTTCCGCGTATGGCTGGAATGTTTCCGAAGTCCGAATCGGCAACTCTTCCACCCGAGAAACCTTTTCGTCCCGAATGAAGACGCGAAGCATGAGCCCCCGCATGGTCTCTTCCGAAAAACTCTGGTCAAACACAAAATTCCCCAAACTATACGCGATCCATCCGTCCTTATATTTCTCAACTTCCTGTACCACGTGCGGATGATGTCCGACTACCAAATCCGCCCCGGCATCTATAATCGCGCGAGCAACTTCTCTTTGTGCGACACTCGAACTCGTTGCGTACTCCTCGCCCCAATGATACGAAACTACGAGAATATCCGCCTGCCCGCGCGCCTCCGCGACGCGTTCCAAAACATACTCCAAACGCGCATCGCTCACTCCGGGCCGCTCTTCCCCGGCAACCAATCCCTCAGGATACAAATTCGTATATGCCAAAAAACCAACTCGAATTTCACGAGCCGAAGGCGAGTTAATTTCTACAAATTTCGTTTCATTCGCCTCTTCATAATTTCTCCCCGCCCCCACGGGCGCGATATTATTTTCTTTCAAAAGCGTAATCGTATCCTCCAGAGCATCCTGACCCCAGTCCATAATGTGATTGTTCGCGAGAGACAAAACATCAAACCCCGCGAGCCGAAGTCCTTCGATAACCCGCGGATCCGCGCGAAAAGAATATATCGAGCCCTGATTCGCTCCGCGCGAAGAAATAGGACCCTCAAGGTTTCCAAATGTAATGTCCGCAGAGGCAAGCGTGTCCGCTATCAACCGAAACGGATACGCGAAATCACTTTCCCTTTGCATCGCGGCTCCCACGCTCCTTGAGAGCATAATATCCCCGACAAAAAGCAGTTCCACCTCTTTCGTAGATTCGGATAATTCGTAGTTTCGGAGCGGTTCTCTTTGTAGATTCGGAAGATTCGTGGTTTCGGAGCGGTTTAAAAAATACAAAACCCCCGAAAACCCGAAGGATACAAGTGAAAGTAAAAAAACAAAAATCCAATACCTCACAAAAGACCGATAACCTTCTCCGTGTGCCTCACCAGCGTAGACACATACCCCGCCTCATTGTCATACCAGGAAAGCACCTTGACCAAGTTCCCGTCCACCACGCGGGTAAAGGAAAGGTCCGCAATAGCGCCGTGCTTCTGTCCCACGATATCCGAAGAAACAACCGGATCTTCCGTAGTCGTAAAAATTCCCTCCCACTTCGCCGACTTCGACGCCCTGCGCAAAATGTCGTTCACCTCCTCCGCCGTGGTCTTGCGCTTCGCCACGAAAGTAATGTCCGCGATAGATCCCGCGATCACAGGCACGCGCATCGCGATGCCGTCAAACTTGCCCTGCAACTCCGGCAACACTCGCCCAACCGCAATAGCCGCGCCCGTTGAAGACGGGATAATGCTGTGCGCCCCCGCCCTTCCGCGGCGGAAGTCGCTTCCCTTTACCGTATTGTCCACAATGCTTTGTGTGGCGGTATAAGCATGCACCGTGTTCAGCATCGCTTTTCGTATTCCCGGATCCTCGCTCAAAATCTGCATGAGCGGAGCCGAAGCATTGGTGGTGCAAGATCCGTTTGAGGTCAAAACCGCGCCCTTCAAATCCGCGTCATTGATGCCGATAAGCACCGTCTTCCCGTCCGTGCCGTCCTCGTCTTTTGCCGGAGCAGTAATGATGACCCGCCTCGCCCCGGCCATCAGATGCACCTTCGCTTTTTCATATGATTCAAAAGCTCCGGTTGATTCCAAAACAAGGTCAACGCCGAGCCGCTTCCACGGCAGTTTCATAGGGTCCGGTTCGCGCAAAAACTGGATCACGACCTTCCCCACGCGCAGATTCCCCTCTTCCACCGCGACTGCTTCGGCGAATTTTCCGTACACCGAATCGTATTCCAAAAGATACGCCAAACTCTCCGGAGTTCCCAAATCGTTTATCGCGACAATGTTGATATTTTTGTTTCCGATCGCTTCCCGTAAAAATAATCTGCCGATTCGTCCGAATCCGTTTATTGCGATGTTTGCCATGAACCTATTGTATCAGATATCTTCGAACGCAAAACAAACTTATCCCCAGTTTTGATGCTCAAACGCTCCGCGGTCCCGGCCATGACCTCAAAAACCATATCCACAACACCCGGCGATGTATATAAAGGAAGCGCCGAAAGCGGCGCGTCAGACAAGGGCGCGGGCGCGCTCCGCTCCACTCCGATTACCCTTCCCTCGCGTAGCCAAATAATATCAATCGGGAAATTCATCTCCTTCATCCAAAAACTCTGTATCTCGGCCTCCGGAAAAAGAAACAACATCCCCCGCCCTTCTTCCAGCGATTCCCGCCCCGAAAGCCCTTGCGCCCGCGCGGTCGGAGTGTCCGCGACCTCTGCCACAAACTCATGCCCGCCGAGAGAAACCAATGCCTCACCCTCCCCAAGCCCGCCCCCCTGCCTCCAAGCAAAGAAAAAAACCAAAGCCAAAACCCCAACCAAACCAATTACCAAAATAAAAATTCGCTGTTTCATCCCATTATCTATTTTCCCGCAACCGGTACGCCACAATCCCGAACGCAACTGAAACGTTCAACGACTCCTTTTTTCCGAACATCGGAATTTCTAAAATCGTGTCCGCCCGCCTCAAAATTGCCGAGGAAAGACCGCGCACCTCGTCGCCAAACACAAGCGCAATGTGCGCGTCGAGGTTCGGCCTCGAAACGTTTTGGAGGCCGAACCTCAAAACCGACACTGACCGAGGGTCTTGCTCCACCGCGAAAATCAAATATCCCTCCTTCTTTAGTCCGTCCAAAAGCCGTGTCGTTGAGGCATAATACTCCCACGAAACATTCCGCTCCGCGCCAAGCGCGACTTTGGCCATATCCTTGCGCGGCCTACCAAACCTGTCCAAAGGCGTAGGCGTTACCCCGCACAAATACATCTTTTCGATGCCCGCCCCGTCCGCGGTGCGAAACATGGACCCCACGTTATAAACGCTCCTGATGTTGTGCAATACCGCAACCATAGTACAATAAGCATACTATGCTCCGCGGCATCCTGAAAATCCTCGTCATCATGGGCCTGGTATATGGCGCGACCTACCTCATCCCCAAAGACGCACGGGAAAAGGCGCTCTCTCGGCTTGGAAACCTGATATCCGCGATCACGCCCGCCTCCGTGAAAGAAAAAATGGAACCCGTCATCTTCTCCCCCATGGAACGCAGACAGAAACTCCTGGATCAGCTGGAAAAAAATATTGAAACAATAAAATCCGGCATTTCAAAAACTGCCGCACCCGGCAACGCGACGGCCGCAGACCCCGCAAACCCCGATACGCAAAAAAATGAAGAGCCCCCCGCCCCCGAAGAACTGGTAAGAACGCTTGAAGAAACGCAAAAAATAATCGAAGAAATAGAGGAGATAAACGACGAGCAGGGCGTGGTAAACAAAGTCACCACGAAAATATATAAATCGGTAACCGGAGGGGGCAGCGAAGCTGCCGAAACCTGCTCGTGCGAACAAAAACCATAACGCGAAGGCATGATCCAAAAAATCATCTCCTTTTTTACCGCCCTTATCACGAGTATCACCGCCCTTTTTCAGGTATCCGCCCCGCAAACACCCCCTCCCCAAACCGAGACCGAAATACCCGGGGCAACCTCGACCGCAACCGAGATCCCGAAGATCGAAATTCAAAAGCCGACTTCAAAAAATCCGAAATTCACTCCGCCCGCCCCAGCGCCGGAACCGCAAAAAATTTTACAAACTCTACAACCGGAAGAAACTCCGAAACCCGCGCCCCCGCCCAAATCCGTAAAACCCGGACCAATAGACCTACGCTCCGTGGTAGGCCTTCTCTGCGAATTTGAAAACGCAGCTCAAAAAACCCAGCACCGCGGCTCCGGCGTCGTAATCCGCGAAGGGACGTATAAAGAAGGGACGTATATTTTAACAAACAGGCACGTCGTGGATCTTGAATACGCGAATAAGATAAGCGGATCGGATGATATTGACCCGGATCTCAAACTGAAAGAATGCAAAGTGCATATCTTAAAAACCGGAAACCCGATCCTGCCCGAAGAACGCTACCCCTATCCCTACTACGACTTAAAAACAATCTCCGGCTTACAATACGACTTCAGGGCGCGCCTCGCCTACCTGCCGGAGACCGCGGGACTTTCGGCGGATGAAATATACGCGCTTGACTACGCAATTCTGGAAATAACCGAAAAAAACCAAAGCAAATATTTCGCGCATGAAAATCCCCGCCTCCCCGCGGCCCCAGCCCTCATTCCCGAGCCCGAAGAATGGTTCGAAATTATAAATGAAAAAAGAGTCGTCATGCCCGGATACGCCTTTCAGCAGGCGGGATCCGGATCATTCGAGGAATTCCGCCTCCTCACGAAAGACGGGGTGGTAAAAGATATCTACGCCGGAGACAAAAAAATGCAAAACACGCCCATATCCCTCATTATCGAAATCCCTCCGGACGCCTACGGCGGCCGATCCGGCTCCCCGATATTTTACCAAGGATACCTGATAGGACTTGTGGCAACCAAGGCGCTTCCAGCCCCGAATTCGGGCGACTTTCGCTCCCCCCAGCCCGCGATCACCGGCATCATGGAAAACATAAAGTCGCGCGCCGACATACGAAACATCTTTCAAAACATAACATATTTCGAATAAACAAAAATAATATCGTATAATAAACCCATGCCCAGAAAACGCGCGCCGCGCGGCAAAAAAATAAAGCAGACAAGAACCCCGCTCGCGAAAACGCTCGCGCCCTGGGTCATGCTCCTTGTCGCGGGATCCGCGGCGATACTCGTCCGCCTCGGAGCGAAAGCGGATGAAAATCCGGGAACCGATATTTCTTCCGTCGCGGCGGAACAAGTCGCCTGGAACGACATCTCCGGCTGGTGGGACTTCCACAACACGCACAGCGTGCAGGTGCACGGAACCTATCTGGAGGGCTACGCGAGTTCGAGCGTCGGCGACATTTCGCTCGACTGCGCGACCACGCGTCACGAGCCAAACCGAAACATCTGCACAACTCATGCAAACTACGGCATCTGCAACGGTCCGGGCCCCCATTTTACAGACGGTACCTGCCCAAATGGAGACGCCACCGGAATCCTGACTGGTTACGGATGGAGCGATGCTATCGGATGGATAAGTTTTAACTGCGACCAGACCTCGCACGGCGGAACAAACAACTGCGCCTCGTCAAACTACCGCGTGGAAATAGACGGTAACACCGGGGACTTTTCCGGATACGCGTGGAATGATGTAGTGGGGTGGATCCGCTTCAACGATCCCGGCAATTACAAGGTAAAAACCGCCTGGCGCGCCACAAGCACGCTGGGATTTCTGGAATCCTCCGTATTCGACACCCAGGCGCAGAACGGCGTGGTCTTGAACAGCATCATCTGGCACGGAACCCAGCCGGGCGGAGACGCATCGGTCGACTTTCAAATCGCGGTCTCAAACTGCCCGAACGGAGCGGAAAACCCGCCGGACTGCACCGCGGGCACATGGGAATTTATCGGCCCGGACAGCACAAACGAAACCTATTACGGCCTCTACAGCGAAGGATGTTCCATATTCGGCCAAGCCTCCCCCGCGGCGGGACCCGGAGTGCCGATCTGCATTGATCCGAACCAAACTTTGAACTTTCGCTACCTGCGGTATAAAGTTCGCCTCAAATCAAATCTGACACAAACCGAATCGCCGGTAATCCAGGACATCATCTTGAACTGGAGTGAATAAAAATGACGTATGCTAATCCACGACTCTCTTTCCGGTAAGAAAAAAGAATTGGGAAAAAACAAAAAACCTATCAAACTCTTTGTATGCGGCCCCACGGTCTACGACGATTCTCACCTGGGACATGCTCGCACGCAGATTGTTTTTGACATCATTGTCCGCTACCTCCGCGCCCGAGGCTGGAAGATAACGTATCTCCAGAACATCACGGATGTTGATGATAAAATCATTGCGCGAGCAAAACAGGAAAACACGCACCCGCTCGAGCTGGCAAAAAAATTTGAAAAAAGGTATCGCGAAGACCTGAAAGTGCTCGGGGTGAATCAAATTGATACGCTCGCCCGCGCCTCAGATTTCATCCCTCAGATCACAAAACAGGTTCAGACTCTCGTAAAAAAAGGATATGCATATACAATCGAAGGAGAAGGGATTTATTTTGACATCAAAAAATTCAAAAACTACGGCAAACTCGCCCGCCGATCCGTGGAGCAGGCCGAAGACGGCGTTTCGCGCATCGACGAGGCAGACAAAAAAAGAAACAAAGGCGACTTCTGTTTGTGGAAATTCGTTCCCATCCCTACTGGCTATACCCTAATGGCTAGTGGCCCTACTCTCGTAAACGGCGAACCCGCGTGGAAAAATCGGTTCGGCTGGGGAAGGCCCGGCTGGCATATTGAAGACACGGCGATCACCGAACATTTCTTCGGACCCCAATACGACATCCACGGCGGCGGCCTTGATCTGAAATTCCCCCACCACGAAGCCGAAATAGCCCAGCAGGAAGCCGCCTCCGGCAAAACCCCGTTTGTAAAAATCTGGATGCACGCCGGGCTTCTTCGCGTAAACGATCAAAAAATGTCCAAAAGCACGGGCAACTTCATCACCATCAGGGAATTTCTAAAAGAAAACGACGCGCCCTCCCTCCGCTGGCTCGTTCTTTCCCACCACTACCGTTCCCCCGCGAACTATTCCCAAGAACTCCTCAAAAACGCGAAGGAATCGATCCGAAGCATCCGGGATTTTTTGGAAAAACTCGCCTTCGTGGAAAAAAATCAAAAAAAAGCGAAAATAAAAAATTTCGGAGATCAGATAAAAAAAGCCGAGAAGGAATTCCACGCCGCAATGGAAACGGACCTTAATACCCCCCTCGCGCTGGCCGCGCTCTTTACCCTTATGCGCGAAGCAAACGCAAACATGTGGCTCCTTTCCAAAAAAGACGCCCGCGCCGCAAGCCGGTTTGCGCAACAAACCCTTGCCTCCCTTGGTTTTGCCATAAAATCCCGAAAAACCCCGAAAAATGTCGAAAATCTGGCCCGCGCGCGCGAGTTATCCCGAGGCAGTAAACACTTTATCCAAGCCGACGCATTGAGAAAAAAAATAGAAGGACTAGGATATATGGTAGAGGACACTCCAATCGGACCTCTGATTTTGAAGAAATAGGAGACGAACAAGAATCTCTCCTTATGATTGAGAAGCAACTCTCGCAGACGCGCCGGGCTTGGTCCCCGAAGGGGCCGGCGCGTCGAGAGCGTAGTGGGTTCATTCGTCCGGGGGATGAATGAACAGGCGACAAACCTTGTGCGATAGAATGTCGCCCGGGAGCGAAGAGTCGCTGGAAGATTCGTTCGTCCGGGGGACGAACGAATGACACCCGGTGCTTCGAAACATAAGGAGAGATTCCGCAACTATGGAACACAAAAATTTCAAACTTCCTCCCCAAGATCTGGAAGCCGAAACATCCGTCCTCGGCGCCTTGATGCTGGACAAAGACGCGATCCTGAAAATCGCGGACACGCTCGCCCCGAACGACTTCTACGCTCCGGGCCACCAAAAAATATACAAAGCCGCGCTCGAACTCTTTGAACAGGGCAAACCCATTGACGCCCTGACCATCCAGGCGCGCCTGAAGGAAAAAAGCGAACTGGAGGGTGTGGGCGGGGCGTCATATCTGTCGGATCTCATTGAATCAGTTCCCTCTTCCGCGCACATCACGCACTACGCGGACATCGTGCGTGAAAAACGGGTGCGCCGCGACCTCCTCCGCGCCTCCTCGGAAATAAATGAAAAAGCGTTTGATCCGGAAAATTTTGAAGAAATTCTGGACGGCATCGAAAAACGCATCTTCTCCATCTCCCAGCTCTCGCAAACGCAAAAATTCGTACATGTAAAAGACGAGCTCGCCTCGAGTTTTGAACGCTTCCAAAAGCTCCACGAAGGCGAAGGGGGGCTTCGCGGAGTGCCGACAGGATTTTCTAAACTCGATTCTATTCTCTCCGGATTCCAAAGGTCCGACCTCATCCTCCTCGGCGCCCGCCCCTCGTTCGGAAAAACATCTCTCGCGCTCGACATGGCGCGGCACGCGGCTCACGCGGGATTTTCAGTGGGGATCTTCTCCATCGAAATGTCCATCGAACAGATCATGGATCGTCTGATCGCCTCCGAAGCTCAGGTGCCGCTCTGGAAAATGCGCACCGGACGCCTGCGGGATGAAACCGACTTTGAACTGATCCAGCATGCTCTAGGCAAACTCTCGGAACTGAAACTTTTTGTTGACGACACCCCCTCGCCAACCATTCTCCAGATGCGTTCTATGGCGCGCCGCCTGCAGATGGAGCACGGCCTTGATCTGGTGGTAATCGATTACCTCCAACTCGTCAAACCAAGAAGCGAAGCGGCGGGCATGGTCCAGCAGGTTACGGAAATTTCACGCGGACTGAAATCTCTGGCGCGCGAAATGAACGTGCCCGTCCTTGCCCTCTCCCAGCTCTCCCGCGGCGTGGACAAGCGCGAAGGCGACAAAACTCCCCGCCTTTCGGATTTAAGAGAATCGGGATCTCTCGAGCAAGACGCCGACGTGGTGATGTTTCTCGCGCGCAAAGACAGAGAAAACTACGGGTCGGAAAAGCACGAAGCGCTCTCGGACGAAGACCAAAATACCGTGCGCATCGTGGTGGCAAAACACAGAAACGGACCCTTGGGAGATGTAAGATTAAAATTCGACGCGGAACGCGTCTCATTCCGAAGTATCGACGAACATCATAGCAATGATAATTTCTAAAAATAGTTTATTTCCGTTATGATCCCAACGAATATCCGAATCTTCGTCGAAGCGTGGAAAAAACTCCCGGGCCTGGGCCCCAGAGCAGCGACCCGGCTGGCATTTCACGTCGCAGCCATGAACCCCGAAGAACGCAACGCGCTCCAGAGATCCCTTGAAGCCCTGAACGAATTGGATGCCTGTCCAGAATGTTTTTCCCAAAAAGAGAAGGGCAGACCGGCCTGCGCCATCTGCGCGAACCCGGAAAGAAAAAAAGAAATCATGGCAGTCGTGGAAAAAGACACGGATCTCCTGACCCTCGAACGTTCCCGCGAATTTGGCGGAACCTATTTTGTCCTTGGAGATCTGCGAGCAAACGGCCTCTTGGAAGAAAGCCATAAAGAACGGCTCGCCCGCCTAAAGCATCGCGCGGAAAAAGAAAAAATAAAAGAAGTAATCCTCGCCATGAGCCCGAACACGCTCTCGGATATGCTCTATGAAATGATCAAACGGGACCTTACGCCCCTAGGTGTTCTGATAACCCGCCTGGGACGCGGCATCCCGACAGGAGGAGAAATAGAGTTCGCGGATGAGGAAACACTAAAAAGCGCCTTTCGCCGCAGAATCTGATTTTCACAATGAAGCAAATTTTCACGATCATCATTCTTTCAATATTCAGCGTAAGTATAGGATACGTCCTGCGTTCGCAAACCAACGAATACGAGGTGAGGACCGCCTCGCTCGAGCCCCCCGTAAAAAACATAAAGATGCCGGACATCGAACCGACACCCGATATCCAAAACACGGCAAAAACTCCGCCTCCGCCCGCCCCCGAACCGCAAAAACCGAAAATGACATTATCCGAAAAAATCCTCGAACAGGGCGACGCGCTTTTGGTCTCCATGGAGCACGAAAAAGCGGTAACGCTCCAAATCAAAAACAAAACAATACCGCTGGTTTCCATTGATCCGCGAAAAAGCATCGCGATCTACGGCATTGATGTCCGCGAAGAGCCCGGCGCGATCTCCGTCACGCTCCTGCAAGACAACGAGGTCTTACAAGAAGAAAAGATAAACATTACAAAACGAAACTTTCCCGTAACCCAACTCGTCTTAAGCGACACGCAAGTGCAAGCAGGCGTGACGCCGGAAAAAGCGGCGACGCAAATAGTTCAAAACGACAACGCGAAACTCTACGAAATCCTCGACGACCCCCTGCCCGAAATACACTTCAAAACCTCGTTCGCCCACCCCCTGCCAAGCCAAATCATCGTGGGCGGCTTTGGAAACATCAGAAAATCCGGCGAAACAGAAATCCGCCACCTGGGCGTTGATCTCGATGGAAAGCGCGGCGACCCGGTAAAAACGATTCAAGACGGCGTGGTACGCCTGACCCGCAACCTCTCAAACTACGGCAACACAATAGTAATTGACCACGGTGCAAGCATCTTCTCCATGTACCTGCACTTAAACTCCGCGAGCGTAAAAGAAGGCGACAAAGTGGAGAAAGGAAAAACAATCGGCACAATCGGCAACACGGGCGACTACTCTCTGGACCCCCACCTCCACCTTTCTATAAAAGCAAACGGGGCCTCCGTAGACCCCATTCGTTTTATTGAAACAACACGAAAAATTCCGCGATAAATTTCGCCCCGCCATCGGCGGGGCTAATTTCTGTTGTATTTCTATTGTATTTCCACCGCGGTAAACGGCTGGCGATGCCCCTTTTTCTTTCTGTATCTCGTCTTTGAGTGGTACCGAAAGACAATCTTCTTTTTCCCCCTGCCCTGGCCCAACACCTTGGCTTCCACTACTGCGCCGGAAACATAAGGGGCACCGATCTGTACCCCCTTTTCGTCCGCCAAAAGCAAAACCTTGTCGAATTTCAAAACACTTCCGGCATCTCCGGGCAATTTCTCTACCTGAATCGCCTTTCCCGTCTCTACCTTATATTGCTTCCCTCCTGTCTCGATAATTGCAAACATAGTAAAGAAAATACACGAAAAAAAGAATTAGGTCAACTCGACATTAGATTCGCATTAAAGGAAACTTCGCCGCAGTGTTCGAGCGGATTCTGAGGCCGTTTTGGCATGGTCTCCGACCCGCCGTCCGCCGACTGGCGGAGGCGGGGAGGAGCAAAACGGCCGAGGCCTCGGAGCAAGCGGCTGGGCCCAATCGTCCGGGGGACGATTGGGCGGGCAAGCAACCGAAGTTATAATCCGTGCTTGCCCGGGACCGAGCGAGAATGAGCGAGGACACTGCGGCGGAGTTTCCGTACCAGCAAAATAAAAACAAAGCCCCTCCGACGCTGTGTCAAGGGGCTTTGTAAATCTCAATTTGAGCGAAAAGCCTAGTCCTCACTTACATGGCTTTCCAACTTCTTCAACACTTTTGCAGCCGACTCCTTGCCTCCCAGACCAAAGGCGATACCGCCCGCGAGAGCGAGCATGCCGATAAATCCGGTCACAAGAGCATTGATGATCGAAACCGCTACCCCAAGCTGGGAAAGCGATGCCAAAAATCCGAAGATAACAACCGCCCACCAGGTAAGACTCCCCAGAAAATTGGGCGAATGGAGTCGAGCACCCTTTACCGAGGCCGAAACGATCTGCTTCAAGAAATGCGCAACAACAATTGCCGCGAGCATAATGAGGATCGCGACAACCACATTTGGCACATAGAGAAGCACCTGCTCAAGAAAGCTCGAAAGCGTGTCAAAGCGAAGAATGTCCGCAACGGCAAGCAAAAACACGATAACAAAAAACCAATACACAAGCTTGCCGAAAAACTTGCCGCTGTTGATGCGGATTCCTGCCCGACCGAAATGCTCTTCCACTCCAAGCTTCTTCAAGACATCATCAATCTTTACAATCTTTACAATCCGCTCCACGATCGCCGCGATCCCGGAGGCGACAATAAGCCCGATAACGAGCACGATAAGAGCTCCGATGACGCTCCCCAATACCGCGACAGCGCCAACCCAAAGACTCTGCAACGAATCAACCACAACCTGAACCCAATCTTGAATCATTTTGATAGTATGTACTCAAAATATAATGCTCGACCTTTGTATATATTATAACACATGAAGACAAAAGCGCCTCTCTCCCTGTGAATAGAAAACATCAAAACTTGGAAGCAACCTTGCGCATCAGCAGCTGATCCGTTTCCCGAAGTTGTGCGAGGATCCGCATCTCCGGATCAATCGCAATCGTCTTTCCAAGATACTGCCCCGCGGTAAAGTTCGGAAAAAGCACATAGTCCGCGCCGCGGCGATAAAGCGCCCGAGCGCCCTCATCGTCCTCCGCGCGCAGAATGATGCGCGGACGCGCCTTGGCGGATATTCCGGAAAAAAGCGAAAGAACGAGAAGATTATCCTCCATGCTTGGACTTGTGGAAATAACGATCTTCATACTCTCCAACGGAATGCGGCTCGCGATGTCCGGGTCCGCGATATCGCCAAACACATGGCTGAATCCGCGTCGCTCGAGCTCACGAACAACCTCAGGGTCAAAGTCGACGATAAGGAGGTCTTTTTTCGGAAGATGCAGGGCGATGCTCTGCCCCGTGCGATGGCATCCGATGAGAAGGATGGATTTCGCCCCCGGATCGGGAGAATCCCGCTCCGCAACTTTCTTCCGCTCAAATATGGAAAGAAGGGAGGAGAGATACCGATAAAGCGTATCGCTATAAATAATAAAATAGGTTGAAACCGTAATAGTGATGACCCCGACCGCGGTAACCAGCGCAACAACCTCCGGAGAAAGGTGGCCGAGTCGCGCGCCCAAAGCAACAAGAACCAGACTAAATTCGGAAATCTGGGCAACCGTAAGACCGGTCAAAAAACTCGTCCGTTTTCGGTATCCCATAATCCCCATGATAATAAGAACGATAAGGGGATTTCCGAAAAGCACAAAGAGGGAGAACACGATAACCGGAAACCCGACCTGCCCAACGCCGGAGGAGGCAAGCGAGAATCCGAGAATGACAAAAAACACGAGAATAAAAAAATCTCGAAGCGGCTTGACCCTCGCTGCGATCTGAAAATGCTCCGAAGAGTTCGCGAGTGCGAGCCCGGCAAGAAATCCGCCCATCTCAATGGAAAATCCGAGGCGCTCCACAATGGAAACCATGAGAAAAACCCAGGCAAGCGCGACCAAAAACAAAAGTTCCTGCGAATGGGATGCCCGATGAAAAACCGAAGGCAGGATCCTCTGCCCTAAAAACAGCATTGCGCCGAAAAGAACGGCACCCTGAATCAGGGTGAAAAAAATTTGAAGAAAAGAAAAGCTCCCCTCCCCCTGCAATCCGGTGAGGAATACAAGAATGATAATGGCGACAAAATCCTGGACCAGGAGGAAACCGATGCTGATACGCCCGTACAGGCTATTTTCATCCCGCTTCTCGGATAGAAGTTTCAAAATGATGATGGTGCTGGAGAATGTAAGCGCTACTGCGATATAAAGCGAAGGGACGATGGGAAACTGAAAAAGACGGGCAATACCAAATCCGATCAAAGAGGTGAAAGCGATCTGGGCAAGCCCCAAAATAAGAGAAACCCTCCCCACGCTCCGTATGGTGGAATAGTTAATTTCAAGCCCGATAAGAAAAAGAAGAAACATCACTCCCAGACTGGAAAAAATCTGGAGTGTTCCCTCCGCGGAGAAAGTAATAAGGCCGAAAACCGCGCCAACGACACCGGTCGCGAGATATGCGAGAATCAAAGGCTGCTTCAAAAGCCGGGCAGCCAAGGAAAGCGCGGCCGCGAGAAGAAAAATAATCGCGAGATCAAAAAGTCCGGAACTCATTACGCACTATCATACCAGATTTTATGCCGAATGATAAGAAATTTTTTCAATTACATATCGGAAGTCCGGACGCGCCAGAAGAAAAATTTCGTCCCCGACTTTTTTCCCCAAAAGTGCGCGGCCAAAAGGCGACTCATCACTTATCTTGCCCAAAACCGGATTCGCCTCAGCAGTTCCGACAAGCCGCACTTCGTGCAAGCGGCCGGTAGTTGTGGCGCGGGCAAGCACCGTCGCCCCGAGGCGCACCTCATCCCGATCCCGGGGCAGGGGCGGACGGATAACGGCGTGCGAAGAAAGGATCTCGGAGATGTCTCGCAAACGCCTTTCTATAACAAGAAGATCTTCGCGACCTTCTTCTCCGGACGCCACAAGCAGAGACCTTTCATCTTCCAGGCGTCGAAATTCCTCGCGGATTGCCCGAAGTCCCTCTTTGGTAAGATAAAACAATTTCTTCAATGCCATGATAAAAATATAGAAAAGTTTGCATAATAAACTAAAAACGCAAAAAAAGTATGGAAAACAAACTAAATCATATTAAAAAGTATGTTTTTCAAACAAAGACAAGTCAAGAAAATATGTGGATAACCCGGCTACACATAGGAAGGGGTGCGGGGAAGATCCGTCACATGTACGACGACATCCCGAACCCCGGGAAACGTGGAAATGTGCGCGTGAAGAAACTGATCAATATCAGGCAGAGTTGGTGCCGCCACCCCCAAAACGACGTTGTGCACGTCATATACTTTGGTTAAAAGGTATACCCCCGGCAGACTCCCCGCCGCCTGAAGGAAGGAGTCCGTATGGCGGGGATCGATCTCAAGATGGACGAGCGCCGAAGCCGAATGAACATGTTCCATCTTAACTCTTCCGCACACCGAAAGGGTTCCCGCCCGAGTCATCTTCAAAACCCGCTTCTTCACCCCAACGGCAGTAAGCCCGGTGGCTTCGGCAAGGTCTGCGTATGACGCCCTGCCGTTTTCCGAAAGAATGGAGAGAATGCGAAAATCAGTCTCATCAAGACGCACCAAACGATGCGGACCACGGATATTTTTTTTAAAAGACGTAAGCATACAAATTCACGTAAGGATATACTAAAGAAACGACTCAATCAACGTCACGTTATCCACAGAAATACATCAGAAATAAACTCGAAAAAAGAAAGCAGAAATATGGAGTAGTCCCTGTATTCCGTACGAAAACTCCGAGAAAGGGGATGTAAAAGTTACGAAACTCACCCGAACCAAACAACCCCTACTCGTCCCAGGACAACGCCCCGGTCTGGTACTCCGTAACCCGGGTCTCGAAAAAGTTCTTTTCTTTTTTCAGGTCCATAATCTCGCTCATCCACGGATACGGATTTGCCGCGCCATACGCCTTAGGCAGGCGAATGCGCTCCAGGCGGCGGTCCGCGATGTATTTTACATATTCATAAATAGTCTCCGCGTTCAATCCCAGAATCCCCTTTGGCATGCAATCCTTGGCATACTCATATTCCAACTCAACACCCTTTTTGATGTTTTCAACAAGAACATGCTGGAAATCCTCGGTCCAAATCTCGGGATTTTCAGCGACAATGGCGTTTATAAGATCGGAACCAAAGGCAAGATGCACCGACTCGTCCCGCAAAATAAACTGAAACTGCTCCCCGACGCCGACCATCTTGTTTTGCCGAAGCAGGGAAAGCATCATCACAAACCCCGCGTAAAAGAAAATTCCCTCCATAATAACGTAATACCCGACAAGATCGTGAACAAAGCGCTGGATATTTTCCCTGCCCTCGGTCGTAAAGTCGTGATCAAGAACCGATTTAGTTATCTCAATCACAAAATCGTCTTTCTTTTTAATGCTTGGTATGGAGCTATACATCGTATACACCTCATCCGGATCAAGTCCCAGCGTATCGCAGGTGTAAATAAAGGTATCCGTGTGCACCGCCTCCTCGTAGGCCTGGCGAAGCAGATACTGCCTGCACTCCGGATTGGTAATATGTCGGTAAATCGCGAGCACGATATTGTTGGCCGTAAGAGATTCCGCGGTGGAAAAAAAACCCATGTTCCATAAAATAACCCGCCGCTCCTCGGGCGTAAGAGCGTCCCGTGACTGCCACTGCTCCACGTCTTTCTGCATGTTCACCTCCTCCGGAACCCAATTATTCGCGACTCCGGACTTATAATGCGTCCGCGCCCATTTATACTTCATGGGCAAAATCTTATTCGGATCCGTAACACTGCAATTCAATATTTTCTTTTCTTCTTGGTTACTCATAATTCAAAAAATATAACGAAAAATCCCATAACAAGCAACAACACAAATACACGATAGGCCGAGGGAGCGATGTTTCGAACGCTTTTCGGAGCGGAGCCGACCATTCTGCGAACGAATAGCGATTTTCCAGGGAACCCCCGCCGAATAGGCGAGTGGGTCGGAAAATCGCGTATATGAGTGAGCAAAGAATGGTGCGACGCGGAGAATTAGTGAGAAACATTGCTCACTCGAGCCGAAGATCACCCCTCGCACGACTCACAAACCTCCCCTACAACCTGCACCTCTCGGGCCGCTTCGTCAAGCGGCAAAGATCCCGAATGCACTGAAGGACTGCCTTTTGTCAAGCTAAAATTCGCTGCGTCCGCGATCACTTCCGACGGACGCGCGGAAACCAAAACCGCCTCTCGTTCTTCGCGCGCCGCGGATTTCTGAGACGCACCCTCCGCTTTCGAAGCGTCCTCGTATTTCTTGTTAATGTCAAGCGTGCTCTTTTCAATACCCGAGGCGGCGAGCGTCCGGAGATAATACGTGGTCTTAAGACCCATGCTCCACGCGGCCATATAGATATCCGAAAGCGCCTTCCCGGACTTAGTGCTGGTAAAAATATTCAGCGACTGGCTCTGGTCAATCCATTTTCCGCGGTAGGCGGCATGTTTTAAAAGCCATATGGGTTCAACCTCAAACACCTCTTTGTATTTGGCGCGAAGTTCAGCCGGAATTTCCGCAATCGACTGAACGCTCCCGTCATAATACTTGATACGCAAAAGCATGGACTCGTCCCAGAGGCCCGCCCTCTGCAAATCCTCCACCAGATACTCGTTAATAATGGTAAATTCGCCGCTAAAGTTCGATTTGGTATAAACATTTTTATAAATAGGCTCGATGGAAGGAACGCATCCGTTGATATTCGCGTTTGTCGCGGTAGGGGCGATCGCCATGCAGTTTGAATTCCTCATGCCGTACATTCGCACATGTTCCCGGACGGGGGCCCAATCCATCCGTTCGCGAAGGTCCAGATGAGTGGATACGCCGCGCTCCTCCTCCAGAAGCCGGACCGTATCTACCGGAAAGATCCCGCGATCCCATTTCGAGCCCCGGTACGTCTCGTACGTCCCGCGCTCCTTGGCAAGTTCCGAGGAACCGAGGACCGCATGATAAGAAATAAATTCCATAAGCCGGTCGGAAAGATCCACCGCCTCGTCAGAATCAAAGCGCATTTCCATAAGGTACAGGGCATCCTGAAATCCCATTAGTCCGAGACCTACCGGCCGGTGCCGCAAGTTTGAATACTTGGCCTCCGGCGTAGGATAAAAATTGGGATCAATGACATTATCAAGCATGCGCATCGCGGTCCGCACGCTCCGTCCAAGTTCCTCCCAATTAAACTGAGTTCCGGAAATATGCCGCGAAAGATTGACCGATCCCAGGTTGCAGACCGCGGTCTCGTCGCGCGAAGTGTTCAGGGTGATTTCCGTGCATAAATTTGAACTATGCACCACCCCCGCGTGATCCTGCGGACTCCTCACGTTGCAGGCATCTTTGAACGTAATCCAAGGATGTCCCGTTTCGTAGAGTTGAGTAAGCATCTTTCGCCACAAATCTCGCGCCCTCATCCTCTTCCAAAGATTAATCCTCCCCTGGTCCGCGAGCGCCTCATATTCCTCGTAACGCTTCTTGAAGGCGGCGCCGTACATATGGTGCAGATCCGGAGTTTCATCCGGAGAAAAAAGCGTCCATTCGCCGTCATCGCGAATCCGCTCCATAAAAAGATCCGGAACCCAGTTCGCGGTATTGGTGTCATGGGTTCGTCTCCGGTCGTCTCCGGTATTTTTACGAAGCTCCAAAAACGCCTCAATATCATAATGCCACGTCTCGAGATACACGCACGTGGCGCCCCTGCGCTTTCCGGATCTGTTTATTGCCGCAGTGGTCGCGTCCACGATCTTCAAAAAAGGAATGACTCCCTGACTCCCCACGTTCGTGGATTTGATCATCGCCCCGGTTCCGCGAAGATTCGTCCAGTCGTTCGCCACTCCCCCGCTCCACTTGGAAAGTTGGGCATTATCGCCCACACACTTGAAAATATGGTGCAGATCGTCCTCCACCGTGGTCAGAAAGCAGGAGCTCATCTGGGGATGCTTGGTGCCCGCGTGAAAAAGCGTGGGCGTGGAAGGCACATAATAAAGTTGGGACATTACATTGTAAAACTCAACGGCCCGATCCTCGGGATTCGGCTCATCAAGCGCCAGCCCCATGGCAACCCGCATCCAGAAGTACTGGGGAACCTCCAGGTGATTTTGGTCGTAATCGCGCAAAAAATAGCGGTCATACAGGGTCTGCGCTCCCAAATACTTCAAAAACGAATCCCGCTCGATCTGAATGGCATCCTGCAAGCGGACAAAATCAAAATCAAGCATCCGTTCTTCCAGTCGCCCGCATTCCACCCCCCTTCGAATGGCGCGCGCGAGCCCCTTGCGATACTGCGCGTCAAATCCCTCCTCAAACTCCGCAAGTCCCAAAACGTCTTTATAGAGATCGTTAAAAAGCAGTTTTGCGGAAAGATAAGAATACAAAGGGTCCCGCTCAATACGCCCGCGCAAAACCATAATAACGGCCTTGTTGATATCACGGGTCGAAATGCCGTCATACAAATTTTTCTTCGCCTCCTCGATAATCTCGACAAGCGAGGTCTCCTCTATAGCGGATCCGAAAACACCTCGCAAAAATTCGGCAATATGAGAGATGTCAAAAAACGCCTGCGTGCCGTCGCGCTTCTTCACGCGGATCTCGCTCCGCTCGATCTTTTGCAAAAGATCATGCCGTCGCGCCTCGCGCGCCCGCTCACGCTCTTTGCGGTATAAAATATACGATTTCGAAACCTCAAAAAGCCCGTGCTCCGCTATTTTCCGCTCTACGGAATCCTGCACATCCTCAACCGAAGGCACGACACCGCGAAAACGTGATTCAATATCCTCCACCACGCGATCCGTAATGGCTCCGACAACAACGGAAGAAACGGAAACCCCGGTCGCCGCGCAAGCCCGTTCAATCACCCGCTCGATCTTGGCCGGATCAAACTCCACAATACGGCCATCGCGCTTTTTCACCTGCTCCACCCTGCCATCGCGAATAAGGTAGGCGGCGTGCCGCAGGGCGATCTGCCGATCCCGCTCCTCACGCAATTTTTCACGCTCCTTGCGGTATAAAATATATGATTTCGCGACGTGAAAAAGTCCGTTTTCCGCGAGCACCCGCTCCACCGTGTCCTGCACGTTTTCAACTGAAGGAGTTGCCTCCTCGAAATCAGGCTTTAATTTCTGGATCACCTTCCCGGCAAGCGCGCGCAGCAATTCAGGGGTATAAGGGGTATGGGTCGCCAGGCACGCCTTCTCTATTGCGTGCTCGATCCTCGTCCGATCAAACGATACAACCCGGCCGTCCCGCTTGGTGATATATTGTATAGACATGAAATAATAAAAAATTTGAGTGATTATCCGACCTCATACATAGTATATCTTGAAGGCAAAAGAAACGCATGTGGACAACCCAAAAAAATCCCCTGAAAAGAGGAGGAAAAGGCGTCTTGACTAAAGCCACCGGTTCCGCGCGAAAAGAACTGCGAGAGCAAAGGAAACAGCAAGCGTAAAAAAGGATATCCCCAAAAACGCGTACGGTGAGTCCGAAAACGGCAGATGCACGTTCATGCCGTAAAAACTCGCGATCATGGTGGGAATGGTAAGAAGGACCGTAAGCGAAGTAAAAAGCTTGATAACGCGATTGAGGTTGTTCGTCATGATGGTGGAATACGCTTCGCGGATATTCACGATGGTCTTCAGGTTCGACGTTGAGAGTTCAATAAGCTCGCCCGTGGTCAAAGACAAGTCCTCCACCAAGTCGCGGTCTTCTTCGTATAGCTTCAAACGATTTCCGGAAAGCAGGTTGGTAAGGACGTTTTTGGTGGGAACCAGGGAACTTAAAAAATCATTCAGCGATGCCTCAAACCGCACAAACTGAATAATATCCCGGTTCCGGATCTCTTCGAGCCGCACCCCCGCACTCCGGACATCGCGATTGATACGGTTCAGGCTCCTGCGGTACGCGCGGTAAATGCCGGAAAACATCTGAAGAAACAGCTTGGTTCGCTGAGTGGTATGAAGATCAGCATCGCCCTTGCGAAACGGGGAAAAAAACGGAAGATCTGCCAAAGAAATCGTGACAAGATAATTGTCGCTTATCGCAAAAAGCACGGGCAAAGTCCGCGTCTCTTCTTCTGCGCCGTGAGGTACGCGGGCAAACACGTAGGAAACGCCGTCTTTTACCTCGAGACGCGGCACCTCATACGGATCAAGCGCATCCAAAAGAATTCCCTCGTCAAGCGAAAGTTCCTTAGCAAGGCTGGAAAGCTCCTGCGAAGTAGGACTCTCCACATACACCCACGAGCCCACGCGGAACGAATCAAGGGCCCTGGTTTTTTTGTCCTTGACCGTCCTCTGATAAATCTCAATCATTCGCTGGTAACTAAAAATTAATAATTTAAAATTTCAAAATATACCCTTTTTCTTCGTGGTCTCCTCAAAAATTCCCCCGAAACATCCGATAAGAAATGCGAAAACTTCGGTTGCGTACAAAAACCAAATAACCGGACCAGCCATCAAAACCAGGGTCAGCAAAAAACCCAAAATTCTCGAAAACGATTCCATTATATAAAATTATACTATTCAAGCGCCATCCGAATCAATCGGTCCAGAAGTTCGGGAAAAGAAATCCCGGCGGCTTTTGCGGATTTCGGAAATAGGCTTGCCGACGTCATGCCGGGCATGGTGTTTGTTTCAAGTACGTAAAGACGATTCGTCTTGGCCTCTAAAATCATGTCCGTGCGCGAAATATGCCGGCACTTCAGGGCGCGATGCGCCCGAAGCGCCAGATCCTGCGCCTTCCTGGTAATCGCGGCGGAAAAAGGCGCGGGTACGATCTCATCAACAAGATCGGAGTTATACTTCACCTCGTAATCAAACCACGCCCCCTTTTTCTTCGGCCGTATCTCGATTACAGGGAGCGCCTCCTCGCTCAAAACCGGCACCGTAATCTCACGTCCGGAAATAAATTTTTCCACAAGCGCCTCGCCCTTCCGGTCCGCCCGGAGCGCGGCTTCGATGGCCGCCTGCAAATCCCGCTTCTTTTTTATAATAGCGACCCCGACACTCGACCCAGAATTCATGGGCTTCACAACGCACGGAAACGTAACATTCCGGATTTGTTTCGCGTAAACTTCCGCATCTGTTCCGCGCTTGCTAAAAACCCAGTATGGCGCGGTCGAGATTTTCTCCGCGATAAAAATCTTTTTTGCCATAAGTTTGTCCATGGCAAGCGCGGAAGCGAGGGTATCCGACCCCACAAATGGAACTCCCGCGAGCTCCAAAAATCCCTGCAACGTTCCGTCTTCCCCGTACGGCCCGTGCATAACGGGAAAAACAACGTCCACCGGAGGAGACCCCGCGCCCGAAATCACCAAAGATCGCTGTACATCCGCTTCTGCCTCATTTTTTGAAATGGAAAGCGAAAACTCCTTTTTTGCCCTAGCTGCAAGGTAGTGAAGCGACTTCCCGGGCGAAAGCCATCTCCCCTCCCTCGAGATCGCGACCGGAATCACCTCATATTTTGACTGGTCCAAACTCGAAATAACCGAAGCAGCGGAATTCACGGAAACCTCATGCTCCCCGCTTTTCCCGCCGAACAAAACGCAAACTTTTATCTTTCGCATATACGTCCTATTGTATCTTAAACAGAAACACAACAAAACCACCCGCCGTTCGCTAGGGTGGTTTTGTTGTGTTTTCAGTCGGGCCGCCGGGAATTTCACTACTCGTCCCTCGCCTTCGCTCGGGACTGCGCTTAAGAAACCCTCGGTTTCTTACGTCGTCCGCCTATCGGCGAACTCCTATTTTCCGACACGGAGGGAATCAAAGATGCGGGGCATCTTTGATTGGTGGGTCCCCCTCCGACCCACCCCAGTTCAATTCCCGTCGTCCCTCCTTCACTTCGTTCAGTCGGGCCGCCGGGAATTGAACCCGGTCTACACGAACCCGAATCGTGCGTACTACCGGCATACTCCGGCCCGAATTTCAAACTTTATGCTTCCTCTTCATCTCCTCCTCTGCCCCCATCTCCTCTTTCGCCACCTTCTCCTTCCCCCGCCTTGCCAATTCCTGCAGCTCCTTGTCCGTCAACTTCCCTAATTCTTTAATCCTTAATCCTAAATCCTTAACCTTGTTTCGCGCCGGTTCCTCCAAAACCTCATCCATAAGCGCGGACAATATCCATCCTACCTTGGGCGAAGGCGGAATATCAAGAATCTTCATAATATCATCCCCATTGACCGCAAGCATTTTAGGCGATATAGGGTCCCTCCGCACCTTGTCTATCATAAACAAAAGATGTCGGATTTTATACGGCTTCGCCTTTGGCACTCCGGACCCGATCCTATCCGCTTCCCGAATTTTCATAAGGTCATCAAGGTGCTCCACCCCAACACGCGCGAGAAATCTGCGCACCCCGGCGGGCGAAACCTCCCCAACGTTGTAAAAAAACATATGATACCGAACCAAATGAGTTGCCTTTTCTACAACATCGTTTGAAAAGCGCATTCGTTCAAGCGCCTTCCTCGCCATCCGCGCGCCGATAATCTCATGCCCGTAAAACGTGGAGCGCTTGCCTTCCCCGCGCTTAGAGCGCGGCTTCCCCACGTCGTGCAAGAACGCGCCAAGCCGGATTTCCAAACCATACCCCTTGCCCGCCGCGTAATCCAAAGCCCGAAGATTATGCTCCCACACGTCATAAATATGGTGCAGATTCTGCCCGCACCCGATCCCTTCCCGAAGTTCCGGAATAATATACTTTAAAAGCCCCAAATCCTCGAGCATCTGCACGCCCCGGGCCGCATCTTTGGACATCACGAGTTTTATAAATTCATCGCGAACACGCTCCAAAGCAATATCTTTCAACCCTCCGGAAAACTTTACTATTGCCGCCGCGGTTTCCTCCTCAATCTCAAACCCCAATTCTGTGGCAAGCCGCACCGCCCGCATGAGCCGCAGAGCGTCTTCGGAAAATCTTTCCTCCGGCCTCCCGACTGCCCGGATAATTTTTTTCTTCAAATCACTTTGCCCGCAAAAGATATCAATAATTTTAAATTTTACGTCGTTGTTTTGCGTTTTTCGCTTTTCGCTTTGCACTTCAATCGCCATCGCGTTTACCGTAAAATCACGACGGCTCAAATCCTCCTCGATTGTTTTCGCGAACCTCACCTCGTCCGGATGCCGCTTGTCCGTGTACTTCCCCTCCTCCCGAAACGTCGTAACCTCGACAATGTCGGAGTTGTTATTTTGCGCTTTTCGCTTTTCGCTCTGCACTTTCACTCCCACCGTTCCAAATTGATTCTCATACACCGAATCAGGAAAAATCTTCAAAATCTGCTCCGGCAAAGCGTTTGTCGCGATGTCCCAGTCCTTGGGCTCCCGTCCGATCAAAATATCCCGCACGCACCCGCCGACCAAATACGCCTCAAATCCGCCCTCTTGCAAAGTGCTTCCTACGCGTAAAATCTCTTGCGGAACATTGAGTTTCATGCCCCCTCATTGTACACTGAAAAGGTTAAGAAGAAGAAATGCGCATGCGCCCGTGGTGAAACGGATATCACAATTGCCTTCGGAGCAATAATTCCGGGTTCGAATCCTGGCGGGCGCGCCACAAACTAAAACCCCCGCCATGGCGGGGGTTTTAGTTGGATCCTAAAAGAAAGAATGCGTTGCGTACTGCGCGAAGCAGATTACCTCCCTGCTGAACTCCGCCATCGCTTGGGAGCGGAGGAGGCGGAGGCGGAGGAAATCCTCCTCCCCCGTCAGGCGGCAAGGGCGGAGGAGAAAACGTGCCTCCTTCTGGCGGACGAAAACCTCCGAATTCCCCACCCGGAGACGGCGCCTGAAATCCGCCCTGCGGAACAAATCCTCCCTGAAAACTCCCTTCCGGAGGTCGAAATTCTCCTCCCTGAGGCGGATGAAACCCTTCGGGCAACTGCGGAAATTCTCCTTGTGGCGGCAATCCTCCGGGCCCGAAACTCTGCCCCTCGAATCCCTGTCCGCCGACAGGCAGGACGCTCCGAATCTGTCCCTCTATCTGCCCGCGAATCTGGCCTTCCACCTGTCGACGAATGTCTCCCTCAATTCGGGACGTATCAAATCCCCGCTCCGCATCTCCTTCACGAATTGTTTCCCTGAATCTTGCAGGATCAAAATTCGGTTCTGAAAACGCCTCATTAAATTGCGAAGGGTCAAACCCGCGGCTCTCCAGTTCTTTCTTTAACTGTTCGCGTAAAATAGGATCCTGCGGATTCGGCACTCCTCTGTCCTGTCCGAAAAAGGGCGTAGCGCGATTTTCCGGACGAAACTGACTCGGATCCGGACGAAACGGAGGCCGAACACCCTCAGGCAAATTTCCTTCAGGTCCATGAGGAAATTCGCCCTCTCCTCCCTGAGGAGGGAACCCGCCCCCCGGACCCTGTCCCTGCGGACGGAAATTCCGGAAACACTCGTCAATTATTTCATGAGGATCAAACCCGCCCCCCTGATTTTGCAGAAAAGTGGCGACATCTCCTCCGGTCTTGGAATTCAAACAGGTCGCGATCTCCGGCGGAGCGCTCCGCAAAAATCTCTGCATCTCCTCTATGCCTCTCGCGCCGCCCCCGTCATCCTCCCCAAAGCCGCCCTGAAATCCCCCTTGAAAACGCGCCTGCTCTCCGCAAACACGGAACACATCTCCCGTCTGCGGAGTAAATTGAAGATCTCCATTCTGTAATTTTTCAAAATCATCTCCCAATTTTTCCCGCGCGCACGAAGCAATCTCCGGCGGCACGCGCTGGAATATCTCGCGGGGATCGGGACCGGATCCGTGCTTTTCAAAACATTCCCGCACCCGCTCGCCGATCTGCGGCCCCGGCGAAAGCCGTCCCGCCTGAATGTCCGCGATAATATTTTCCCCGAGCCGCGCCTTCAGGCACTGCGCCACCTCCGGCGGAGCAAATTCAAGCCCCTGTTTTAATTGAGTAAAACCCTCCTTCGCCCGTTTCAATTCTTCCGGACGGATAAGGTTATGCTTTTCCGCGAAAGCGAAACACTCCTCTTGATGAGAGGGGTCATTACAATACGCACGGCACTCCCGCTCGCCCCTGCACCCTCCGGGACCCCCTTCGCGCATCACCTGCCGCGCCATCTGCACCTCCTCGGGTTTCATAAAACCCGCCTTTTCGGCAAAAGCGATGCACTCGTCCGCGTTGTCCGGATTATTGCAAAACCGGTCACACTCACCCTTGGATTTGCATCCTCCGGGGGTCTCGCCGCTTGCCATAAGTTCCTGGATTTTCGAAAACTGCTCCTCATTCTGCGGTCCGTGCTCACCCTCTCCCTCATCTAAAAATCCCGCTTCTTTTGCAAATCGGAAACATTCCTTCGCGTGACTGAAATCGCCGCAATATTTCTCGCACGATTCTTTACTCGTACATCCTCCGGGCATTTGCCCGCCGCGACGCAAATAATCCCGGATCTTCCGCGCCTCCTGAAGGTCTTCGTCGTTTCCGTGCACACCCTCATCCTCCGCGAATTGCAAACAGGTTTCAATATTCGCGACATTCTCGCAAAACGCCTCGCATTCCTTAGGAGTCCTGCATCCGCCGGGACCTCCGCGCTCCTGCAATGCGCCGCCAAACTTCCGGGCGCGCTCCGCCTCCGCTTTGTTCATGAGCCCGTTCTTCTCCGCGAACACAACGCACTCCGTAAGGTGCGCCGGATCATCGCAATACCTCTTGCACTCCGTTTTATCGCGACAACCCCCGAGTTCCGCCACAGGAAAGGCGATTCCGCTCGCCTCAATTTTTTCCTCGCTTGGCGCCCGCGGAACATTTTGTGCCTGAGCCCCCGGAACAACTAAAAACGCGACCACAAAAAAGACTGCCGTAAAAGCAAAAAGAAAAAGTAAATATTCAAAACGCAATGTTTGTGCGCGCATTACTCAAATGGATTTTTATACGTCCCCTTCAACGGATTCACCGGAACCGGCGCCGCGGTTTCCGGCAAAGCGTTCTTCAAAGGATTCGCGGCATTCTGAAAAATCTCGGTCCCGATGTCCGCCCCCTCCAACTCCTCTCCGGTCGGCGTCTCGATAACGTCCTCTGTTTGCGAAGTGCGATACGCGCGGTCTGCCGGAACCTGATACCTCCAATACAAATACGCCACAATACACCCCGCAATCACGATCGCAAAAATAACCCAAGGAACATTGTAGTGATGCTTTGACTCAGAAATTCCGTTTGCCATATACATATAGTATACAACAAAAGATAAACTACAGCACAAATCTGTGCATAACGCCGCGCAAGCGGAAAATACATTGCCATTTTTCAGTTTCTCGCCTAAAATCATACGAAAAGCCCCTATAGCTCAGCTGGTAGAGCACTCGCCTCTTAAGCGATTGGTCCTAGGTTCGAATCCTAGTGGGGGCACCATGATCGCAGTTATAGCAGCCGCGGGCCGCGGAACCCGCATGGGCGAACTTACAAAAAACCGGCCCAAGCATCTCATTGAAGTTGCGGGGCGTCCTTTTCTCTACCACGTCCTCCAAAATTTGAAGCAGGGCGGCGTCACAAAATTCATTCTTGTCGCAGGCTACCACGCCGAAGCCATGCGGGAATTCGCGGAAAAATACACGGATGAATTTAATATCACGCTCGTCAACCAGTTCGAAAAATTCGGCGAGGAAAAATACGGCACCTCGGTGCCGATAGAGGCCGGGGAGCCAGAAATAAAAAACGAATCCTTTCTCGCGATCTACGGCGACAACCTCTATTCCCCCAAAGACGTGGAGCGGCTCATCGCAACCGATGACTTCAATTATATTTCCGTCCTCGAGCACCCGGAGCCGCAAAAATACGGAGTCGCGGTTTTAGACAACGAGGGCTTTCTCCAAACCATCGTGGAGAAGCCGAAAGAATATATTTCCAATCTCATAAACACCGGCCTCTATAAATTCACTCCGGAAATTTTTGAGGAAGTGAAAAAAGTGCGAAAATCCCCGCGCGGAGAATATGAACTTACAGACGCGGTGCAAGCCCTTGCCGCGCGCCGCCGCGTCAAAGTGCTAAAATTACATGATTACTGGCAGGACTTCGGCAAGCCCGAAGATATCCAAAATGTAGAAAAATTTCTAAGCGAAACAAAGTAAAGCGTTCATAAAAATATGTTGCGCCACGTTCTAACTGCAGACCAATTCTCCCGCAAAGACATCGAGCATTTTTGCGAAAGAGCCGCCTGGTACAAAACCAGATTAAAAAATCAAAATACTCGCCTGAAACTCCAAAAAACCTTTCCCGGACGGCTCATGCAGTCACTTTTTTTTGAACCCTCCACCCGCACCGACCTTTCTTTCCGCGCCGCCGGCCACCACCTGGGGCTTGCGGTTCACGCGGTCCAAAACGCGAAAGAATTTTCTTCCGCGGTGAAAGGCGAACGTCCGGAGCATACCGGCCGCGTCATCTCCGGCTATTATCCGGACGCTATCGTGGTGCGCCACAACGAAGAAGGCGGCCCGGCAAAAATCGCGGAGCAGAGCAATGCCCCGGTTATAAACGCGGGAGACGGCGGAGGCGAGCACCCTACCCAGATGCTCCTCGATATGTTCACGATACAAGAACGGTTCAAAAAAATAGACGGCATCCGCGTCGTCCTTGCCGGGGACTTAAAATACGGCAGGACCACCCGCTCCCTTGCTATCGCGCTTGCGAAATTCAAAAACGTGAACTGTGTTTTCGTTGCCCCGAAAGAACTTGAAATGCGGGAAGATGTAACAACACATCTGCAGGGAAATATAGAAATCTCGACATATCAAAATATCAAGGAAGCCCTCGCCCATCCTTTCGACGTCTGGTACCACACCCGGATTCAAAAAGAACGCCTGCAAGGCGAATCAGTAACCGAAGATATTCAAAAAAATTTTACGATAACAAAAGAAGTCATGGGCCGCTTCCCCCGGCAAGCAATCCTCATGCACCCCCTCCCCATTGCCGGAGAAATAGATCCGGAGGTGGACCGCGACCCAAAAGCATTTTATTTCACCCAGGCGGACAACGGCCTCCCCATGCGTATGGCAATTTTGGAATGGGTGCTTTCCTAGTACAATGGAGGCATGCTTCCTCTCGATCTCCCCATAGAAAATCTGCCGCGCGTCAGCAAATATTTTGTTTCCCGTTTCAAAAAAATGGGGATAAAAACAATCCGCAATCTTCTCTACCACTTCCCCGCGCGCTACGACGACTTCTCCGAAATCTGCGAGGTCATAAATCTCATTCCCGGCCAAGTCGCGACCATCCAAGGCAAAGTAAAAACGATAAAAACACGGCAGGCGTGGAAACGCCGCCGCATGCAAATTACCGAGGTAAAAGTTGGAGACGATACGGGCGAAATAGAAATCATCTGGTTCAACCAGTCCTATGTGGCAAATCAACTAAAACCGGAAACGCCGGTCAGCATTTCCGGAAAAATATCCCAGTCCGGCGAAAAACTCCAGCTCAAAAACCCGACCTTTGAAATCCTCCATGAATGGAAGGGCGAAACAACGCACACGGGCAAATTAGTCGCCAAATATCCGGAAACCCAGGGAATGACCTCAAAAGGCATCCGCCACTTCATGGATATAGTCCTCCGTCAAATGCCGAAAATCGAGGAACCGCTCCCCGAAGAAATCTTACGAAAACTGGGGCTCCAAAACATTCAGGAAGCCCTGCGTCAAATCCACCAGCCGGACACAATAGAAAACGCAATCCAAGCGCAAAAACGCTTCTCCTTTGAAGACCTCTTTTATCTCCAGATTTTCAACCTTAAGGAAAAACAAAAACTGAAAGAAGAAAACGCCCCGGAAATCCCCGTTGACATAGAAAAAATAAAATCGCTCCTCCGGGCCCTGCCCTTCGAACTTACGACCTCGCAAAAAGCCGCGCTCTGGGAAATTGTGCGGGATCTAGGGAAATCCCACCCCATGAACCGCCTCCTGCAAGGCGACGTCGGCTCCGGCAAGACCATCGTCGTGGCGCTCGCCGCCCTCCTTGCCGCCGAAGAAGGATTTCAGGTCGCCTTCATGGCCCCGACCGAAATCCTGGCCCGTCAGCACTTCGAGACCATGAAAAAATTTTTTCCCGAAACCGAAGAAGGCCTCGCGCTCCTCACCTCCTCTGAATCCCGCGCGTATTACGGCGAAAATCTGGAGCATGCGGCGAAAAAACCGGAACTGAAAAATGAAATAGAGGCCGGAAACATAAAAATCGTCTTCGGCACCCATGCCCTGATTCAAAAAAATGTTTCATTCCAAAACCTCGCCTTGGTAATTATCGACGAACAACACCGCTTTGGCGTCCGCCAGCGCGCCGAACTTGCCCGCCGCTCCATGCCGCATTTTCTATCTATGTCAGCAACCCCGATTCCCCGCACCCTCTCTCTTACGCTCTGGGGCGACCTGAATCTCTCGCTCATAAACGAACTCCCGAAAAACCGCCACCCGATCACCACAAACGTAGTACCTCCGGAAAAACGAAATGAGGCATATGCGTTTATCCGCGCCCAAATCAAAGAAGGCCGCCAGGCATTCGTCGTCTGCCCGCGTATCGAGCGAAGCGAAGATACGCGTCCCGAGCAAAGTGAGGGACATCCTTATGCGTGGATATCCGATATCCAAAAATTAGACGTAAAATCCGTAAAAGAAGAATTTGAAAAACTTACCAAGCACGTCTTCCCCGACATTCGGGTTGCCATGCTCCACGGCAAGATGAAGCCGAAAGAAAAAGAAGAAGTCATGCGAAACTTCAAGGATGGCAAGTCCGACATCCTGGTCTCCACCTCCGTTATCGAAGTGGGCGTGGACGTGCCAAACGCCACAATCATGATGATAGAAAGCGCGGACAGATTCGGCCTAGCCCAACTCTACCAGTTTCGGGGCCGCGTAGGCCGCGGAGCGCACAAATCATACTGCCTGCTCTTCACCGAATCCTCCTCCAAATCCACGGCGGCCCGCCTGCACGCAGTCGAAAAAGCGAAAAACGGAATGGAACTCGCCGAATATGACTTAAAAACCCGCGGCCCCGGAGAATTTTTGGGCGAAGTGCAGACCGGCATGCCCGATCTCGCGATGAAAGCCCTCAAAAATCCCGATCTCGTAAAAGAAGCGCGCCATCTCGCCGAAGATCTTCTGCAAAAAGATCCGAAGATGAAAACCCACCCCCTCCTTCGCGAACATATACAAAAATTCCAAACCCGCATCCACTGGGAGTAAAAAACACGCAATCGGAAAAGAAACTCTGCCGCGGTGTTCGAGCGGATTCTGAGGCCGTTTTGGCATGGTCTCCGAGCCGAGCGAGGAGCAAAACGGCCGAAGCCTCGGAGCGAGCGGCTGGGCCTAATTGTCCGGGGGACAATTAGGCGGGCAAGATACCGAAGTAATAAATCGAATCTTGCCCTGGACCGAGCGAGAATGAGCGAGGGCACTGCGGCAGAGTTTCCGTGCGTCGCAACACCCTACTCATATTCAATATAATGAATCGCGATCCCAAACCTCTCCGCCACGTCATGTTCCAAAACCGAAGTTGGAGAGATCTCCCACCGCGGAGCGAAAAAAGCGTCCGTGATGTGTCCGGATTCCAGAACCTGCGCCGCGAGATCCGCGTAATGCCGCGCGGCATATCCCGCCTCCTTCAGGCGCGCCAACGTCTCCAGCGTAAAGGCGTCCTGCAAAGTAAAAATCGGAAAATGGCGCATCTCCTGTAATACTCCGGCAAGGCGGATCAGTTCTTCCCGATTATCCGGAACCCGATGCGGCCCGTCTGAAGTTATGACGCCGGAAACATACCCGATCCTCGGATAATGATATTCATGCCGGAATTTTTTAAGCGCGTGCACAATGTGCCCGTACGCATCCTCAAAATTCCGCGCAAGCCCCGCCGCGTCCCGCAAATGACTTCTCATGCCTCTATTATAGCGTATTCATGGATTCCCCCAACACGAATATCAACAATCCTGCGTCCGTAAAAATTCAAAAAATTCGTCAAAAGAAGTAAAGATGGCTCCGCGCTTCAAAATCATATGTAACACATGCGCGTTTATGGAAACCGGATCGGATTCATATACCAAGTACACCGGCTTTTCGTAATCAAACGCTTTCTGCATTTCGCGAAGCGTCCCGCCCATGGCGGGACGCTCGGGAAAATGTGCTATTAAAAAATCACTGCCAAGCACCGCCTCATGATTCCACCTCCAGATATCATCCATAAGCGAAGTAAAAAGTGTCCAGTCATGAGATTTTTTGGCGTTATCAACTTTCTCTCGTCGTTCATAAATATCCGATGTTCCTCCTAAAACAACGTTTCCCGTAGGATCAAATACGCCAATACCAAACGCGGCAAGACGAGGGACAACGCTCTCCCTCCATCCCTTCCCATAATCCGAAGCACCCTCAATGGGGCCAATAAGATATGCTGTTTTTTTATATTTGGAAAGCATAATAAAATCTGAAAGCGCAAGGCGGTTTTGATTTAGAAGCAACTCTCGGAGACGCGCCGGGCTTGGTCCCCG
This sequence comes from uncultured Candidatus Saccharibacteria bacterium, assembly GCA_964466475.1. Lineage (GTDB taxonomy): Bacteria > Patescibacteriota > Minisyncoccia > UBA6257 > GWB1-50-10 > JAUYPG01. The sequence goes on from CAYXNB010000002.1 coordinate 51,521, forward strand.
AAGGGGCCGGCGCGTCGAGAGCGTAGTGCTGCGCCGTGCCGCCGGAGCACGGCGACAGCCGGTGCTTCGAAACAAAACCGCTTGCGCGCAAAATCTCTACCGCAACTCCGCCCCAAACTGCTCCGCCGTCTTTTTGTAAATCTCGCCCTGGATCGCGTCCACCTCGCTTGAAAGAAGCGTCCTCTCGTTGCTTCGGTACACGATTCGGTACGTATAACTCACGCGATCTTTCCCGAATTTCTTCTCATCTTCGTATTTGTCCAAAAGCTCCACCTCCTCCACCAGGTCCCCGCCCAGCTCCCGGATCAAATCAAAATAATTGTTCGGCACAAAGTCCTTCCCCACCACAAACGAAATGTCCCGCGTAACCGACGGATACTTGCTCACCTCCTTAAACTCCTGCCCCAGTTTTAACTGCCGCGTAACGCGCGGATCCTCTGACCACAAAAGCCGGATGTCCGGCAAGCCCATGCTCAAAATCGCGAGCCGTTCCAAACCGAATCCGAATGCCCAGCCGTTATATATTTCCGGATCAATATCAAGCGACTTCAACACGTTCGGATGCACAAGTCCGCTCCCCAAGACTTCCACCCAGCTCCCGTCCGCCTTTTTAATTTCCATTTCGCAACTCGGGTCAGTGTACGGAAACGAATCAATGTTAAAACGATACTCCACGGCCGGACCGAAAACCGCCTTCGCCACATCCGCTAAAATTTCCTTCAGATCATCTACCGCGTAGACCTTCTCGGATTTGGGACGAAGCCCCCACCCGTCTATCTGATGAAACACGTTCATGTGTCGCCTGTCGATCTCGTCTTTGCGATACACCTTGCCGAACGAAAGCGAGCCAACCGGCTCCCCCCTCCCCAAACGCTCGCGCACGGACCGCTCGTTCACATAGTAATACCACATGACCGTGGTGTGCGTACGCAAAATATTTTTTTCATCCACATAGTATGTATCAGAACGAGACCGCGCCGGATGATCCGCCGGAAAATTAAAAAGATCAAAACTGATGTCAGCAGGCACGATCTCCGGCACCGTAATCACATCGAGTTCCGCCATACCCGGAATCTTCAAAATCCTCTGCACCAGTTCCCGCAAAGGGCTTCCCTCCTGCCGCGAAAGATCCGGCATATCCAAATACCGCCTCATCCGCAGGGCCTCGAAATCAGTGCGTGATTCAAGCTCCTTCCGCAGCCGCGCCTCGTCTTTGGAAACAATTTCAATAATCATAAAACAATATCACCGGCGACGGGCGTCCATTTCTTCAAGTTGCCGATACCCGATCACGCGGTTCGCACACCCGCGCAAATAACGCTCGCACGGGGTCGCTCCGAGACCATACTCATTTACTTCCGCAAACATTTTCTCAATGGAAACGTCGCCGTCCTCCCAAGACCGGATTTTCGTCCACATTTCAAAATCTCTCTCACTCACCTCCTCGGGATTAATGTCTCGCAAATCCGTGTCCGCGGATTCTTGCTTCTGCTCTTGCGCAATATAATGGCGAAAATCTTCCAACGAATGAACTTCATTCGCTGCGATCTCCTTCTCCTTCGAAACAAAAGATGTTTCTTTCATAGTGCGCGGGCGACCGGAATCTCACTGCTCGCCCCGCCAACGGCGGGGTTGCG
>CAYXNB010000002.1:53167-72714 GCA_964466475.1 uncultured Candidatus Saccharibacteria bacterium
CTTGAAACCTTGCGGTTTCAATACTTCCACCACGGGGAAACTCCCGTTTCCCCGACCCCCTTCCCGTTCGAGTCCGGTCGTATAAAATTATAATTTTGCGCGGGCGACCGGACTCGAACCGGCGACCTCTGCCGTGACAGGGCAGCGTTCTAACCAACTGAACTACGCCCGCGTGTGCCGATGGCAGGACTTGAACCTGCGACCTTGGCCTTATGAAGACCCCGCTCTAACCAACTGAGCTACATCGGCATAATACTACCTGATTCTACGAAAAATGAAAATTTCTTGCAAGAAAAACAAAAAATGTCTATAATAGGGGCGCGGTGAGATGCCCTGGTGGGCATGGGAGGCTCATAACCTCCATGTGCCGGGTTCGATTCCCGGGGCCGCAACTTGAAATAACATAAAAGCACTCTGCAAGGAGTGTTTTTATGTTGTTTAATCTTTGCCCGGGAATCGAAGGCGACGACTAATTATTTTTCTCATACAACCGCCCCAGCCCCAAAAGATCCTGCTCCCGAAAACGCGGAGCAACGAGTTGAAATCCGACCGGCAATTCTCCCGAACCAACAGCATACTTCCGAACCGGAATAGAAATTCCAGGCAATCCCGCGAGCGAAGTAGGGATGGTAAACGCGTCCGCAAGATACATCTGCAAAGGATCTCCGGTTTTTTCCCCGAGTTTAAAAGGAAGTGTCGGCGACACCGGAGTAAAAAGCGCGTCCACGCCCGACTGAAATGCCCTCTCAAAATCCCGCGCGATAAGCCGGCGCACCTTCTGCGCCTGCGCGTAATAGGCATCATAATATCCGTGCGAGAGCACGAACGTTCCCAAAAGAACGCGGCGTTTCACCTCGCTTCCGAAACCTTTTCCACGATTTTTTACATACTCTTCCAAAAGACCGATACCGTCTTCATCCGCAATACTCGAATACCGCATCCCGTCGTATCGAGCCAAGTTCGCGGAAACCTCCGCGGGCATAATGATATAATAACAGGCAATTCCAAGTTCGGTATGGGGCAGGCTCACCTCTTTGAATTTCACTCCCATCTTTTCAAATCTCTCCCGCGCGTAATCAAGTTCAAGCCGAACCGCCTCCTCGATGCCTTCACCGAAATATTCTTTCGGCACTCCAAGCGTAAACCCCTTTAAGCGCGTCTCGTTTATTTCCAAAACCTCGCTCCAGTCCCGCTCCACCGAAGTGGCGTCGAAAGGATCCTTCCCCGCCATTGCCTGAAACACGATCCCCGCGTCCTCCGTGGTTTTGGTAAAAGGCCCAATCTGATCAAGCGAAGACGCCATTGCCATAAGCCCGAAGCGCGACACCGCGCCGTACGTGGGCTTCAGGCCGACAACTCCGCAAAACCCCGCGGGCTGGCGTATGGATCCGCCGGTATCCGAGCCGAGCGAAAATACGGAAAACCCTGCCGCGACCGCGGCCGCGGACCCGCCCGAAGACCCGCCCGGCACGCGCGAAGTGTCATGAGGATTTTTCGTTGCCTGATATGAAGAATTTTCCGTGGAAGAGCCCATGGCAAATTCATCGCAATTCGTGTATCCCAAAGGAACCGCTCCCGCTTCTTTCAACCGCGCCATTACCGTGGCGTCGTAAGACGCGCGATATTTGGAAAGTATCTGCGATCCGCCGGAAACAACCTCTCCCTTCGTCAAAATCACGTCCTTCACGGCAAACGGCACGCCGGCCAAAAGCCCGATCTCTTCCCCGTCCGCGATCCGGTGATCCACATGCTCCGCCTCCGTCAAAGCCGCTTCTTTCGTCAAGCGCAAATACGCGCCATACTTCTCATCCTCTTTTTCTATAGTCCGAAAAAACTCCCGCGCAAGTTCTACCGCGGAAAATTCTTTCTTTATAAGCCCCTCATGAACACTACGAATTGTAAGGTTATTCAAAGACATGCGGTACTTTCAAGTAATCATCTTGCCGATCAGGAAATGCGCGGCGAAGATCCTCCGCCGGAGTAGAAACCAAAACCCCTCCCTCATCCGCGCGATAATCATTCGCGTGGATCGCTCCCCCGACCATGGGCGCAACCCCCTCGGTATTCACGGAACGCAATTTCTCCACATACCCCAAAATGCCCTTCAGATCGTGAAAAATCTTATCTTTTTCGACATCGGATATCTCGATTCTCGCGAGTTCCGCCAGGTGGTCTATATCTTTTTTCTGCAAATCCATATGTGAGCGATTATACCCCGCCAAAAATCAAATTTCCACCCAAAATAAAAAACGTCAATTTAGATGCTATCGCATCTAAATTGACATAAAATTTTTTATCGAATCATTCGTAAAAATTCATCTTCGCCTAAAATCCGAATCCCGAATTTCTTCGCCTGCGCAAATTTTGAACCCGTGGATTCTCCGACAACCACATAATCCGTGTTCTTGGAAACACTGGAAGATACATCCCCACCCAGGGCGCGCACCTTGTCTTTCGCCTCGTCTCGGCTCATCGTAGAAAGCCCTCCGGTAAACACAAAATTCTTCCCCTCTAACTTACCCCGTTCCTTAATCCCTAATCCTTGATCTTTGATCCTTACTCCAACCTGTTCCAGTTTTTCCAAAAGCGCGATATTGCGCGCGTCGTGAAACCACTGATATATGCTCTCCGCGACCTTCGGCCCCACATCCTCTATCTTCTGCAGATCATCCACTGAAAACTTCTGTAAAACCCGGACAACATCTTTCGGGTTTGTGATTTGTGTTTTGTGATTTGTGATTTGCTTTGCTAAAAGCAAAGCCGTCTCTTCCCCGATATGTAAAATCCCCAACGCGTACAAAAATCGCAGCAAAGAAACTTCTTTTTTCTCCGCAATCTCCCGCGTAATGTTTTCCGCGGACTGCTCGCCAAAACGCTCCAGAATTCGGATACCCTCTTTTTTCAAGGTAAAAATATCGGCAATATCCGCGATCAAGCCCTCGTCCAAAAACCGATCAATAATCTTCTGCCCCAGCCCGCGGATATCAAACGCGCGCCGCGAAACAAAATGATAAAACTGCTCCCGATGCCGCGCTCCGCAAAGAGGGTTCGAACACCGCAAAAATACCCCTTCTTTTTTTACGGGCGATCCGTCAATCGGGCACTTCGCGGGAATTGGAATGCGCTTCTCCCTGCCCGTCCGCAAATTTTTCAACACTCCAATAATCTTCGGAATCACATCCCCGGCGCGGGAAACAATGACCGTGTCTCCGATCTTCACTTCGAGCCGTTCAATCTCGTCAAAATTATGAAGCGTGGCGTGAGTTATCGTAACCCCGCCAACCGAAACCGGATCCATAATCGCGACCGGAGTCAAAACTCCAGTGCGCCCCACCTGCACTCGGACACTCAAAAGTCGCGTAGTTGCCTCCTTCGCGGCAAATTTAAAAGCCAAAGCCCCGCGCGGTGCCTTACCCACCGAGCCCAAAGCTTCAAAAACCGCGTTGTCATTTACAATTACCACCACCCCGTCCGCCTCATATTCCAACTCCTCCCGCCTCTTCTCCCACTCATCCCGAAACCGAAACACCTCCTCCAAAGAACCGACCAGCCGATTGTGCGGATTTGTTGTAAACCCAAGGCGTTTCAAAATACCATGCTCTTCCTCATGCGTCCCTTGCCCGACATCAGTTACAATGTCATACGCAAAAAAATCCAGGTTCCGCTCCGCAACAAGCCGGGGGTCAAGCTGGCGCAAAGTGCCGGCCGCCAAATTCCTCGGATTCGCATACGTCCTTTCTCCCCTTGCTTCAAATTCCGCGTTGATTCGCGCAAACTCCTCTTTTGTCAAAAAAACTTCTCCCCGCACCGTAAATCGTTTCGGCACCTTAATCCTTAACCCTTGATCTTTAATCCTCGATTGATCCTCAATCTTCAAAGGAATCGCTTCAATAGTTTTAAGATTAACAGTTATATCCTCTCCCATAACCCCGTCTCCCCTCGTCGAACCCAGCGCAAAAACACCGTCCTCATATACCAATTCAACCCCGAGTCCGTCCAGTTTTAACTCGCAATAAAATTCGTGCGAAAATTTCTTTTTCAAATAATTCTCCAACCGCGTAATCCAGGCCCCCACGTCCTCGTTCGTAAACCCGTCGTTCAAAGAAAGCATGGGCGCCTCGTGCCGCACCTTGCGGAAACCTTCCAGGGGCTTGCCCGCGACCCGCTGAGTCGGCGAATCCGGCGTTATGAGCGAAAGATATTGTTCCTCCAGGTCAAAAAGTTCTTTTTTCAAAGAATCCAAAACCGCGTCCGAAACAATCGAACGATTTTCCACATGATACGCGTATCGCGCCCTCTCGATCTCTGTCCGAAGTTTTTCCGCGCGATCCTTTGCCGCCTTCAAGGTCATAGGTTTTCGCAAACCTCCTTCATGTATTTCCGAAAATCCTCATGCACCTCCGGATGCTTGAGGGCAAACTGCACCGTTGCCTTCAAAAACCCGATCTTGGAGCCGCAATCGTAACGCGTTCCCCGAAATTGCAATCCGTACAGCGGATCGCCCGCCCCGCACGCCTCGGCAAACGCGTTCGCGAGTCGCAGCTCTTTATCCTGGGTAAAGTCGAAGGATTCCTTTATTCGTTTCAAGCGATCCAACATGTCGGGGGTTACAATGTACTTTCCTACGACCGCCAGACGAGAAGGCGCCTCCTCGGGCGTTGGTTTCTCCACGAATTTCGTAATATTCCAAACTCCTTCGCCCGCATCCCCTCCTCCTACAACCCCGAATTTTGAAACATCTTTTTGCTCCACCTCTTCAAGCGCGATAACGGACGCCTTATATTTTTCATACACCCCGACAAGCTGCTTCAAAACAGGCGGCTCCGCGTCCACCACATCGTCGCCGAACAAAACGGCAAACGGCTCATCGCCCAAAAGATGCGCGGCGGAAAGGATCGCGTCCCCGTCTCCCTTCGGCTCCTTTTGCCGAACATAAGTCACGCGCACCATGTCGGAAATCTCCCGAACCTTGGCGAGCAGATCTTCCTTACCCTTCGCCTCAAGCGCGCGCTCCAAATCCGGCGCGTAATCAAAATGATCCTCGATCGCGCGCTTGCTCCTGCCGGTAACAAAAATAACGTCCGTGATACCGGAATCCACCGCCTCTTCCACCAGATATTGGATAACCGGCTTATCCACAATGGAAAGCATCTCCTTGGGCTGGGCTTTCGTGGCCGGCAAAAAACGGGTTCCAAGCCCCGCGACAGGTATCACGACCTTGTGAATCTTCATGAGCCCACCTTATCAAAAAAAACAGAAAAAATCCACTCCACGTATTCGGTTATTCGTACAAATGAACGATTCGCTGATTCGCTATGATTCGATAAGAAACGTGGTCCGAAGCACGCGCCGCACCCGTCCGCCCGACGCCGAACCCTCCGACGTCACCGTAAATCCGGTCGGATTTTCAAGCGTCCCCAAAAGATCAAGCGAAGTTGAATATCTTGACCCCATGTCCGCGGAAAGCGTGTCCGCCTTCCCGCACTTCGCATTCAGGTCCGTATCAAGCCCCGGCCGAAAATCCAGCCGATAGCAGGCAAGCGAGTCCTCGATCCCCGCGTCCGCGGCAAAAATCGCGCGCGCCGACATTTCCGTGTCCGTTGCCTGGCGAATCTGGGTGGAAACCAGAAATCCCGCGATGGTAGTCGCGACCAAAATAAGTCCGCTGATAAACAAAGTCGTGACAATCATGGCTTGACCGTTTTGTTTCCGCAACTCGTAATTCATGGCTCTTGATTTATTCCTCTATCAAATATGTTCTGCAAGACGCGAAATCGTTTTCCCCGTCATCGTTTTCATCCGGTTTCAAATCCACGGGCAGCACACGGGAACTGATGGTTGTTTGAATAGGCACCGGATCGCGCAAAGAGTTCCGGGGGCGCACCTTAAGAAACACCGTAACCCGCCACGGCAGACACATCTCTCTCCGCGAAACCGAAAACTCCAACTCTTCAACCGAAACGTCTTTGCTGGTAAGGCGGGCCGAAACACCATCCTCGTTGCGGTCAATGTACTGAGCGTCCGCGGAACCGAAAAGTTGGTACTGAATCGTCTTGCCCCGCTCGTCCCGAAACTCCAAAGCGCCGCCCCCAAAATCCCCGACATCATAGCTCCCTCCGATCGGGGCGAAAAACGCTCCGGTGCGCATCTCGCGCGCCATCTGCTCCAGGACCAAACTCATTTCATTGTTAACGACAATCTGATCCGTAAGTTCCCGCTGGCTCCGCATACCCTGAATGAACACCCCGACTGAAAAAGACAGGAGAGCGGTAAAAACTCCCATAGCAACCAAAAGCTCAACCACCGTGAATCCGTCCCGCAACTCCTTGATTCTTGATTCTTGATTCCTGATCATAAAATTTCATTATGGTTTTTCCCCCTGCTTCCTCCAAAATGTAAATATGTCCTCCAGAACAACCTTCTTTCCCGATCCCCAGGAAACTTCGGCCCGAACCCGGACAGGATCATCCCCGCCCCCCAAGGGCAGGACAACCACCTTTCTTGTAAAAACACCCTCCTCCCCCGAGTCGTATCCGTATCCTCTTGCGGCATCATACCGCAACGGACGGGCGGCAAACTCGCGTATCGCGCCCCCTTCGCTCGTTACCTCGTATTCATTATCGGGAACCGTAAATCCGTCGTTCCAGGACGCGCCACCCTCGCTGAGCATGGTCGCGATATTCGAATCAATCTTGTTCTTCACTATCTCGATTCCTTCCGCGGCCAGATACGCCGCCTGCAGCTTCATGGTTACATCCCGATTCCACTGCGAGGATCGGATAAGAAGCGTCATAACCCCGAGAAGCCCGATCATGACAAGCGAGATACCCACCATCGACTCGATCATGAGTTGTCCGTCTTGCGTTTTCATCATAATGCCTACCTTGTCGAAATTCCTCCTCCGGAACCGACGGTGATTGTTTGTGTTTTCGCGGGGTTGTCCCGAATGCTCAAAACAATATCCCTCTCCGCCGCGCCCGCAAGCGGAGTTGTTGGGTCATCCGCAAACACCCGGATCACGGGCCCGCGAAACACGATTCTGTCGAGCCCGGGATTTATAACAATGCGGCGATCCAGGTCCTGCCGCTCCGGAGCCGAGGGAGTTGCCTCCGCAACGCACCTCCCGTTCACGTCAACCGTCTCCCGAAAAAGAGTGAGGTAGTGGGACCCGGTACCCGGTCGGTGCAGTAGCAATCCGTAGCACACTCCGTCCGCGCCCTCGACGCGCCCGAGCCCCTGCAGCGCAAGCGTCTTTGCCCGCTGGAGCATCCCCGCGATTTTTGCCTGCTCGGTCGCAAGCAAAATCTGCGCGCCGCTCTGCCGCGTATATCCAAGCGCCATTGCGGTAAAAATTCCGGTAAGGGAAATGACGACCAATGTCTCTACTAAAGTAAAACCGGAATCGCTTCTCATGTAAAAATTATACCGCAAACAGCCCAAAGTACCACCGAAGCGTTGCCTCACCGAAAAAGACGAGCCACAAAATCCCGAGCGCGAAAAAGGGTCCGAAAGGCAGCCTGCTTTTCATGCCGTACCCGCGGAACAAAAGCGCGAACACGCTCCATGCCCCGCCCAAAAGAAAAGAAAATATCATGGCAAAAAATATGTCCGGCCACCCGAGGAGAAACCCGAGCGCGAAAGCGAGCTTTACGTCCCCGAACCCCATACCCCTTCCCTTGGACAAAGCGTGAACCGCCCAAAAAAATCCTCCGGCAATCAAAGACCCGACGATGTGATACGCGCCCAACGTGAGGAGATTAGATCTCCCAAACATGCCAAAAACCAATGCGTATTCCCCGATAAAAAACTGCTGAAACAACGGCAAAAACATCCTAAACGCGATCGCCAAAAATCCGGAAAAGAACAAGACGATGTTTATCTTGTCAGGAATAATATAATGCCGCAGGTCAATCACGCTCATCAAAAGCAGAACCAAAAAAACAAAAATCCAGAACGCGACGAAAACAAGCGCGAAGAGATCGGAACTCCCCAGGAGCTCCGATCTCAAAAACATAGGAATAAAAACAAACAAAATCCCCGCGACAAGTTCCACAACCGGATACTGCCACGAAATTTTTGACTTGCACGTCCGGCACTTCCCCCGCAAAAACAAAAACGACAAAATCGGCACAAGATCAAACCATTGGAGCGTCCTCTTGCATTTCATGCAGTGCGATCTCCCCCCCATCAACCTGCGCATTTGTAGATTCGGATCATTTGTAGTTTCGGAACGGTTATACCGAAACGCAATCACATTCAAAAAACTCCCGAACCCGAGCCCAAAAAGAAAAAGCGCGAAAAAAACCATATATTACATAATACCAAACCCCCCGACATTTGTCGGGGGGTTTGGAAAAACAAATTAAATAGAAACTAATTACACGTTGCGGCAGTTGGTGCCGTAGCAACTGTGCCTGCAAATCCAGTAGTGTCCACACAATAATACTTTGTCGGATCGCTCGCGAGTTTTGAATGCGCCGAATAGGCAAATCCCGCATCATGCCCTATAATTTCTAATTCGCCTCCCTGATCCTCGATGTCTTTTTCTACCTTCTCGCAAAGACCCGTTGCGGGGTCTGCATCACAAATACTAAGTCCGGCATAAGGATTCGCACTCGTAGGATCATAGAGCGTCTCCGCAAGCGAACGAACCTGCTGCACCCCGCTGATAATCCTTGCATCCCGCGCCTTAGCGCGCGATGGCCCGAGACCCGCCAGAACCGCGGCAGACAAAATCCCGATAACCGCGATCACGACCATCATTTCGATAAGGGTGAACCCTTCCTGTTTTTTGTGCAACCTCATATTTTCTAATTGATTCTAGACTCTAATTTCTAGATTCTAGTTTTTCACAATTACTTCCCGACCTTTCAAGAACAAACACATTATACCAAATCATTTCCTTCCTTCCAAGGCCGCGACCCTCCCCTCAACCTTATCTATTCTGCCCTCAATCACATCGTCCCGCACTCTTTGATAAGAAATTTTATCTTCGATGGTATTAAGCCGATCATGCACCCTTTCCAATTCAGAACGCAATTCCGCCTTCGTAGCCGTTTCCGAAAAACCCGCCTGTATCATCTGCGCCAAAGAATCTATTTTGTCATCAACCCTCCTCTCAAAAGATTCAAATTTTCCATCAACCTTCTTCTCGAAAGACCCCACTCTCTCCCGAACTACGGACCCGACAATCTCCTGCAATTCCTCTTTTTGTGTTTCGGTGAATCCTTCCATGAAAATATTATACAAAAGATTGCGACAAGTTGTACAAAGGCATAAGGATCGCGGAAAAAAGAAACGCGACCATAACCCCGATGAGGACCATGAGAGCCGGCTGTATCAAATTCACCAAATTATCCACCGTATCATTCACCTCGCGGGTGTAAAACAAATTAACCTTGTCGAGCAACTGCTCCAGCCGGCCCGTGGACTCCCCCACCCCCACAAGCTGGGAAACCAGGGGCGGAATCTCCGGCATCTCGGCAAACGCCTGGGACAAAAGCCGGCCCCGCCGCACCTGGTCTGCCGCGCGGTGCAAGACCTCCTGATACACCGCGTTCCCCATGGTACGCGCCGAAATCTCGATTGCCTGCGGTATGGTAAGACCCCCCTTTATCAAAACCTTTGCCGACTCCGCGAATCGCGCAATATACATTTTCTGGAACATCGGGCCCATCACAGGCAAACGAAGCAAAATTTCGTCCCGCACCACCTTGCCCTCGTCGCTCTGAAAATAATCAAATATCGCGATAATAAAGAGCGCAAAAATAAGAAGCGTCGCCCACCACCATTCGCGGATAAACTCCCCGGACCCGATCACGATCTGCGTAAATGCGGGAATCGTAATGCCGGACTCCTCAAAAATCGGAGTAATCTGCGGCAAAACAAACGTAACCATGATAATGATGATGGCGAAAAAAAGCACGATGACGAATATCGGATAAAACAGGGCGTTGCGCACCTTGGAAATGAGTTCCGCCTCGTTTTCCAAGTAGTCGGCCATAAAGTGAAGCACTTCGGAAAGGCGGCCCGTCACCTCGGCACTCCGCACCATGTTCACGAAAAAATCGGAAAAAACCCCGTGCTGGCGCGCCAAGGCCTCGGAGAGCGCGTGTCCTGATTCCACGTCAGTCGCCACTTCCGCGATCGCCTCGCGCAACACCCCGTTCGAGGTCTGGTGGTACAAATTTGTTAAAGCGTCCGAAAGAGGCACCTGGGACTCTAAAAGAGTAGCGAACTGCCGCGTCATAACCATCAAGTCGCCGGTCTTCACCCGCCTGAAAATCGCCTCGATCCGGTCAAAGGCCTTTTTCTCCTTGACCTCGGTAACGGAAAGTACGAAAAGCCCGTGAGAAAGAAGGACGTTCGTTGCCGCGTCCCGCGACTCCGCCTCCACGTTCCCGATCTGCAATTCTCCGGTATTTGTTCTGGCTTTGTATGCGTACTTCATAAATAGTCCGATCCTAATCTACAAATTCATCCGAATCTGCCAATCTCCGAATCATTCGTATTCGTTGATTCGGAAGATTCGTAGGTTCGGAGCGGTTAACTTCTCTCCATCAAAACCTGCAGTTCCGCCGGATTCAGCGAATACGCTTTCGCGGCATCAAGGGTTATCTGCTGCTGCTTGACCAGACTGAGCAATGAACGATTCAAGGAAAGCATGCCCTCCTGCACCGAAGTCTCTATCACGAGATCAACCTGATACGTCTTATGCTCGCGGATCAGGTTCCGGATGGCGGAGTTCACGATCATGATTTCCGTTGCCGGCAGCCGCCCCCCGCCGGAGGCAGGCACCAGGCGCTGGGAAACCGTGGCAACCAGAACAGAAGCAAGCTGGGAAACGATCTGCCCCTGCTGATTCGGCGGAAAGGAATCGATGATCCGGTCAATGGTCTGCGACGCCGAATTGGTGTGCAAAGTGGCGAAAACCAGATGCCCGGTCTCGGCCGCGGTCATGGCAGTGGACATGGTATCCGGATCGCGAATCTCGCCGATCATGATGACATCCGGATCCTGCCGCAAAATCGCGCGAAGCCCGTCATGAAACGAAAGCACATCCGCCCCGACCTCGCGCTGGGAGATGATGCACCGGTCCTGAGAAAACAAATACTCGATCGGATCTTCGATCGTAATAATATGGTCCGATCGCTTGTGATTGATCTCGTCCAAAAGCGCGGCCAAAGTCGTGGACTTCCCGTGCCCCGCCGGACCCACAACCAGCACAAACCCCTGTCTGATGCGTGTAAATTCGTGCAAAATGGGAGGCATCATAAGTTCCTCGACAGTACGGATGCGCGAAGGAATAAGCCGCAGGGCCGCGGCGGTAAATCCGCGCTGAAAATACACGTTCACGCGAAACCGCGCCTTGTCTTCAAAATTGTATGAAAAATCAACCTGCATCTTCTCGCGAAATTCCTTCATCTGCCGATCGTCCAAAAGCGCGGTTACAAGCCCTTCCGCGTCTTCCTTGGTGAGAACCGGCTCGTTTGCCAAAGGAACCAAAACGGAATCAATTCGCAGTGTCGGCCTCCTCCCCACCGCGACATGAAGGTCCGAAGCATTCTGCTTGGTGGTCATCAAAAGCAATTCATTAAGTTTTTGTTTGTATTCCATAAATCGCGTTCCTAATCTACAAATTCATCCGAATCTACCAATCTCCGAATCATTCGTATTCGTTGATTCGGAAGATTCGTAGGTTCGGAGCGGCTACTCCGCCGTTTCCTTCAACACCTCCTCCAGCATCACCTCGCCCTGCAATGCCTTTATAATACCATCTTGGCGGAGCGTTACGATACCCTGCCGCTTGGCCTCGTCCCAAAGTTTGCCTTCTGTAAATCCGGTATTGATGATATCGCCGAACTCCCGAGTCATAATGAGCACCTCGTACAAAGCAACGCGCCCCGCGAGCCCCTTGCCCTTGCACGTCTCGCACCCCTCCTTCGGCTCCGGCCGGTAAATGGTATACGGAGCAGAAAATCGGGAAACCAGTTTTTTCGTGTCCTCGGGCAAGTCCTTCAGGCCTTCCGTAATTATCTTGGACGCCTCTTCCGGAGCCTTTACCTGTTTTTTGCAATCCGGACAAAGCCGCCCCACAAGCCGCTGGGCGATCATCAAATTCAGGGCGGAGGAGAGTAAAAATGAAGGAGCGCCAAGATCAATAAGACGGGGAATCACGCCAAGAGCATTGTTGGTGTGCAGCGTGGAAAGCACTAAATGTCCGGTAAGGGCGGCATTCACCGCCAAACCCGCGGTCTCGGAATCGCGGATTTCGCCGACCATCACGATATCCGGGTCTTGACGCAATATCTGGCGAAGTCCCGAAGCAAACGTGTACCCGATCTCGGGCTTCACCTGCGACTGATTCACGCCCTCCATAAAATATTCCACCGGATCTTCCAAACTCACCACATTTACCTCCTCGGTATTCAAGCGCCCCATCATAGAATACAAAGTTGTGGTTTTTCCGGAACCCGTGGGGCCGGTAATAAGGATCATGCCGTACGGGCGCCCGAGTCCCTCCTCCGACATCTTCAGGTTATGACCCTGAAGCCCGAGTTTCTCAAGCCCCAAAAGTCCGGTTGAGGAATCAAGCACGCGAAGAACAACCTTTTCCCCGTTCGGCGTGGGAAACGTGGCGACGCGAAAATCGATTTCTTTCTGGTTTACGATGGTGCGGAATCTCCCGTCCTGTGGGATCCGCGTCTCGTCAAGCTTCAGATCCGCCAAAACCTTCACGCGCGAGATAACGGGCTGGATAAGCTGCGCCGGCATGGAGGCAACCTCCTGCATATCCCCGTCAATCCGAAAACGCACGCGAAGCCTCTTTCTCTGGGGCTCAAAATGAATGTCCGATGCTTTCACCTCAACCGCGCGCTTCAGGGCAGATGCGACGATTTTGATGACCGGCGCCTCCTCCGCGCTTCGCGCACCGCCCTCAAGAGAAATAACCTTCTGCGTCTCCTCCTCGGGTCGCACCCCCATCTCTTTGACCGCCTGATCGATCTCGCTCCGAAAAGGCGTGTATCTTCTCCACACGGCCTCCAAGTCGGACGGAGTAACGATATACACGCCGAGCGAAACACCCTCTCTCCGCGCCACGAATCGCAGCGCCTCCTGCGCCCTCGGGTCGTCCGGCCGGAGCATGCCCACAACAAGCATATTCTCTCGCCGCTCAAGCGGAATCAGGCGGTACGATTGCGAGGTCTCCTTGGGAATAAGGGCGAGTACGTCTTCCGGGATGCCCGCCGCATCCACCTTTTTATACGGCGCCCCGATGATCTCCGCTTTCACGGCGGCAACCGCAGTGTCGTCAGCCGCCCGCTTGCGGTAAAGCGCCTCCTCCGCCGATCCGCCGGAAAACTCCGCCTCCTTCAAAATCGCCTCGGCGACCGAAGAATTTAAAACCTGCCGTTCAACTAGTTTTTGAAAAAGTTCTTTGTCGGTCATAACGAGAGTGCAAATTGCAGAATTGCGAATTACAAAATTGTATTGTGCAATCTGCAATCAAGGCAGGAAGGGATTCGCCTTCCCCGTCTGCGGCTCCACGACCCCCCCTCCATATTCCCGAAGCGCCTTGTATTTTTCGGAACTGAACACGCGCTCCGGCTGAAAAGGAATGTCTGAAATCTTCGAAAGGTTCTGCAGGTCGTTCGGAAGCACGACATCGATAATCTCAGGCCGCTTGAACAAAAAGAAATACACTCCGGCAAAAAGCGAAACCGCGATCACGATGCCGATCAGGATTCCTACAACATTTACCTTTTGTCTCTCGTGTTCTATTTGTATGGCCATATCATTCTTGATAATAAACCTCGACCGTAACCTGGGCTAAAAATTCACCCTCCCCCGGCTTCGTGCCGCGGGTCGGACCCATCCGAAAATCCTGGACATTAAAAATCCGGACATTCGTTTCTAAGGCCTGCACAAAACGCTTGACGTTTTCATACCCCCCCTCCACCGAAAGTCCGATCTCAAGGATTCCGAGCCGCCGCACAAGGGAGGTGCGCGAAGATTCAAATGATTTCGGCGTAATGGAAAAGGACTGCAAACCAACTCCGCTCGCGTCCGTGATGGCGCGTATCTGCGAAAGCGCCTCCGTAACTCCGGGCTTGTTCGGCAAAAGGAGGGAAACCGTCTGCTCGAGCTTGGCCGCTCCCTTCAGTCGGGTCACTAGTTCCTGCACCCGCGCCACAGCGTCGCGCTGACCCTCGAACGTCGTTACCTTTGAATATAGAACCGAACGCTTCTCGCTCACTTCCGCGACTGCCGGGCGGATAAAATTCGCGTACACCACAAGCGTGGCGATAAAAAGCGCGCCGGAAAGGAAGATGGAAAGAATGCGTTGCGTTGATGACTTCATAATATGCGTTCCTAATCTACAAATTCATCCGAATCTGCCAATCTCCGAATCATTCGTATTCGTAGATTCGGAAGATTCGTAGTTTCGGAGCGGTTTTCAAAATAATTTCTCAAAAAAATCTTTTTTCATGGTGATCGTTACCCCAAAGGCGACTTCACCGCCCTGAAATCCGACATTCTGAAGCGTAACCGAGGCAACCTGCGGAGCGCGGTCAAAAGCCGCGAGCTGATCTACCGTGTCCTGAATGGAAGGCGCCCTGCCCTCAAGTTCAAGCTTGAATCCTTCGTATGAAAAATGGGCCGCCACGAAATACACGCTCGGCATGGTCGCCCCCTCAAGAAAAGGAAAGACATTGTATGAAAACGAATGGCGGCGGAGTACATCCTCCACGTTCACAAGTTGCGAATAAAAAGAAACCAGGCGGTTCTGCTCGCTTGTGCCGACGCGGCTCGCAAGAGCGGCGATCTCTTCCTCTACCGCCCCGGATCGCGCCTCAAGATACGTTCCATACCCGATCTTGAGACCTAGAAAAACAAAGACCGCGAATCCGAAAAGAAATCCGGCAAAAACCAGAAGCCGCCAGGGCAATCCCGTAGACCGCAAACCGGAAGATGCAAACTGACCGCCTCCCAAAGGATTTTGTTGCAATGGATTAGCCATAATATCTTCTCGCCGCTCCCATCCCGACCGCAAACTCGTGCCGCAGATATTTCATCGCTGGCTCAAGGGCGGGATCATATTGGGTATCCAAAAAAATATCGGAAGGAACGATAGGAACTCCGATCTGTTCCGAAACATACCGCTCGATCCCTAAAAGGTGCGCGCCTCCGCCAAAAAGCGCCATGCGCGCGACCTGCTTTCCAAACCGACCCTCATACGCTTCCTTCGTCGTCCTCGCTTCTTCTATTATAACATCTAAGAAAGAAAGAAGCAGTGTGGAAAGCTCGAGTTCCGCCCCCTGGCCCAAAAGTCCGCGCCGCTTTTTCAAGTCCTCGGCGCGCGGCATCGAAACTCCCAGGCTGCTCTGCAGGGCGTGGGTGAGATAAAGTCCTCCGTGCGCGGTCTGCGCCCCGTACTTCATCGCGTCTCCTTCCGCCACCACGAAATTCGTTTGCAACGCTCCAATGTCCGCGAAAAGGGTCGGGCGCGGATCGGGGGCTCCGCGCGTTACCCGCTCCGGATCGGAAAAGGCGCGCACAAGAGCCAAACTCTCGAGTTCGAAAGCGATCGGTCGAATACCCGCTTTTTTCATAATGCGCTTGTAGAGATCGACAATGTCCGCGGGCACGCCGATCAAAAGAATCTTCTGAAATTTTTGTCCGCGCTCGTTCTCCGTCTCTTCCACCTTGCTCCAGTCGAGCGAAACACGGTCCGGCGGCAGGGGAATTACCTGCCGCGCCTGAAACCGCACCGCGTTCTCGGTTTCCGAAAGCGAAAGTAGGGGCATCTGAAGTACAGTAACGAACGAAGAAAAGGCGGGCAATGCCACGATCGCGTTTTTTGTTTTAATCCCCGCCTCGCGAAGAGCGATTTTCAAAAGGCGCGCCGCCAGATCCTCGTCCATATGAAGAGATTCGGACTGGATCGCGCGATTCGGATGATCCAGATACTCGCGTGTCTGCAAAAATCCGTAATTCAAAAGTTGAAACCGCCCCCCTTTTTTGGAAATTTCAATCACCTTCACCGCCGCGGTGCCGATATCAATGCCCAGAACCCTCCCCCCGTGGAAAAAATTAAAAATATCCTCAAAAAAACCGGAGATGTTCAGTTTCATAATTAAATTCTATCATAAACACATAAAAGTATATATTTACATGTCTAAATATATAAATATCGTCCTGGATTGTATATTTCCGCCGCTCTGCTATTCCTGCTTCAGACATCTTGAAAAAACGGAAAAAAAGTTAAATGTTTGCAACGAGTGCGCCTCCGAAATCCGAATCAATACCGCCCTCTACTGTCCGGTCTGCAAATCCCGGATACCGCTCCCAAACTACAAATCTTCCGAATCAACGAATACGAACATTCGGAAATTCGGACAATTCGTAGGTTCGGAGCGGTCCCCCTGTCACCCAAAATCCGGCTACCTTCTTATGGCGTGCGCCGACTTTGAAAACCCCGTAGTCCGTGAACTGATCCATACCTTTAAATATCGAAAAATCGAAAAGGCGATCCACCCCATAACCGAACTTCTCATCAAACCCTGCGTCCAACGGATGAGTAAGTGGCCAAATGTCAAAGGTCAAATGTCAAACATTGTCCTCGTCCCCATTCCCCTCCACAAAACCAAACTCCGCTCCCGCGGCTTCAACCAATCCGATCTCATAGCCCGCTCTCTTGCGACTTCTCTCGGGATCCGACCTTCCCAAATAATAAGCGCGCTCGTCCGCACAAAACAAACCGATCCACAGGCGGAAACTAAGTCTGCAAAAGAACGCCTCGAAAACGTCCGTGACTGCTTCGCGGCAAATAGTCAGATATCAAACGTCAAAGGGAAACACATCGTCCTTGTAGACGACGTCCTCACTTCCGGCGCCACCCTGCGCGAAGCAATAAAAACCCTCCGAAAAGCGGGAGTAAGACACATTACCGCATTCGTCCTCGCGAAGGCATAAGTTACCTTTCCTCAAAAGATTGTTCAAAACGGCCAACGTCCGCGCAGTCCGCGTTCCGCACGCACTGCTGTTGGGAATCCTCGCGCACCGGAGTTGCTCCCGGAACGTCGCGCGAAACCTTCTTGGTAAATTCGGAGCCGGTTCCGTAATTGCAGAAGCTGTTCCGGGTGCAGATGGGGCGCTTTTCGGTTTCCGGCGCCGCGCCGCCCGGAGACGGGCGCAGAGTCTTCCCGGCAGATTCATGCGACCAGGCCGTGCAATCCGCGCCGCCCACGCACGATCGCACGCGATAAATATACACCGTGTCCGGCAAAAGTCCCGCGCCGCGGTTATTGTCGCCGATCGCGGCCTCCCCGAGGGTATTCGTTACCGTCTGAAAAAACGCCTCGTAATCCGGAGCCGCCGCCGCTCCCGTAATCTGCAGGGAAAAAAGTGAAAGCGCCTTCTCCTTCCCCCGTATAAACAAATTACCCAAAATACGCATGGGATCAAAACTATTTTTTTGTGGATTCCGAAGATCCGCCTGCCCCGTGGCGGCTCTGCCGCTCTTCGGGGTGATTGCGGAGCGGTTTCCATCTATTCGTAAATTCGAAAGATTGGTGGTTTCGGAACGGTCTCCGTCAAAAAGCGGCGCCCCAACCCTCCGTATAAATCCAGAAGCCTGCAAAACGCTCGCCTGCAAATTCCCGAGTCCCCGCTGGAAAAACGGCAGGGCGCCGGCAACGGGATTTACCGTGGCGGTAATGGTGAAGCTGCTCGCGGGCATCGCGTACGTCCCGCATCCTTCCGCGCAGGAAAATCCGGCGGCGGCATCTACGGTAATGGACCTTCCGGAGAAAAGCCCGACCACACAGGGAGAAACAGGGGTTGCGGTACACGAATAGTCGGCGGCAGGAACATTAACCACCGCGTTCCCGCCCACCGCGTTCAAAGTAAAGGTATGCGCGGAAACCTTGAATTGCGCCGTCACGCTCGCGTTTCCGGAAACAACGCAAGACCCCGTTCCGGAGCACGCCCCGCTCCATCCCTCGAACTCCGAACCCCCGGACGCGCTCGCGGTAAGGGTGCGTGTCGTCCCGTGCGCGTATTCGCAGGAACTTCCGATAGAACACGGCGAAACACTTCCGCCCCCGTCGCCGGAAGAAGATACGCTGACGACAAAATGCGTAAACGCGCTTCCGGAAGAAGAAAGCTTGGAATAAATCTTTCCAACGCTCCCGCCAAAATCTTTTACCGCGCGCACGCTGTATGAATATCTGGTATCAGAAGCAAGTCCGGCATCCGTCCACTCCGTGGCGTTTTCACCCGTGGTATGCACGCGGACTCCGTCCCGATAAATCTCGTACCCCCCTTCTTTTGTAGAATTATCAGTCCACATGAGTTTTATCTGGGTCGAAGAAAGCGCCTCCACGCTGGTAAGTGCGGGCGCCTTCAATTCCGTTGTGGTCGCGATTGCTTCCGTAAAGAGTCCGCATGCCGGATCAGGAGTGCCGACCGCTCCCTCCCTCGCCTTGGTCGTATACTTCGTCTTTTCCTCCGCGTCTTTCAAAGGAACCTGCGAACACGAAGCAACACGATAATAATAGGTAGTCCCCTCATCAAGCGATTCATCAATATATGAAAACGGCTTGGAAGGCGGCGAGGGCTGATTCGGCGAATCCGGAACAAAAGGCCATATATCCTTCTCCTTTCCAAAAATCTGAATTCCGGCAATTTTTTCCAGAACCTCAAGCGGCGCATCTTCAGAACTCTTTGTAAACTGAGTAAGCGCGTCGGCTGTCGGATCTTCAAGGCGGGCAACAAGATGGTAATACGGGGTCCAGTCCGTCTTGTTTCCCCACCGGAGTTGTATTTCCGAACTGCTCAAGGCAACCGCCGGCCGCTTCGAAGGGTCCGCATCGTCCATGGCCCCGGGATACGTCAAAAGCGCGGGAGTAAGCCGCAAACGCTGCACCTCGAATTTTCTGCCGCTTCGCGTGTCGTTATCCTTCCAGTTCACCCACAGCAAACTCTGGCTCTGGGTAAAAACCTGCACCTTCGTGGGCGAAATAATCGAGGGCTCGCACCGCGCCGAATCCTCGCGCGTCTCCTTTCTCGCGTCTCCGTATGTCACAGCCGCCTTGTACCAATACGTCGTATTGAGCAATAGGGGCTGACGACTCGTACACCCGCCCGTCAACACATTGCCGTCAGCGCACGATCCCGTGGGCAGCAGGGTACCCCCGACTTCATGTATTTTAGTAAAGCTTCCGCCTTCCGGCCTCCGGAAAATCTCGACCGTATGAGCAGACGTGGGCATCCCGCCCCACCCGACGCGCGCGATCAAATTCTTCGGATCCGTGCATGAGGCGGAAACATACGGCTCAATGTCCCGCAACTCGATAAGTTTTGAATGGCAAAGTCCCGTATCCCGGGCGCAAACCCGCAAAGTCGCCTGCGCGGGCGAGGGCAGGGCGCTCGGAGCCGTATATCGCGCCTTCGGAAATTCCAAAGGAACTATGGACCCGCGTGTCGGGCTCCCGTCCACGCTCCAGTCCAAAATACTCGTACATCCGCCCCTGTTATACGTA
>CAYXNB010000002.1:72814-74520 GCA_964466475.1 uncultured Candidatus Saccharibacteria bacterium
GCTCCCGTCCACGCTCCAGTCCAAAATACTCGTACATCCGCCCCTGTTATACGTAACCTGCGCGGTAAAATCTTTCGAATTTCCGACGGTCACCGCGGGAGATCCTCCCTCAATCTGAACATTTAGAACCTGGCATATTGGAGGATCTTCACCGCCTCCTCCTCCGCCGCCTCCCCCACCACCGCTTCCGATCGTAAACCTGTAAAGCGCGTAAAATACAGGATGATATCTGCTAGCCGCGATAACCAAAACTTCTTCTCCCGGACTCGTTGCCGGAGCCGTATACACGCCCCCATCCTCGGTTATGGTCCCATACTCCTCACCCTCGCCGCCAGCGGAAGAGCGTACCAGCCAAACCACCGAATCCGCCTCCGGAGGACACGGACCCGAAGGCCTCACGCGCGCCTCAAAAGGAAATTCCGCCCGCGGAGCAACAGGGCTTGAAGGGACCGAAGTCATGGTAACGCCCACCGTGCAATCTCCGGATCCGCGGGCAACCAAAAAGGTCCCCTCTGTCTCGTGGTCGGGATCCTTAAAACTCTCCGCGCGGATGCGTACGGAAACCGGAAGTGCGCCGGTGCTCGGAGCCGTGTATCTGCCTGTGCGCGCGCCGATATCTCCAGACCCATCTACAATACTCCACTCCACCTCATCCACATCGGCAACTCCATCACAATCCCCTTCATGCAAAACCTCTGCCTTAAAATCAAATGAATTCCCGAATCCGATTCCGTCTTCCGGAGGAAAAGGCTCGATAAACCTCACGCCCGTAATCCGGCACTCCCCGGCAACAGGCGGATCCCCCACATCTGTCGCCCCCCCCGTAAACTGCACCCATCCTCCGACCGCGTCTCCCCACGCCCAGCCGGAAAATACGTTATCTCCGTTTATGGTGGCGAGAAATGCGTCCTCGTCAAAAACTCTCGGCCGCATAAAGCCCCCGTCCTTCATGAATCCTTTGCAATTTTTTCCCGTACCCCCGTCCGCAACCTTGGGGTCCGCGTCCCCTAAGCACACCCCGTAATCGCCCCCGCGCAAATGCACCCACCCGGTCCACGCGCCCTTCGCGGGGTCGGCGGCAAGAAATCTCGCCCATCCGTCCACCCTTCCGGTTTTCACGTTCACGCGCGCCTCGCATCCGCTGATAGACGGACACCCCGCGAGATCGCTCTTGTTAAATGAAAGCCATCCATACCCGCACGACGCCCCCTCTCCCCTCCTCTCCGCGGGATCGCACGCAATCCCGCTCCATCCGTATCCGGAAAGCTCTCTCCATCCGTCCGCGCTTTCCGCGCCGGAAAGAAAGACGCTGTACGAGGCTCCGCTCCCCGCGCCCGCGTTCGCGGAACTCAAACTGATCCACCCGATGCCAAGCACATTCCCCGCGCTCCCCCCCGCGTTCGCCCATGCCCAGCCCTTCAGGGGTTTCTCATTCAAATCAACCGCGACCTCTTCGGAAAACGTGGAAAAAAGTCCCCCGCTTCTCGCCCGCACCCGGTAGTAAAGAGTCGCGGAAATGCCGGAATAAGAATCATCGCAGTCCGAATCATCCGCCGCCGTGGAACACGCGGGCTGCCAGACGCCGCCCGTCCCCACCCTGTACTGCGCCTCAAATCCGCTTTCAATGTCCGACTGGTCGTCCCACGACAAAGTGATGTTCGCGGAAACGTCTGTCCCGCTTAAAGCAACGCCGTGAAGCCTTGCCC
>CAYXNB010000003.1:0-34343 GCA_964466475.1 uncultured Candidatus Saccharibacteria bacterium
TCGAGCGCTTCGTATCTTTCCCGAATTTCGTCTTCCAGATCATCGGGGAATTTCGCGCTTTTGATTTCTTTGCGGATAAGCGCTCCCCGGCGCGCAAGGTCCTGCAGATTTTTCGTATCCAGACCCTTTAGAATATCCGCGATATCTTCGCGCAATCCCGTTTTTTTCAAAAAATATCTATAGGCGTCCGCGGTTATAATAAAGCCGCCAGGGACCCTTATTCCCTTTGGACCCAGCTCGCGGATCATCTCCCCAAGCGAAGCATTCTTCCCCCCGACTTTCGCCACGTCTTTTATCCCTACATCTTCAAATCGTAATGTGTGCCGTTTCATTATTTTTTTATGGCAATAATTAAATCAGAAACATTTGAGCCCGTATTGCCGGTTAAAACATAATCTCCCGTCTGTTTGAAAAATTCGTAGGCGTTATTGTCGTTCAAAAAAGTTTCTATCTTAAGCCCCGCGGTTTTTGCTTTTTCTTTTCCTAGCATATCGCAAGTTCCTCCCGCAAAATCCGTATTGTCCCTGCCGTCCGACGCAAGAGATATCAGGCATTCATTTTCCGAAACAAACCGCAATCCCGAAAGCGCGAGTTCCATGTTCCGTCCGCCTTTGCCCCGCCCCTTGATCGTAACAGTTGTTTCCCCTCCATATAATAATACGCTTTTCGGGGGGGCGTTATGCACTTCTTCCAAAATTTGTTTTGCAACTTCGCGCGCCTCTCCCTGCAGCGTGTCCGTGCGGATGGCGGCCGCGTATCCTGTTTCCTCCGCCTTCTTTTGCATCGCCTGAAGCGCGGTTTCATTGGAAACAATAATGGTATTTCGAACACGTTCAAAATGTTTTTTTTCTTTCGGAGTTTCGATAAAAGGAATGTTTTGTAAACCAATAAAAGTTCCGATTTTATATTTTTCCGCAATCCGTTTCGCATCTTCAACGGTTGTCTCATCTTTCACCGTTGGTCCGGAGGCAATGAACTGAACATTATTTCCGGGTACATCGGAAAAAATAAGGGAATGGACTTGGGCAGGATACGCGAGCCGCGCCAAGTGTCCTCCCCGCGCACGCGACAAATGCTTCCGCACCGTGTTCAATTCCTGAATCGTCGCTCCTGCTCTGGTAAGCCCGTGAAAAATTTTTGACTCTGTTTCGCAATCCATATCCCCTTCCGGCAAACATAAAAGCGTGGACGCCCCGCCGGAAATGCAAAAAATCACAAGATCGTTTTCTTTGAATTTCGCAAGCGACTGCGTTAAATGCTCTGATGCCCGCACATTTTCCTCGCTCGGCGCGGGATGCGTGCCCATGTGCGCGACGATGCGCGGCACCGCCTTCCCCTCCTTCACGTCAATCAACATTCCGCCCGTAACCCTATCTCCCAAAATCGCGGAGAGCGCAGTCACCGCCTCGGTGGAGCACTTGCCTACTCCGTACAAAAAAATCCGTTTGATTTCCGAAAGCGGGTATTCTCGATCCTGCAAAACCAACGCCTCTTCGCTAACCCTGACCGCGTTTTTCACAACACGTTCCGTGTCAATCGCCTGTAAACCCGTTTCCGCGATCAAAAGCCCCGCTTTCCGCAGTTCATTTTTTGCCAGCTCCTCAAAATTTTGTAATTTCACTCTATTATTATACAACTTTCGTTATGCGGAATTTTTGGACCAGCAGACAGAGCGCGGGATCGGGGTAAGGCCGAATTTTTTTTCCCAATCCCGTGTTGCCCAATGCAGGAGGTCCGCATTGTCCCCGAGTCCGGGGATAATGTATAGTATGTGCAATAGCATTCTTTTTCCATGCGACTCCAGAAATCATACAAACAACCTCTCATCGGACTTGCCAAGCAGGCCGGAATTATCATGCGGAAAAATTTCGCGATTGGCATGAAGAAAGAATGGAAGGGAGATAATACTCCGGTTACGGTAACTGACAAGGCTATTAATAAACTTGTCATACAGGAGATTAAAAAAAATTTTCCCGAACATTCGATTTTAGGCGAAGAAGAAAGTTTTTTGCAAAAAAGCGAATACGTTTGGGTCTGTGACCCCATTGACGGCACAATTCCTTTTTCCCACGGGTATCCCATATTTATGTTTTCCCTCGCGCTTCTGAAAGACGGAGCGCCTATTGCCGGAGTGCTTTACGATCCCATAGTAAAACGTCTTTTCTACGCTGAAAAAGGCAGGGGCGCGTTTTTGAATGATCGAAAAATCCGGGTGTCCAAGAGGAAAAATTTAAAGGGAGCGGTTCTCGGCGTGCACAGCAAAAAACTTTTTAATCTTATAAAAATCATGCGTTACGAACACGAGGCGTATCCCCTTTCTTTTCACTGCACCACCTACGGCGGCGCGCTTGTGGCCTGCGGAGAATTTGTGGCGGAGATCTACGGAGCGGACAAGCCGTGGGATTCGGCTGCAGTAAAAATTATCGTAGAAGAGGCCGGAGGAAAAGTTACGGACCTTGACGGCAACGAACAGCGTTACGACCAGCCGATCAAGGGATGCGTGGCCACAAACGGACTTTTGCACGAGAAGATACTGAGGGACATTAAGAGATCTCTTCGCTGAGAATCCGGGTAATTTCAGAGGCGGGATTTTGTGCTTCCAAAATCTGACGACCCATCACGATATGGGTTGCTCCGTTTTTTATCGCTTCGTTTGGAGTGGCGACCCGCTTTTGGTCATGAGTATCCGCACCCGATGAGCGCACCCCCGGAGTAACGATAATCGCGTCGGGATACAAAGCGCGGAGCTCCTTTGTCTCCTCGGGCGAGCATACAAATCCATGGGCGCCCGCGCGGCACGCGATTGCGGCAAGGGTTTTTACTTTTTCCATCGGTTGTTGTCCGTAGATTTCCTCGCACGCGTCCTGACTCAAAGCGGTCAAAATCGTAACCGCCAGAATTTTGGTCTCCGTTCCCTCTAATGCTCCGACCGCGGCGCGGATCATCTCCTCGCCTCCCGAGGCGTGGACCGTAACCGCCCAAGGCGCGTATTTCCGAATTCGCGAGCAGATATTCCCCACCGTGTTCGGAATATCATGCAGTTTCAAGTCCAGCATGACCGGGCCGTATACTGAAAGATCCGGTAAAAGCGACTGGAAACCCTCGGCAAACGCCAGATCATTTATTTTCAAAACGCACCCAAGAGAACGAATATGCGAGGCAATCGCGAGCGTTTCTTCGCGGTTTTTGCCGTCCAAGGCAACAATGACCGGATTTTTTTCTTGAACAGCATCGGATTTTTTGCCGTCCCGGATCGCGCGAAGATGCCGCCGCACATCTTCCAATTTCATGCCCGCAGAGACCGGAACGTCAATCTCTTGTTTTTGAAACATATCCTGCCATCCTCCTTCGCGATCCACCAAAACCACAAGCGCGCGCACCTGAAGGCCCAGCGCGATACATTCCCGAATTGGCACGACTTTTGACGCTCCGTCCGTAATGACGTCGTCAATAATGCAAATCGACTCGCCCGAAGAGGGGTGGCCGACAATCTTCGCGTTTGAAACTCTTCCTTCTTTCGCCTGCTCGCGGATAGTAAGATACGGAAGTCCGGTGAAAAGAGATATCGGCCCGGCAAAGCAGGAAACCGCGTCCGGAACCTCCACAAATCTATCCACCCCGAGTTCACGGATAGCCCTTGCGAAAAGTCCGGAAATATAGCGAATCGCCTCCGGATTATCGCGCGCGTCCCGCAAAGAAATATAAATATCCGTGAATCCGCCGCTTTTTAGGGGCATTTTTCCTTCCGGGTCGTATTTTAAAAGCCCCAACTCCAAAAGGCGGCGCACCACCCCCTCCTGCTCCTCCGGACGAAGCCAAAATGATACATCCATGGATATATGGTATCATAAAAAATATGAAGGACACTAAACGTCTCGCCAACTTTCTCTTTGAGGTTGGCACCATGCGGAAACTCCTGCGTATCCACAGGCAGACCTTGCTCTCGGACGATATTTCGGATAATATCGCTTCTCATTCGTATAGGGTTGCCATTATCGCCTGGGTTTTGGCAAAAGCGGAAAACGCGGACTCTTATAAAACCCTTGCCATGGCGCTTTTGCACGACATGGACGAAGTGCGTTCCAATGACCATAACTATGTGCAGAAGCGATATGTAAAAATCTATAAGGATGAAATTCGCAAAGAACAATTCGGAACCCTGCCCTTCCCGGACTTCAAAGAACTGGCTGATGAATATGAAGAAAGAAAGTCGCTTGAATCGAAAATCGTAAAAGACGCGGATTTGATGGACCAGATCCTCCTTCTTCGTGAATACGAATGGCAGGGCAATCGCGAAGCGGTTATCTGGCTGTATGGAAAAGGCAAAGAAAAAGAATGTGAGCAGGTCAAAAATTTGAATTTGGCATCTTCTCGAAATCTTGCCAAGGCAATTTATGAAACAGCGCCGTCGGCCTGGTGGGAGGACCTTTGGACAAGTAAAAACAGATGAAGATACATATTTTAAAAATATTTGGAGGAGTAGCCGCCATATTGGCTTTGTTGGTTGGTATTGTCTATTTCCGAAATATAAAACAAAACGACTTCCGTGAATTTTTTTCCGACAAAGGCGAGATTATCCGCATTGAAAACCCGGGGCCGGAACAAGAAGTATCTTCTCCCCTCGTGATAAAAGGCGAGGCGCGGGGAAATTGGTTTTTCGAGGCAAGTTTTCCGATTACGCTCACGGACTGGGACGGCAGAATCATTGCCGAACATTATGCGGAGGCGAGGGAGGACTGGATGACGGAAAATTTCGTGCCGTTCGAAGCGTCTCTTGAATTTGAGTCGCCGTACAAACAAGGAGACCAGGACTTTGTGAGCCGCGGCTTTTTGATCCTCCGAAAAGACAATCCTTCGGGCCTGCCTGAACATGACGACGCGCTGGAGATCCCTGTTCGTTTTACAAAAACAGACCAAGCCCGACTCTCTGTTCTCGACTTTAATATCGCCGACTATGAAGCCGCGCTTGCCTCGGACAAGTTAATCGTCCTCTATTTCTACGCGGACTGGTGCCCCATCTGCAAAGAGGAGTTTCCCAAAATGCAGTCCGTTTTCCAAAAACTGGAACATGAAAACGTCATCGGGTTTCGCGTGAATTACAACGATGACGAAACGAATGAGGCGGAGAAAAACCTTGCCCGCGAATTCGGGGTCGGTTACCAACACACCAAGGTATTCGTACAAAATAAAAAGCGGGTCCTGAAATCCCCGGAGTCGTGGGACGAGGCAACATATGTCGAAAACATCAACTCGTTCCTTAATCCTTAATCATTAATCCTGAATCCTGATAATCAATGTCTGAACTAACCCTCATCGTCGCCTTCATTGCCGGTCTCGTATCTTTCCTCTCCCCTTGCGTACTGCCCATTATTCCCGGCTTTCTCGCCTACCTCGCGGGCGTTTCTTCGGCGGAGGCCGGTGGCAAGAGGCGGTGGGAGGTGTTTTTTCAAAGCGTCTGGTTCGTACTCGGATTTTCCGCGGTTTTTGCCATACTCGGCGTTCTTTTAAACACCCTCCTCGAGCGGGTTGCCTATGACGCGCAAATATGGCTCGCGCGCGGAGGAGGCGCGATTATTATCTTTTTCGGTCTCTACCTTACCCGCGTCATTAAAATTCCCGCGCTTGAAAAAAAGCACGCGATCAAAATTACCAAGCGCTTTTCCTCCCGTTCGCTTACCTCGTTTCTTTTCGGATCCGCATTTGCCGCGGGCTGGACCCCGTGCGTGGGCGCGGCTCTCGGCGGGATCCTTGGTCTCGCGGTATCCGATCCAAGCCGCGCTCTCTATCTCCTTTTTGCCTACGGCCTCGGGCTCGGCATTCCTTTTCTTCTCGTCGGTCTTTTCACCGCGCAGGCAAACGCCTGGATTCAAAAACACGTCTCCGCCCTGAAATATGTTTCAATCGTCTTCGGCATCATTCTTATTATTCTGGGCGTCCTTATCTTCACGCAAAATTTAAACCGCATCGCGAGCTTCGAACTTCTGAATAAATTTCTTTTGCGATAATTATGTTTTTGAAACGAATCATCCTTCCTTTCGGGGTACTCATTTTGATTACCGCCTCTATTTTTTATCTGGAATCCCAAAAAACCGAACGCGATAAAAGCGCGGATGACGCCGCAATCATTCCCGCGATCCGCAGGGGCCTCCGCGTTCCGCAAAAAGAAGCGAGGTTTGAGCGGGCAAAAGAAATCTCCACCCCGGACGCGTTTATAAACACCGACCCTATTACCATTCAGGAGATTATCGGCAAAAAGGTGATCCTTGTGGACTTTTGGACATATTCCTGCATCAACTGCAAGCGCACCATTCCCCATCTTAATTCCTGGCATGAAAAATATAAGGACAAGGGACTTGCGATCATCGGCCTGCATACTCCGGAATTTGAGTTTGAAAAAGACCTTGAAAACGTAAAGCGCGCGGTGGAAAAATTTGACATCAAATATCCCGTGGTGCTCGACAATGATTACTCCACATGGACCGCGTATCGCAACCAGTACTGGCCGAGAAAATATCTGATTGATATAGACGGCTTTATCGTGTACGACCGCATCGGGGAGGGCGGCTACGAAGAGACCGAGGAAAAAATCGTGGAGTTATTGAACGAACGGAGCGCGGCGTTAAATGAAGAGGCCGTGGCAAAGATTGAAATGCCGGCAAAAGACGCCGAGCGGGTGGATTTTGGCAAAATTCAAACACCGGAAACCTATCTCGGCTCCGCCCGCATTGAACATATTTTGAATCTGCCCGAGCGGGACTGCCTGCAAAAAACCTGTTCGTATGTTTTGCCAAAAGACATTCCGCTAAGCCGTTATGCTTTGGACGGCCGGTGGGAAATAACGCCCGAGGGCGCGGAGCTCCGAGGCGAGGCGGGCGCTATCGCGATCCGCTTTTCCGCAAGCAAGGTCCACCTTGTAATGGGCTCGGAAGATCCCGTACCCGCGGACGTGTATCTGGACGGCAAACTCGTAAATTCTCTTCAAATTTGGGCGCACGACCTCTATACCCTGATAGACCTGAAGGGAAAATACGAGACCCATCTTTTGGAAATACGCTTTAAGAAACCCGGAGTCGGCGCGTATGCATTTACTTTTGGCTAAATATATGCAAAATGACGATTGGAAAAATAAATTAAGTCCGGAAGAATATAAGATTTTGCGGGAAAAGGGTACGGAGCCGGCGTTTAGCGGAAAGTACTGGAACGAGAAATCCGGAGGGATGTACGCGTGCGCCGCGTGCGGTACTCCCCTTTTTTCGTCTAAGGATAAATTTGAATCCGGTACCGGCTGGCCGAGTTTTACCAGGCCGGTAAACGAAAAAGATATCGGAACCGAAGAAGACGTTTCCCACGGCATGAACCGCACGGAAATTCTTTGCAAAAAATGCGGCGGACACCTTGGGCATGTTTTTGAGGATGGACCGAAGGAATTACACGGCAAACCAGCCACGGGGAAAAGGTATTGCGTTAATTCAGCGGCATTGAAGTTGGAAAAGAAAAGATGAAAAAACTCATAAACCTGTTTCGCAGATGGCGGCGAAGGGACTATGCCCCGCTTATCGAAATCCTTATCTACAAAAATCGGCTTTTGGAAAATCTCCATACATTTCAGGTGGCGCATCCGAACATGGAATTCGCGCCTGTTTTGAAGTCAAACGCCTACGGTCATGGGCTTCGCGAGATCGCGGGAATTTTGGACACCGAAAATTGCCCCTTCTTTTGCGTTGATTCATACTTCGAGGCCATGACTTTGCGGAATTACGGAATCCGCACTCCCATTCTCGTTATCGGTTATACCGAACCCGCGAATCTGAAATACAGGTCTTTGCAAAACGTGTCGTATGCCATTGTTGGCATGGACCACCTCCGAGGCATTTTGCAAACACCTTCCTCCCCCGTGGCATTTCATCTGAAACTTGATACGGGCATGCATCGCCAAGGCATATTGCCCGAGGAAATCCCCGGGGCGATTTCTCTGCTTAAAAAAAACGGAAATATAAAAGTTACGGGCGTTTTTTCCCATTTCGCGGACGCGGACAGCAAAAATTCCGCCTTCACCGAACGCCAAATCGAAGTTTGGAACAAGTCCATCCGGATACTTCGGAGCGAAATTCCGGGTATTCGTTATGCTCATCTTGCCGCGACTGCCGGAAGTTTTCACGCCAAAAAAATTGACGCGAACGTGATCCGTCTGGGGCTTGGTCTCTATGGGTATGACGTGTCTCCGGAGAGAATCATGAATCTGAAGCCGGTATTGCAGATGCAGACCAAGATCACCTCCACCCGCCTTGTACAAAAAGGTAATGCCGTAGGGTATGGCCTCACCTTCAAGGCCACAAAGCCCGTGAAAATCGCCACCATCCCCGCCGGATATTATGAGGGGCTGGATCGCCGTCTTTCAAATAAGGGGTTCGTAAGCATTGAAAACAAGCCCTGTAAAATCGTAGGGCGCGTCAGCATGAACATGGCTTCGATTGATATTACGAATATTGCGGCAGAGGGTATTACAAAACCCGTTGTCATGATACACGCGGACCCTAAGGCGAAAAATTCCGCGCAATCCATGGCACGCCTCGCGAAAACCAACTGCCATGAGATTTTAGTGCACGTTCCGGCGCATTTGCGGCGAAACGTAGTATAATGATGAAGGTATTATGATTTCTCCTTATGTTTCGAAGCACCGGGTGTCATTCGTTCGTCCCCCGGACGAACGAATCTTCCGGCGGCTCGCCGCACCACTACGCTCTCGACGCGCCGGCCCCTTCGGGGACCAAGCCCGGCGCGTCTCCGAGAGTTGCTTCTCAATCATAAGGAGAAATCATGAAGTGTTGGGAAATGGAAAATATTTATGTTAATAGACGAGGTAAAAATTAAAGTAAAAGCCGGAGACGGGGGCAGAGGATGCGTGGCTTTTAACAAAAACATGATGTCTCTCGGCCCGACGGGCGGATCCGGCGGCAAGGGCGGAGACGTGTATTTGAAAGGAGTGGCCGACATTGGGGCGCTTCGCCAGTTTCGGTACAAAAAAACGTTGGAGGCGCAAAACGGAGCCCACGGCAGACCCCAGTTTAAAGACGGGGCGGACGGGCATGACCTTATCCTTGAGGTGCCGGTGGGAACTCTTGTAGTAGACAAAGAAAACGGCGACGCGTGGGAGATTACGAAAATCGGGGAAACGGTTTGCATTGGGAATGGCGGAGAGGGGGGTAAGGGAAATTTTCTTTTTCGCTCTTCGCGCAATACTTCGCCACAGCAGTTTCAAAAAGGCCTTCCCGGGGATAAAAAAAATCTTTATCTTGAATTAAAACTCATCGCGGACGTGGGGCTTATCGGATTCCCGAACGCGGGCAAGTCCTCACTCTTAAACTCGCTCACAAACGCGAAAAGCAAGGTGGCGAACTATGCCTTTACCACATTGGAGCCGCACCTTGGCGCCTGGTACGACCTTATCCTTGCCGATATTCCGGGCTTGATCGAGGGCGCGCATGAGGGCAAGGGATTGGGAACAAAATTTTTGCGGCATATCGAGCGCACGCGCGTGCTTTTTCACCTTATTTCCTCCGCATCCGAAGATCCGGCGCAGGATTACAAGGTAATACGAAGCGAGCTCAAAAAATATTCTCCTGAACTTTTGAAAAAGCCGGAGTACGTGTTTCTCTCAAAAAGCGACGAGAAGTCCGACTCGGAAATAGCGCAAACGCTTGGCGCGCTGAAAAAGAAAAAGATCGCGGCTCTTCCCCTCTCGATTCTTAATGACGAAAATATGAAGCAGGTCTCCCGAATTTTGGAAAAAATTCAGAAAGAAAAGTTGGCCTAAAACCCATCTCAAAATATCTTCCGCCCGCGATATAGGCAAATTTCCATGAGGCCGAGGAGCGAGGACGAAAACGTGCCGTGCGGCACATTGAGGACGAGCGACAAAAGCATCATGGAAATTTGCCATATCCCTTCGGGTTCCGTGAATATTCCGAATCTCCTGCGTTGCTCCTTAGATCTGTAGCTTTTGGCTACTAATCTCCTCGTCGCGCCTTGGATATTCGGAATATTCACGGGAACGCGGACTGGAATATATTATGAGATGGGTTTAGAGAGAGTGCGCGGGATTGAAGTGAAAATCCTCCGCTTTTTTTGTAATCTTTTTTAACGTTTCGAGCGCGCGGAGCGGGTACTCTCCGGAAGCGGTTTCGTCCGAAAGCATAACTCCTGTCGCGCCGTCCCAGACCGCGTTTGCTATATCGGAAACCTCGGCGCGGGTCGGGTGCGGCGCGCGGACCATGGACATGAGCATCTGGGTCGCCACAATCGCGGGCTTGCCGTGCCAGGCCGCGTGGCGGATAAGGTTTTTCTGTATAAAAGGCAGATCTTCCACCGGAACCTCGATTCCCAAGTCCCCGCGCGCCACCATGATGGCGTCCGAGGCCTGGATAATCGGGTCAATGTGTTTTAACGCCACCGCGGTTTCTATTTTGGAGATGATTTTTCCCCCCTTTCCCGCGATCTCGCGCGCCTTTTCCATGTCTTCCGCGCCCTGCACAAAAGAAACCGCCACATAATCCACTCCGGTTTTGACCGCGAATTTCAGGTCTTCAACATCTTTTTCCGTAAGTCCGGAAGTGGTGAGTTTGGTACGGGGCACATTTACGCCCTTGCGCGAATAGAGCATTCCTCCGCGAAGCACCTTCGCGATAATGACATCGTCTTGAATATCTTTAACTTCAAGTTCTATCTCCCCGTTTAAAAGAAACATAGGGTCTCCGGGCGCGAGATCAACGTGCAGATAGGGGTTGTCTATAAAAACAATCCCTTCTTTGTTTTTTTCTTTTGTTGAAAAATACACCTCTTCCCCGTGTTTTAGTTCCCTGCCCGTTTCCGGCAGGATGCCCACCCGGATCCGCGGTCCCTGGAGATCGGCAAGCATAAAAAGCGGACGTCCCAGTTCTTTGGAAGCGGAGCGGACATATTCAAGGCGTTTTTCGTACTCTTCCGGTCTGCAGTGGGAAAAGTTGTTTCGAAAAATGTCTGCTCCGGCCCTGGCGAGCGCGAGAATCATGTCCTTTGAATCCGAACTTGGTCCCAGGGTAACGATGATTTTTGTTTTCATAAAATAAAAAAGTTACACCGTGACCCGAGAACGGCGAATCAACCGACCCGCGGCATAAATTCCCAAGACGCCAAGGGTGGCGAGAGTGTACTGCAGTATAGCAGGAAACGCCTGGTAACGCGATATTTGATCGAGGAGTATTGCCATGAGTGCTCGCTTTTCTTTTTCTTCACAGAATTCGGGACTCCATACCCCATTCCCCTCTTTGCGAGCCGAAGTTTCCGCGTCCGTAAATTCTGAAACGTACTCAAATGCATGGTCGCTGTCTATCATTGCGTATCCGCCTTGAAGCATTTCTTTATTTATGAGGCTGTTTTTCCGCAAGACGGCGCGAAGCAGAGTGCCGTCTTTCAGGGCATCTTCTCCCCGCAGGCCCGGGCGAAGCGTTACTTTTTTATCCAGCGCGGCGTCTTCCAGACGCTCTTGTGCCTCTTTTTCCATTTTGTCCCGGCACAGCGGAGAATCCTCGGCTTCATAAGCCGCCGGGTTTCGGATTCCAAGCATTTGCACAAGCGCACGGTTTTTATCGTCTTCGAATTCGACCTCTATTTCGTCTCCGGAAAGAACGCGCAGAACCCTTGCTTCCCGTGAATCGGAGGCGGATTTCTTTGCCTCTCTAGATATCGAGATGGAAGTTGTTGCCGCAATTGCCTTCGGTATTCCGTGACAGTGCCGCGTAATGCGGGGGACGCTCCAATAATCGAAAAAGAAGCATCCGTCTTCCGCGAGGCACTCGTGGCATCCGTCTGCTTCAAACGGGATTCCTTCGTGCGCGAGCGCGGGGAAAAAAATGCCGCTTATTCCGAATAATATAAGGAAAAACAACGAAAAAAAGCGTATATTCATAATATACTAATTATACCATAAAGCAATAAAAAAGTAAATACCTACTTCACTATGATCTCCACCTTTTTCGGATTTTTCGGCACCTTGTTTACCCAGAAGGGCCAAAGGGAGACGTTCGCCCGGTCAAGGCCGGGAAGTTTAAAAATTGCCTTTTTTACTTCTTCTGATGTTTTCCCCCTGAGTTCCGCGGTAAGCGATGACGGTTCGAGGTGCGCCGTAAAGACAACTTCTCCTTTTGCGCGGAAGGACGCGCGCTCCGATCCGAGATCAACCGCGATATCATTGTATTGCAGGGCGAAGCTCGCAACATCAAGGTCCACGTCTTTCGGAATATTCTGGGATTCTTTTGCCTGCGTTACGATAATGCTTTTCAGGTCGTCTTTTTTAAATACGAACTGACGCAGTTCCGCTTCCATGAACAAACTGAATGTTTTTTCATCTTTGGAAATCGGGGGGATGGTCTCTTCCCGGATAACCGCAAACGAGGTGGTATTTTCCAGAACGTCGTACGCGTCGGACATCACAATCGCGACCTCTCCTTTTAGGGCGTTTAGGAGCGCCGCCTTTACTTTTTCACGCGCTTTTGCAAGATCGTCTTCCGTGGGAACGGGTAAAAATCCTTTGGCGCCTCCCCGCATAGGAGCCGAGGAGCGCGCGTAAAACCCCTTATATCGCGGGGGGTCGTTTTGGAATCCGGGTATCGTGAATTTTTCTACGGGCCCGATATTGTGCCCTTCCCCTGCCTCGTCCGCGTAGACCTCGGCTTCGATCGAGGAGGGTTCGATCTTACCGTCCGCAACCTTTGCGCCGGGGACGGTTACGGCGTCGAAAAGGCGGAATATTTTGCCGTCAGGGGTTTGGAAACGGGTTTTTGCTACCAGGGGCTGGGGCGCGGAACTAAAGGCGTTTACAATCGTAATCCTGCCGGTTGCTTCCCGTTCCACGTTTTCCTGGCCATTTGCCGGGAACTTCATTTCCAGATTTTTTGAGGCGCGGAGCAATTCGCCGGGGAGGAAGATGGTTTCCCCTGTTACGCCCGCGGTCGGCGTTTTGGTGTCGGTTTTTACGGATTGTTCAAACGGGACCGGATATCGTTTTAAAGTCAGGGAAATTGTCGCTTTGGGGAGGATGCCGATCAGGATCCAGCTTGCCATGGCAATAACGGCAACAAGGGCGCCCAACCGCACAAAGAGAGAGGATGTCGCGGGAATCGCGATCTTGGGAAGCGAAAATTTTTTCCCGTTTTCTTTTTCCGGATTTTGTTTCGGGCTGAAAAATATGTCTTCTCCCGCCTCTTCTTCCGGTTCCGCGGAACGCGTTGCGAATTTCGCCTGGGATTCCTGCGGATTCGTGTTTTGTTGCCGCTTTGGGATTGAGTCGGCGGGGATAATGTCCTGCACCGCTTTGCCGTGCGCCTGCGTCTGGAAAACCGGATTCAGAGCTTCGATGTCCGCGACCTCGGCGAGCTCCAGGATGTGGTCGTCAACCGACTCCACGGAAAGCGTTTTACCCAGTTCCCGCGCTTTTTTGCGCAAATAGCGGAATCCCTTTACCGATTCTCCCAAGACGGATCCTTTGGGAATATTTAAAACAACCTGGTCTCCCGTTGCTTTTTCCATCATGACGAGCGCCTCGTCAATGTCGTCCCCAACCTCCAAAAATATTTTTTCCGGCTGTTTCTTTTTCATGTATACAATTCTATCATAAACGCATTATTTCAACACCACCCGTATTCTCCGCACTCCTGCCGCAACGGCCTCTTCTTTTTGCACCTTTACTTCCCCTATTTCACCGGTATGTGTTACGTGGGGTCCGCCACAAAATTCTTTGCTGTAGGCGTCCTGAAATGTTTTCCCAACATAATACACCCTTACTTTTTCCGGATATTTTTGTTTGAAAAAGTGCAAAGCCCCTGTTTTTTCGGCGTCTTTTTTTTCCATCTCTTTGAAGCTGACGGGCAGATCTTCGCGGATCTTTTCGTTTATGATATTTTCCACCCTTTGTTTTTCCTCGTCCGTCAATTTTCTATCAAATGAAAAATCAAATCGGGTGCGTTCCGCGGTAACATCCGACCCCATCTGTTTCACCGAGGGACCGAGTATGTCGCGAAGCGCCTGCTGAAGCAAATGAGTTGTTGTATGAAGTCGAGTTGCTTTTTTTAGCTCCTCTTCGTCTCCGGCCTTCAACTCTCCGGTATCCAAGACAAGCCCGTGTCCCCCAAACTTTTTTTCCTGTCCGGCGCGGGAAATTTCCTGGTGTTTTACAAACTCTTTGTCAAAATCCTCACGCGTAATAGACGTGGCTTTATCGCTAGCAAAATCCTTAATAATTTCAAAAGTAAGTCCATAGGTCTCAAAAAGCTGGAAGGCGGATTTCGCGCCCAACGCATCCACTTTTTTAAGTTCACGGATACCGTTTTGTATCGCTCGACGAAACCTTGTATTCTCTTCTCTAAAAACGGACAACACGATATTCTCATCAAACTCCGGGTACACATCCCGATACTTCTTCACAACGCCGCGTAAAATATTTTCGATATCGAGAAAATCTAACCCAAGAATATCCCCGCCTGAAAAGGAACCTTTGCGCGTCCGATAAAAATTTGCCATCATGCGTCTCAAAAGACGACGCAGTACGTATCCCTGGTCTCTGTTTGAGGGGCGAACTCCATCCGCCACAAGAAAAACACTGCCACGTCCGTGGTCCAACATAATTCTCTTCATCGTTGCATCCATAATAGTCGGAAGACCTTCTGGGACAATATCAGAAAATAAATCCGTCTCGAAAATCGTCTCTGTTTTTTGAACGCACATCGTGAGACGCTCAAGACCCATTCCGGTATCAATACCTTTCGAAGGGAGCGCCTTTAATTCCGCCACACCTTTCAAAAGTTCCTCCCGCGAGCCTGTGCAAAAAAATTCGTTGAATACGATATTCCAAATCTCGATATCCTGCCCTGCTCCATTTTTGCAGTAAATTTCCGTTGTGGGTCCGCAAGGACCCGATGTTCCCGTAGGTCCCCAGAATACATCGTCCATTCCCTCCTCCCGTATATCCGTAACTCCAAGCGAGCGCCAAATCTCTTTTGACTCTTCATCCTTCGGCACCACATCAGACCCTTGAAACACGGTAACATACGAAATCGGCAAATCCATCTCCTTGGTAATAAATTCATGCGCCCAGGCAATCGCCTCTTTTTTGAAATATCCTCCAAAACTGAAATTCCCGAGCATTTCAAAAAACGTAAGATGCCGTTCATCCCCCACCTCGTCAATATCCGAAGTGCGGAAACTTTTTTGCACCGAGGCAGTGCCTAGGGCGGGCTTTCCGCCGGGCAAGACAAAATCTTTTTTTGCATCAAGTTCGCCGGTATAATACTTTTTAAACTGCTGCATCCCTGCGGTTGTAAGAAGAACCGAAGGGTCGTCCGGCACAAGGGAACTCGAGGGCACGACCATGTGTCCCTGTTTTTCAAAATATCGTAAAAATCGTTCCCGTATCTCGCCTGATTGCATGAGATATATATTACCGAAGTTCGCGTAAGGCCACAAGAAGGGCTTTTGCCCTGGAGAGGAGCGCGAAGGACGGGGCTGCACCCTGTTCGGAGGTTATAAAAATTTCGGCAACCGCGTCCTTTGCCTGTTTCAATAAGGCGGAAATTTGCGGGGGTGTTTTTTCATTGTTTTTTTGGAATTCTTTTTCCAATGTCTGAAGGTCGTCGCGCATGGCATAGATCGTCTCGCGCGAGGACTCTTTTTCCTCAAAGGTGTCCAGCAAAAAAAGGTGCAGAGAAGAAAAAGAAAGTGAGGCCTGTGCAAGGGCGCGGTCGTAAAGGCCGGAAGAATAAAACTCCAGGGCACGGTCGTAATTAAAAGTCGCGTCTTTCGCCTTTTCCGCTCCTTCGAGGCCTGCCTCAAGCATCTGAATTTCCTCCTCAAGGAGCGTCCGTTCCGACTCGGACGCGCGCGGGCTTCGCAAAAGTTCCTGACGGAAAAATTGGAGCTGGTTCCCAAGTTCGCCCCCGGGAAAGGTATCGCGCAGTATGTCTAAAACGCGGAGCGTGGAAAAAAGATTATTTCGCGACTGAAGGAAGGCGAAGATGTCTCCGAGGCGCAGTTTCCCCGCGAGATAATCTCCGTGAATGCCGGAAGATATTGCGTATTGCCGCGAAAGAAGGAGTATTTTTTCTTCCGCCTCCCGCGCGCGGCGCGCGACTTCGTCAAGAAATTCGATGGCGGCGAGCGGCTGTTTTATAAATTCCGCAATGGTTGACGATTGTATCTTCTGCGTTTTTTTCGCCTCATTTGCTGCCGCGAGAATGAGGCGGTCATGAAGGGGGGCGAAGTCGTCTTTTGTTTCGGGAAATTTTTCGGCAAGATGATGCAGCGCCCGGGTTTGATAAAACGCTTCTTCGAAAGAGGCTCCCCCCGCTTCTTCGGCGTAGGCGTCTATCGCGTCAAGCAGATCCGTGGCGGCGCGTTTTTCCGCGAGCATGCCATGAAGTTCAGAGAGCCGGTCTCGCAGGCGATGGTCCTCTGTTTTCGCGTGTTGCAAGATTTGTTTTACGGGGTAGAACGGATGACCGGGCAAGACCTTTGCTTTCGGGATCTGCTCCTCCCGCAAAACGACGTTGCCCTGAACTCCGGCTACAAGTCCTAAAAAAATAAGCCCAGAAAGGCCAAATATCACTTTTTTCATGCGGTTTTATGGTACCACAAACCACCTTTTTGTACAAGAAAATAGTGCTTGATGACGCGCGAGAGAGTGTTAGTATCCTTCCAGTTTCCTCACCTTTTCATTCTGCCGGATTTTTTCCAGGGCTTTTGCCTCGATTTGGCGGATGCGTTCGCGCGTTACTCCGAACACCTTCCCCACTTCTTCCAGGGTGCGGGAGATGCCGTCCTCGAGCCCGAACCGCATGGCAAGAATTTTTTGTTCGCGATCCGTCAGATCCTCAAGTACTTCACGGATCTGGTCTTTCAAAAGTCCGAAGCTCGCCTGCTGGTCCGGCGACAAGCTTTGCTCGTCTTTTATAAAGTCAGAGAGAACGGAGTCCTCCTCGTCGTCTCCGATCGGGGCTTCGAGGGAAACAACTTCCTGCGAAATTTTTTGGATATAGTGCACCTTGTCCACGTCCACACCCATTTCGCTCGCGATCTCTTCCGGCAAGGGCTCGCGCCCGAGTTCCTGCATCAGGCGCCGTTTTAACTGCGCGTATTTGGTGATGGTTTCGACCATGTGCACCGGAATACGGATGGTGCGGGAATAGTCCGCGAGAGCGCGGGTGATTGCCTGGCGTATCCACCATGTTGCATAGGTCGAGAACTTAAATCCCTTGCGGTAGTCAAATTTGTCCACTGCCCGGGAAAGACCGATATTTCCCTCCTGAATCAGGTCCAGTATGGAAAGGTGCGGACTTCGGGAAACATATCGCTTCGCGATGGAAACCACGAGCCGCAGGTTCGCCTGAATCAGTTTTTTTCTCGCTTCTTCGTCTCCGCCCTCCGCGCGTTTTGCGAGTTCCTTTTCGTCTTTTGAGGTCAAAAGCGCGGTGCGCCCGATTTCTTTCAGGTACATCTGCACCGCGTCCGGCAGATCGTGTTCGATGCGGGTCGCGTCTTTCAGTTCTTTCGCGGAAATTTCTTCTTTTACGTCCCCGACCAGAGGAGAGGATTCCTTTACCTTAATCCCTTCGCTGTCGAGGCGTTCGTACACTGTTTCGAGAAAAGAAAGATTTTCTTCGATGTGCGGGAAAAATCCCAAAACCTCGGCGTCGGTTACGAATCCGCGCGTTCTGCCCCGGTATACAAGGTCTTTCAGCCCGTCCTCATATTCGCGCGTTATCTCCTCTTCTCCTCTTCTCCTAATCTTCTTTTTTGGCTTTGGTGCGGGCGCAGATTTTTTTATCCGCTTTGTCGATGGCGTCCTTTTTTTTGCACCGCCTTTCTTGGATTTCGGGCGAAGGTGTTTTTTTGCTTTTTTTTTCGGCTGCTTTTTTGAGGTTTTTTTCTTTTTCATAAATGCGTTCCTAATCTACGAATTCATCCGAATCTACCAATCTACAAATTGTCTATGTTCGTAGATTTGGAAGATTCGTAGTTTCGGAGCGGTTATCGTTTCATCGCATCCATTTCCCGTGAGACCTCCTGATATTCCCGCAGAAACCGCAGAGAATCCGCTTCGCGCCCCGATCGTTCGAACTCTCGAATTTTAAGCCGAATTTCTTCTCGTTTCAAGCGCAAGACCTCGAGGCGCAATTCTCGCAGCAGTTCTTTTACCTCTTCTTCCAGCGAGGCGCGCCGGACCCCTCCAAAGAGGTGCGCTCCCTGCATCGCGATCCTCGCGGCTGTTTCTCCCTCCGGCTCCCGTAAAATAGTTTGATACCGTTCCGGTAAAAGTTTTTCTTCCTTCCGGACCGCCTCCAAAAACGTCGGGTCAAAAAATGCGAACGCAAGGATTCTCCTGCAGATTCTGTCGGTGCGCGAAAGGCGTCCTTCCCCCCCCTCTTCCTCCCGCGTTTCCGACGGAGCGGCTGTCAGATTATTCTCCGTAATCCTTTTTTGCGGAAGCGCGTCAATTTCCGCCCGAAGCGCGCGTTCGGATATTCCTGAGATTTTTGAAAGTTCTCCGATCAGGCTTTCCTGTTCCGTGTGACTCGGTATCGATTGAATTTTTCCGAGAAGTTCGCGTATAACCCGCTTTCGGGTCGCCATATCCGACCCCCCTATTTCCCGAAGCCGCAGTTCGAAGAGCCGGGGAAAAGCCGCTTTCGCTTTCTGAATTGCGCCGGTTAAAAATTCCGGATCCGCATGCGCAGCGTCAGCGGGGTCTTTATGCTCCCCCAAATCAACTACCTGCACAAAAAAATCGAATCTGGAAAATACCTCGAGAGCGCGTTCCATGGCGCGCATTCCGGCTTCGTCGTTGTCAAAGGAAAGAATGACGGAATCCGCACTTCTCCGAAGTTTTTCCAGGTGGTGCTCCGTAAGCGCGGTGCCGGAAACGGCAACCACGTTTTCCACTCCCGCCTGCCAGGACATTACAACATCCATCTGCCCTTCCACAAGGAAGGCGGTTTTTTTGTCTCCGATCGCTTTTTTTGTGATGTGGTGGCCGTACAGGATTTTTGATTTATGGAAAATCGGCGTTTCCGGGCTATTGAGATACTTCGGCGCGTCTCCTCCCGCGGATTCTTCCTCGGGCGTAATCCGTCCGGTAAA
Organism: uncultured Candidatus Saccharibacteria bacterium; assembly: GCA_964466475.1. Lineage (GTDB taxonomy): Bacteria > Patescibacteriota > Minisyncoccia > UBA6257 > GWB1-50-10 > JAUYPG01. The sequence continues at coordinate 19,165 of CAYXNB010000003.1, forward strand.
GGCGACTACTTTACCCACAGAGTTTGCGATCGGGAACATGATCCTTTTCTGGAATCTGTCCCAGTAGTTTCCGCGGCTATTTTTATACGCAACCCCCGCCCTTTCAATGTCTCGAACGTCGTATCCAAGACGGATCAGGCGCATGGTGAGCGCTTCGCCTCCGGGGGAATATCCAAGATCAAAGGTTTCTATGGCCGGATCTTTAAGTCCCCGATTTTTTAGGTACTCGGTGATCCGGGGGTTTTTGCGCAGCTCATCGCGGAAAAATTTTTTCGCTTCTTCGTTGATGTCGTAGAGTACTCCGAATTCGCGTTGTTTTTGGGGGTCCAGCCGCCGGAGCTCTACTCCGGCCCGCTCGGCAAGGATCTGGAGGGCTTCGTAGAATTCGATGTTTTCATATTTCATGAGAAAGGTGAAAATATCCCCCCCTTCGCCGCATGACCCGAAGCAGTGCCACCGTCCCCGGTCGGGCGAAACCACGAACGACGGCGTTTTTTCTCCGTGAAAAGGACAGAGGGCTTTCAGGCTTTTCCCTGCGGGCTGAAGGTCGATGTACCCTTTGATGAATTCCACCAGATCTATCTTTTTTTTGATTTCCTCGATTTCTTTCCCCGCCATGTCATCAGTATACCTAAACAGGACATTCTGTATAGGATGTCCTGTTTAGGCTTCGTGTTTTGTTTCGGTTTCAATTTTGCCGATTATTCCACTATAATCTTCCCGAAATATTTTGCGTTCAAATGATCGTGGTACGGCCACTCTCCTGTTTCGCTGAATGCGAATGACCACGACCCGCCCGGGGCGATCCCGGCGCAAGCGTCAAAAATCATTTCCGCTTCCGGAGTGCCGCATTTTTTGATATCCGAACCCGGATATCCGGTGTGCGTCGGGTGCATTGCCGAGGCAACCCATACTTCACGGGAAGACATGTTTTTAAATTCCACCATCTCCCCGGTTTTTATCATAAGAGGCGAGGGCGAAAATCCTTCGTCCGTGTAGGTTATGATCTGCTTCGCCTCCATCATCGCTTCACCCTGACCTTGCGGAAGGGCTTCTTCCGCGGTGCTTGTGGCCTGCATCTCCTCCCGCTTTTCCGCATAGTCCCCCTTCATGAAGTACCAGGCACCAAGGCCGACTACCACGATCGCGACTATAATTGCTAATGTTTTATTCATATTAATTGCGGTTTTTAGTGACCTTTAGCCGTACGCCTTTTCCAGATATTCTATCGCTTTTTCATCATCATCCGCGATCGTCGTATCAGTGTTCGGATCAACCAAAACAGGCACGAATTTTTGCCCGGTCAGCTTTTCCAAATCCTTTCGTTCTTCCCGGATGCGCGGTACGTTGTGGATGATATAACTTATCCCGAGGTCCGTCAGTTTTATCCGCACGGCTTTGCAGTACGGGCATTCTTCGAACTGGTAGAGTTCCAGCATTTTTTCCGGTTTTTTCATATTTTTACTATATCACGCAGGGCGTGTTATCGCAAAAATCCCTGCATAATACCGACTAATCGCGAAAGCGCATCCACAAATGAGGCGAGAAGCTCCTCCTTTTCTTTCTTTTCCTTCTTTTTTTCCTTTTCCTTTTCCTCCTCCTTTTCTGATTTTTTATCAGATTCCGCGGAGTTAGATTCTTCGGCTTCCGTCGCTTTTTTTAAATCCGGTTCGGGCTCCGAAGCTATCTCCGGTTCCGGATCAGAACTTGGCTCCGGCGCAGATTCAGATTCAGGTTCGGATTCAGATTCCGGCTCCGGCTTCGGCGAGGATTCCGGCGCCGGATCGGATTCTGAAATCGGCTCCGGAGTCAATACCGGATCCGGTTCAGGTGTCGGTTCAGGTTCGGGTGTTGGGTTGGATGTTTGCGGCGTTGGGGTTCCCAGATTCTCTCCGCCGCCGGAGGAAGATCCTCCGCCTGAACTTCCGCCTGAGGCGGACGAGGGTTCCGGAGAAATAGAGGGGGCGCTTATGATGACCGGAGCGCCGCCTTCTTCGGATGCAGTAATTCCTTGATTTATTTTTTCGTCCGTTTCTTCCCGCAGCTGCGTATTTTCCTCATTTTTTTCCGAAGATGTTTTTGCGGAATTTGAGATGTATTCCTGGATGCGTTCTCCTAAAACTTTAACCTCTTCCTGGAGTCGCTGAAGGATGATCGCAATGGCCGCGAATGAATTTGTTTGGGCAGAGGCGGGATGAAAAAAAGAGAGGAAAACGACTATCGCGATTCCGCCCCTGATTTTCCAAAGGTGTTTCATCAGACCTATTATACAACAACTTATACAACAACCTTGTCGGGCCGCCGGGAATCGAACCCGGTCTACGTCCCTTCGGGCCACGGAAGTGCCCCGCACTTCCGGTCGGTTCGCATAGTCGGGGCGCCGAGAATCGAACTCGGACTACATGCTCCCAAAGCATGCGTACTACCACTATACTACGCCCCGACTATGCGTCCGACCCCAAAATACGCGTACTACCGGTATACTACGGCCCGCGTTATTTCCCCAGCCGTCGTTCTCTTTGCGCGTATTCTTCTATCGCCTGCCGAAGTTCGTTTCTTCCAAAATCCGGCCAATACATGTCAGTAAAATACAACTGCGATTCTTTCGTAAGCCACATCATGAATCCCGCGGAATTATGGGGATCTCCGGCGGAGCCCGTGCGTATCACGAGATCCACGTCCGGCAATTCGCCTGTCCACAGATATTTCCGCAAGACACCTTCCGCTTCTCTCGGGTCCTGAGTTCCAGTTGGGTCCTTCGTGAGTTTTGCAATGGCTTCAAGCAGTTCGGTGGTTCCATTATACCCGAAAAGCACGGTTAATTGCTTGTCTTTGTACTTGGAAGATTCGCTTTCCAGGTCGCGGACCGCTTTGCTGAATTTTTTATCCCCTAAAATATCCAATCCTTTTCCGTACACCCGCACGCGCACCCCTATCTCGTCGAATTCCTTTGCGTGGAGCTGGCGCACGATTTCTTCGCGAAACAGCATCATAAGGATCGCAACCTCTTCTTTGGTGCGTTTCTTAAGATTGCTTTCCGAGGCAGCCCAAAAGGTGAAATAGTTTACTCCGAGGCGAAACGCCTCTTTTGCCACTTCGCCGAATTTTTTCATTCCTTCCACATGGCCTTGCGGGCCCGGGAGGCCGCGCTCTTTGGCCCATCTGCGGTTTCCGTCCGGAATTGCGGCAACATGAGTAGGGATATTCATATTCATACATCAGAAAATACGCATGCCAGAATAGCATGTTTTTCAGGAAGAAGAAAGAGTTGGTACGAGATTAAGACGTTTTTTGAAATTTGTTATAAAAAAAAGCGATGAGGGCTCCGCCAACAAATCCGTCAAAGAATCCCCACGCGGCTCCTATCAGGCTTCCCGTAAGGGTTGGACCATATCCTTTATAGAACATGGAGGTGAGATCAATGGCGGTTGTCCAAAGGCCGAACAGCCACCCCACCATGCCCAAAAGAAAGACACAGATTGCTGTGACGCTCCCTGCCGCAAGCCCTAGGGAAAGGACGTTGAGTTTCATCTATTTTATTATATCACAAAACCGCCTTTTTGCGGGCGGTTTTGTGGATTGTCCGGACGAATCTAAAAGGCGAAATATTTTTATTCTATGACGAGCGGCAGGGTGCGGAAAGTGGTCTGCAGAATCTTTCCGTCTTCATCCTCAAACGGCAAGTCCTTGGCGCGATCAAACTCTCGGTCTCCGTCATCGCTCCGTAATACCGCGTAATACGTTGCTCCGGGCACGGTTCCGCGAAGAAGGTCTATTTCCACCTGTTCGCTTGTTCCCTGAGGAAACCAGCCCGCGCCCAGGATGTTCCCCAGGCCTCCATCGCGATCTTCATGAACCGCGATCCAGCCCGCGGCTCCCAAATTGACGGAAGAGATGGAAACCGAGTCTCCAAACTCCTGGTCTTGTACCGCGATTGTTCCTTCTCCGCTTACGCCCATGGAAACCGGCGGATTTTTTTCTTCTGTTTTTCCGGTTTCTTCAGACGAGGTCGCGATCTCTTCTCCTCTTTCTTCGGCGAGTGAATCCGGAGTGGCTGCGGGGATCGGGCTTCGGAAGATGAGCCATGCTACGAAAAAGCCCAGCGCAAAGGCGATAATCGAGGCGATCCAAACTTTTTTATCCATAAAAGTAGTCGCGAATAATACGAATTCAGGCGAATAACGCGAATTCGCATTATTCGCTAAAATTAGCGTTATTAGCGAACCCTCTTTCGACCTTATTTTGTGCGGGTATCCTACCTCACCTCAGTCCCAGGGTCAACTTTTTCAAGGATTGTAAGGAGTGCCGGTCCTTCTTCGGTTGAGGCGGCTAAAAGCATACCTTGACTCTCCTCGCCCATCATTTTTTTTGGTTCCAGATTTGCCACAACCACGATTTTCCGCCCCACAAGTTCCTCTGGCAAGTATCGCTTACCGACACCGGCAAGAAGTTGTCGTACCCCGATTTCCGCGCCCAAGTCCACCTGAAGCCGGACCAGCTTCTCCGACCCCTGAACCCTTTCCGCCTCCCGTATTTCTCCAATCCGCAAATCCAACTTCTGAAAATCGCTGTATGAAATAATGTCTTTCATGACCAATATGCCAGTAATGCCCGGCGGCAGTTATCAAAAATTTTTTGATTGTCCAATTCGTCTTTTGTAATCCATTTTGTTTCAGCGACCTCTTTTGGGTCTAGTGTAAATGGATTTTCGGGATGCATCAGTTCCGCTTCGTACACGAGCATGCAATGAAGAGTTCCGTCCAGGCCATCCGCCCGCCTGCGAAATTGCTGGGAATAGACGAATTTACCCAACTTCACTTCCGCTCCAAGTTCTTCATGAATTTCCCGTTTTAAGGTGTTTTCGATCGTTTCCCCCTCGTCCATGCGCCCGCCCGGTATTTCCCACGTTCCGTCCGTATCTTGGGGATCCCTGACTAAAAGGATTTTATCTTTTTTGGCGAGTATGGCTTTTACCGCGATTTTTCCGATAAAGTGGGTTTGCATAGGAAGGCGGGGGTACTAGGACTCGAACCTAGAACAAAGGTTTTGGAGACCTTCGTGTTACCGGTTACACCATACCCCCAGGGTTTTTATAGTATACCTTTTTCTCTTTTATTTTTTCAATAAATCGCATTGTTTCAATACAAAATAAGTGTCCTCAAAAAATCTGCATATGTGGATAGTTTGAGGACATAAAAAACAAAACGACTTCCAGGGCCGTTGTGCTTTTGGAGATTTTTTATCCGCTGAAGGACGAATTCAGGAGGACTTCGCCAAGGGTGGGGCTATTTCTTCGCTTCTTTGTGCGGTGTCTGTTTTCTGCACCACTTACAGAATTTTTTAAGCTCTATTTTGCGTTCCACGCTTTTTTTATTTTTGCGGGTGTAGTAGTTCATTTTTTTGCACACACCGCACCGGAGCTTGATGAGTTTTTCGCTGAATTTTCCTTTGGCCATATGACAAGATTACCTGTTTTTTGACGATTAGTCAATTTTTTCTCGAATGTTCAGGAGAATGCCGTATGTTGTATGGGGCAAGTGCTTCTTTTGCGCGGGGAGGAGCCATTTGCGGAAGGTTTCATCAAGTCCTTCTTCCTCGGGACGGAAATGTATATCTTTTTCTTTTAGCGGAGGTATGGGGCCGATGTCTTTTCGGACCACGATCGTATGCTCGGGCATTTCTTCAAGAGGTATGGTGCTTCCGGCGTCGGAGTATATTTCCTGCATTATTCCACTTAGTTTTTGCATTTCTTCCATTTGTTCAGGGGTTCCCTGTTTTCCATAAATGCCCTCTCTGTGGCCTCCGTAATATCCTGTATAGCCGTACTGTTTTCCTGTTTCCAGACGCGCCTTAACAGCGGCTGGTGTGTTTGAGCACCCCATCACGGCCCGGTATTCGCCGGATTCGAACACGTATCCATAGAGTTCTTTTCCCAGTCCTTGGTTTCGTTCTCCGCGATGGACCACGTTTAGGCCGATAAGACATCCTCGCTTTCCCTCGTCTAATTCAACGTCTTCGGTGGAGAGAAATGCTAAGACGCGCTCCCCCTCATGTATTACGTATACGTGGTCGGCTTCCGAAAGGTCTCCTTCGAATATATCTTCCACCGCCTCCTTTTGATTTTTCGGATTTTCCGGGTCAAACTGATTTTTCGGATCTGTTCTGTATGCCTGCCAGGCAAGTTCGCCAAAGTAGGTTGCAAGTTTTTTCGCGCTTTCCTCGCTTCCCCACTTTTCAGAATCCGTAATGCGGAGGCGCAGCGATTTTTTCCCCTCTAGCGATTCGCGCGCGGGCAGCTCCTCAATTTCGGCGCCCACATCCAGGAGTTCAAGTTTTTCTCTCAGGGCGTTTTTTTCCTGTTCCGGCTGTATTGGATTGAATATAGAGTTTTCGAATCCCATAGAATTTTTTTGAGCCGACGGGGAGGATTGAACTCCCGACCCCTTCCTTACCATGGAAGTGCTCTACCACTGAGCTACGTCGGCGAGCCACCTCCCGGATTTGAACCGGGGACCTTCACTTTACAAAAGTGTTGCTCTACCAGCTGAGCTAAGGTGGCATGTTTTATTTTTTGCTTTCGTCCTGTTTTTGCGTATTCCGTAATGCCTTCGGCCACGCTCTTCCCGGGCAAACTTTTTATTTTAGTTGCGGCAGTTTGCCCGCCTAAAGCAACCCCGTTGCTTTAGGCCCGGCTGAGCTAAGGTGGCAAATATGTCGCTCGTTGCGCAAGAATTATTTTATCCGCTTTATTTCATTCCCGCAACCTCCAGACCGGAGGGACGGGATGGATGAAATTTTGGGCGAGCGAGTAGGTGAGGCACCCCTGATTCGGGATTACCAGAATATCCCCTTCTTCTATGTTTTTTGCAAATATCCATTCTCCCCAGTTGTCCATTTCGCCCGAAAGGCAGAGAGATCCGTACAGTACGCATCTCATCTCTTTTTTGGAGGGGCGGGTAAGATTTATCACGGGACAGTATTCATATGAATACCTTTCCCAGCCCACCATGTTTACTCCGCCGTCAAGGACCACGCGTCCCGGATCTTTTTTATCCACCACCTTTAAAAGAATATGCATGGAATTGTTTGACAGCACCCTTCCCGGCTCGGTGAAATATTCTGCTTTTGGAAAAAGCGGATTGAGATATTTTTGTATCGCGCTTCCGATCCCTTTGGCGTATTCTTTCAGGGACAGGGCTTCGGTGATAAAGTATTTTTGTTTGTCCGGAGAATAGTATCCTTCGTTGTCTTTTGGGCGGAATCCTCCTCCAAAATCAATAAATTTCATTTGTTCCTTTTCTTCTTTCGTAAAGTAACTTTTTGCGTATAAGGCGAATGCCCGCATCATCTTCGCGTATGGGGCGGCATCTTTATTAAAGGAAACATGGAATTGAATTCCGCAGAGCGTCACATTTTTTCCGTCTTTTTTCCATATATTTTTTATTTCTGACATTTCCATGCCAAATTTTTTCCATCCTTCTGATCCCGGCACCGCGATGCGCACGCCGGCTTGAATATGAGCGTTTCTCCTTTCCGCTATTTTTTGTAACCGACGATATTCGCTTTGACTATCCAGATTTACGATGATTTTTTTATGATTTCGCACTGCGAGATCAAGGGCCCTGTCGCTTTTTCCGGGGCCGGAAAAGAGGATTTTTTTCGTTCCTGCCCGCAATGCTATTTGAAGCTCACGTTCACTTGAAACGTCAAGATTGAATCCCTGTTTCACGGCTTTCTGAATCATCCACGGATGGTGATTTGTTTTTACTGCGTAAAAGACGCTTATTCGCGGAATATATTTTTTGAAAGCGGCCTTGAACTCCCGAAGTTTTTCTCCTACTTCTTTTTCGTCAAACACATAGCAGGGAGTTCCGTGATTTTTCGCGATTTCGAGGAATCTCGCCCTTTTTTTCAGGGCGTTTTTTACAAGGGAACCGAGAGTTTTTTTTGCTGGCGCCTTTCTTTTTTTCATGGCTGTTTCAAAAATGATTTTTTTATCCGCGCGATAATTTTTTCCCCTTCTTTTTTCGGCCTTCCTTTTTTATCAAACATTGCAAAATTCGCGATGATAGAACACAGGGTTTCTCCTTTTTTCACATATTCTCCTTCGCGCAACTCGTGTATCAGCAAAAAACGTTTTTTTTGAGACCGCAGGATCGCAGGGTTCGAGCTTTTATATCTTATCTCGCCTTTCTTTTCCAGTTCAAACACTCCTATGGGAAGCGTTTTTTGTGTTTTTTGCGTTTTTTCCAAATCTATATCCCATACGGATCCGTTGTGCGTCGTGCGAGGTATTTTTATTTTATTTTTTCTCAATTTTTCGTTTTTTTCCAGCCAGGCATTTAAGAGAATACGCCAGATATTTTTGTTTCCCACAAGTTCCGGATAAAGAAGGATGTGCGGCGTTGCGGAAGAAAATCTCGGGTTGCATTCGAGGACGAATATTTTTTTCCCGGAACATATAAAATCAATATTCGCTATTCCAACAAATTTTTCATCTTTTAGGAGTTTAAGGCATTTTTTTGCCATTTTTTCAATTTCTTTTCCCGCTCCGCGCGGCAAGTTTTTCCAGGGGGTCCACTGGATACCTAAAAACGCACCGGGAAGTCCGTTTTTTTTTGCGAAGCATTGCTGCCGTACAGATGATAAAATCCCCTCTCCTTTTTTGTTTACGCATATGCTAATGCCAAAAGGAGTTCCTCGGACGTATTCCCGCACGAGCATGTTTTTTTTGTTTGCGTATGCCGCCACCGAGTCTGCGCGCACGAATTTGGTTCCGAATCCTCCGTAACTTTTTGCTTTTTGCACTACGTATATTTCTGCTTTCTTCCCCGTCGCTTCCCCGTTATAGGTTTTGGGAGAACGAATTCCCGCCTTTTTTATTTTTCTGTCAAAATAGATCTTGTTTTCAAGCAGTTCTTGAAGCGCGTGCGGAACGCCGAGAAGCTTTATTTTCCGCCGCTTTGCCCAGGTATAGAGAGTTTTTGAAGAACTATGAGGCACGATGATTCGCGTGATCCCGCGCGCGCTCATTTGTTTTTCCAAGTCGGTGTTCTTTACGAAATCTTCAATGGCCGCCATGGAACCCACCCTTCCCCGCGTTACGAGTATATTTTTTTCCGGATATGTTTTTTTTAGATAATTATGGAGAGTGGAATTTTCCGCGGTAATGATGAATACATTTTTCCGATCAGATTCAGGCAGGCACAGGGGATCAATGCTTGCTCCCAGTGCAGCTATTTTGTCTTTTTCCATATATTTTTTTTGGCGAATTCAAGAACAGCGTTTCCCATGCTTTCGGCGTCGTTTTCCGACACGACTCCGCTTATCGGCAGCAGGATGCAATTGGTGTCCCAGAGGGTGTAGAGACGGATTTGTTTTTCTTTCAAGAAGCGTAGCATATTTTTTGCGTTTTCTCCGGCTTCCAGCGGCATGTATGCCATATACTGGAATTCTTTTTCTTCAATCTTTGTTTGGTGAGACATCCATGTTTCCGGGAGTTTTACGAATATGTTCTGGTATATTTTCCCCATCTTCTTTCTTTGCTCTATGATTTTTTCCCTGTCCAGGTGATCAAGAAACCATTTTGTCATCATCCCGCATTGCTCCGGCTCTTCGCCCGAACCCATTTGCCTGTCGAGAACGTCGAATATCTCGTCGCTTTTATTGTATAGGAATTCAGATCCGGTTTTCCACGCCAAAAATCCCACAACATCCTCCGTGAACCGCAGGCAACGCACTGTTGTTTTATGAAGCGTGAGGTATCTGCTTTTTCCGGGGGGGAGATGGGTACCGAACATATTCGCTCCTTCTATGGAAACGCTTTTACGCAGACTTTCTATGTAAATATGTTTATCGTGCATGGGCTGTATGTTCTCCGGCAGTAATATCGCGTGGGAGAAATCTTCAATAACAAGCGCCCCGCATTCTCGCAGTGCTTTTTTTTCGGTCATATCCATGGGGATTCCTTTTAGCCCGTATCGTATCACGATATCTGGCTTTTGGGCTTTCAGTATTTCTATCGGATTTTTTTTGTAGGTCCGTACCACGCCATGGGTTCCGATGAGGGCTGCAGTTTCCCGGCAGTAGAGGGCGGGAATCAACACGGTTGGGCGCTCGTATTCCTTAAGGAGATATTTTAAAGCGTCTGTCCAGGAGAGAAATATTTTTCTTTGCAGGTTGGGGGGATATGATGCTTTTTTTCCCCAGGCAATGGGCGCTTTCCAGGAAATGTCGTGAAAACCTATAATGCGCTTCATCCGAGTTCTTCTTTAAATATTTTCTCTATTTTTTTTGAAAATTGTTTCGGGAAGTATTTTGATGGTTGAGGGTGCAGATAGACAGAGGCGAGATCGTCTGATTTTTTATTTTTCATTTTTCCTATTTGTTTCGAGTGTTTTTCTATTACTCTTCCTTTCCATCCTCTTTTTTTCGCAAGGGAGAGCGCCAGACCCATTTCTTCGGCGTTACCATAAAACAAATCTTTGTTTTTTTTGTCAAAAAGATTTTGGAACAGCCGAGTATGTTTTTCGTCAAAAAGATTTTGCCGGAATCCCGTTGTTTTCGGGTTTATGCCAAGGGCGGCAAGGAAGGTGAAGACGCAGGCACATTTTTCGCATTGTTCGCACCATCGCCTGTTTTTTCCGTGGTTTTCATAGCCGGAACAGGAAGATTGAAATTTTGCCAGATTTGGGTATCTTTTGTGCAAAATTTTCATTTCCGCGATTTCGTGCAATGGCTCCACAATGCTTGTTACTGTTATTTTGCGCCCGGAGATTAGGGTCGCGATGATGCTTTGTTGCGCTGCCCAGTCCGGATGCTGATCGTATCCAGCCCAGTGAGTTAATACGCCCTCCTCGTCTTTTGAGGCATCTCTACAGGAATATTCATTCCCCAGGAATATCCATGTTGCTCCGTAGTATTCCGCGATTGGCAACGAAAGGAGGGTGTAATCCGTGGTTTGGAGGCCCCAACCCAACTCTGTTTTCAGGTTCCAGAGCGCCCCATAGCGTAAAAGTCCGGGCCCGTACTCTATAACTTCAACTTCCACTCCTGTTTCTTTTTTGAACCTTGTTATCAGATTCTTTTTTTGCCGCGCCTCTTTTTGGTGCGCCGGCTCAAGTACGTAGACAAGATGCGGGACAAGTCCTATTTCCTTTGTTATTGCGTATGTGAGCAGACTTTCCTTTCCAAAGGTAAATGGAATAATTACGTGTTCTTCTTTTTTGTTTTTTTTATGTGTTATCTTTGGAATCCTGACCCTTTCTTCGTTGAAAACAGGCGTTACGTTCATGAATTGTTTTACGTATGCCACGGAAGATCTTCCGTCCACATGCGCGGAGAATGACATGTCATAAATTCCATTTTTAAAGGCAAATGTTTCCATGAGCGGACGCGCCGTTTCAAAATCAATTTGTTCTTTTTGCAACATGATTGGCACAAAAAAAGTCGCGGTATAGGCAAGATTATCTTTCAGCGCTTCTTTTTTTTCTTTCGGGTATGTCCTCCAAATTTTTTCCGGATAGATAATGGGCAGTTTTTTTCCGTTTAACCGCAGAAGAAGACCTTTTTTCCCTATGTCCATGCCAACCCGGATGTTTTTTTCTTTCATATTTGTCTAGAGATATGCCGGACTCGGGATAGTCAACTTTCCTTTTTGTATGCGTGCGCCTCCTTTTGCGGGATCGTTTTTAAAATCCAAGTGTCCGCTGTCCAGGTCCACGAAATCCAAGGGATATGCGAGCGCAAGATAGGCGGCTGCCGTTAAGGAGATGTTTGATTCGTACATGCATCCCAGCATTATTTTTTTTGATTTGCGCCTTGCTTCTTTTATCAGGGATTCGCACGGGATGATTCCTCCGCATTTCATAATTTTGACATTTATTCCGTCCACGCAATCTTCTTTTATCAGCCGAATCGCACTCTCTTTTGTGGTTACGGACTCGTCCGCGATAATCGGTACTATTCCCATTGCGCGGAGTTTTTTTAATTCATTGAATGCCCTTGCTTTCACGGGTTGTTCAATTGCCGCTATATCAAGATTTTTTATTTCCTGAAGCACGGCCTTTGCTTCTCGCAGAGAATATCCTTGATTTGCGTCGAGAAGGAGGATTTTTTCTTTCGACATTATTTTCCGAACCGCGTGAATTTTTTCCACGTCCTCTTCCGGGCTCAATCCGCACTTTAATTTTATTACTGAAAATCCCTCACGAATACGTTTTTTTACTTCACTCAGCGTTTCTTTCAGGGGCTGTATTCCTATGGTAATGAGGATATCGCATTCATTTCTACGGCGCTCAAAGAAATTTTGAGGAAAAATATTTGCTTGTTTTGCCGCGATATCGAGAAGGGCCGTTTCAACAGCCGCGGCTGCTGCCGGATGGCGCCTGAAGACTACGGCGATTTTTTTTTCATATTTTTTCCATTCATGTTCAGGAAATTCAAAGAAATTTTTTTTTAATTTTTCTCGGAGAATTTTTGCGCTTTTTTCCACGTTTTCCCCCGTTACTTCCGGATCGGGCGAGGCGCTGCCTATTCCCGTTCTACCCTCCGTGTCTTGCAGGGTAAGAAATAGGACCTTCGCGGAATTTACTGTTTCGTAGGCAATGGAAAAAGGTTTTTTGAAGTGAAGGAGTTTTTCCGTTACGTTAATTGTTTCTATCATTGTTAGTTATTCGTTTTTGTATCTTTGGATGGCGGTCCGTATGATCTCTTCTATTAAGCGCGGGTATTCTAATCCAACAAGCCCGGCGGATCGCGCGAATGTATCTTCTGCGCTTAGTGACGGCGCCGGGTTTACTTTAATTACGTGCGGATTGTAATCTTTGTTCACTCTTATTTTCACTTTCGCGTAGTCCTTAGATTCCAAAATGCTGCAGGAGTCAAGGGCCACTTCGGTGATGAGGGATTCGAGTTTTTTCGGAATATTTTTTGGCGGGCTTTGAATCGTTATTTTTTCTGAACCCTCATTTAATATCTCGTCTTCGTAAATCGGCCATTCCCCGTGTTGTCCCTGCTGAAAAAGGCATCGTGAGAGAGGAAGGACCTGTTTATTGTTTTCGTTTCCTAAAATTACCGCATGATACTCTTCCCCGTTTATGAATTCTTCGATGAGCACCGGTGTTTTTTCTTGGGTAATAAATTTTTCCAGCATTTTTGAGAGCTCCTGTTTATTTGTCACTATGGAGGATGCGGTTATTTTTAGTGACGTACCCGCTTCTATGGGTTTTAAAATAAGCGGATATGAAAGGTCTTCCCGAATTTCATCTCCGAGTTCATAGGCATAGTCCCACTTTGGGGTCGGTATGTTGTGGTAATTTAGCAGTTTTTTTACTCGAACATTATCACCGCAAACACTCAGGGTTGCGGGGTCTGGTCCTGCGTACGGAATATCAAAGATGTCTAGTGTGGCTGCGGCGTTTATTCCGCTCCATTTAGAATTCAGGACGCGCGCGTTAATATTCAGTATGAAATTCAGATCGCCAACGCGCAGTGTTTCCAGGGTTTCGGCTATATTGTTGAAATCCACCATACTGACCGCATATCCTTTGTCAAGAAGCGCCGCTTGGATTTCGCGCGCTGCGCGAGCTCTTTTTCTGCTTGCGGGATCCGCGCCCTCTTCAGACGCGTTAAAGGCAATTCCTATCCGAAGATTCCGGATATCTTCGGTGGAAATTCTCCTTAAATTTTCCTTTTTTGCGGCACGCAGCAAGAGTTCTTTGTTTAACGACGCGGTAGAAAATCTGTTTTTGCGCGAGGTGCGTCCGATAAAGGAATCGCGATTGTATTTCGCGACTTCAAAATTTACGAGTTTTGTCATCTGGCGAATGTTATCTTGCGCGTCTATCGGGTTGTCTCCGGAGACGGTTATCCACCCTAAAAATTCGTACCCTTCGGGAGGAACAAGCACCGGATCTCCGATTTTTTTGTAGAAATTCACTTCTTCCACGTATTTATTTTTGTGAATCGCTTCGTTAATATCAAGTTTGACCAGGATTCCGGATTCATCGGAAAGGAAGTACTGCCCTGCCATATACTTAAAGGGGCGATCCGGCTTGGGGATGCGTTTTATGTAAATACCGCAGGCGATTTTTGCCGCGTTTTCGATGAGGTCCACATTCCATGCTCCTTTTACAAAAGAATATACCTCGTCGCCTCCCATGCGGAGGTTTGCTTCAATGGGCACCGGTCCGTTTCTTGTCGACTTCGCTTCAAAGTGAATACACCCGTTTTGAACTCCCATTTTTTCCAAGACTTCTTCGGCGAGCTGGATGAGTTCTTTTTGTTCGTGCGCGGGCAGGCCCGAGGGGATTGCTTCTCCAGTTTCAACGAAAAAAGGTTCCCTTGTTTGGAAGTTGTCGGTAATGGAATAGAATTTTATTTTTCCGTTTTGTAAAAGGATATCCACATCCACCTCATCGCCGTCAATATATTCTTCAACTAAAATGTCTTTACCATTCGCGAGCGCGGATTCTATTTCCGTGGACAGGTTCTTTTTTATGTATTCGTAGGTGTTGTAGAGCTCTTCTTCATTTTTTACTTTTACCACGTAGGCGCTTGAGGCCCCGTATGCGGGTTTTATGACAAGCGGAAACGTAAAATTTTCTGCCACTGATTTACAGTCTTCGTTTGACCGCAGGAGCGCGTGCTGGGGTGCGCGAATTCCGTTTTCGGCACAAAATTCGCGAAATAAGAATTTATTTCTCGCCCGCTGAGCAACCTGGAACGGGATGCCAATAAAATTAAAAGTATCCGTAATTTTTGCGGTCAGGAGAACGTCGTCTTCCCAGAAAGTCATCGTTCCGTCTATTTTTGTTTCCGGATGTTGTTTCAGGTATTCGCGGATTGCCTGGATGGAGTCTTTGAAATTCCCGGTGTCAGTCAATATCCACTGATCAATGTAGGATTGCGCCCAGTTTTTTTCCTTGTTCAGAACAACAATCTTAATGCCCAGCTTTTTCAGTTGTTGCAAGATAAACCGTTTTTTAATTGAACCGGTGTTTACGAGAAGGATTGTTTTCCCTTGCAATCCTTCGTTCGCGGTACCATTTTTTCCGTTCACAAAATAAATTGTATATAAAAAACTTTAGAGGTTCAACAAGGGCTGATTTCTTCTTTGCTGCGGGATTGTGCCCACTCCGTCACCCGCGCGGCATATTTTGTGCTGGGAGCAGGATTCG
>CAYXNB010000003.1:34443-39004 GCA_964466475.1 uncultured Candidatus Saccharibacteria bacterium
TGTGCTGGGAGCAGGATTCGAACCTGCGTAGCCCGAAGGCGCGAGATTTACAGTCTCGTGCGATTGACCACTCCGCCATCCCAGCAAAATTTTTCTTTTCTTATCTTACCAAAAATTTTTAGGAGTACAATGTTTCTTCTTCGGAGACCGGAACTTTTTTGGCGCGGGGTTTGCGAATTCGTTTCGCAGGTTTTTGGAGTTTGGACGCGTCTTCCGCTGCCGGAGTTGTCTGTACTACGATGGTTTCTTCCGTTTTTTCCTCTACAATCGCGATGGGTTCGGCCTCGCGCGCGGATTCTTCTTTCAGGCGGGTTACTTTTTTGTTTATCTTGTTTTCCCAGCGCAGGAGAATGATTCCCAGCCGCCTAAGGAATTTTTCTGTAGATGTTTTTATTTTTTTATCCGCGTGTTCGAGTTTTTTCAGGGCCCAGTGTTCCCGAAACTCAAGGTCTTTCGGCGGAGTGTCGTCTATTCTTGGGATTGTTTGGGCGATAAGATAAATCATTACTCCAAGCGAACCCATTATAAGAAGTTGCAGGATGAATGAAAATATCATATTTCGTAGCGGACAAATCTCCCGACTTCGATGTTTTCGCCGATTTCGGCGATGGACTGCTTTATGAGATCCTCTACGGAGGTTTTTTCGTCTTTGATGTAGGGCTGTTTTAAGAGTTCTTCTCCGGTTTCCGGGGCCGCGGCCGCGATCTGCATCGCTATTTCGTGCGCAAGCGCCCGGAATTTTTCATTTTTGGTCACAAAATCGGTTTCCGCCCGGACTTCCAAAAGTACGCCGATGCGCCCGCCGTGGATATAGGACTCCAGGTATCCGGCTCCGGTTTCGCGCTCGCCTTTTTTCGCGGCTTTCAGGAGTCCTTTTTCGCGGATGATCGCGCGGGCGCGCTCCATGTCATGGCCCGCCTCCTCAAAGGCGCGCTTGCAGTCCATTATTCCGGCTCCTGTTTCTTCACGAAGTTTTTGGATCTGATCCTTCATAACCGCTCCGAAACTACGAATGATTCGAATCTACAAATTTTAACTTTTCTATAATTTTATCCGTAATCCAGTTGATACTTGTTTTGGCGCGGTCGTTTGCCGGTATCGGATATTCGATATCCGTTGGGTCGTCGTTTGTGTCCATGATCGCAACGATCGGAACCTTGGTCATTTTTGCCTCGCGGATCGCTGTTTCATGGATTTTCGGGTCAATAACCAGAATCGCGTCCGGCAGTTTTTTCATGCTTACCAGGCCTTCGAATTTTTGCCGGAGCTTTTCCAGTTCTTTCGAGAAATCAACCTGTTCTTTTTTGGTGTATTTTGCGAGTTCTCCTTTTTCTTTTTTCTCTTTTAATTCCAGATAATACTTGATCCGATCTTTCATGACGCTCCAGTTGGTCAGCGTGCCTCCGAGCCAGCGGGTTATGACATACGGAAATCCGAATATTTCCGCGATTTTTTTTACCGCGTCATGGGCGGAGACGTGTGTTCCGACAATGAGCACAGTTGCTCCGGCAGAGCGCTTTTCCTTTAAAAATTCAATCGCTTTTTCCAGGCGCTTCATGACCACCTCCGGCTTCAGAATTTCTATTTCATTTCTTTGTGCGCCGATAAAGCCCTTTATTTTCGGATGGGTTTTTGATTTTTTGTGCCCATAGAGAACTCCGGCGTCCGCGAGTTCAAGAATGAGATTTTGGTCTATTTCAGTTTGCGTCATAACAGGAAGAAGTATTACATATCGCGCTGCTTTGTGTCAAAGGTCCGGCGCCAGATATCTATCTTTTTATGGTCACCGGAGAGGAGGGCCTTGGGAACCCTCCATTTTTTGTTTTTTTGCGGGTGGAAGATCTCGGGACGGGTATAGACGGGGTACGAACCTTTTATGTCCTCAAGAGATCCATGTTTTCCGAGCACTCCCGGAATGTGGCGGGCCACGGCTTCGGTTATAACCATGGCAGGGAGTTCTCCTCCGGCGAGAATATACTTCCCTATTGATATCTCTTCGTCCGCCACGTGGGTTGCCACCCGCTCGTCTATGCCCTCGTAGCGGCCGCAGATGAGTATGAGGTGATCATATTTCGCGAGCCGCTTCGCCTCCTTTTGGGTAAAAAGTTTTCCTCTGGTTGAAAAAAGAATCGTTCGGATTTTTCGCTTTTCGCTTTTCGTTTTACGCTTTATGTATTCTACGGCTTTATAGATGGGTTCTACTTTCATGACCATGCCCGGGCCGCCGCCAAAAGGCGAGTCGTCCACGGTGCGGTGCTTGTCCGCGGTAAAGTCGCGCGGGTTCGTGAAATCGATTTTTATATATTTTTTCTCCCTTGCGCGTTTCAATATGGAAGAATCTGCGTACAGGGAGATGCTTTCCGGGAAAATGGTTATGATGTGAAACTGCATATATTCATTTTAACAAACCCCCGCGAGCGCGGGGGTTTGTTTTTTGTGTCTGGTGCGGATTTTACGCCTGCCCTCTTGTGGAGCCCTCGGGTTCTTCAATTTTCAGATTCACCCGCGCGTTGGACTTGATGCCCACGATGCGGAGCAGGGTTCGGATGGCTTTCGCGGTGCCGCCCTGGCGTCCCACCACCTGACCCATGTCCTGGGCGTTTACCCGGAGCGTCAGGAGTACTCCCATTTCATCAATTTTTCGTTCTACGCGAACGTCGTCGGGATGATCCACGATCGCTTTTACCGTGTATTCCAAAAATTCCTTGTCAGCAAAACTTTCAGACATCTTCGTATGGTTTTTCAGCGTTTTTTGATTTTCGACCTTTGCTCCCGCTTTTTATCCCTGCGGCGCTTCGGTTGCTTCTTTCTTTTTGGATTTTGCGTGTACGGCTATTTTTTCGCCCCTCAAAATACCCTTTTTAATCAAAAGATTTGTTACGCTCGCGGTCGGCTGTGCCCCTCTTTTGATCCATTCCAGAGCCTTTTCTTTTTCTATTTCCGCGGTTTTTTCGCGCGGATTTACCCAGCCGAGGTTATCCACTGCGGATCCCGCGAGCTTGGATTTTTTTTCCATGACTACGAGACGGTAGTGTTTTTGGTGCTTTTTGCCGATGGGTTTTAGTTTTATTGCTAACATGATGTTACCAATCCTACATAGTTATACGCATGGAGTCAACCCGGTAGTGAAAATGCGATTATTTCATCCGTGCGGCTTCGCCGCTATCGTATTTCTACTACCGGGTCAAGATTTCGCAACTTGTTCGGCTTCTTCCAGTTTTAGGGAGAGCACTTTTGAAACGCCGTCTTCCCCCATGGTGATGCCGTAGAGAATATCCGCCCGCTCCATGGTGATGCGGTTGTGCGTTACCACGATAAACTGGGTTTTCGCGGAAAATTTTTTGATGAGGTCGGCAAAACGACGCGCGTTTTCATCATCAAGGGCGGCGTCTATTTCGTCGAGGACAAGAAAGGGCGGAGGCGAAACCCAGATCATGGCAAAGAGGGCGGCCAGGGACACCAGGCTTTTTTCCCCGCCGGAGAGCATGTCGAGATTGTGAATTTTTTTCCTCGGGATATTTACCTCGAATTCCACCCCTCCGGATCCGTCCAGGGCGAGGCGCGCCTTGCCGCCCTCGAACATGATGCCGAAATGAGAATTGAACGCTTCGTTTATTTTTTTAAAATCCTCGGCGAATTCTTCGTGTATCCTTTTTTCGAGGTCTTCCACAATATTTCGCAAATCATTTCCCGCTTTTTCCAGGTCATTTTTTTCCCGCTCGAGAAACGAATGCCGTTTTTCGGTATCCGCGGCTTCTTTTAAAAGTTCGGCGTCTATTTCTCCGATCGCGGCTAACTCTCCCCGCAGGGCGCCGATTTTTCGTTCCGCGACACCTTCCCTGTCTCTTTCGGATTCTTTCGAAATATTTTTTTCCGCTTCCGCAAGATCTGAGGGATTTTTGCCGAGCGAGATCCACGAATGTTCCAGTTCTTCTTTTTTCATGATCAGGCGTTCTTGTTCGAACGCTTCTTCCTGGAGGCGGCGCTCAACTTTCATAAGTTCCTCGCGTTCGCGCTCGATGGCGTCAAGAAAGACGCGGAATTGCCTGGTTACGCCTTCTTGCGCCTTCACGCGCTCCTCGTCCTCCCGCCTCTGTTCCTCGATGTTTTTGCGGATTGCCGCCAGTTCTTTTTTTAACGGTTCAATTGCGACGAGCGGCTCTTTTGGTGTTTCTTTTTTCCCTTTTAAAATATGTTCCAGGGCGCGGAGCCAGATTTTGATCTTTTGTTTTATTTGTTCGAGCGAGTCGGTTCCGCCCGCCTCCTCCATTTCTTCACGTAGGCGCGACGCATATTCTATAAGATCTTCCGTGTTCACACTCCATTTTTTTGCCTCCTCGCGCTCTATTTCCGCCCTGGTTTCCATGCGCGTAATTTCCCGTTCGAGTTCGGATTGCCGCCTGTAAAGGGCATCTATGCGTTTCATGTTTTCCGTGTTCTGTCCTTTGGCTTTTGATTGTTCCAGATTTTCTAGATTTTTTTTCAGACCATCCAGGTTTTCTTCGTGTTCCACCCTTTTCTTTTTTATCGGAGCAGTTGCTTCCTCGCGCTCCCGCAATTT
>CAYXNB010000004.1:0-33873 GCA_964466475.1 uncultured Candidatus Saccharibacteria bacterium
TTACGGTAACACTTTCAAAGGAAAAACAATTGAAAGATCAGATACGCGGAGCTCTGATTTATCCGGTTTTTCTTCTTTCGGCTTCGTTTCTTATCCTGATTTTTCTCGTTACGTTCGCTTTGCCGCGTATTTCAAAGGTTTTTACCGAAGGCGGATTTGAGGCTCCTTTTTTTTCGCGCATCGTGTTTGGTATCGGCCTTTTTTTCGGGAAATTCGGGTGGGTGTTTCTTCTTTTCGTCCTGTTCTCTCTCATTCTTTCCGTGTATTTGTATAGGCATTCGGTTGCGTTCCGGAAATTTATCTGGCTTCTTATCGGCGATATCCCGGTGGTGCGCGATATTCTTTTGAAAATAGCCCTGCAGCGCTTTGCATCGACATTTTCTTCCCTTATTCGCGCCGGGATTCATATGGCGGACGCGCTCCTTATTACCGGCGATGCGGTTGGGCATCGTGAAATCGGGGATGCTCTAAGGCGCATCTCGGCAGAGGGTATTTCCAAGGGGCTGACGCTTGGCGAAGCGTTTAAGCGGGAGTCGGTTTTTCCCCAGACGGTCGTGAATCTTATTCTTGTTTCGGAAAAGGCGGGACGCATTGAAGAGGTTTTGGATACGCTCGCGGATTTTTATGCAACCGAAATCGACAGTTCTTTGAAGACGCTTGTTTCTTTTCTTGAGCCGCTTCTTCTGCTTTTTGTGGGGGGCGTTGTCGGAGTGATTGCGCTTTCCGTTATCGTGCCGATATATCAGTTGACGTCGCAATTTTAGGATTAAGGATCAAGGATTAATGATTAAGGATCAAGGATTTACACTAATAGAGATTTTGGTTGGACTTGCGATAGCCGCCATTCTTTCAACGGTGGGAATTTTGAATCTTTCTTCCTTTCGTTCTTCCCGCAGCTTGCGTGCGAATCTGGAGGAGGTGGAGTCCGCGATCCTGGACGCGCGGGATCGTTCGCGGACGCAGGAGGGAGGGTACGCCTGGGGTATGCGTTTTTCTAATTCCGGAGGCGGCAGTATGTATGAACTTGTCTCCGGAACTTCGTATGCGCCGGATTCCGTCCTGCGTTCCTATCGTCTTTCTTCAGGAGTCCGTTTCTCCGCTCCACATGAGGGGCGCGATGTCGATGTTTTTTTCCAGCCGATTTCAGGCGGACTTCCGGCAGCGCGGGCTCTTTCTCTTGCCCATCCCGGATTATCGGCTGCGGTCGGCGATGTCGTCTTATCCACCCTTGGAACGGTCGGGACCTTTGTTCGCAAAGACGTGTACGGATACTGGCATTTTGACGAGATCTCGGGCGCTACTCTTTTTGATGCAACCCCTTTTTCGCGGAACGCGACGCTTCAGGCGGGGGCTTCGCGGAGCGTTTCCTGTAAGGCGGGTGAGTGCATTGTATTTGACGGGGTTGACGATTACGCTTCCGGCAGTTTTTCAGGAGAGATCTCTTCTTTTACGATTTCGGGGTGGGCACGCTTAACGGACACCGGCAATTCCGGTTCGCTTTTTTCCGGGTATTCGGGTGAAGCCGGAGTTTTTTATGGAAGATTCCTCGCCTCTTCCCAGAAACCAAGTTTTTTTACCCGGCCTTCGGGCGGCAGTGCCGAAGAGCTGACTCCCGCGGTTCAGGTTCCCTTTGGCTCATGGCACCACCTTGCGTATGTGTATGACGGCGAGATGAAGCGGATTTATTTGAACGGAGACGAGATTGCTTCCGCTCCTCTTTCGGGCGCGCTTTTTTCTTTTGATAATTTTGAAATTGGCAGGAGCGAGAGGTTGTCGGGCAAGGTGTTCGAGGGATTTTTGGACGAAATTCGGTTTTACGGGCGTGCGCTTTCGGCGGAGGAGGTTATGGAGGAGTACAATGAATTACGATGAACCGCTCCGAAACCACAAATAGTCCGAATCTACAAATGATGAATGATCAAAAAGGACAATCATTAATTGAGATCGTGGTTGGTCTCGCAGTGGGGGCGCTTTTGATAGGGGCCGCTGTCGTTGGCATCGTGTTCGTGCTTCGTTCCGGTTCCATAAACCAGAGTTCAGAGACGGCGGCTGCGCTTGCGCGAGACCTTTTGCTTCGCGTACGTGCGACGGCGGATTCCAACTGGCTCGCGATGCATAATCTTCCGAAAGGTCCGGATTTTTTGTATTACGTTTCGGCGAGCGGCACCGAACTCGCGATTCTTGAGGGTTTGGAGGGGGTCGCGGTTGACGCTCCTTCGGAAGGCCTCCGGGCCCGCTGGGGACTCGACGAGTCTTCGGGAGACATGATTCATGATTCTTTTCCAAACGGGATTCAGGGGAGGGCGTTCGGCACAACGTACAGTTCTTCCTGCCGGATAGGGGGGTGCCGCGTTTTTAACGGGTCCGGCGATTTCGTGTTTTTCGGCAACAATCCCACGCTTGATTTTCCCGGATCTTTCACGCTTTCTCTTTGGATGCGGGCAAACGCGATTCCTGAGCGTTCTGATAACGCCGGACTTATCTCTAAGGATGGATTGCGGTACGGACTTACATACCGCACGGACGACAATGCGTGGTTTTATGTCGGGGACGCCACGAATTACGCTCATGCTCCCGTTAGTCCGGGATCGTGGCATCACGTGGTCGGAGTTTTTGACGCGGATACTTCACCGAAGACCCTTACTCTTTACGTTGACGGCGCTCCGGCCAGCACAAGCACTTCGGCGTTCGCCTCATCTGGAGCCGGGGGAGATTTTATCATCGGGCATTATAATTCCAATTATTTTTCCGGGCGCATTGATGATGTGCGTGTTTTTGACCGCGCGCTTTCCGCGGCGGAGGTGTATGCACTCTACGGGAGCCCAACTTTTACCCGGTATGCGACGCTTCAGGGCGTCTTGAGAAGTCCGGCGGGGGAAATTGTTTTTTCCGGGGGGGCGGAAGACCCTTCAACTCTAGAGGCAAATGTCCGGGTTTCATGGATCGCATCCGATTCATCGCAGTCGCATTTCGACCTGAAGGATTATCTGACCCGCTGGAGGAACGAGGTAACGCACCAGACGGACTGGTCGGGCGGCGCGGAGCCGCTTACTCCAATATCCGAGCCCGGGGGAGGATATTCGAATTCTTCTAATATCCGGTTTTTGCCGGGGGAGATCCGGTTGAACGAACTTTGATTTTCTCAGAGGATCTCCGCGTATTTCCTCTTTCACTCATTCGCTTTCTTTCTCGCGCTTTCCATTCCTCGTTCCGGATAAGGAGTTTGGGTATAATATAACCATGGTAAAAGTACAAGATTTTTCGGCGGCGAATTTTGAGCAAAGCGTTCGGCATGTGGAGGAGCGGGTTGGGGCATATAAAGAAATTGCGGCTCTTCACCCCGAAACGCCCGAGCGCGAGATTGTGAAGGAGGCTTTGAAATTTGAGCCGTCCCCGCAAGCCGCGCCGGCGTCGGCGGGTACGCAGGCGAACGATGACGCCCCTTCCGGTTCGTCCGTGACTTCGCTCCTGCCCGATTATTTTGAAGGCGGGGATCAGAACGGGATGCGTGAGGCGGTGATGCGGCTCGCGGAGGTCGCCTTACACGGAGATCTGAAGGGCGCGCTCCAGGACGCCCGAAAATTTTCTCCGTATCTGGAGGATGCGTTTCATGACGCCTTGGTGGACAAGGTATTGCCGGAGATGAAAAAGCGCGGATTAATTTGATATGCTATTGGTCGGTACCATATTCGGATTTGTTCTTATCGGACTTGCTCTTGCCGGATCTTTTCTTTTAACGCGTAAGCGGGATACGACAAGTTTGCTTGATCGTTTGGATCTCCAGCTCTATCTTGTCCGTTTACCCAGGGTTTCTCGGGAAGGCAAGGACCTGCAAAAGGAAATTGCGCTTTTTGAGCAGCTCGTAAGCTCGCTCGCTTCCTTCGGGAAGCCGGTTATTTTTGAACTCGCGGTTCCGCATGTTGGAGAGGAAATTCATTTTTACGCGGCGGCACCCAGAAAATTTGCGGAAACGCTTGCCCGGCAGATTCACGCGCTTTGGAACGGGGCGGATGTTGAAACGGTTTCGGACTATACCATTTTTAATTCGCAGGGCTCTTTTTGCGGCGTGTTTTTCCGCCAGCGGGAAAAATTTATTCTACCCCTCCGGACGTACAAGGATACCGACGGCGATCCATTTTCATCCATACTCGGCGCGTTTACCAAAGTGCGCGAGATTGGGGAGGGGGCGGCGCTGCAGATCGTTTTTTCGCCCGCTCCGCGCGCGCTTCGTTCAAAAATAACCTCCGCGATCCGTCAGCTGCAAAAGGGGGATCCTTTGTGGAAGGTTATGCAATCCTCGATGTCTTTTGAAAAAGTGGTTGACGCGGTTTCTTTGGAGAGCGAGGCGAAGAAAAAAGAGCAGCAGGCGATAGGTCCCAAGCAAATCGAGGATCTTGCGGTTCAGGCTTTGCAGAAAAAATCGTCCTCCCCCCTTTTCCGCGTGAATGTGCGTTTGCTTGCCTCAGGCGCCACCAAGGAAGAGGCGGAGGCGATTTTGAACGGGCTTATAGCCGGATTTTCGCAATTTGGCGCGCCCCATCGAAATGATCTAAAGGTGGTTCGTTTGGAAAAATCCAATTCGCTCGCGCATTCTTTTTCGTTCCGCGAATTTGATCCGCGTCAGGAGATGCTTTTGAATTCTGAAGAGATCGCGAGCATGTTTCATTTCCCCACCCCATTCATGGAAACTCCTCGTGTCAAAATTTTAAAATCCGTGCAGGCGCCTCCGCCTCCGAATCTTTCGCGCGAGGGAATTTTAATCGGGGAGAGCGTGTATCGCGGGGACCATAAGGAGGTAAAGATTTCCGACGACGACAGGCGCCGTCATGTTTACGTTATCGGACAGACGGGTACGGGCAAGTCTACGCTCATCACGGGCATGGCGGCCCAGGACTCTCAAGGAGGCAAGGGGCTTGCGGTGATCGACCCTCACGGAGATCTCGTGAATTCCGTCTTGCAGTATGTTCCGGAGGCACGGATGTCGGATGTGATTCTTTTTGATCCTTCGGATCTTTCCCGTCCCATGGGCTTAAATATGCTTGAGTATAATTTTGATCGGCCGGAAGAAAAGACGTTTATCGTGAACGAGATGGTTTCGATTTTTGACAAGCTATATGATCTGAAGGCGACTGGGGGACCGATGTTCGAGCAGTATATGCGGAATGCGCTTTTGCTTTTGATGGAAGATATGAAGTATGAACCCGCGACCCTGATGGAGGTGCCGCGCGTGTTTACGGATGCCGCCTACCGCAAGCGCAAACTTGAGCGGATACGGAATCCCGGCGTTCAGGATTTTTGGCAGAAGGAAGCGGAAAAGGCGGGGGGAGAAGCCTCGCTCCAGAACATCACTCCCTACATCACTTCCAAATTCAACACTTTTACCGCGAATGATTATATGCGCGTTATCATCGGGCAGGAAACATCTTCGTTTAATTTCCGGCAGGTGATGGACGAAGGAAAGGTTTTGCTCGTTAATCTTGCCAAGGGCCGTATCGGCGACATCAACGCGAATCTTTTGGGTATGATTTTTGTAGGCAAGATTCTTATGGCCGCGCTCTCCCGCGTGGACATTGCGGAGGAGAAAAGGCGGGATTTTAACTTGTATATCGACGAATTTCAGAATTTTACTACGGATTCCATCGCAACTATTTTATCCGAGGCGCGGAAGTATCATCTGAATCTCGTGGTTGCGCATCAGTTTATCGCGCAACTTTCCGAGACAATCCGGGATGCGGTTTTCGGGAACGTGGGATCGATCATCAGTTTTCGCGTGGGCGTGCAGGATACGGAGATTTTGAAGAAGGAGTTTGAGCCGGTTTTCAGCGAGCACGACCTTTCAAACGTTGATAATTTTAATGCGTATGCCCGTCTTTTGGTGGGCGGGCAAACGACCGTTCCCTTTAATATACGGACCCTCCCTCTTGCGGGCGGGAATCTGGAGGCGGGCGCTTTGGTCAAGGAGGCGTCGCGTACGCGGTACGGAAGGTCGAGAGAAGACGTGGAGGAATCAATTTATCGCAGATTGAGGGATTAGCCACCATGAAGTCAGAATTACGCAGAGACATTGTTTCCGGTCAGTGGGTCGTCATCGCTCCCAGGCGCCGCGGACGTCCGCTTGATTTTACGCATCGGAAGCCGCGCAAAAAATCCCCAAAGAAAACCTGTCCATTCGAGAATCCGCAGGATCGCGGAGGCGGAGCTCCGCTTCTGGTACGTCCGAACAGCGACCCCAAGGGATGGTCTCTTCAGGTTATTGAAAACAAATATCCGGCGCTTGAACATGGAGGAGGCAAATGCGCTTCATTTACCCGGAAAGGTTTTTATGAGATTTCCGAAGGTATCGGGTACCATCGCCTCCTCATACTTCGCAATCACGACCGGAATATCCCCGATCTTTCTGGTCGTGAGGTGTGGGAGATTTTAGATGCGCTTCAGGAGCATTACCACGAACTCATGCTTGATCCGTGCGTGGAATATATTTCTATGTTTCAGAACTGGGGTCCTGAGGCCGGGGCCTCCATATATCATCCGCATCTCCAGATTATCGCTATTCCCGTTGTGCCGACCGGTATTTTGCGATCCCTGCAGGGTTCGCGGGAATATTATCGGAAGCATCGTGTCTGTCCGCATTGCACGATTTTGGATTTTGAGATGCGGGAGAAAAAGCGGATTTTGTATGCGAGCCGGAATGTGGCGGCATTTGCTCCCTTTGTTTCGCGCGAAGCATACGAATTCCGTATTTTTCCGCGGCGGCATAACGCATATTTTGAGAATGAGCGCAAGGAAGTTCTCGCGGAAATCTCCGATGTGTTGAGGCGGCTTTTAGGGAGCATGCGGATTCGTCTCGGAGACCCTGATTATAATTTTTATATCCATTCCGCGCCGGTCAGGAATAAGAAACGCCATTCCCATTATCACTGGCATATTGAGGTTTTGCCCAAGATTTCCATTTCCGCGGGATTTGAACTTGGGACGGGTGTTGAGATTACGGTTGTTGATCCGGATGAAGCGGCACAACTTCTCGGGATTAAGAATCAACGGTTAAGGATTAAGGAAACGTGGAAAAAATTTTAACCATTCTCATTGCCGCTCTTCCCGTAGGGGAACTTCGCGCCGCGATTCCGCTCGCGATTTTTCGTTGGGGGGTGCCACCTTTTGAGGCGTACGCATATTCGGTTTTCGGGAATTTTTTGCCGGTTATTCCGCTTTTATGGTTTTGGCGCCACGCGGCGCACCGGCTTATGGCGTGGCATCCGTTTTTTCACCGGCTGTTCCATGCCGTGTTTGACCGGACGCACCGGAAGCACGGGAAGAGGTTCGCAACCGCGAGTGTATTCGCGCTTTTTGTTTTTGTCGCAATTCCTTTACCGCTTACCGGTGCCTGGACCGGAACGGTTGCGGCGTATCTTTTCGGGATCCCGTTTCGGAGGGCTGTTTTCGCCATCGGGGCCGGGATTTTGGTTTCCGGCATTTTGGTTTCCCTTTCTTCGGGCTTGTTTCTGTAGTTTGTGGAAATTGGTAGTAATTGGTTGTATTATTGATGCATGAAAAAGTTTGTGGTCGCGAATTGGAAGATGAATCCGCAGACGTACGGCGAGGCGGAGCGGATTTTGAAGTCGGTTTTGGAATATGGAGGGAGGGACTTGGTTATCTGTCCGCCGTATCCGTGGCTTACGGATTTTTCGCATAAGCACCAAGAAGTGTCGTGGGGCGCGCAGGATGTGTTTTATGAAAAGGAGGGTGCGTACACCGGCGAGGTTTCCGTGGGGATGCTGAAGGACGCGGGCGTAGAGTATGTGATCGCCGGACACTCGGAGCGGCGAGCGCTTGGCGACACGGACGAGATCGTGAATAAAAAAATAAAAGCCATTTTGCACGGAGGGATGCGCCCCATTCTTTGCGTCGGCGAATCCGGAGTATTGAGGAACCGAGGGCTTCCCGCGGTTATGGCATTTATCAAAAATCAGATTCAAAAGGATTTTCGCAACATACCGAATATGAATCGAAATATCTCCCGAATTATCATCGCGTACGAACCTCTTTGGGCAGTAAATACCGGCCGTACCGACAAACCCGAGGATGCGGGGGAAATTATAACATTTATCAAGCATTTCGTTTCCGCGAATTATGAGGTGCCGATCGCGAGTATTACGGCGTTGTATGGCGGATCTCTGACCCTGGAAAAGGCAAAAGGTTTTTTCGGTATCCCTCAGATTGACGGCGCTCTCCTCGGCAGGACGAGCCTGAAGCCCGCGGAATTTGCAAAAATCGTGGAAATCGCGCGAACATGAACCGTTCCGTTAAAAAATTTTTATATGCGCTTTTGTATTTCGGGATAGTTTCTTTTTTCGGTTTTTTGATTTATGGTTTGCCGCGCCTTGGGGGGAAGGATACCGCCTTATCTTTTCCGGCATCCTTGCCGCGCGAGGATCAGGCGCTTCGGGTCGCGGAGACCGAGATTTTTCGTTTGCGCGAGGTTCCCGCAACCTTTCTTTTCGGCAGAGTCCGGAATACTTCCGCGGAATACGGATTTCGTTTCTCGTACTCCTTTTCGCTCTACGGAGAGAATGACGCCCTGCTGCGAACGCTTTCCGGGCGCGCCAACGTGCCGCCTTTCTCCGAAACGTTTTTGTCGCGGATCGCGGAGAGCACGTTTTCCCGCGATGTGTATCGGGTCGATCTTTCAATAACCGAGGCAGACCCTTTGCCTCCCCATGAATTTCCGCTTGTCTCGTTTTCTTTTCCTTCGGAGCCGGTGATTGAGATTTTAGACGAAGAGCGCGTTATCCGCGCGAAGGGGGCGATGAGAAACGAGGGCGGCACCTTTATCCCGGAGGCCCGGGTGGTTGCCATTCTTCGGGACGAGTTCGGCTTTCAGGCGTTTGCCGCGGAGACGACGATGCTTAGTATCCGCAGTTTTTCCGAAAAACAATTTGATGTTCCGGTGCCGTATGACGCGGATCTCGCGCGCCGACTTCGGGCGGGAAGCGCGGAAGTATTCGTGTATCCGGTTTTTTAAATTTTGTTTGGACGAAGATTAACGATTAGGGATTACAAATGGCTTTTTTTCTGAATTTTCGGAGGTTTGACTGGCTGCTTACGGGCGCTATCGCCATTCTTGCGGCCATGAGCTTGGTTTCGCTCGCGAGTTTTGATCCCGAACTTTTCCGGCGACAGGCTTTTTGGTACGGGTTGTTTTTTATTGTGATGTTTTTGGGGAGCCAGATTCACTGGAGGTTTCTTCTCGGGCAGAGTTGGTTTCGTCAGGGATTTTATTTCTCGAGCGTTCTTTTGCTACTCCTCCCCATTTTTCAGGGCGGGGCGGTGCGCGGCGCGAAAAGCTGGATTGTTTTGGGTCCGCTCCGCCTTCAACCCTCGGAATTTTTGAAAATCGGACTTATTTTTGTTCTTGCCGGATTTTTTTCCCGTCTGCACATTCAGACGTGGCTCGGGAAAAACATGCTCATTTCTTTTTTGTATGCGGCCCTGCCCGCGGGACTGGTGATGCTCCAGCCGGACCTGGGCTCCGCGCTTGTTATTCTGGGTATCTGGTTCGGATTTCTTTTTGTCGGCGGATTTCATCTGCGGCGGGTTTTGCTCCTTTTCGCCGCACTCCTTTTCGCCGCACTTTTTTCGTGGCTTTTTCTTTTGAAGCCGTATCAGAAGGAGCGGCTCAGTTCATTCGTATTTCCCGATCGCGATCCCCTTGGGGCGAGTTATAATGTCACCCAGGCAAAGATCGCGGTTGGATCGGCCGGATTTTGGGGAAAGGGGTTCGGTCTCGGCACCCAGACGCATCTTCGTTTTTTGCCGGAAGCCGGTACTGATTTCCTTTTTTCCGCGTACGTTGAAGAGTGGGGGATGTTTGGGGGGCTTTTTCTCCTCTTGACTTTCGGGTTCGTTGTTTTTAGGATAACGGGCATTGGGCATCGTTCCCGAAATAATTATTATCGATTTGTCTGTCTCGGAGCTGCGCTCATCCTTCTTATTCATTTTTTCGTGAACGCGGGATCTAATCTCGGACTTTTGCCTGTTACCGGAATACCGTTTCCATTTTTGAGTTACGGGGGGTCGCATCTCTTGACTCTTGCCATTTTGATAAGTATAATTCAACGGGTTACAATCGAATCTTCGTAATTTTGAGTCCAGGAAAACCACAACTTTTGTTTTGGAGGAGCCCCCTTATGCTTTTTTCCCTTGTCGCCACCCTTTTTTTGGTGCTTGGGATCGGGTATTTCTTTTACGGCCTGCAGCCCCAGGGGGGTGCGGAGACGCATGAATTTTCCATAGCAAAGGGCGAACGGTTCGCGGATATCGGAGCCCGGCTTTCACGCGAGGGGTTTCTGAAGTCCATTTCCGTTTTTAAAGCGTACGCTCTTTTTTCCGGTAAGGCCCAGAGATTCCAGCCCGGCATTTATGAACTTTCTCCCTCGATGAGCGTGCCGGAAATTGTCCGCGTGCTGACGTCTTTGGGGCAAAACGAGATCGCGGTTACTGTTCCGGAGGGGTATACTCTTCTTGACATCGACGCACTGCTTTCGCGGACCGGCATACTTGGAGAGGGAGAGCTTCGCGGCGCCCGGATTTCGGAATACCGCGGGGAGTATCCGTTTTTGCGGGAGGCGCAGAGTTTCGAGGGGTTTCTTTTTCCGGACACATATCGATTTGAACGAGGATCTGCCGTGGATGCCGTACTTCGCCGTTTTTTGGATACGTTTCGCGACAAGGCGTGGAGCGCGCTTTCCAAGGAGGCGGACTGGTACGAGCGACTCATTCTCGCCTCGTATCTGGAACGTGAGGTTCCGGAATTCGCGGATCGCCGGCTGGTTGCCGGAATTCTTCTGAAGCGGGAGAAGATCGGTATGCTTCTGCAGGTTGACGCAACTCTCGGTTATGCCAAGTGCAACGGGGCGATTGTGGGGTGTCCGAACGTTGCGGTTCTGCGGAGCGACCGGTCCATTGTTTCTCCCTACAATACGTACGAGCGTTTGGGATGGACTCCCACACCAATCTCGAATCCCGGGGAGTCCGCGATACGGGCCGCACTTGGTCCGGAGGCGAGTCCGTATCTCTATTATCTTTCCGCCCGGACAACCGGAGAGACCATTTTTTCCCGCACACTTGAGGAGCATAATAAAAATAGGGCACTATATTTATGATCAAGAAAAAAAATTTTACGGCGCATGCGGCACACGAGTTTAAGGAAGGGAGTTTGATCGAGTTGCAAAAAAATTCTTTTTACTGGTTTTTACGGCAGGGGCTTCGCGAACTTTTTGCCGAAATTTCTCCCATCGCCGACCATACGGGAGAAGAGCTGGAACTCCACTTTCTCGATTATTCGTTTGATGAGCCAAAGTATACGGAGGAGCAGACCAAGGAAAAGGATCAGACCTACGAGGCATCGCTTCGGGTGAAACTGGAACTTCGGGATAAAAAACGAAAGACCAAGGATGTGCAGGAGGTGTATCTGGGGGACTTTCCGATGATGACGGACCGGGGGACGTTTATCATTAACGGAGTGGAGCGCGTGGTTATCTCGCAGATCGTTCGTTCTCCCGGGGTCTATTTCCTTATGAACGTGTATCGCGGCCGGAAATTTTTCGGCGCCAAGATCATCCCGAACCGCGGATCGTGGATGGAGTTTGAGACCGATCCTGACGGCTTTTTGGGTGTGCGCATTGATCGCAAGCGCAAGGCGCCCGTGACCCAACTTCTGCGCGTATTCGGCCTGCGGACGCGCGAGGAAATTCTCGCTGCTTTTTCCGGTGTCGATACCGGCGAGGTAAAATATATAGAAGCGACTCTTGCCAAGGACGAAGCGGAAACCGAGGAAGACGCGTATATGGAGATACACAAGCGTATCCGGCCCGGAGACCTTGCCACGGCGGAAAACGCGAAATCGCTTATTGATGCGATGTTTCATCGTTTTGACCGGTATGATCTTTCGCGCGTGGGACGTTTTAAATTTAATCAGCGCCTCGGGTTTCAAAACTCCCGCGGCGGGCTTTTGGAAAAAGAAGATCTTTTGGAGGTGGTCAGTGAAATTATCCGTTTAAACAACACGCCGGAGGCGGAGCCGGACGATATTGATCATCTTGGCAATCGCAGAGTTCGGGCAGTGGGCGAGCTTGTGCAGTCGCGGCTTCGGATTGGTTTTGCGAGGTTGCGCCGCGGAGTTCAGGACCGGATGTCCACGCTTGAGCGGGATACGCTCCAGCCGGTACAGCTTGTCAATTACAAGGTGCTTTCAGCAGTGGTGCGCGACTTTTTTTCTTCGTCCCAACTTTCTCAATTCATGGACCAGGTAAATCCCCTGGCTGAACTTGAGCACAAGCGGCGCATGAGCGCCATGGGTCCGGGGGGGCTTACGCGTGAGCGCGCCGGCTTTGAGGTCCGCGATGTGCACTCCTCGTATTACGGACGTATTTGTCCGATTCAGACGCCGGAAGGGGCGAATATCGGTCTTGTAAGCTACCTTGCGAGTTACGCGCGCCTGAATGAGCACGGATTTATTGAGTCGCCGTATTACAGGGTAGAGAAGGGCGTGATTACGAATGATCTTCACTGGCTTGACGCGATCGCGGAAGAGCGCGCGAATATCGCGCAGGCGGATCTGCCGCGCGACGAGAAGGGGAGAATTCTTGCGGAAGAGATTCCGGCACGCGTTTGCGGCAAAGCGGGAACCTGCTCGCGTGAAGATCTTCAGTACATTGACGTGTCGCCCAACCAGTTTACGAGTGTCGCGGCATCGCTTATTCCGTATCTTGAACACAACGACGCCAACCGCGCCCTTATGGGATCGAACATGCAGAGGCAGGCGGTTCCTTCGATTTTGCCTGAGGCGCCCTTGGTTGGCACCGGAAGGGAGGAAAAGGCGGCACGAGACTCCCAGCAAGTTATTCTTTCGGATATTGCGGGAACTGTCACCGCGTCCTCGGGAGAAGAGGTGGAGGTTACCGGGACGGACGGAGAAAAGCGCAGATACCGGCTTCATAAATTCGTGCGTTCAAACCAGTCCACCTGCCTTTCCCAGCGGCCAACGGTTCTGGTCGGAGACCATGTAAAAAAGGGAGACGTACTTGCGGACGGGCCGGCCACAAAAGACGGCGTGCTTTCCTTGGGACAGAATCTTGTTGTCGCGTTTATTCCGTGGCGCGGAGCGAATTTTGAGGACGCAATCATTCTGTCGGAGCGGGTGGCGCAAACGGACAGGTTTACTTCCATCCATATTGAGACATTCGTCTGTGCGGTGCGCGATACCAAACTCGGGCCCGAGGTTACTACGCCGGACATTCCGAACGTTTCGGAGGATAAGCTTCGCAATCTGGATGAGGAGGGGGTTGTGCGTATTGGCGCGGAGGTTCGGGCAAATGACATTCTTGTGGGGAAGATTTCTCCGAAAGGCGAGTCAGAGCTGACTTCCGAGGAGCGTCTGCTTCGCGCTATTTTCGGCGAAAAGGCGCGCGATGTGAAGGATTCATCGCTTACGGTGCCGCACGGTAAGAAGGGACGGGTTATCGGCATCAAGATTTTTTCCCGCGAAAAGGGGGACAAGCTTGAGCCCGGCATTATTAAAAAAATTCAGATCGAGGTCGCCCAACTTCGCAAGATCCGCGCGGGCGACAAGCTGACCGGCCGGTACGGCAACAAGGGAGTTATTTCGCAGGTTCGTCCGGTCGAGGACATGCCGTATCTTGAAGACGGCACGCCGGTGGATGTTGTGCTAAATCCTCTCGGCGTTCCCTCACGCATGAATTTGGGGCAGATTTTGGAAATTCATACCGGGTTCGCGGCAAAGCATCTGGGGTATCGCGCGGTGGTACCGAATTTTGTCGGCCCTTCGGAAGAAGACATTCAGAAAGAGCTTGAGGCCGCGGGCATTCCCGCGGACGGAAAGGTGACGCTCTATGACGGCATTACGGGGAGCGCGTATCCGGAGCGCGTATCCGTGGGAGTTATGTATATTATGAAACTGAATCACCTTGTGGAAGATAAGATCCATATGCGTTCTACGGGACCGTATTCCCTTATTACCCAGCAGCCCCTGGGAGGCAAGGCGCAACTCGGGGGACAGCGTTTCGGAGAAATGGAGGTGTGGGCTTTGGAGGGGTATGGCGCGGCGCATACGCTCCAAGAGATGCTTACCATTAAGTCAGACGATGTTTTGGGGCGCGCGTCGGCTTTTGAGTCTATTATTCGAGGACGGGAAATCAGGAAGCCCAATATTCCTGCGTCTTTTAATGTTCTTGTGAGCGAACTTAAGTCTTTGGGCCTTAATATCGGATATGACGAGCGGGCGATAGACGAGGCTACCACTGATTTTGCTCGCGGACACGGAGGTGTTACGGACGACGAGGAATTGCCCGAACTTACTGCTGAGGATTTCGAGATCGGAGAGGATGAGGAGGATTCGTATGGGGTACTTTCTGACGAGATTCCGCAGGGAAAACGCGGAGAAAGGGACGAAGAAACCGAAGACGAGGATTAAGGATTAAAGATTAAGGATTCAATTATGGAAAAGAAATTACGAGACGTACAAAGTATTTCCATTCGGCTCGCTTCGCCTCAGGATATTCGGGAGTGGTCGTATGGCGAGATCCTGAAGCCGGAGACCTTGAATTACCGAACTCAGCGCCCCGAGAAGGACGGACTTTTTTCGGAGCGGATTTTCGGTCCGACCAAGGATTACGAATGTTATTGCGGAAAGTATAAAAAATTTCGTTATAAGGGGATTACCTGTGAGAAGTGCGGAGTAGAAGTAACGCGTGCGGTGGTGCGGCGCGAGCGGATGGGCCACATTTCTCTCGCGGTTCCCGTGGCGCATATCTGGTTTTTGCGCACCATTCCTTCGAAGCTTAGTTTGATGCTCGACATTTCGGTTCCTAAAATCGAGAAGGTTATTTATTACGCGGCTTTTATTGTTACAACCGTGGACGAGGAGGCAAAGAAGCGTGTTTTGGCGGACATCAAGCGCGAGTACAAGGCATTGAAACTCGAGCACGGGGCCGAAGAGGCGAAGTCGCTTAAAGAACGGAGCGAGGATATTGTTGAGGTGTTGCGGCCCGGGCTTATTCTTACGGAAGAAGAATATTACGCGCTTTCGGAGCGGTTTGGGGATATTTTTTCCGCTGATCGCGGGGCGGGCGCAATCAGGAAGATTTTGGAGCAGATTGATCTTCGCGAGTTGTACAGGGAAATTTGCGAGGAACTTCAGCATGTGAAGGATTTTTCTCGAAAGCGGAGGGTTCTTCGCCGGCTGCGCGTGGTGCGTTCGTTTTTACGGAGCGGTGTGCGGCCGGAATGGATGGTTTTTACCGAATTGCCGGTTTTGCCCCCGGATCTCCGTCCTATGGTTGCGCTTGATGGAGGCAGGTATGCGACCGCTGATTTGAACGATCTGTACCGCCGCGTTTTAAATCGCAACAACCGGCTGAAGCGGCTTATTGAACTCAAGTCGCCCGACGTGATCATCACAAACGAGAAGCGCATGCTCCAAGAGGCGGTAGATGCTTTGATCGACAACTCTTCGACCGCGAGCGCGCAGATTCTTTCTTCGAGGCGGCGGCCGTTAAAGTCCCTGGCCGATCTTTTGAAGGGCAAGCAGGGAAGATTTCGGCAAAATCTTTTGGGAAAGCGCGTGGACTATTCGGCCCGTTCCGTCATCGTTGTTGGTCCGGAGCTTGCCATGAACGAATGCGGATTGCCGAAAAATCTGGCGCTTGAGATGTTCCGCCCCTTTGTAATCAACAAGATTATCGAGCGGGGACTTGCCTACAACATCAAGCAGGCGAATCGTCTTATTGAGCACGGACCGCCCGAGGTATGGGCCATTTTGGAAGAAGTGATTGAGAATCGCATGGTTCTTTTGAATCGTGCGCCGACCCTGCATCGGCTTGGAGTCCAGGCGTTTAAGCCGCTTCTCATCGAAGATCTCGCAATCCGCGTGCCTGCTTTGGTCTGCGCCGCATTTAACGCGGACTTTGACGGGGACCAGATGGCAGTGCATCTGCCTCTTACGGTAGAGGCTCAATATGAGGCGCGCGACCTTATGGATGCTTCAAAAAATATTTTGAAGCCCGCTGACGGAAGTCCGATCGCGGACCCGACCAAGGACATCGTGCTCGGGTGCTACGCCATTACGCAGATGAAGGAAGCTGCACAGGGCGAGGGAAGGGTTTTTTCCGACTTTACGGAAGCGACGCTTGCGTATGAATCCGGGGCGCTTTCCATGCACGCGAAGATGCGGGTGTTTATGCAAAAGACAGACGGAGGGCGCGAATGCATTGAAACCACCTATGGACGCCTGCTTTTCAACCGCGTATTGCCCGAGGATTTTGAGTTCGTGAACGCGCATCTAAACAAAAAGGCACTCGCCAAGCTCGTTTCCCGCATTGTGGAAAAGTACGGCATCGAGGAGGCGCATGAATATATCGATCGGATCAAGGATATCGGATTCCGCTATTCGACTTTTTCCGGCATTACCTGGGGGATGCTGGACACCAAGATTCCGGAGGAGAAGAAGGCGATTATCGCAGAAGGAGAAGATCGGGTGCGCCTTATTGAGTCCCAGTTTTCCGAAGGTCTTTTGACCGAGGATGAGCGGCGCGAACAGATCGTGCTTGTCTGGACCGAGGCGCGCGAAAAAATCGCAAAACTTATCCCCAAGACCCTTGCTCCCGGCAATCCGGTGTATTCCATTATTGATTCGGGTGCGCGCGGGAGCTGGAGCCAGCCGATTCAGATGATGGGCATGAAGGGGCTCGTGATCAATCCGCAGGGAGACATTATCGAGTTGCCGGTCAAGAGTTCGTATAAGGAGGGACTTTCGGTTTTGGAATATTTTATTTCTACGCACGGAGCGCGTAAGGGATCTACGGACACCGCCTTGAAGACCGCTTCCGCCGGATATCTTACGCGGCGTTTGGTTGATGTTGCCCAGGATGTTATCGTCCGCGAGAAGGATTGCGGCACCAAGGCCGGGTTCGAGGTGTTTCGCGCCGACGGCGAGCAGTTCGGATACAAATTCGCGAATCGTTTGAACTTGCGCGTGCTCGCGGAAGATGTTTTGCGCGGCAAGGAGGTGCTCGCGAAGGCCGGGACGGTGATTACCGAGGACGTGGCGCGCGCAATCGACGAGGCGGGGGTTGCTTCCGTTTTGCTTCGTTCTCCTATCGCGTGCAGGACGCTTTTCGGGATCTGTGCCGCTTGTTACGGGTATGACCTTAGCAAACGTTCCTTGATTGAAACGGGTGAGGCGGTCGGTATTGTTGCCGCTCAATCCATCGGCGAGCCGGGTACGCAGCTTACCATGCGAACCTTCCACATCGGAGGTGTTGCCGGAGTGGATATTACCCACGGACTTCCGCGCGTTGAGGAGATTTTTGAGGCGCGTACCCCGAAGGGGAAGGCTCCTCTTTTGAAGGCCGGCGGGGTTGTGGAAGAGATTGAGCAGCGCGGGCTTTCTCAGGTGGTTCGCGTTAATTCGGGCGCGGTGAAATCCAAGAAGCGCGGAGGAGGGCTTACGGACTATGTTTTACCCGCAGGAGCCACGCTTTATGTAAAGCAGGGCGATGTAGTGGAAAAGGGGCAGGCGATCGCGGAGGGTCCGCTTGATATTGCCGAGATCGCGGAGTTTCGGAGTGTTCAGGAAGCTCAGCGGTATATTGTAAATGAGGTTCAGAAAATTTACGTTCCGGAGGGCGCGAATATTTCCGACAAGCATATTGAGGTTATGGTCCGCCAGATGTTTTCACGCGTTACGGTCAGGCAGTCGGGAGATACCGACCTTACTCCCGGCGAGGTGCTTGATGTTTCTCGTCTGCGGGAGATTATCGCGGCCACCAAAAAGCGCGGAGGCGCTCCTCCCCGCGTGAACCAGCTTGTGCTTGGGATTTCGCGTGTCGCGCTTTCAACCGAAAGTTTTCTCTCCGCAGCTTCGTTCCAGGAAACTTCCAGGGTGCTCGTGAATGCAGCAATCGACGGGCGAGTGGATACACTGAAGGGCCTGAAGGAAAATGTGATTATCGGAAAACTTATTCCCGTTGGTACGGGTTTGCGGAGAATTCCGGAGGAGGACCTTCAGATTATGAGGAAGATTTTTCTGACCGAGGAATCCGAAGACAAAGGTTTTTCCGAGGAAGGGATTGCGCAGGTCGCGGAAGGGGTGCGCGAGGATTGATTTTTTCCGGCTATTTGACCCCTTCTGTCTTTTCTGTTAGTTTTGTTTTGTTATGAATCCTTCACATAATTGTCCTTATGTGAGGGGGAGTATACAATTAATGCGCGAGTTGTTTTAACTTTAGCGCAATTATGTGAGGGATGAATTACACCCATGAAATAACGTATCTCTTGAAGAGCGAGGAAGACGCCCCCCTGGTTTCCGAGATTATTCGAGGTGCGGGTGCTCATGTGGAGCATGAGGAGCCGTTGCGCAAGATCCAGCTTGCGTATCCTATTCGGCGGGAAGCGTTTGCTTTTTTGGGGATTTTACGTATCCGGGGAGAGGCTCCACAGATTACGGAATTTGATTCGCGTTTGCGCGGGGAAGATCGGATTTTGCGATATCTTATTACCCGCCCCCTTTTTCCTCGCGCCGCCGGAGATCGCGCGCTTCGTGAAGGCCGGCCTTCGGGCGGGCCTGCGACAGAGGGTCGCCGCACGTTCGTTTCCCAGCCAGCGTCCCACACGCTTTCAAACGAGGCCCTGCAGGAGAAGATTGAAGAAATACTTCAGTAAATTTTAATGGACGGGGAGTGAGTTTTTGTGGTATAGTAGGAGCGCATGAATCTTAATAAAGTTCAACTTATCGGGCGTTTGACCGCCGATCTTGAATTGCGCAATACCGCTTCCGGCCAGTCGGTTACGAATTTCGGTCTCGCGACTAACCGGTATTGGGTTGATAAGGACGGCAAGCGCAAGGAGGAGACGGATTTTCACAATATCGTTTTGTGGGGCAAGCAGGCTGAGATGGCGAGTCAGTATTTGAAGAAGGGCAGCTTGGTATACATCGAGGGCCGACTTCAGACAAGAACATGGCAAGACAGGGACGGGCAGAATCGCAAAACCACAGAAATTGTCGCTGAACGCATCCAGTTTGGTCCCAGGCCCCAGGCGGATATTCGAGGAGGACTTTCGCCCTCTGTTTCGACGACCGGTGCGAATGCGCCCACTCCTCCCCCTGCTTCGTCCGCTTCTTCTTCAAAGCAGGATATGCCATTTGACGAGGAGCCCGTACCACAAATTGATATTGACGATGAGATACGCGCGGAGGACATACCCTTTTAGAATTTTTAATGTCTAGTTTTTAATCACGACGATTGACTTCCGTTCTTTTTTCGTGGTACAAGTATTCCCATGGCTACAAAACATTGCATTTTTTGTTCCCAAAATGTCCAAGACATCGACTTTCGAGACGCGGGAACACTCCGCCGGTTTACTTCGTTGCAGGCAAAAATCGTGGATCCCCGTCATACGGGAGTGTGCGCCAAGCATCAGCGTAAACTTGCCACCGCGGTAAAGCGGGCGCGTTTTATGGGGTTGCTTCCATACGTAGGAAGATGACATCAACGAATGGATACCTCTTTATTTCATCTTCTGTACTCGTTCGCGCACCGATCTCCTCTTTTCGATGCGCTTATTGTTTTTTTTGCCTCTTATTTTCCCGTCTTACTTTTTATCGCTTTTTTTGCCTTTATTTTTTTTATCGGCTCTTCTTCGAGACAAAGGTTGCTTCTTTTTCTCGGGTTTTTGCTTTCCGGCATCATTGCGCGAGGCATTCTTGTTTCCGCCATTCGTTTTTTTTATCATCGCCCGCGTCCTTTTCTCGTATTTGATATCAATCCGCTTTTTACGCCTGCGGGATTTTCCTTTCCTTCAGGACACGCGAGTTTGTTTTTCGCGCTTTCTTTTTTTCTTTTCTTTTTTTCCCGGAAGGCGGGCTTGCTTGCGCTCTGCGCGTCCTTATTTCTCGGGGTATTCCGCATAATTTCCGGAGTTCATTATCCTTTTGATATTTTGGGCGGCATCTTTTTCGGGTTTCTGTCCGCGTATCTGGCGTACCGCCTTCTTCCCTCGGCGTCTGTTTTTTCGAAAAAGGAAGACCGTCAAATCACATAGTGCATTTCCTGTTTTTTTATTAGGCCGTCTTTTTCCAGCGACTTCATAATTTCTTCCGGCGCGAAGTCCGTTTCTTCGTTTTGCAGCAACCCCCTCAGAAAGCCGTGCATTTCTTCCAGGGCTATTTTTTTGTTCCGATGCTTTAGCGCGTATCGCAGGGCCCGCGTACGAAATGAGCGAAACGAGTTTTTGAACGGAGATTGTTTCGTGTACGTTTTACTTTTTTTGTTTATCGTTTTATCCCGTAATTCCGTTGCTCCGTAGTCGAAAAGG
This sequence comes from uncultured Candidatus Saccharibacteria bacterium, assembly GCA_964466475.1. GTDB lineage: Bacteria > Patescibacteriota > Minisyncoccia > UBA6257 > GWB1-50-10 > JAUYPG01. The sequence continues at coordinate 20,389 of CAYXNB010000004.1, forward strand.
GCGTAATGCCATTGCCGCGGATTTTTTGACCATACCCCTTTTTTCGCTATTGCGAGAATTTCGGCGTCCGGAACCCCGTTTTTCTTTTGAAAGAAGAAGTGGAGGTAGACACGGCGGATGTTGGTGTCTATGAAGGGTTCCTTTGAATTCCACGCGAAGCAGGCGAGAGCGCGGGCGGTATATGATCCTACTCCGGGCAGGGTTTCGAGTTCTTCTATATTTTTGGGGAATTTCCCCGCATGATTTTTGACGACGCGTTTTGCCGTTTCTTTCAGGTATTTGGCGCGGCGCCAGTAGCCGAGTCCTTTCCATGTGTTCAGGAGTTTTTTCTCATTTGCCTTCGCGAGCGTTTTTATGTTTGGAAACGCTTTCAGGAATTCTTTGTATTTCGGGAGAACGCGCGAAACCCGGGTCTGGTGAAGCATAATTTCGGAAACCAGGATTTTGTAGGGGTCGCGGGTGTCGCGCCAGGGCATGGAGCGGCGGTGGATTTTGTACCATTTCAGAATATGATCCTGAAATTGTTTGATGGTCATGTCCTTCATACGATATCATATATTTATGCCGTGGACGAAGATACAAATTGACCAGCACATTCGTGCCGTAAAAAAACTTGCCATTATTACAGACGAGTTTTTTTCGTTTTTGAAATCCGGGGTTTCGGAATATGATGCCGCGGAGTTCGTTCGGAAGAAATACCGGGAGCATGGTCTTTGGAGCGATCATGATCCGATCGTTGCTTTCGGGGAGAATACGTCGTTCGTCCATTATTTTCCTTCGCAATACTCAAGGCGGCTCCGGCGGGGAAACCTGATTCTTCTGGATATCTGGGCGCGGGTGCGGGAGGCCGGAGCGCCGTTTGCGGATGCGACCTGGATGGGATTTTGCGGCGCGCAGATTCCTTTGGAGATTGACAGGGTTTTCGGAGGGGTAGTTGGGGCGCGGGACGCGAGTATCAGATTTTTGCGAAAAGAGGCGCGGAAGGGGAGGTTGCCTCGCGGCAGAGAAGTTGACGCGGTTGCTCGAGATTTTTTAGGGAAGGCGGGATACGGGGAAAATTTTTTGCATTCTCTCGGGCATCCGCTCGGATTTCGTTCTCCTCACGGGGCGGGGACGCGCCTGAGTCCTAAAAAAGGGGAAGGAGTTCTTGAAGAGCAGGTTGGGTATACAATCGAGCCGGGGGTGTATTTAAAAAATAAGTTCGGGGTACGGAGCGAAATTGATTTTTATATTGAGGGCGGGGAAGTCGTGATTACGACACCTGTGCAGAAAGAAATCACGAGAGTGAAAAGTGCAAAGTGAAAAGTGCAAAATAACAATGTAAAATTTAAAATTCAAGAAATTGTTTCTTCTGCCATTGTGAGAGGTCTTTTTTCGAGTTGTGTAATTGGCATAGTCAAAGAAAACGGGGAGAGGATTGTCTTGCCTTTTGGTGAAGCCCGAGAGGATTCTTTATTTGATGTTGCTTCGGTTACAAAAGCGATTCCTACCGCGCTTTCTCTTTTGTATCTGATCGAGGCGGACAGGGTGCGGATCGATGACCGCGTGATCGAGATATTGCCCGAGGTTCATAATGCTTCGCGCGAAGAACTCCGGGTGCGGCATCTTTTGACGCATACCGCGGGGTATTCCGAGGAGTTTCGGCTTTCTTCGTTGAAACATAAGAATCCCGAAGAGATTTTGCGCGCCGTGTTTTTTGCTCCGCTTACCCACGAGCCGGGAGAGTATTTCGCGTACACGAATACGGCGAGTATTGTGTTGGGATTTCTTGTGGAACGAATTTCTGGGAAGACGCTTCACGAGTTTGCCAAAGAGGTGTTTTTCGATCCAATGGGTATGGCTCGTATCGGATTTTTTCCTTTGGAGTTATTTTCCGCGGAGGAAATCGCGCCTACGGAGATTTGCGCGTGGCGGGGCAGGGAGGTGCGTGGCGAGGTACATGACGAGAGCGCGTGGAAGCTCGGGCAGGCGGATATTATGGTCGGGTCAGCCGGCCTTTTTTCCAGCGTCTCGGATTTGCTTACGATTTTGGAAATGCTTATCCGCGGAGGGGAGTATGGCGGGCGGCGATATTTTTCCGAAGAGATGGTGGCGCGCATGTATCAGAATCATTTGTTCGGCATCGGGTCGTCTCACGGCCTGGGGTGGGAACTTTGCAACAGAAGGTGGATGGGAGGCGAGTGCGGAGAGCGCGCGTTCGGGAAAACCGGATTTACCGGATGTTCCGTCATGTGCGATCCGGACCGCGGTATCGGGCTTGTGATTTTATCGAATTATACGTATCCGAAGCGCAAGCCGGACTCATCGCCTATCAACGAGTTTCGTCGCGACATTGCGGATATTGTGTTTGCCCGGTAGTTAAAAAAAGGGGGGGGGGTTGGGGTCTGTACTCTAATTCTAGAGTTTTTTCCACATCATAATACTTGCGACGAGTCTGTCTTTGTACCGGATTGCCTCTGGCAGACGACCCACTTCTTCGAAGCCCATTTGGGCATAGAGTTGTATTGCCGGGCCGTTTCCTTCATACACGCGGAGTTCCACATGAGAAATGCCGATTCCCGGCGCTTCTTCCAGAGCGCGCCGCATGAGTTCCTTGCCCAAACCTTCTCCGCGGAAATTTTTTGCAACCGAGATACCGAATGTTCCTACGTGTTTTGACCTGCCTCCCTGGCGCGTTATTTCTGTGTTTCCAACCATGTGTTCACCGAAAAAGGCGGTGAGAAATATTTTATCTTTTTTCCGAACGGCTTCGGTTGTTTTTTGAATCCATTCTTTCTGTTCTTCGATGGTTACAGGCTTGCCGGAGCGCGCGATCATCGCGTCCTCCTCGATAAGCGCGTTTATGAAATCCAGGGCGGCTCGCGTATCTTTTTCCGTATTTTCTATGAGGCGGATCAATACTTTTTTGTCGGACCTTGTTTTGAAAATATTTTCCATTTTATGTCCCTTCCTCCCAGGAGGAGAGGTAGGTTTTTTGTTCTTTGGAGAGCGCGTCTATCGTAACGCCTTCGGCCTTGAGTTTGAGGGACGCGATCATCTCGTCCAGTTTTTTCGGCAGGGCGTGGACTTTGGTTTCCAGTTTTCCGCGATTTTTCCACATGAACTCCGCCCCAAGGGCCTGGCCCGCGAAACTCATATCCATGACTGATGCGGGGTGGCCTTCGGCCGTGGCAAGGTTTACCAGCCGGCCGCCGCCCAAAAGAAATATCCGTTTTTTGCCGATTGTGTATTCTTCCACCATGGGCCGCACCTCGCGTGGCTTTCCACCGAGTTTTGCCAGCGCTTTTTTGTTTATCTCAATATCAAAATGTCCGGCTTGGGCCAAAATGAGCCCGTCTTTCGCTTGGCGGAGGTGGCGTTCGTCCACGATGTGTTTACCTCCGGTCACCGAGATTACGACGTCCGCGTTTTTTATAATGTTCGCGAGCGAGGAAACGCGAAAGCCGTCCATGAGCGCTTCGAGGGCTTTTATGGGGTCCACTTCGGTTATGACCACATTCGCGCCCATGCCGCGCGCGCGGGCGGCAAGGCCTCTGCCGCACCAGCCGTATCCGCATACTACGAATGTTTTGCCCGCAAGGAGGATGTTGGTTGCCCGCAGAATGCCGTCAATGGTTGACTGGCCCGTGCCGTAGCGGTTGTCGAACATGTGTTTTGTGTCATTTTCGTTTACCGCGAGCACCGGGATTTTCAGGGTTCCGTGACGCGCCATTGCCTTCAGGCGGATTACTCCGGTTGTGGTCTCTTCCGTGGAGCCAATTACGCGTCCCAAGAGATCTTTTCTTTTTGTATGAATGAGTCCCACGAGATCCGCGCCGTCGTCCATGGTGAGATTCGGTTTTTCATCGAGCGCGGCGTTTAGGTTTTTATAATACGTTTTGTTGTCCTCTCCTTTTATGGCAAAGGTGGGGATTTTGTAGTCGCGCACGAGCGAGGCGGCTACGGAGTCGTTTGTAGAAAGGGGATTGGAGGCAGAGATCACGACCTTCGCGCCTCCGGCCTTCAGGGCGCGGGCGAGGTTCGCGGTTTCCGAGGTTACGTGCAGGCAGGCGGCCAGGGTTACTCCTTGCAGGGGTTTTTCTTTTTCGAGTCGTTTTTTGATGAGTTCGAGGACGGGCATTTGCCGTTCCGCCCATTCAATGCGCTGTTTGCCTTCTTTCGCGAGATTTATGTTTTTGATGTCGTACTTCATACAATTTAATATCTAAATCCTAATTTCTAATCTCTAAACAATCTCAAATGTCAAAACTCAAAAACGTAGCTCGATAAACTCACTATAAATTTTTGATATTTGGGTTTTGGGCTTGTTTAGAGATTAGGGTTTAGAGATTAGAGATTTTATTTTTAATGCATTCGCCCGTTTTATGATGTCTTTCATGCTTGGTTTATGGTTTACCGTGCCGCATGATTCTACCACAAAACTCGCGAGAGCGTTTGCAAGGCAAAGGGCTTCCTCGATCGGTTTGCTCTCGGCAAGGGAACCCCAGAATCCTCCGCGCCAGGCGTCTCCCGCGCCTGTGGGGTCTATCGCTTTTTTCACCTTATACGCCGGAACCATGATCGTTTTCGCTTTACTTTGGTAAAGTACTCCTTTGGAGCCGAGGGTTGTGATGAGTTTTTTGCCGAGATCCAGAAATTCGGATTTTTTGAATTTCAGGCGTTTTTCAATCTCCTTCATTTCGTTTTCGTTCGCGATGCACCACTCGGATTCCCAAACCCCCTCCTCCAGGTCTTTGGTTTTTATCCAGGCGAGGGCCATGCCCGGGTCGTAGGCGTATCGCATTTTCGCGCTCCGCGCTTTTTTCTGGAGGGAGAGAAAGGGAATTTCATGCGTGGCGGAGAGGATGAGGAGCGGCGCGTTTTTTTGGAAAAGGCCGGAGGGAATTTTCGGCTTATTTACGAGCGCGCCGTAGGAAAATTCCCATACTTGGTTTTGGCTTTTGTCCGTTGTTACTCTTCCTTTCGCGGTTTTACGGGTTGTGTCGCGGAAGATGTTGTTTGTCGCAATGCCGTGTGTTTTGAAAAAATTTATGAAATCCCCGCCGTCTTTGCCCACTGATCCCAAGACGCGTATGGGGGACTGCGTTATAAGGCGGGTGTTGTAGGCGATATTCGTGCCTGTGCCGCCGAGTTCGTTTCGCGTGCCTTTTGGACTCACAATCTCATCTCGCGCGATAGAGCCGGAGACGATGATGTTCGTTATGTTTTTCATGCGAGTTTCCAGCGCAGGGTTTCGCCGGATTTGAATGGTACGATACTCCCATATGTTTCGGGCACCTGCCACTCGTGCTTTTCCAATGTGATGGCTTTGGTATTTCGCGGGATGCCGTAGAATTCCGCGCCGAATTTGGAGGTAAAATTTTCCAGCCGATCCAGGGCATTTGCTTCTTCAAAAATTTCCGCGAGGAGTTCCGGCAGGACGGGGGCGGTGAATACTCCGAAGGCGCCTTTGGCAGATTCCTTTTTTTCTTTTGTGTGCGGGGCGGAGTCCGAGCCAAGAAAGAATTTCGGGTTTCCGCTTGTTGCCGCGTCAATGAGCGCATCTTTGTCCTCAAAGTCCTTTGGCATGGGCATGCAGGCGTGGTGCGGCTTTACGCCATAGCCGATTACGTCGTTTAGGGTGAGCGCAAGGTGGTGGGCTGTGATTGTCGCGGCTACGTTTTCGTTAAGGGACTTTACCATTTCCACGCCTTTTTTTGAGGAGACATGTTCGAGGACTATTTTCAGTTTTGGAAATTTTTTTGCGAGGCCTTCAAGAATGGGAAGGAAAGTTTCTTCGCGTTGCAACACCAAAGTTTTTTCTTTGTCCAATTCGCCGTGCAAAAGGAGGAGCATATCCACTTCCTCCATTTTTTTGAATGTTTTTGTGATTTCCGGCGCGTCAAAATTTCGCAGGCCCTCGTCGGAGTTCGTGGTTACTCCGAGGGGATATATTTTTCCGGCAACCGCGCCTGCTTTTTTTGCTTTTTCGATCATTTCCGGCGTGGTCGTGTCGCGCACCTCTATTGTCATGAGGGGTTGGAAGGCGGGGCGGGGGTTTATTTTTTGGAGCGCGTTTTCTATTTCGTTTTTGTACCACACTGCGTCCTCGGCGGTTAGGATGGCGCGGGGGCGGGTGTTTGGCATTGCAATCGCGCGGCCGCAGTATTTCGCGGTGTGGGGCAGAACTTCCGAGAGCATGGGTTGGAGCCGGAAGTGGCAGTGGAAGTCGTCAAAACGGGGGAGGGTGAGGGTTTTCATTGTGCGCGCGAATTTTAAAGATGTCCAACACTAGTTAGTAATTTTTTTATGTGTCGGGAATTTCGTGAGAGCGGGCGCGTTTTTTTTCCAGTATCGGGATTTGTTTCTAGGGTGGTGACTCCTTCTATAAGTTTTTCCGGTGTAAGCCATGAATAGTTTGCGTGGTTGTCTTCTGCTTGTCCGTTTTCAGTGAGCGTAGTATTAATTTTGATGTCTAAATTTTCATCATCTGGTATGCGAGCCAAAAAAAGATGTACCTTGCGTCTCAGTCCCTTGTCTTCTTGGTCAGCGGTTTCAAAATATACATTGAAGTCCTCTATTCTTTCAATTTTAAGTTTGCTGATGTCGATATTTGTTTCTTCCGCCACCTCTTTGATTGCCGTTTCCATTTGCTCTTCTTCGGTTGAGTAAACATTTTTTATATTGTCTATTTTTCCGCCCGGGAATTCTATCGCATTGGGATTTTTTGATTTTTTGCTTTTTTGAAGGACTAGAAATTTTCCTCGATAAAATATAGCGACTCGCACTGTTTCGACCTGCGGTATAGATTCTTTTTGTTCGAATTGTTCAAAGTTAGATTTCATAATTGTTGGTGCAGTATTCTTGAATTAGTCCGAACGCATTTCGCCGCCTGCGGCGGCGAGGAAAACCCCCCGCGAAAATTCGGAAAGGCGGCGGAGCCGCACCGCTGACAATTTCAAGTTTTTCTTTGGCGGCATTTAAAATTAGTGATTCGGAGTAATGCCAACTCGTTCAGGATTATCAAAAATGACATTCTCACAAAATTCAACAAACCTTCTCTTGATTTCTGTTGTCTCCGGACCGCTAGACGGGAAAGGTGGCCGAGAATCCATAAATGGCTTTTCAATCCATTTTTGCCCGCCTCTTACGAAATTTTCTCGCAACCCAGCGGATCCGGTATCCCACCTGTGTCTTTTGACCGGATTTTCCAATTTATTCGCTTCGGTAAAAATTTCATTTATGTATCTGCTATATGCGTCAATGAGAGTTTTTTCGGAATACATTTCTCCAAATTCTCGGCTACTATCCTCTACTTGTTTTTCGGAAAGGTTAGAGAAGAATCCCGCTCTCCTTGCCAAGTCCATAGCTCCTGCGTGTTTCTTAAATTGCGCAAAAATTTCTTCCTTGTGTTCGGCTATAAATCCTTTAGCGATTAACTCGCGATCTTTTCGCTTTACCAACCCAACATCGAACAACCTCATAAAAACCCAAGAAATAGAACCAAGGAAGAAATTTAAAATTACACCCAGGATAAGACCGCCGATAAGGCCGAAAAATCCGAAAAACAAAAATCCAAAAAGTCCAACGACCGCCAAAATACCCCAAGGCAAAGCGTCCCAATCAAAACTCTTCTTTAAGATTATTAAAGATGCAATTACCGAAATTATGAATATCAAAAGTTCGCTAGTCATATTTAAGACACCGCAGGATACGCACCATTACATTTCGTATCCAAACAGCCGCTACAAATTTGGTGGAAAATCCCGGTTTCTATCGTTTTCTCATCACAAAACTTCTTTTCCATTTCATTCAATGGCTTTTGGCAAAATTCACACTTTTCAAAAATGAAACCGGATTTTGATTCGTATATCATATGATTAAAAAATTTTCTTCCCCCAAAATTACAATATGGTTCGAGCCGATGTTTTTCTCCGGGTTCTTTTGCGGTTTTGAGCGGTGCGGCTCCGCCGCCTTTCCGAATTTTCGCGGGGGGTTTTCCTCGCCGCCGCAGGCGGCGAAATGCGTTCGGACTAATTCAAGAATACTGCACCACGTAGGAAATTTCAAGCGGCTTTGGTTCGCCTCGCTTCGCTCGGCGACTAATTTGTATTCAATTTTGGGGGCAAAAACGAATTGGCGGTTTCGCATTTTGGGGGAAGAAAATTTTTAATTCAAATCATATGAAATACATTCTTTACGCAAGAAAATCTACCGAAGAGGACGATAGGCAAGTGCTTTCGATTGAAGCGCAATTCGTAGAGTTGCAAGAGTATGCCGCCAAAGAAAAACTTGAAATTGTTGCTTCCTTTCAGGAAGCCAAAACCGCAAAAGAACCCGGGCGAATGAAATTCGCAGAAATGTTGGCAATGTTGGAAAAAGGGAAAGCAGACGGGATTATTTCTTGGCACCCAGACCGCCTCGCTCGCAATTCAGTGGACGGCGGAAAGATTATTCACCTTGTAGATCGCGGCTTGATTAAGTCCCTCAAATTTCCCTGTTTCTGGTTTGAACCGACACCACAAGGTTTGTTTATGTTAAATATCGCCTTCGGACAGTCAAAATATTTTGTAGATAATTTGCGAGAGAATGTGAAGCGTGGATTACGCCAGAAAATACGCAATGGCACTTGGCCCGGCTGGGCTCCAGTTGGATACACTAACAATCCAAAAACTCGCGGGATTGACGTTGATGACGAGAAAGCTCCTAAAATGAGAAAACTATTTGAGATGTATGCCACCGGAGCATATACGCTTCATTCTCTCGCAAATTGGTGCAAGGAAAATGGCTTAGTCGGTAATCTCGGAAAACCTCTCGTTATCGCCAACATACAGAAAAATCTACAAAATATTTTCTATCTCGGTTTGATGAAATGGAAAGGGGAAATTTTTGAGGGGAAACACGAGCCGTTGATTTCAAAGAAACTTTTTGATAAATGCCAAGAAGTCATGGCGAAGCGTGGAAAAGTGCAAGAAGTTAGGAAACATCATTTTGCTTTTCTTGGCTTACTCAAATGCGCTTCCTGCGGTTGCTCAATCACCGGAGAGCGGCAAAAAGGACATAACTATTATCGTTGCACCAAAAAGAAAGGTTTGTGCCAAGAAAAGCACTATCTCCGCGAGGAAGCGCTAGCCGAGCAAATCAAAAGTTTCCTTCAAAAAGTTTCTTTGTCGAGCCAAGACACCGAGAAAGTTTTGGCGGCGTTGGAGAGCGAACAGGATAAAGCGCGCCAATCGGCACAAGCCGAGGTTGGGATTTTGAAAGAGAAGTTATCACAAATTGAGATAAAACTTCAAAAGCTATTAGATATCTATCTCGCAGATGCTTTATCCACAGAAGAATACGCCGCCAAAAAAGCGAGCTTACTATCCCAAAAGGTCGCGCTTGCGGAGAAAATCACCGACTTTGAGACAAAAGGGTTGTCTTGGCTCGAACCGGCTCGTGAGTTCGTAAAATCATTAAATCAAGCCGCAAAATTGATTGACGGGGATAATCTTTCCGAATTGCCAACATTTCTGAAAAACATCGGCTCGAACCATATTTTGCGAAACCGCCAATTCGTTTTTGCCCCCAAAATTGAATACAAATTAGTCGCCGAGCGAAGCGAGGCGAACCAAAGCCGCTTGAAATTTCCTACGTGGTGCCCAGGGTGGGACTCGAACCCACACGACCTCGCGGTCATACGATTTTGAGTCGTACGCGTAAACCAGTTCCGCCACCTGGGCATTGTATTTTTGATAATGCCACACGAATGGTGTAAAGTAAATATAAATATATAAGATATGAAGGCGAAATTGGAGGAAAGAATTCAGAATTTGGAGTTGCAGTTGGCCGAGGTTCGAGAGCGCAATCTTCGGGTGGAGGCGGACAAGGCGTGGGAGACGAGCCGTTTCCGCGTATTTTCTATTGTGACGATGACCTATATTATTGCAGCTTTTCTTTTGTATGCTATCGGAGTGAAAAATTTTTTCTTGAGCGCGCTTGTGCCGGCTGTCGGATATTACCTTTCAACGCAATCTTTGCCTTTTGTGAAATGGTGGTGGATTGCCCGTTTTCGAGACAAAAAAGAGGAAGATGTTTGAGAGAGGCTTATCGAGGAAGTAGAATGAATCTATATGGCACGAGTAATCATGTTTTGGAACGCCAAGGGTGGGGTGGGGAAAACGACGACTGCCGTGAATTTGGCGGCGTATCTTGCGATACTTGGTAAGAGGGTCCTTATTATTGATTTTGACCCGCAGGCGAACGCGACCTTCGGGCTCGGCGTTTCTCACGCGCCGCATGAGACGATATATCACACCATGTTCGGCGAGACGCCGTATGAGAATGTTTTGAAGCAGACTCATCTTACGCATTTGCACGCGGTGCCCGCGTCTTCGGATCTTGCCGGCGCTTTAGTCGAACTCGTGAATATGGAAGACCGCGCCCTTCGCCTGAAGCGTTTTGTGGATGCGGTGCGCGAGCGGTATGACTTTATTTTTATTGACCTGGGGCCGAGTTTGAACTTGCTCACGGTAAACGGATTTTTGGCGGCGGACGAGATTATTATTCCGGTGCAGGCGGAGTATTATAGTTTGCAGGGATTAGATCAGCTGACTGAGACCCTGAAGATGGTGCGCGAGAACATCGGGCATGAATTAAAGATTTTAGGCGCGCTCCTTACCATGCATACCGAGGGGGATTATATTTCGGAAAAGGTCTCGCGCGAACTTCGGGAAAAATTTCCGCACCCCGTATTTGAGGTCGTTGTGCCGCGATCGACACCTCTTGCCGAGGCGCCTTCATTTCGGCGGCCGGTGCTTCTTTACGCTCCGCAAAGCCCCGGGGCGAGGGCGTATGAGCGGCTTGCGGAGGAGATATTGCGGAATGAGTCATCGGGGGGTTAATCAAAGCAAGGATTGATGTATAATTAAGATGGAATGAACCAGAAAGGATATACTTCACTCCGCCCCCACCACGGCCTGGGCGCCGCGCTTGCCCTGGTTTTGGTTTTCTCGCTTGTCATCGGGTACGTCCTGCCTTCACAGCTTCCGTTTTCAGAGGCGGCATCATATACCTTCACCCAAACAGCGTGGACTACGGAGGACGCGAATGCCACAAGCACCCATACATCAAACAGGACGGGGTGGACCAAGTATGAGTCCGCCTCTTCTTCTATTGCCACTTCAACCGCTCTTACTCTTACTACCTATTCCGTTTCCTATTCTACAACCGAAACATCCAATACCGACTTTTCCGCAGGCACTACCGCTTCCACCACCCTCATCGGGAGCGGAGCCGCCGGTCATTTTGACCTTGCCACAAGTTCCGGAGGCGGCTACTCCCTAACAGGCGGCACCTGGACGTATCGAAGACAGATAACATTTGACAACGGCTCCTCAACCGAGAACCTCACGAACTTTCCCGTGATGGTGAAACTCACTTCCACAACCGTGGACTTTACTAAGTTCCATGCAACAGGTACGGACATCCGCTTTACGGACTCCGACGGCTCAACCGAACTTTCTTACGAAATTGACGAATGGGCATCTTCCACAACTGGCGCCATCGTCTGGGTGAAGGTTCCGCAGATTGACTCCGGCTCCACCTCGGACTCTATCTATATGTACTACGGAAATGCGAGCGCGAGCGATGCGCAGCAGGTAACGAGCACCTGGTCGAGCTACGCAGGCGTATGGCACTTGAAGGAAACTCCGGGTGGGGTTGCCGGAGAAATTAAAGATAGTTCACCAAACGCAAACCACGGACAAACATCCGGCTCTATGGCTGCTCCGGTTACAGGACAAGTTGGCAATGCGCTGACATTTGACGGGTCGAATGACTATATAAGCATGGGAGACCCTTCTAATGGATCTTTGGATTTCAACACTTCCATGAGCATAGAGGTTTGGGCTAAAGGAGCTGATGCTGTATATAGTTTTCTCGTAGCAAAATCATCGTTTGGCGGAGGTGCTCCGGGATATTCTGTTGGATGGCATCACTTAGGTTCAGAGACCGAGCCTGTTCTTTGGACTTCGGCAAACGGCTCAGCCGGTAAATTGGGAACGGAATCTAGTGATTGGAAATATTTTGTCGGGACGTATGACGGATCAGATGAGCGTGGGTATGGCAATGGAGTTCAATATTCTACAACAACATATTCTGTTAGTATCGGAAATGCTTCGCAAGCATTTAGTATTGGTGGTGATACTGGTGTTAACTATATGTATGGAGGAGATATTGATGAGGTTCGTGTTGCTTCGACAACTCTTTCTCACTCCTGGATTCGCGCCCAGTACAAGTCCATGAGCGGCACCTTCAATACCCTCGGTTCGGAACAGGGTGGAGTCGCAACGTATTACAACTCCGGCACCTTTACTTCCCAAATTATCGACACCACGGCAAACTCTGCTTTTGACACGGTTTCCTGGAACGCGACCACAACCGCAAGCACCTCCATTTCCGTAAAGGTACGCACTTCAAACAGCGCGAGCATGTCAGGAGCAACCGCGTTTGCTTCGTGCGGAGCCATATCAAGCAGCGGTTCGGATATTTCCTCTAATTCCTGTGTCACGGATGGACACCGGTATGTGCAGTATCAGGTTACCATGTCTGGACTTCCCAATGTTGCGGGGGCGGTATACTCTACTTCTTCTCCGGCCACGGTTCCACCGGGCGGTTTTGCTGCTGGTCTCGCTTTTTCCCCTGATGGCACGAAGATGTACCTGGTTGGGGCGCAGCTTAACAATAGCGCCTATCAGTATTCTCTTTCTAGGGCATGGGATGTTTCTACCGCTTCATACGACAGCATTTCTTTTTCTATTGCGTCTCAAGATAGCACTCCGCAAGGTCTTACATTTTCTCCGGACGGCACGAAGATGTACGTGGTCGGGGTCGCCAATGACGCGGTCTACCAGTATTCTCTTTCCACGGCGTGGAATCTTTCCACTGCTTCATATTCCAATGTATCTTCGTCTGTTGGGTCGCAGGACATGAACCCTTCCGACGTCGTTTTTTCCTCTGATGGTACGAAGATGTATGTCGCAGGACAAACACCCGACGCGGTCTACCAGTATTCTCTTTCCACGGCGTGGAATCTTTCCACTGCTTCATATTCCAATGTATCTTCGTCTGTTGAGTCGCAGGAGAGTAGTCTTCTGGGTCTCGCTTTTTCCTCTGACGGAAAAAAAATGTATGTTGTAGGAGCAGCGAATGATACGGTCTACCAGTATTCTCTTTCCGCGGCGTGGGATGTTTCCACCGCTTCATACGACAGCATTTCTTTTTCTATTGCGTCAAAAGATACGTTTCCTCACAGCATCACTTTTTCTTCCGATAATACAAAAATGTATGTAGTTGGGGTTTCAAGCGACAAGGTTCATCAATATTCCGGTACCTCAACCCTCACCGCATCACCTTCCTTCAGCGATATTACGATAAACTGGACAAATACCACGTATCCAACCTCGACTCAAACCCTCACCTCAAGCCCTTTCAACACCGAGAACTCCACAAATGTTCTCTCTT
>CAYXNB010000005.1:0-28746 GCA_964466475.1 uncultured Candidatus Saccharibacteria bacterium
CTTGAGGAAGGGGACAGGGTTTTTGTACGGACGATATGGACAAAAAGAAAATAATTTCCTACGGATTTTTACACGCGGCGTGCGCCGTTTCCTACGTCGGCCTTGTGGCGCTCGTCATGTCCCGCGCTGAAAATCTTTTCGCGCCCGCGCCCAAGGCGCTTGGCACCATGGCCTTTTTACTGCTTTTTGTGGTTTCGGCCGCGCTTATGGGGCTCACGATTTTTGGCAGGCCCATCTTGTGGTATCTGGGCGGGCAAAAACGCGAGGCGCTTTCGCTCGTGTATTACACCCTTATCTTTTTAATACTGATCACCGCCCTGATATTTTTCGGACTTGCGATCACGAGATAGGTTTGTTTTAAATTTCGTGCTTCACAAAACTACCCTAGCGAACGATTGTCGGAGCGCGTCCTAAACCATGCGAGCGAATAGCGATTTTCCCGGGTACCCCCGCCGAATAGGCGAGTAGGGTGGGAAAATCGCGTTATGAGCGAGCGAATGGTTGTGACGCGCGGAGACTTAGTGAGCGGGTGGTTTTGTGAAGAATCTTTTTTTATCGAAGAATTTTATTTGCAATTCGGATAATTCCTCGCACCCTCCACGGGCGGAGAAAGGCGACAGAACCGATAAAAATAGAATCACCCGGCCGAAGAAGCGGGGCTATTTTTTTTACGTCTTTCGCGGACAAGATGCCTCCGCCGACGTTTAAGGGCTTTATGATCCCGGCTTCGCGCGCGTTTGCGACCCATTCGACAAGAAGGGGAAAGAGGGGTTTGCCGGAAAGTCCGCCTCCGCCGAATGTCGGGTTGTGCCGCAAAAACGGAGATCCCTTCCGAAAAAGTTTTTGCCAGTTGATTTTTTCCGGCATACGGCCGAAAGGAATAGTGTTCGTTACGCAGATCGCGGAGCAGGCCGGGTGTTCGGATATTTGTTTTACCACCCTCATAGGCACCTCAAGGTTAATTTTGGGAATAAGGGGGATCATGAGCGCGGAGGCGATATCAAGCCCCTTTATGACTTCCCGTACCACCTCTTCGGGATGCACGCCGACATTCGGGCAGGAAAAATTAATCTGGAGCGCGACAGGCGCCTGAAAGCCGGGCAGATATTTTTGAAAAACGGAGATAAATTCTTTTAATTCTTTTTCGCGCTTTTCCGGAGAGTCCTCTACGGACATAAAGGAAATTACAAACGGATCTTTTCTTTTTTGCCACCTTCCGGCCTCAAAAAGCGCCTTTGCCCCGGGGCCGGAAAGGCCGACGGAATTTAAGGCGTAGCCGCCAAAAAAATTGATCCAGATACTTTTGGGAAGAAGTTCTTTGGGCATCAGATTTTTTGTAAGCGGCATATTGCCGGCGCGGAGATGAAGGGTCGCTGTTTTCGCCACAAACGTGCTTCCCGTAAAGTCCAGACCGAACGGCTTCAAAAAGGCGTGGAAGGGATAGCCGTCTCCGAAAAAATTGGTAACTCCGCTCGCGTTCCAGACCTTGCCGAATTTTTTGATAACGTCTTGCATTGCGATTTTATTATACACGAAGTATCATGATCCCATGGGATTTGAGAAAATGCATTTTTCTCATAATGAGCGGATGCCTCCCCGGGAACGGGTAGAGGCGCTTGCCGTAGCCTCGGAATCATTCGGAGAAAAAAGGCAGGAAGAGGGTTTTCCCGTCCAGACCCTGACCGGCAGGGTAGACATGCTTGACCCCCGATTTCATGCGTTTCGGGGGGATTGGCAGTGGAAAAGGGACGTGGCGGCGATGGAGAAGACAAAAAATGCGCCGTCGATCCGCGTAAGCGGCGCGGATGTGGAAAGCCGGCTTTTTCATGAGGGCGAACAATTTGAACTTATTACCGCGGTTATTTTGGAAAAATTTCTGTCGCGTCGTTTCGTAGTGCTCCGCTCCTCGCCCCACGACGACTTTCATAACGGGGTGGATACCATTCTTTTGGATAAAAAAACCGGAGAAATCGTATGCGCGTTTGACGAGGTGGGCGCCGACAATGCGCGCCTGGACGAAAAAGAGGAACGGGCATTTCTTACAAATATTCGCAAAGGCGGAGCGCGGCTGGATTACGGATTTCGTAAGAATGAAGATGGGAAATTTGTTCCGGCGAGCATAAATAATTTGCCGCTTTTTTACCTTGCGATTTCAAGTAAAGACTTGCGAAGCATGCGCCCGCCCGTATTCGACGCACCGGCCTCACGGGAAGAAGAAGTATTTTTCCGCGATTTTTTAAAAATAATGATCAATCAGGCACGAGCCCTGCAAGAGGAAATTCTCTCGCAAATGAAAGGCGGCGGAGCCGCGTTGCGCGGAGAACGCTTTGAAACGCTTGGCGCACTTCAGAAAAGAGCGCGGGCTTTTGAGCAGGCGCTCCGGGAGGAAACAGAGAATTCCATGGAATTACCCGCCTGATCTTGGTCGTCCCTACTGCTTCGACGAAAGGGATTCGATAATAGCAATCTCCAGGGGAATTTGGGGAAAATTTGAATATCTCATCTGTCCGTAGGCGCGGATCAGGTTTTTGAGCAATTCCAAGTGCGCGGGCTTCCAAAGCGCGGCTTGCGCTTCAATTACGCGAAGTTGATCGTTTGGAAGTTCGGCTTCTAAACTTGGTTTCAGGCGGGGGCTCGCGGAAAGCACCGCAACCTTGCGAAGATAAAGAATAAGGTCCTTGGTCAGCTCCGGCAAGTTCTGGCCCTGATTCGCGATTTCGCCGAGAATTTGGAGCGCCTGGTCCAGATTGTTTTCTAAAAGCGTTTCCGCGAGGCCGGAAATTTTTTTGAACCCCAGTTTGCCGAGCGTGGTTTCCAGGGCATCTGTCGTAATTTCGCCCTCGGTTAAAGAGGCCATCTGGTCAAGGAGCGACTCCGCGTCCCGAAAGCTGCCCTCGCCCGCCTGAGCGACGAGCTCCAGCGCGTCTTGGGCAATCCGTATCTTTTCTTTGTTCGCGATAGCCCGCAATTTCTCCGCGACGAGTTTGAGGGAAATGTGTTTGAATTGGAAACGCTGGGCGCGGGAAGCGATGGTGGGTAAAATCTTTTCCGCCTCGGTCGTGGCGAGAATTATAGTAACGTGCGCGGGCGGTTCTTCCAGGGTCTTCAAAAGCGCGTTTGACGCGTCTTTTGTCAACATGTGCGCCTCGTCAATGATAAACACCTTGCGGGGAAGGATGGCGGGCGCGATTCTCGCGTTATCTTTTAGCGCGCGCATCTCCTCAATGCCGCGGTTGGAAGCCGCGTCAATTTCTATAACATCAAGCGCGTGCCCCTCATCAATGCTCCGGCAGTGGAAGCAGGAATTGCAGGGCTCTCCCTTTTCCCTGTGTGCCTTTTCTTCAAGCCGAGTTTTGCAGTTTGCAATCTTCGCGATAAGGCGGGCGGTCGTGGTCTTGCCCGTGCCCCGCGGGCCGGAAAGAAGGTAGGCGTGCGCAAGCCGATCCTGGCGGGCGGCTTCCTGCAAAATCTTCACGATAATATCCTGACCGATAATATCCTCGAATTTAGACGGGCGGTATTTTCTGTACAGGGCAAGCATGGTCGCATTATATGCTATAATAAAAATATGAAAAAGAGGGGATCGGTATTTATCTTTATTATCTTCATATTTCTTATATGCGTCGCCTTTTTTACCGGGGTCTTTTTCTTATTGCAAAAATCCAGTGAACCGGAAAATCTGACCGTGCCTGCCCTATAAAAATTGGAGGGCCGACAAAGCGGTTTGCTTTTATCGGCCCCCTATGAGTTCATTTTTTTCCTCCTTTTCTGAAAGAAAACCCGTGAGCGCCTGCAACGAACGCCCACGTAAGAAACGCGCCGGCCAACCAAAGGCCGGCAACGATTAGGAAGGTTTTCATGGGATCTCCTTTCCACAGAAAGTTCCCCCGAAAACTGATTTAGATATTACAATGCATTTATATGCTTGCCAAATACGAATACACGAATCATGCGCGGGTAAAAATGCGTCAGTACGGACTTTCCGAACAAAGAATCAAGCGCGTAATCCGCGCGCCCTTTCGGTCTGAAGAGGGCGTTTTGGAAAAAGCCATCGCGGCCATGCAGCCCGCCTCGATATATCGGGACAAAAACGGGAAAAAAACGTGGAAGCAGGAGATTTGGGTAATGTACCTCCTCGCCAAAAGAGGAGGAATTTCTAATTTCGAATCTCTAATCTTGAAACAACCGAAGATACGAATAATTACCGCGTGGAGATATCCGGGAATAAGCAAAAAACGGGACGCGATTCCGGAAGAAATTTTGAACGAAATTCGATCAATTATATAAAAATTACTGAGGGTATTCCGGCGGAATACCCTCAGGTGCAGGGCCTCTTCTAGTACTCCTCGTCCTTGAAAAACCCTGCTACGAAAAACGCGATCGGCCACAGCACCACAATGAGAAGAAAGTTCTTAACCTCTTCCCATCGGAGCGTGGCACGCGCGGCAATCCCTGCTCCAAGGAGCAAGTATGCCACAACAATCACAACCACAATCCACAAGAACATCATCTATATCACCCCCTCTCCCTTAGGAATCTATATTGATATAATTTCATTTTTCTTGCGAAGTCAAGGGAAATCGAATATCCTTTTTGCATAATGAAATTATCTATCGGCATTGTAGGACTTCCCAATGTAGGAAAATCCACCCTGTTTCACATCCTGACGGATCAAAAAGTTACGATTGCGAACTATCCTTTCGCGACCATAGACCCGAACGTGGGAGTAGTCGCGGTGCCGGACAAACGCGTGGATACGCTCTCCGAAATGAGCGACTCGAAAAAAAAGGTTCCTGCCATCGTGGAATTTTACGATATCGCGGGGTTGGTGAAGGGCGCGAATAAGGGCGAGGGGTTGGGGAACCAGTTTCTTTCTCATATCCGCGAATGTTCCGCGATCTGTATGGTGCTTCGGTGTTTTGGTTCGACGGGGCTCACCACGAGTGGCAAAGGTGATATTATCCACGTAGAGGGCTCCGTGGATCCCTTGCGCGATCTGGGAATTATCGAAACCGAACTTGCCCTGAAGGACTTGGAAACCACGGAGAAAAGACTGGAGAAAGTTTCGCGCGACGCGCGCACGGGCAATAAGGACGCGAAAATAGAGGAAGAAGCGTTGCGAAAAATCCTTGCCGCGCTCGAAGACGGAAAACCGCTTTTTGCATGTTTAGATATCCTATCTCTAAACATGGCAAAAGGGATGAATTTGCTTACGGCAAAGCCGCAGATATTTTTGCTGAACGGGACGGAAGAAGATGTGCCGGAAAATTTGCGGCACAAGATTCAGGACCTAGGGGCGGGATATGTGATTGTGGATTTGGACAACGTGCTTGAGGTACCGGAACTTATTACCAAGGCATACGAGGTTTTGGGATTGCAAAGTTTCTTTACCACAGGCGAGGACGAGACCCGCGCCTGGACAATAGAAAAAGGCACAAAGGCGCCGCAGGCGGCAGGCGTGATCCACACGGATTTTGAGGAAAAGTTTATTCGCGCGGAAATAGTTTCGTACGACGATTTCATTGCCTGCAACAGCTGGGCCGGAGCGAGGGAAAAAGGAAAACTGCGCCTGGAAGGGAAGGAATATGTCATGAGGGACGGGGACGTGATTGTGGTGCGGCACGGCTAAAGGCGCAGATGTACGCGGATTGAAACGCAGATTGACGCAGAAAAGAAAACGAGCGGGACGTGGTCCCGCTCGTTGGCGTGTTATTCCCTCATCGTTTTGATGAGTTTTTCGAAAAGTTCGAAACCCTCCTTTCCGGTTTTGCCGAAGTGTTCACGCACACGGAGAAACACATCCGTGAACGTTTTTTGACTCCGCGTCACTTCGCGGAATTCACGCTCAAAGATCTTGAGCGCTTCGATGGAACCGCCGTTCTCACCGAAATGCGCCTCCTGAATCCCCCCGTAGAGAACGGGGCTTTGATTCAGGATGCGCCCCATGAGCGCTTCTACGATCTTGTAGAAGGGACTCGCGACATCCCAGATTTCTTTCGGATCAATTCCGAGTTCCAGGATCGTGCGAGCAATGGCGATCGCCGCCGCGTGCGGGAGGGCTTGCACGACCGCCATTTTTTTGTCGTGCTCCTCCGGCGACATGATCTTCATGTTTGCGCTCGCCATGTCCAAAAGGAATGACTGCGTGAGCCACCGCCGCCAGTAATTCAGACGGAGGGGACAAACGACGACCGTCTGCCCCGCCCAGTCACGGGAGTTCGTAGGGGCAAACATGGGGTGCGTTCCCGCGGTTTCAACCCAGTCGGGAGCGCCTTGAAGTGCCTCGCAGGGTTTGACCTTGACGGATGTCACGTCAAACCACAGGCGCGGATGAGGACTATTGGGCCAGCTCCCATCTCGGTTTTTCGCGAGTTCCACGGCGTTCCGGATGACTTCCGTCGCTTTTTGGATCGGAACCGCGAAGATGACGATTTCGGAGTTTTTGATCACATCCGCGTTTGCTTCTTCGGTATCCGACCAGATGACATGGTGCTCGTGAAGACGGAAGAAGTTTTCGAGACACATTCCGAACTTTCCATGGCCGATAATACCCACGGAAAGCGTGAGAAGCTCGGACATTTACGGACCTCCTTTTTAATGAACACTGACCTCGGAATGAGGCCAGTTTGGGGAATCCAATAAAGTATTCGACTACCAAAACTAACCTCCTTGCGCGAGGATTTGATAGTAGTAATATGAGTTGTTTTTTATGCTGTGAACCATATTTATGAAACAAAAAATCGGCTTTTCAGGCCGGTTTTGGTAAATACTTTATGGATACCTAAAACCAGCCCCAGGAGGTAAGGTAATAGGCATAATAGGTATTTTGTACTCGATTTTTCATATTGAGTTTATCTTATTCGATTTATTTTTAATGTCAAGCATAAGCGCGTATGCCGCGACGAGGAGGCCGAAGTCACGGAAGGAGACGTCGTCTATGCCGTAGAAAGTGATAATTCCGGCTAAAGAGAGAAAGGCGAGGATTGCGGCAAGGCGTTTCCAGAGTCCGATCGCGAGGATTATGGCGAGGAGGATTTCGAAGATGGCGTGAGCCATGAGCGCGAATTCGCGGAATGGGATTTGGGGGACAAAGCCAATCCAAGATGTGGGATTTAACAGGGAATTCACTCCGGCATAAAGAAACACTCCGGCAAGGCCGACTCGTAATGCAAATTCAGATGTTATTTTCACAATTTTAGTATATCATTTCTCCATGTCTTTTTCCGTAAATACCGGAGTCTACCAAGGCCCCCTGGAAAAACTTCTGGAACTCGTAGAAGAAAAAAAACTGGAAATTACCTTGGTTTCTCTGGCGCAGGTTACCGGGGATTTTTTGAAACATGTCGAATCCCTGCGGGGGGAAGAGGACGCAAAAGGAGTGATTGCGGATTTTCTTGTGGTTGCCTCGCGCCTGCTTCTTATAAAGTCCCGCGTACTTTTGCCGAATTTGGAACTTGATGAGGAAGAAGAGGCGGATATTCGCGATCTGGAGCTTCGTCTGAAATTGTATGAAGAACTGAAAAGCGCGCGCGAGCATGTCGCAAAAGGATGGGGCCCGCATCCCCGCATGAGATCCCGGGAATTTTTCGCGGATTGGGAACCTATATTTTCGCCTCCGAACCGCCTTCACCTGGAAGACATGGAGCGCGCCATGGGCCGGATCTCCGGAGAACTCGAACGCTTCCTTCTGCCCACGGACAAGATCGAAAACACCATGATCAAACTCCAGGATACGATCCGGCGTCTCCTGGATCGCATTTCAGGAAGTCCCCTGGATCTTGGACATCTTGAGGGCGGCAAACCCAGATCCGAAGTGATCGTTCTTTTCCTTGCCGTACTTCATCTTGCACGGGAACACTCCGTGCAGATAGAACAAAAACAAGAATTTGGAAGGATTGAGATTTGGAAATAAAACGCATACAATAATATACGATGCAGGAAAGTGATATGATGGCAAAACTTGAGGCGCTGCTCTTTTATCACGGGGAACCGATCTCTCGGGAAGACATCGCGAAATTTTTGGAAATCTCAAAAAAGGAAGTCCAGCCGCTTATTGAATCCTATAATCATATTGTAAACGCGCGAAAAGAAGGGGGGCTTGAGCTCCTCGTCTCGGACTCTGAAATACAACTGGTAACGAAAAAACAATGCGCGGAAATATTCAAAAAACTCCAGGACAAAGAACTGAGGGAAGATCTTACTCCCGCGGCCCTGGAAACGCTTTCCGTGGTTGCCTACCTCGGTCCGCTCACCCGCCCGGAAATCGACTACGTGCGCGGAGTGAACTCTTCGTTCATGGTTCGGGGTCTTGTGCTTCGGGGCCTCCTGAAACGTTCGGTGGGAGGGAAGCGGGGAGCGTTTGCGTATTCGGCAAGTTTTGAATTTTTAAAACACATGGGAATCCGGGCGCAAGAAGAGTTGCCCGAATATGAAAAATACAAAGGGTTACTGCAAAGATTACGAGAACAAAATGTAGAGATTAAAGTTTAGAGATTAGAGACTTAACTATATGGACATCAAATGGCAGGCATTAGGGCTTACGGCGGTCGTGTTTTTTTCAATCGCCGTAACGCGCGCGGATAGAAAAACTGAAAATGCCGCCGCAAACACTCCCTCGCCGCGCGAAGAAATAAAGTTTCAGGAGGGTCTCGCCTCACTCCAGGACTCCCGTCCCGTTCAAAAAGCGCCGAAGCGCGACTGGGAAATCCTGGACCCGGACCTTTCCGCGAGATCCGTGCTGCTGCAGTCGCTCGACGAATCCTTCCCGTTCTTCCATCGCGAAACATACGCCGTCTGGCCCGCCGCCTCGCTCACGAAACTCCTGACCGCCGTCATTGCGCTCGAAGAAATAGGGGAAAACAAAAAAATCACCATAACGAAACGCGCGGTGGAAACCGAAGGAATCGCGGGCGATCTTGAAGACGGGGAAATTTATTCCGTTCAGGACCTTTTGAAAATCATGCTTCTTGCCTCTTCAAACGACGCGGCAACCGCGTTTGAAGATTACATGGGCGGAACGGATGAATTTATAAGGCACATGAACCAAAAGGCAAGGGAACTGCAAATGACAAGTTCTGTTTTTTACGACGCTTCCGGGCTTTCGGATCTGAACATCACAAACGCGAGCGACATGCTGCGCCTCGTAAAATACATCCTCGCGAATCACCCGAATATTTTTCAATGGACAAGGATCCCCAGTTTTCTGGTCCAGCCCGTAAATGACCTGCAAAGCCGGCTTGTGTACAACATAAACCCCCTGGTTGGAAACGAGGATTTTTTAGGCGGGAAAACAGGCACCTCTCCCCGCGCGCGGGAAAATCTGGTCGCCCTGTTTTCTCTCGGTAAATACCGAGCGGCAATGATACTTTTAGGATCCGGAAACAGAGCAGGAGAAAGCAGGCGGCTTTTGGAATGGACAACACAGGCCTATGGAAATCTTTGAAGCGGTTCGGATTTTAATCGTTTTCGCAATCGCGTTTCTTACCGCGCTTATTCTGACTCCGCTTACGGTCCAAATCCTCCGCACCCTTGATATCCGGAAAAAAAACATCCGGTCGAAATCCGACGCCCCCGTCTTCCATGAGTTGCACAAAGAAAAGTCCGGAACGGTCACCATGGCCGGCATTATCGTGTGGCTCACCGTAATTTTTTTGGCCGGAATCTTCTTCGCCTTTCAGGGTCTCCTAAACGGATTTGCCGGATACTTCAATTTTGTGGATCGCGCGCAAACCTATCTTCCGCTCGCGGCAATGGTCTTGTCAGCACTTCTCGGAATGTTTGACGATCTTATGGGGGTAAGGGGTCGCGGAGAGAAAGGGGGGGGATTAAGCGTCCTCCAGCGCCTGGGGCTCTACACCCTGATAGCGGGCTTGGGAGCTCTGTGGTTCTATTTCCGTCTGGATTGGGACGTGCTCTATATTCCGTTTCTCGGTTCATTCTCGCTCGGACCGTGGTACATGCTTGTATTTATATTCGTCCTTGTGGCAACCGCGTTTTCAACAAACGAAACGGACGGATTGGACGGCCTTGCCGCGGGCGTGCTCTTTTTCGCCTTCGGCGCCATGGTCATCGTCTCGTTTGTTTTACAGCGCTATGATCTTGCGGTCATGAACGCGGCGATCCTGGGCGCGCTCCTGGCGTTTCTTTGGTTCAATATCCATCCCGCGAGTTTTTTTATGGGGGATACCGGATCCATGTCCCTGGGCATCACCCTGGGCGTAATGGCGATGCTGACCAACACGGCCCTGTTCCTGCCCTTTTTCGCGTTTATCCTGGTGCTGGAATCTCTTTCTGTCATTATTCAGGTTATAAGCAAAAAAATAAGGAAAAAAAAGGTGTTTCGTTCCGCGCCCATTCACCACCACTTTGAAGCCCTGGGCTGGCCGGAATCACAAGTTACGATGCGGTTTTGGATCATCTCAGCGGTTATGGCCACGTTCGGATTGGTGCTGTTCTTTTTTTCCAGGTTTGCCTAACCGCCCCAATCCCGAAAATACATTCGAATCCGCGAATAGGTTATAATAGAGGAAATGAATTCCACGCTTATTAAAAATGCCTTGATTTACGACGGAGTGTCGCGAAAACCAAAGCGCGCGGATATATTATTTGACGCGAAAAAAATCCGGACAGTCCGGCCCCGCCTTCGGGCTCGTGACGCAAACATAATAGACGCGTCCGGACATGCGATCATCCCCGGCATCATAGACGCAAACTCATCCATCGACCAATACGGGGGACTTTTTTCAGATGCTCTTCAAAAACAATTCATAAGTCGCGGCATAACCGCGGTCATCACCGGAGGAAACGGCATCTCATTGGCGCCCTTTCGCGAAAAAATAATCCGGACCTTCTTCTACCCGGAAGATCCTTCTCTCGGCAACGCGGATTGGGTTTCGTTTCAAGAATATAAAAACACCCTCAAAAAGCAGCGACTCCGCCTCCATGTCGGATCCATGGCAGGATACCGAAATATATGCTCGCCGCTTGCCTCGTCCGCGGAAATCAGGCGGGAAACGGAAAAAACGCTTGAGGAGGGAGCGCTGGGCATTTCATTTGACTGGGACGACGCCATTTCGCACCCCCTCTCGCCGCGAAACCTGGAGGCCGCCTCAAAAGTCCTTGCCGCCGCGAAGAAAGTATGCGCCCTGCGCCTCGACGTGTCGCGCCACTCCCCGGGAATGCTTCACATGTTTTCCCGCATGTTCGCGCGTCTTGGAGCAAAACTCCACATTTCACGCTTCCGGCCGCACGCCTCCGCGTTCCAAGAATGGGAGTCGGGCGATCATCCGGGGAAATACGCTGATATTGCCGCGTCTCCCTGGTTGCCATATCCCATCTACGGATTTCTACCCCCCTCCTTCCGCCGGCTGGAATTTGACGAAATGAATCGAAGAATCCGCCTCCCGGAATACGAAAAAGAAATACTAAAACACCTCCGGTCGATCCCGATCGCAGAAATCATAATCGCGCGCCTTCCGCATGACCTGCGCCATCTGGAAGGGAAGGCCTTTCGGGATCTCTCTTTTCACCTTGACCTTCCGCTCGCGGAAACATTTCTCCACTGCATGCGATCTTCCGGACTGAAGGCCGTACTTGCCATAAAAAATTCCGGACCGGGCAACACGATTCCGTTCCTTCGCCACCCCTCCTCCGTACTTTCAACCGGGGGCATTCTTCCGCTCGTCGGATCTCTCCGCGGATCGGACGGCTTCCGCCCTTCCGCCTTTCCCGCGCTCGCAACATCATCAGGCCTTCTGCCCGGAGAAATTATTGCAAAAATGACTTCGGTACCCGCGAACGTCTACGGCCTGCCTCGTCGGGGAAAAATTGTCGAGGGCTACCACGCCGATCTTGCGGTTTTAAAAAATTGGGATGTCAAAAAGGTATTTGTCGGAGGACGACTCGCCTTTCAAAACGGAATATTTGAAGACATGCCGCGAGGCGCCGTCCTATGAGAATGATGAGAAGGAGAATGCGCGAACATGCCACGTCCATTCCGGACTACATGTTTTTGGGATCTCTGCTCTGCATCGTAATCTTCGGGTTTGTGATGCTCGCATCAGCCTCTTCGGACCTCGCCGAATTGCGATTTCACGACAGTTATCATTATCTAAAACGTCAGTTTATAAACGGCCTGGGCCTCGGCCTTCCGGGATTTCTTTTTGGATACCTGATCCCGTACCGACGCCTCCAAAAAGCGGCGAAATTTCTCCTTCTTGCGGCAATCGGATGCACACTCCTTGTTTTTACACCGCTCGGCCTAACCATAAAAGGTGCAACCCGATGGATCGATCTGGGAATCTTTTCCTTCCAGCCCGGGGAGCTTCTCAAATTCGCTTTTCCGCTCTACGTTGCCTCATGGCTCGCAAACAACCCAAAGCGGTCCGCGAGTTTTACCGAGGGCTTTCTGCCGCTTCTCGTTCTGATGGGATTTGTGGCGTTTATTCTTTTACTACAGCCCGCCACAACCACTGCGGCCATCATTCTCGCCTCCGCGGTCATCATCTATTTCATATCCGGAGCACGGATCCGCTTCTTTCCGCTCCTCGTTGCATGTGGCGCACTTGCCTTTGCCGTGCTCATCCTTATGGCGCCGTATCGCATGGAACGGGTCAAAACATTTTTTAACCCGGAAAAGTCAGACGCGCTTGGGGAAGGGTACCATGCCCGCCAGGCAGAAACCGCGATCGGATCAGGGGGCCTCTGGGGAGTGGGATACGGAAAATCCGCCACCAAACTGCGCTACCTGCCAGAACCCATCGGCGACTCCATGTTCGCGGTTGTGGGAGAAGAACTTGGTTTTGTCGGATCCTCCGCGCTCCTCTTTTTCTTTTTCGCGTACATCTATCGCGGATTCATGATCGCAAAAGAATCCTCGGACTCCTTTGGCCGTCTGCTTGCGGCAGGATTCACCTCCATCATCGGCGTACAGATGTTTATAAACGTGGGGGCAATCTCCGGCGCATTTCCCTTAACCGGCGTTCCCTTGCCCTTTATGAGTTTTGGCGGCACCTCGCTCGCTGTATTTTTAACCATGGCCGGAGTTATAATGAACATATCGAAATACCGGAAATAAATCCCTATTCATTCGCCTTATGCCAATACGCGTCCGAAAAAAAATAACCGTACTTCTCACAGGCGGAGGAACCGGCGGGCACATCTACCCGCTTCTCGCGGTCGGGGACTGGCTCCGCGGTTTCGGAGAAGGAGAGGTTCGGGTCGCCTTCGCAGGGTGGGCGCCCGCGTTCCGAAAGGAGTTTGAAGACCGGTATCTGTCGGCGTATCCGGTCCTCCCCTCGAAAATCCGAAGATACTTCTCCTTCAAAAATCTCCTCGACATTCCTGTTTTTGTTATAAGCTTCCTCCAGGCGCTCCTGTGGGTGTGGATTGTAATGCCGGATGTCGTCTTTTCCAAAGGCGGACCATCGGCTTTCGTGGTGATTATAGCGGCGCGGTTTTACAAAATTCCGGTCATAGTCCATGAATCCGACGCCGCCGCGTCCGTTACCAACAGGATTTCCGCGAAATTCGCGGAGCGAGTCGGCGTCTCCTTCGACGCCGCCGCAAAAGAATTTCCGAACGGCAAAGTATTTTTTTCCGGGAACCCGATCCGCCCGGAACTCATGCAGGACTGGATCGATTCGTTTTCCGCAAAATCATATTTCAAACTGAATCCCGAACTCCCGCTCCTTTTTGTTGCGGGCGGGTCGCAGGGCTCGCTCCGCATCAATAATTTTATCTTGGACAACCTTTCCGAAATACTCCCGCACGTCCAGATACTTCATCAGACGGGAAAGGAGCATTATAAAGACACCCTGAAACTTTCGGAAATTACGCTCCGCGGCGCCTCCGATGAAATAAAAAAGAAATACCTTGTCCGGGAATATCTGAACGCGAAAGAAATGAAAATCGCGCTCTGTGCCGCCGACGTGGTCCTTGCAAGGTCAGGATCGTTTGTCCACGAACTCGCACTCTTCGGAAAGGCGTCGATCCTCATACCGCTCGCGGAGTCAGCAAACGACCACCAGCGGATAAACGCCTACGAATACGCGAAGTCCGGCGCTGCGCTTGTAATAGAAGAAGAAAATTTCTCGTCCCATGTATTTTTGAACGAGGTTCAAAAACTTTTAGACCCCAAGCGCGCGGAAACAATGACCCAGGCCGCGCGCTCATTTGTCCATCTTGAGGCGACGGAAACCGTAGGAAAAGAAATTCTGCGGATCGCGGGGGCGGAAATATAAAACGACAAGCCAACTAGAATGAAAGGGATTTTCGTGATAAAGTTGGCGATATATGCCGGACAAAAAAATTGTAAAAACGCGCATTGCGCCCTCTCCAACGGGATTTTTACATGTGGGAACCGCCCGCACCGCGCTCTTTAATTACCTCTACGCCAAACGCCATGGTGGGGAGTTTGTTTTACGCATTGAAGATACGGACAAAGAAAGATCGGAAAAAAAGTATGAAGAAGATATCGTAAAATCCCTGACGTGGCTTGGGCTTAAGTGGGACGGAAAAATTACGCGCCAATCCGAACGAACGGAAATTTATGCAAAATATCTGGAAAAGCTTCTGCAAGAGGGGAGGGCGTATTATTGTTATTGCACGAAGGAAGAACTTGAGGCGCAGAGGATTTCACAGGAAACAAACGGACGCATCTTCAAATATTCCGGCCGCTGTCGCGAAGCCGGAAGTCGCGAAAACGGGCAGCCGCGCGTTATCCGGTTCAAAATACCGGATAAAAAAGTGTCGTTTACCGACGAGATACGTGGCAAGGTTGAATTCGACGCATCGCTTTTCGGGGATATTGTGATCGCGAAATCGCTTCATGAGCCGCTTTACAACTTCAGCGTAATGGTGGATGACGAGGAGATGGGGATTACCCATGTGATCCGCGGGGAAGACCATCTGGGGAATACGCCGAAACAGATTGCATTGCAGGAAGCGTTGGGTTTTGAAATTCCGGCATACGCGCACCTGCCGCTCATATTGGCGCCGGACAGAAGCAAACTTTCAAAACGCGTAGGCGATATGGACGCAACGATACGCACGCTTCGGGAGGGCGGGTATCTGCCCGAGGCGATCATAAATTTCCTGGCGCTCCTTGGCTGGTCGCCCGGAGACGATCGGGAAATTTTTTCTTTGGCGGACCTGGAAAATATATTTGATCTGGAAAAAATTCAAAAAGGCGGCGCGGTATTCAATATCCAAAAACTCGAATGGTTTAACGCCCATTATATTAAAACGACGCCGCAGGGACGCCTGGAGAAATTGCTTGCGGACTTTGTGCCGGAAGATTGGGCGCGGGACGAACGCCTTGTCCGCGCCGTTCAACTCGAACGCGAACGGATGAAAACCCTGCGCGATTTTACGGAATCTGCCTCTTTCATTTTCAACCTGCCCGAGTATCCGGCCGGTCGTTTAATCTGGAAAAAATCTACGGATAAAATCGCGGAAAAACATCTGGAGATTGCTTTAAGCATTATGGAAGAAAAAGTAGGAGACGGCCTCGAAAAACGGATCATGGAATACGCGGAGAGGGAGGGGAGAGGAGAGGTGCTCTGGCCCCTGCGGGTCGCCTTGTCCGGCCTCGAAAAATCTCCCGGACCATTTGAAATTTTAAGCGCGATCGGAAGGGAAGAAGGCATCCGGCGCATAAGAGCCGCCCTGAAAAAACTAAAAAAGTGAAAAATCATAATTTAAAATTTAAAATTATTTTATTTTTTTTGCCCGCGTTCGTATTCGCACAACAAAATGCTCCCCGTGACATCACGAACGAAAGCGTAAAACTCGGCAACGGAGAAGGTCTGCGCGCCCTCATTGAAGAAAAAACAACGGAATTGCAAAGAATCCATGATGAGCGCGCGAAACTCGAAGCAAACATCGCGGAAACCAAGGCCGCGCAAAAAGGACTGAATCAGGAAATCGGATCCATCAACTATAGCTTGCGCCAGCTCGACCTCTCCATAAAATCGAACCGGATCGTTCTCGAAAAACTGGAACTTGAAATTGAGGAACTCCGGCGCGACGCGCGCCTGGTGGAACGAAACGTGGAAGAGCAGAAAGGGACAATCGCCAAACTCATGTTTGAACTCTACCAGAAAGATAAAGAAAATGTTCTTATGGTATTCTTGCGGAGCGGATCTCTCTCTGAAGGCGTCTCGGAGGTGCAGTCCATTCTGGCCTTGCAAAGCGATCTCGCGGTAGGCGTACAAGAACTCCGCGATTTTCAGACGGATCTCGTCCGCAAGGCCGCGGAAACAAAAATAAAACAAGGCGATCGGGAAAGGGAGACGAAAAATCTTGCCTACAGGGGCCAGATCGCCCAAGAAGAAAAACAAACAAAGGAACGTCTCCTTGCTGCGACCAAAAGTCAGGAAAAGGTGTACGCGGCGGAAATTGCGAAGCTTGATGAGCAGCAAACGGAGATTAGTCGCGTAATTGACGAAATTGAGGCAAAACTTCGCGAAACCTTTGATCCGACCCTGCTGCCGGTAAGGCGCGCGGGAGTGCTGGCATATCCGGTTGCAAATCCGCGGGTTACCCAGGGCTACGGACAGACGCCGGATGCCATGCGTCTTTATAAATCGAAAACGCACAACGGAGTTGATTATGGCGTGGGCGTGGGAACTCCGGTATACGCGACCGAGGACGGAGTTGTGCGGGCCGTGGACAACAACGATGTCGGCACGCTGAAGTGGCAGAAATATCAATACGGGAAGTATGTCCTCATTGACCACCCGAACAGCCTGTCTACCCTCTACGCGCACCTTTCGCGACAGGTGGTCTCCCCCGGCCAGGAGGTAAAAAGGGGAGACGTTATCGGGTATTCGGGCAATACGGGGTACTCCACGGGTCCGCATGTTCATCTTACCGTTTTCTGGCAACCCTCGGTGCAGTTTAAGGTGATTCCTCCGGCGCGCGGACGCGTACCCGTAGGCATTACGATTGATCCGGAAGATTATCTTTAGCCACTAGTGGTAATGGCTCGCGATCCACAGGGGAGAGTGGATTTAGAGCCCTGCTGTGATAGTATAGAAAATATATATCGTTGCGTATTATTTAAGTAAAATGCGATTATGAGTAAAAGAAACTCTAAAACAACGATACGACCCAAAACCTTGGATGACGCCTATTCCCTTGTTTCTAAAATTCTTATTCAGGGAGATATGCGTTATTATGATGTAGACGCGGAGTTTGAACTTGCTTCTTTTCTGCTCAAGCACGGCGTTTTTCTTGAGAGGCGTGTTTTGCCCGTGCTTAAAGAACCTTCCTTGAAAGATCTGCAAAGGCACGCGGTTCAAGGGCCGGAAAAATACGTCGCCTTAATGCTTTTGCAATCTTCCGGGATTAAGAATAAAGATATTTTTTTTGAAAGGCATTTTTATGGCTCGATTCCTGATGTATATGCGCGAAACGATAAATCCGTTATTCTTGTAGAGTGCTGTTCGTGTCGAATAAGTAAGATTATTGAGTATCTTTCTGCACCGGAAACTCAAGAAATTTGGATTATAACCGAAGGCATTGGTTCCTGGGAGCCTTCGGGGGACGCAATTTTTCAAAAAATGCAATGGTTTGTTTTTACGCGAGGCAAAATGTGGAACACCATGCTTTCTAAATTTAATAATACGAAAAGAAAACGGCTTCGAGAGATTCATAGGCGTGTCTTTAATAATGAATAAACCGCTTCCCTCTTATTTGCAAAATTTTTTGGACTGGCTTGATGTTGAGCAGGGATTGTCCGCGAATACGCAGAAAAATTATTCGAAATATCTCGAAAGATTTTTTTACTGGTTAAAACAAAATAATCTGGATACAATTACTCCCGAAAAACTTGTGGAAGAGCACGTAAGCCAATATCGTTTATTCTTATCTCGAACAAGATCGCTCAAGAAAACCACTCAAAATCGGTATCTTGTTGCTCTGCGCTCTTTTCTTACGTATTTTATGGAGCGCCAGATTCCATCCCTTTCATCGGAGCGCGTAAAACTCGCTCGGGAAAAAGAAGAGAGAAAAATTCATTTTTTGACCATAGAACAATTACGAAAACTTTTTGACATTCCCGATATCACGACATTTCATGGTCTTCGAGACCGGGCAATTCTCGAGACGTTTTTTTCCACAGGATTGCGTATTGCGGAATTGGTTTCGTTGAATCGTGAACAGATTGCTTTCCCCAAGGATTTATCTCAAGGTTTAGAAATAGCGGTTATGGGCAAAGGCGGCAGGGTTCGGACCATTTATTTTTCTGATCGGGCATTACGATGGATAAAACGATATTTAGAGATACGAGATGATGTGGATGAAGCGCTTTTTGTTTCATACCGAAGCGAGAGAAAAAAGACAGGCGTTTCAAGAATTGCTATTCGTACGATTCAAAGCATGTTTGAGCGATACGCTCCGAGGGCTGGCATCACGATTGCATCTATTCATTCTCTTCGGCATAGTTTTGCCACCGATATGCTTGGACGCGGGGTTGATATAAGAATTTTGCAAGAGTTTTTGGGTCACAAACACATTGCCGCAACCCAAATATACGCTCACGTAACAAGCAAGCGACTTAGGGATATTCATAAAGAATTTCACGGAGGCAAAGATCTGGGCGGTGATTAATATGGTAAGATAACTTCATTGTATATGACCAAGAAACGGCTTCACATGGTAGGTATCGGAGGTATTGGAATGAGCGCCCTGGCACGCTATTTTTTAGCCCAAAACTGGGCTATAACGGGCTCGGACATAAGCGCGAGCGCGATAACCCGTGCCCTGGCAAAGATTGGTATAAAGACCAAAATAGGACATAAAATTAGCAATGTTGTCAAGGGAACAGATTTAATAATTCGGACAGCCGCCGTGCCCGCGAACCACCCCGAAATACAAGAGGCGGAACGTCTCGGCATACCGGTTCAAACGTACCCCGAGGCCCTCGGCGAGATAACAAAAAAATACGAGACCATCGGCATAGCCGGATCGCACGGAAAAAGCACCACCACTTCCCTCCTCGCCCTCGCCATGATCCGCGCGGGACTTGACCCCACGGTTATCGTCGGCACGAAACTCTGGGAATTCGGCGATTCTAATTTTTATCTCGGCGAAGGAAAACATCTGGTCGTGGAAGCGGATGAATATGGCGGCGCGTTTTCTCACTATTCTCCCGCCCACGCCATTGTGCTCAATATCGACAAGGAACACCTGGACTATTACGGAACCTTTCCCGAAGTTCAGAGGGCATTCTTGGGATTCATCGCGAACATCAGGCCCGGCGGACACCTGGTGGTAAACAAAGACGACACGACGCTCGCGCGGCTTCATAAACGAATTTCAGCAATTGCGAAAAAACGGGGGTTTCGGATAACATGGTGTTCGCTAAAAGATCCGGCATCCTCCCGCATCCGGAAAATTCTCCGTATTCCGGGCGAGCACAATGTCGCAAACGCGCTCGCGGCATATACGCTTTTGCGGGCGTTAAAAGTTCCGACCAAAGATATATTTCACGCCTTTTCCCGCTTTATGGGTTCGTGGAGAAGAATGGAACATCGCGGAATGATGAGCGTACGGGACGGAAAAAACAAGAAACAAACAAAAATTGATGTATACGACGACTACGCGCACCATCCGACGGAAATTCGCGCAACGCTCCGCGCGTTTAAAGAAAAATTTCCCCGAAAAAAACTGGTCTGCGTGTTTCAGCCGCACCAGATGAAGCGCCTTGAGCTTCTCTTTCCCGATTTCATAAACGCATTTTGCGATGCCGATTATCTGATTCTCTTGCCCGTGTATCAGGTTGCGGGACGGGACGCTGAAGAACGACGAGGATTAAGGATGAAGGATCAAGGATTAAAAATAAATTCAGAACGCTTGGCTGAGGAGATTCGAAAAAAATATTCGAAACCACAGGTGGAGTACATAGCCGACACCTCGGGCTTTTCAAAAAAAATCGCGCGCGCCCTCGAAAATCAGGTGCGCTCATCTTCGATTCTGGTCATGATGGGGGCGGGAAACATAAATGACCTCACAGAAAAATTGGTATGACCGACTTTAAAGACCCCGAGGACTTTAAATCGCAATGCGGATACGAAATAGAAAATCGCTGGTACCCTCGGGTTACAAAAATAGTGGGAATAAAAGCAAAACCCGCGCTCTATCGTTTCTACGCCAAAATGCCGGACTTCAAATCCGCCGAAGCGATGAAGGAACAGTCCGCCTCCGAAGGTACGTTAGTGCACGACGTGATAGAAGGGATCTTGACCGGCAAAAATCCTCAAATCCCCCACCC
This sequence comes from uncultured Candidatus Saccharibacteria bacterium, assembly GCA_964466475.1. Taxonomy (GTDB): domain Bacteria; phylum Patescibacteriota; class Minisyncoccia; order UBA6257; family GWB1-50-10; genus JAUYPG01. Next base: position 20,276 of record CAYXNB010000005.1, read on the forward strand.
CATCAAGCCAGCGATAGAGGGATTTTTAAAATTTTTGGAAGAAAACCGGATCGAGGTGCGCGCGGAATACGTGGAATACCGCCTGCACCATCCCGAAGAACGGTACGCGGGAACGCTCGACGCGATAGCAACGATCGGAGGTAAAACCGGAATTCTGGATATTAAAACTTCGCAGGCAATTTATCGCGACTATAATCTGCAGACATCAGCATACATGGCCGCGATGAAAAAAGCGGTGCCGAATCTCGAAACGCGCTGGATCTTGCGCATTGATCAGGATCAGGCGTGCGTGTGGTGCGGCGCAACCCTCCGCAGGAAGGGCGGCAAGGCCGTAGTGCGAACAAACGGAAATTACACGGACATGAAAAACTGCCTTGGTCACGAATGGGGCCCCGTAACAGGCCGGGTTGAAATAGCGGAATTCCCGGAATGGGAAAGAGATTTTACAGCCTTCCTGGGAGCGAAAAAACTTTGGGAATGGGAGCACGAAGAATGGCTCTCGAAAATCGGTTATTAGACCCGTTCCCTCGAGACGAAATCTTAGCCACTACCGTATTCCCGCCCGCTTCCACGCTTCCCGCAAAGAAGCGTAATTTTCCGGATCGTGCTGCCTAATATACTCCACCACCTTGCCATGGACTTCCTCTATCTTTAATCCGTGTTCTTTCGCGAATCCGATCACATCCTCGCTCGCCTTTTCGATCCCGCGGCGCGTTTCCGCGAAACGCTCGATCTCAACAACGCCATACCCGAAACTCGCCTCGTCAATATCGATATTAAAAGGACCTTTGGCATATTTTCTGCGCACCGTGGTAAAAGTTGCAATCGGAGTGTACCCGTCCCCCTCGAGATCGCTTGCCAGGGAAGCATAGTGCTCGATACCGAGGATTTTGCGGATACTGCCCTCCGTGGTCACCTCTTCATAATAGTCCATATATTTTTTCGTCTCTGATCCGGAATCGTCTTCCCCGATTTTTAACTGCCATTTGCCGTCGCGCGAACGGAGCCAAATATCTTTTTTTGCCAAAGGATAACTGGATTTATCGTAATACGTGTCCGAAAACGTAAACTCGCCGATAAACTTCGCGCCTTCGGCGATTTTCTCCTCCTCTTTTTTCGTAATACGAAATTTTTTTTCGACTTCGATCATTTCAAATATGATTCTAATTTTTTGGAAAAATCCTCGAAACCGCGAAAGGCCTCGGCCTGAAACCCGAAGGCGCGCGCCGCGTCAACGTTGGTATCTTTGTCATCCCAGACCAGGATCTCCTCTTTTTTAATTCCCTCCAAATGGCCTGCGATATATTCAAAAAATTCCACAAGTGGTTTTTTGTGACCGATGTGGGCGGAAATAAATATCTTGTCGAACACCTTTTCAAATCCCATTTCGTTCGCAAGATAAGCGGCGCGAAGTTTTTCCTGATTTGAAGCAAGACAGCACTTGATTCCCTTAGCGCGCAACTCGCCGATTTTCTGAATCATCTGCGTGTCCGGAGAAACGCTTTCAAACCATACTTTGATAAGATCATCCACCGTGCCGTTCCAGCCCCAGCGCTCAAGATACGGAATAAGCACCTCCCGAAGATTGACCCGCCCGATCTGCGCCATCTGAAATTCGCTGGAAAAAAAGGGCTCTGTTTTATCGCGGGTGATGCTGTATTTTTCCTCCAAGATATCGCTGAATCTCGGGCCTTTTACCACTACGCCGTCGGCGTCGAAGAGAATTGCTTTTATCATGGATTTATTCTACCAAATTTTTCGCCTTTGCAATATCCCCCTTTGCCGGAGGATTTTTGAACCATGTCCACGCGCCATATCCCCAACTGAAAGTGAAAAAAAGCGTGGTTAAAAACACACCCCATTGCTTGTGGATAATCGCGGTCGCAAACCAGGCGGGCTGGGAGATAAGCCCCAGCAAAAAACCCCATTTGTTTTTCCGCCCGACCAAAAAAATTCCCAAGGCCCCCAAAAGTAAAAAAAACTGGGCGATTGTGTCAATGAGTTCCATGTTCGTTTGTGATTTCACGAAGCGCGTCGTCCCACGTCCGGCACGGAATAATTCGAATATTTGTTTTCGGCGCGTTGTCTTTTATATATTCGCCGTATAAGTATACACTCCCCGGATAGTCCGGGGGAAGATTTTCTATGATTTCCGGATTATCGTCTATGATGCCTTGGATTTCAGGATAAAGGGCCGCAAGCGTCCTTCCCTTCCATTTGTTTGAGTTCATGTATTCAAAGTCAGGATTCGCAAGAACCGGACGCTTGAGAAATCCATGTTTTTTGAGCCATGTTTCCGTGGAAACCGTTGCGTAAATTGGCCTTGCCGTAAGGTAACAAAGGATAGGAACGATGGCATTTATTTTTTTCACGGCTTCGTTCGCGCCCTCGATGAGCGGCAGGTTTTCCCAATAATCCGGGGATGAAAACATTTCATTCACCCATCGCTCCACTTCCTTGGTCCTCCAGTGCGGAACATTATACGTGTATCCGTATTTTTCGATAAGTTTTTTTGCCGGAAGATTTTCCGGGTTTCCGAAAAGCCGTATCTTTTCTTCGAACCAAAACAAACGCACTGCGGCAAGCGTGTCGTCAATATCAAGAGCGAGTCCCCGTTTGCCTCGTAATTCCTTTTTTACGTTTTCAAGGTTTTGTTTTTTCATTGGTATCTGGCCGTGAGAAATATTGCGATAAAAGAAGGCCGATCTGCTTGCGCATGACAACGCCTTCGCGGCGGGCGAGGCCGTTTTCGAAACGGACACCCAGTAAAGTGTCGAGCAATTCTTGAAGCCACGATTCTTCGGTAACAAATACGTTAAAACCTTTTTCAATATCGACAAGCACGATAAAACAAATGTCCGCTTTTGTTTCTTCCTTTACTTCGCGGACAATGCGCTTTAGTTCATCGGCATTTTGCTCGACGAATTTTTCGACGCCGACAATTTCCAGCTGCAAAATATTCACGAATTTTCCGCCAACCTCTCGAATCGTGGAATCATCAACTAATATGTCTTTGACCGGCCTTGTGAGGCGCGATTTGTAGGCGAACATATCGTGAATATGGGTTTCTGGGAGGGAGATGTGATTCAGGAGCCAAGAGGCCGTTTGTTTGTCCCGTTCGGTCGTCGTCGTGGCCATGAAGTTCACGGTATTCGAGATAATTGCGGAATAAAGCATCCCGGCTGCTGCTTTCGAGGGCAGGATCCTTTCTTTTTGAAATTTCTCGGCAATAAGCGTGGCGCAGGAGCCGACCGCTTCAATGTGGATTTCCGCGTTTATAAATTTCTCCGCGTCGTTTATGGTGCGGTGATCTATGACCTCGGATACTTTTTCTATTGAAATAATATCCGGCACGTCGTTGATATGACTTGTATCTACCAGCGTGACCTGATCCGAACGCCTATAAAGATCTTCTCCGTCCGGAATTTCGATGTTGAAATACTCAAGAACAAATTGCGCTTCAGGCTGGGGCGCGCCGAATAACCCGGCCTCCGCAACCCTCCCCTTTCTCACTAAAAATTCGGCGTAACCATACGCGCATGCAACCACATCAAGATCCGGATTTTCATACCCGGTCACAAGAATCATGCGTTCTACGATACCATAAATCCGACATCCCGGCATCCTTAAGGATGCCGGGATGTTCTCGCGAGTTACTCCTCATAAATTATATAAGCGGCTCCTCCATGGCCGGAACCGCAACCCGGCCTTCCGGCGATTTTCCGGAAATTGCGGCCCGCTCCTCCGCATTTCGCATGATTCCCTTCTCCTCTTCTTCCATGAGGCGCTTCGCCTCTTCCAGCCGCGTGGCGTATTTTTTGCGCGAGGCCGCAACAATCTCTTCCTTAAACGATCGATGCGGGGGGTTGATAACTTTTAAGGTTTCGGCGGAAAAGGGATCGTACGTTTCGCCGTCTATCGTCATCTTTACATAGAATTCCCGGACTCCCAGATTAATCATGTCTTTTTGGTCAAAGACCGGAACCATTTCCGGCTTGAGCCTTACCGCGTCTTCGCCTCCTACACGAAAAACAATAATGGACCCGACATTTCCTAAAACTGCGGCAAGGACCCTGTCTAAAAGCTGCTGGGTAAACTGGTGCGCCATAGTAAGGCAAATGGCGTATTTGCGGGCTTCAGACAAAAGATTCTCGAATGTTTCGGTAACCACATTTTGAAACTCGTCGACGTAGAGATAAAAATCATGCCTTTGGGACTCCGGAACATAAGCGCGCGCCATGCCGGCCTGCTTTATTTTGGTAATAAACATGGAGCCGAAAAAGGAAGAGTTTTCCTCCCCTATTTTTCCTTTTGCGAGATTGATAAGTACGATCTTTTTTTGATTCATAAGATCTTCAATGTCCACCTTGTTTTCTTTTTGCCCGAAGATATTGCGAAGCATAGGATCGGAAAGAAACTGCCCGAGCTTGTTCACCAGGGGGATGATGGCGTCGGTGTCAAATTTTTCCGACCAGTCCGCGAACTCGATGGCCCAGAAGCGTTTTACCATATCGTCCTCGATATGTTCCACTACTTTTTGGCGGTAATTTCTGTCGGTAAGCATGGATATCATGCCGCGCATGGTGGCGTGCGGATAGTCCAGAAGCGCGAGTACCGTAAAACGGAAAACATGTTCCAGGCGGGGAGTCCAGTTCGCGCCGAACTGTTTTTTTAAAACTTCAATGAGCCCCTGGGCCAGCTGGTGTTTGAATTCCGGTGAAACGTTCGCGAGCGGATTAAACGCAACGGGAAACTGCATATCCGAAGGGTCTATGACGCAAACATCATCCATGCGATTTTCAGGTATGAAGTCCAGGGTTGCGTCCACAAGATCGCCGTGCGGGTCCATGACGCAAAGACCTTCGCCGTGAGCAACGTCCTGACGTATTAAAAGCTCAAGGAGCTTGGACTTCCCCACCCCGCTTTTCCCCACTGCATACAAGTGACGCCTGCGGTCCTTCCGTTTTATTCCGAAAACAAATTTTTTTTCCTCAAGCGCGGCAACATAATTGGTGCGGCCGATAAAAGAGGCCTCGCGCGGATTTACCCGCCCGTACATGGGAAGCTCCGGTGGCGGAGGAGCGTATTTAATGCGCTGAACTTTTGCGCGCTGGGGGGGTGTTGGTGTTGGAGGCATATATTTTTTCAATCTCTAATCTCTAAACCCTAATCTCTAAACATTCGCCGGATCAAGACAAAAAAACGTTTTTGATATTTGGATTTTGAAATTGTTTAGGATTTAGAGATTAGAATTTAGAGTTTAATTTATCACTCCTATCTCCCTCAAAAATGCTTCGTAATCGCCGAGCACTACGCGCGCCTGATGGTCTGTCAGGGTAAATCCGGGCGTATGCGTGAGATTATTTTTTACGCTATGCGCCCTCCAAAGACGATCCAGGGACTTGGTGGTTTCCGGACTCAGGGACTCCAGACGATCTGCGATATGCTCGCCCGGCAGATCCATGGCGCGCAAAACTTCGTCAATGATCTCATCTGCCTGAAAAATCGCCTGCAAAAGCGAATCCGGCGGAGAGGACTCCGATTTTTCGATAAGCGCCTCCCACTGCCTGCGAATAACTTCGGTATGCACAAGTTCACGCCTTTTTCTCGGCTCATTTTTCCACCGAAAAGGAACTCTGCCGTAATTCCACGCATACGGCAAAAGAACAAAAAAAGCAGCTACAACTAAAATCGTAAGCCCTAGAAAAACATACTTCACGATAAGGTAATACGGGAGCCAGGGCGCGGATCTTATAGTTTCCCAGATGATAAGAAAAAACCGCATAATCTTCATTGATATTTTTCTATGTCCGCATCATCTCCGAAAATAGGAATGCCCGACTGCGGACCCGCGCGGCGAGATTCCTGCCGCGGGATATGGGGGGTCGTCAACACAAGGTCCGTAGGCGGATGAAAAATCGAAGCGATCGCCTCAGTGTTTAAGATTGAAGTTTTCATATAAAAATTTAAATGCATGACATGAGAAGTAAGCAATTTAGACATAAAGGTTTCCCAAGGAGTGTTGCGCTCGAGATAATTGAATAAAAGCCGCTGCTTGCGGAACTCCACGCGCATACGGGGAAATAAAAAGGGGAAATACCAGACTTTTGCTCGGGTTATCTGATGCTCATTCCAGTCAAAATTGTTCCGGCTGATACCGCTATACTGGTTAAAAGCAGAACGGATTCCACGCCTCGGATACGCGTCATAAAACCCCTCCTGCTTGGAAATATACAAAGCGCGGATTGTGGCGTTGAACACGACCTTGCCGACATTCTCCTCCATTTCCTTCAAAATCTCGGTTTCCCCGGGAGTACGCACATTAATCGTGGTCTGGGTTCCCGCTTCCGTGGTAATGGTATGCTTTCCGCTTGTTTTTTCCTTAAACTCTTCGATATATTTTTTCGCGGCCGCAGTCCAGTCGCTGCCGCGCCCCTCGAGAATGATCTGAATTGCCGTGATTTCTCCGGGCTCCAGCTTGCCCAAAAGTTCCATGAAGGCGCCCATGGGATCAACGCGTTTTTCTTCCGCCGGATCGTTCAAAAAATGCTTATACGTCTTTAGAGGTATTACCGGATCTTTCTCCAGGACAAGCTCTCCTCCGTAAATATCCTTGCCCTCGGCATAAATCTCTTCAAGCGTTTGGGGAAGACGGCTCGTCGCGTAATCCTCAACGCGCACGAGCTCAACGTCCGGATAATGAGAATGAAAATTGGCCTCAATAATATTTGCTATCTTATAATATCCCCGGAGGTAAAAATGAATCTCCCCCCCGAAACTGACCATCTCAAGGGCGAGAGAGCGGGTGATTTCTCCGTCCCACCAGCGTTCCCTCGGGTCCCCGGCCGCGTTGGTTAGCCCGTGCATCGCAAGAAGTACGGATTCCATGGCCTCGGCCCCCTTCTCGTTGCTCCGGGGAATCCTGATCTCCCACATCGTCCATCGAATTTCCTTCTGAAAAAGGGTCTGCCTCCAAAAAAGCCAGAGAGAAAGAAAGAGGCGCCACGCGATAAGAAACGCCCAGATCCACCAGGTAGCGGAAAGGAACCACCAGATTGCTCCGCGCGCATTAAGGGGCAGCACGAAAAATATTCCGGCAAATCCGGCGATGAAAAGAATCGCCCACGTTTCCCACTGCTTGAAAAGCTCTACGACGATGTCTCCGATTGTATTTACAAGATCCTTGATCACGCAATTATTGTAACACAAAATCCCGCCGAACGGCGGGATTTTGCGCAAAAATGGTTATGCCTCGTGGACGTCGTACCTGCCATCCGGCAAACGCCGGAAGTTCTTCCGATTCTGAAGATTCAAAAGAATCGTGTTCTCGCGAAGAAGGCGCCTTTCATTCACCAGACCTATGACTCGCTTGGCCTCCAAAGGGCCGTGGGTTTTAATAAGAGTCGCGATAACGTCCTTCACCGTACCCTCCTCGTATCCATGTTCGCGCAATCCATAGATGCCGCGGCCAACCAAAACAAAACGCTTGTCTTTGATAAGTTCATTATGCACGGTCTGCACGTTTACGGGCCGGGCGCTCACGCCTTTTTCATAAATAACGTCCGCGATCTCCTCAAAGTGCAGGGGCTTCCCGTGTTTCCGTACCGCGAGATACGCTTTGTCACGGATATTCTTCGGAGTAATTTCAGGCCAGGAAGCGAGACCGAAGTCGCCGAACGCGTTCCATCCGAATTTTTTAGAAATGGAAAGGAGATTGATTTCCGAAAGATTGGCAATCTCGGAAAGGAATTTTTTGTCGTAAAGAATTTTTTCCTTGTCTTCTGTCTTGCATATGCGAAGCATCTTCTCCACAACCTCCTCCAGGCGCGACTTCGCCTCACTGGCAAGATACCAAAAATTTTTGGTGGAAGGAGTTTCCCTCGAATAGAGCGGCTCGCCTGCCGCAAAAAAGAAAAACCGGATCTTGTTCCCGAGATTCGGGGAATCGCCCGCGTCCGCGAGTTTCTGCACCTCCTTGATAAACATTTGATCCTCACGCACCCCGCCCACGGATTCCAGATGGCGCCTCGCCATTTCCACAAGATCTCGCAAGTGCTCGCGCGCCTCCTTGCGAATCTTCTCCAGGCCCTGGTTTTCAATCTGACGGACGCGTTCACGGGTAATGCCCAAAGAGTTTCCGATCTCCTGAAGCGTTTCTTTTTTCCCCTCCAAACCAAAACGCTTGGCAAGCACGCTCTTTTGCTTCGGATTCAGTACGGAAAGCAGGTTTTCTATAAAATTTTCTATGTTTTTCGGCATACCCAGTAGTAGAAACTCGATAATAATAAATCTTACCAAGTTTGATAAATTATACTGATTTTACTTTGATATTTATGAATGCCTCGGGTAGTAAATATAATCGAGTTTTCACTACTGGGCATATATAATTTATATCACAATTTTTGATATAAGTCAACTTACTTGTGGAAAACCCGCGAAACCATCAATAAATGTGCTTTTTAGACCATATA
>CAYXNB010000006.1:0-26383 GCA_964466475.1 uncultured Candidatus Saccharibacteria bacterium
CTCCCCGCGTCTTCCTCAATTATGATCCAGGCAGATTCTTGTTTTGGAAAAGACGCAGGAGGCGCGGACTCATTACTTCGCGCACTCCCGACAAGGAATCCCAATAGAGCTCCGCATACCAGCATCCCGATTTGTATCCAGTATTTTTTCATGCGCGTTTTATTTCCTTAATCCCGTACCCGAATGTTATTCCCGCCATAATGAGAAGCGCGATAAAGAGCGCGACCCACCCCCCGCCTTTTTGCAATATGAGCGCGATACTCGCGAGGTAGGGCGATGGTTTTTGTATCTCAAGATGTATCGGGATTTTTACTCCCGCAGCCCCCCCCAGGACTTCTTTTGAAAGCGCTTCTGCCCGCACCGAAAGCGTGCTTACCGCCACGCCATCGCGTCGCGGACGCGCTTCTATCATCACCTCCCGTTCCGCTCCTCCTTCCAACACAAAGCTTGAGGGTATTGCCCGTACGACTTCTTCCATTTCGTCCGGATAGATATTAAAGAGCGAAACATCCGTGCTTGGATTTTTTACGCGTATTATTTCCCCCCCCGCCTTGCCCACCTCGCCTTTGATTTCTACTTTTGCCGGGGAGACGCTCACTCCGGCGGCGTGCGCGGCACTCCACATTCCGAACAAAAGAATCGGGGCTATGATTTGTATCCTATGCTTTGTTTCTTGCATTTTTTTTATTCAGCAACCCCCCAAAACGTGAGGGTCCCTGTTTTTCTGCCCCGACCTTGATATCCGCTCGGTATCCGCACTTCTATTTTTGTATCCTTGCTTTGGTTTGAGGAAAGATCTGTCTCAAATACTCTCCAACTTCCTCCCTCCACCTTCAGGTTTTCGCGAAAGAGTACGTCTCCGGTTACCACACTTTCCAGGTGGAGCGCCTTCTGTCCGTTGTTCGTTATTTTGATTATTTTTTCGAGCGCTTCTCCGGTTTTTGCGCTTCCAAATGCAAATGAGGGAGCGGTGTCATCAGGGTTTGCGATTATAAATGAAACCTCGGGCAAGGAGCCGCCTCCGGCTCCGCCGGCTGGCGGACCGCCCGCGCCTTCTCCATCAACTGTTATTTCAAGCGGAATCGCGGTTTCTGTTCTTTCTCCAAGAGATGCCTGCATCTCTTCCCAAGTGCCGTAACGCCAGAAAACATCATCGCCGTCTTGCAGAACATAGTCCGCCGCCCCTACGCTCGGAGCCGTCATATTAACCGCATACATCCAACCCTTCATGCCTGCTGCCGTGTCCGTGTTGATAGTTTTAAGGTACGGACCAAACGAAGTTTCTTCTATTTCATACGTAAAGTTGCAGGCGCCTGCCGCATCTTTCACGAGTTCCAAGGCGTCCCACGCGCGGATCTCTCCTTCACAAACCACGGAGTTTGATCCCTGAAATGCGTACTCCACAAGCGGTGCGTCGCTTGCGGATCGCGTAACCGGATACCATTTGCCAAAAAGCGCGATCAAGGCATACGCGGTTTCCGTTGGAGTAAATGACGTTTCAGTCGCACCCTCCTGATTTACAAAGAATCCTCCGGCTTTTTGCAGAGATGAAAGGTGTGTAAGCGGAGTTGCGCTCCCTTTACTCCACGCGCCCGGCAGTTCTCCCAAAGAATATATCGCTGAAAGTGCCCAGGCGTCCGATGATGCGTCGCTTGAAGTTCCATACGGACTTTTTGGATCATAAGGGAATCCGGCGTCATTGTTTTGCGCACCCCTCAGATATGCGACTGCTTTTTGAATTGCTGTATCCGCGTTTGCCTTTCCTCCGGCCTTCAATGCCATTATTCCCGCGGCCGTGGTATTCGTGTCCCCGCTTCCTCCCACTCCGTATGACCAACTCCCGTCCGGATTTTGGTTCGCAAGAAGAAATCCGAGAGATGCCTGAACTTCCGGGCTTGAGGCGGGCTCGCCTGCGGCAATAAGAGCAAGTATTCCAAAAATATCGTCATTCACTAACCCCGCGTCTCCAATCTGATTATTTTGCGCGAAGCCCTTTAACGCCGAAACAAGGTTTGTGTTCGGATATGTGCTCGGATTTTTGCCTGCGGCCGCAAGCGCCAGTATCGGCGCCTCAACCGCGAGCGCGCTTCCTGCCGCGGTATTTTTCAAGTATTCAACAGAGGGATTTTTGCCTGCGGCCGCAAGCGCCATGGTTATCCATGGATTCGCCTGTTTGTTTTCCAAATACACAACTCCCTCCTCGATATCGCCTTTTACCCGCCCCGGAAATCCGAACGAGAGGCTCGCAAATGCCAAAACGAGTATTCCTCCGACTATTTTTTTACCCCACATAAACATGTATCCCGCCTTCTTCGGTGGCGGGAATGAAGGAAAAGGTGCGCGCCTCCTTCCATTCATTCCCTTGCTCGAAGAAATGACGAGTATTATCTTCTCGCGTGTCCGGTTCTCGGGCTTGTCCCGCCTTCCAATCCAAGTAAATGGCTGGCGGGACACACCGTAGCGGTACTGCGCGGGACTCTCACCCGCTTCCCCGACTTCACGCAACTTTTTTGACCTTATATTTTATTTATTATTTCTTATATTCGAATGTTTGAATGTTTTAGTCCGCTCCGAACCTACGAATGGTCCGAATCTACAAATACGTTATTCGTTGATTCAGAAGATTTGTAGTTTGGGAGCGGTTATTCGCCTTTGTCTATGACCCACTTCAGGCTGAATCCGTGCGCTTTGTGAAAATTCATGAGCATCAAAAACGCTCCGATATAAATAACATGCTCGTCCACGATATAACTATGCTCCCCTACTTTTGGAAACGCGAGGACCGGAAAGTAATAGAGGAGCATGAGCAGCACCCCTCCGATCGATGCCCAGCGTACCATAATTCCCGCCAAAAGCGCGACCCCGATCAAGGTAAGGCCCCATTCATTCAAAAAATTTACAAATGGCAACACAGACGGACTTGTAAGCGAGGTGTAGAAACCGGAAAACGTTTTCGCGCCCTTCAAGTATCCCTCCGCGCTCCATGCGGGATTCAAAATTTTCGTCACTCCCGCGTAGAACATGAGCCACCCCAAAGATATCTGCAAAAAAATTGTCGCGATCCGTTTCATTTCCATATTATTATACATCAACTTCTTTCCCGCGCTTTTTCCCATATTGATAGAGGAGGAAAAGCGCGAGCGGCGCTCCCCAGTTTGCCCATCGTTCCACGAAATCCCAGACCGGCTCTCCCACAAGGGGGCGGAGAAGCGCTGTCCACAATCCCCATGCCGCTGCCCAGAGGAGTACTATTCGAAACGGCTTTACAAGGACGACGACTGCGACCACGATATCCATGATGCCGATCAAAGGAAGAATCTGCGAAGCGAGTTCCGGCCCGATTCCCACGAGTTTCTCAAACCAACCGATCCAGGCCTCTTTTCCCTGAAGCGCAAAGATGCCATGCCCGAAAAACTCTCCCGCGATCGCGATGCGCAGCACCCATTCCATTTTTTTCAAAAGGTTATCCTGCATATAATTCCTTAAAAATTCGGCACGGCTCCACGATTTTTGGATTGGAAATTCGGTAGTAGATATTGGTTCCTTCCCTTCTTGCAAAGACAAATTTGTTCGCGCGCAAGACAGACAGGTGCTGGGAGATATTTGCCATTCTGCACCCTACCGCTTCCGCCAGTTCCTGAACCGTCATTTCCTCCTGCGCCAAGAGATTCAGGATGTGCAAGCGTTTTGGATTTGCCATCAGGGTATAGAGAACGGCATTTCTCTGGTACACGGTTTCGGGAAAGTGCTCCAGATGCTCCAATTTAAATTCATGCACGTCTTTTGTCTTTATTGTTTTCGTGTGGGTTTGCATATTCTTTATTTCGAAATCCTGAATATAATTTCATTATCCTTCCCCTTCCCTGTTCATGTCAAAAGGCGTTTCTGGGGATAACTTTATACGCCAGAAATAACAAGCGGCCCATTTCTGATGAGCCGCTTTGCGGAATAGTTTTTGCTACTTCGTTTCAGTCAAAATCCGCGTGCCGACCGGAAGGCCTTTTGCGAAGCGGACGATCGCGTCCTTTTGTCGTCCCGCGACCGCAACGCGCATGGCAGAATTTTCCTCGACGCACATGCGGATTGCGTCAAATTTTCTTGCCATTCCCCCGCGTCCGCTCGCAGTGCCCTGCCCCACGTCCACCAGGCCCAGATCCCGCACATTGATCTCGCGGACTATCCGCCCTTTCGCGCTTTCTTCGTAGGCGCGGATTCCTCCACTTTTTGTCAGGAAGAGAGTGCCCTCCGCCCCGACGAGGTTTGCGACGCATGCCGCGAGGATGTCGTTCTCGCTTATCTTCCTTTCCATGAGGTGGATTTCAATATCCGAGACAGGATCGTTTTCGTTCACGATCGGGACGATTCCCGTGTCTTTGCACGATTGGAGAAGTTCGCCGACACTTTTCCGTTCGTGTTCATTCTCCCAGTTCGCGTGCGTGAGCAGCACTTGCGCGACCTCGCGTCCGTATGAGGCGAATGTCTCCCTCCACGCATTCATGAGATGGTGCTGACCGGTCGCGGCAAGGAGTTTCTTGTCATCGATTTTGCTGTTCGGACCGCCGTTCGCGCGGAGACATTGCCGCCCCATCTGTATGGCGCCCGAACTCACAAGAACCACGAAGACAGGTTCCCGCTCTTCCATTGTCCGGACCACCTGCCCCGCGAATTCCCCCAGCACATCCTGCCGGATCTTCCCATACCGCGTGAGCACCGCGGTTCCGAACTTCACGACAAGGGTTTGCCGTTTTTCCACGGATTTCCCCTTCTTTCAAAGAACCCGCGCACGTCGTGTACGCCCGCCAAGAAACCTTTGTTTCCTGGAGGAAATACATTTTTGCCGATGGGCTTTCTCCAGAAAACAAAAAAATCACCCCCTCATGGGGGCTTTGTTTCCGGATATTATTGCGGCAAGAACACGTGCCCTAGAGGGTAGGTGGAATTGCCGGGCTCGGCACATTATTTACAAACGATGTCTGTTTTTCTTTTTGCATATTTTTATTATACACTTTTCTCTTTTTCGCGCAACATCGGCTTCCTGTCTGCCTTTCGTCCGATCGGACGAAAGGCAGACATTTTTATATGTCTTCAAACTAACCACATATGTGGGTTATTTGAGGATGCGGGTGGTTGTGCCTGCGCCATCAAAAAATGCCAAGAGTTGTGTCTTACTTCTGCTTTTCCAGCCACTTCCAGAGCGCGATAATGGCAAGAGCGAGAAACGCCCAAACCAAAATGAAGCTGATGACATGTACCCACAGGAACCATGTGCCGTGCCACCAGGCGGCGCCTCCCGCCCAATTACCCATCATGTCTCCCCATCCGCCGGTTTTGCCGCCGCGCAATCCCATTCCGCCTCCGCTCATCATGCGGCCAATCATCATTCCCTGCGGGCCCGGATATTGCTTCATGTATTCCGCCACCTTCCCCGCCTCTTCTTCGGTCAGCGTCCCTTCCATCATTTTTTGCATAAGACCTTCCATTTCTTCATGAAGTTCGGGGTTTGCAATCGCTGTTTCTTCCACAAACCGCATCATGCCAACGCCTGACCCTTCCGCCTCCGAAAAACTCATCGGCCCATGCGCCATTGCTCCGGTCGCGGAAAATACGAGAGCCAGTATTGCTGTAATTATTATTTTTTTCATATTTTCTTTTTTACAACTTATACGACCTTTTAGAATTTGAATCGTTTTAGCATAAGCGCGTTTGCCGCCACGATCACGGTGGAGAAGGACATCAAAATCGCGCTTGCCGCGGGTTCGAGCATGACGCCCCTGCTTGCCAATATGCCGGCGGCCAAAGGCATGGCAATTACATTATATCCGCTTGCCCAGAAAAGGTTTTGGAGCATTTTGCGGTATGTTGCTTTTGAGAGGCGGAAAATTGTCGCGATGTCTTTTGGATTATTGCGCACAAGAATAATGCCCGCGGACTCGACTGCCACATTCGTGCCCGCGCCGATCGCGATACCCACGTTTGCCTCGGCAAGGGCCGGGGCGTCGTTTACGCCGTCGCCCACAAACGCGACACGCTTTCCCTGCGCTTTCAGCAGTTTCACCTTTTCTGATTTTTCGTGCGGAAGCACGCGGGAAAAGAAGGTTTGGATCCCCAGTTCTTTCGCCACCGCTTGCGCGACGGAATCCGAGTCGCCGGTTATCATTGCCACTTCTATTCCCTGCTTTTGAAGTTCCTCGATTGCTTCTTTTGCTTCTTCACGAATAACGTCGCGAAGGAAAAGCGCGCCAAGGATTTCATTGTTTTTTATAACCACCACTTTTGTTTCTACTTCACCCGACGAATCCTCTTTACCCTGAGCCCCGTCGAAGGGCTCCCTTCCCACAAATACTTTTTCTCCGTTTATTTCCGCTTCCGCCCCTTTGCCCGGCACGCGCCTGAAATTTGTAATCGGCAGAGGCGTGATATTTTTTTCCTTCGCGTATGACACAATCGCTTTCGCGATGGGGTGTTCGGAGTGGGCGTCCACTGAGGCGGCTATCTGCAGTAATTCGGTAATTGGCAATACCTCAGTAATTACGCGAGTAACGCCAAATTCTCCCTTGGTTAGTGTTCCGGTTTTGTCGAATACCACTATATCCATGCGCCGGGCTTCCTCAAGTGCCAAACGATTTTTTACCAAAAATCCGGAACGGGCGGAAAGCGTGGTTGAAATTGATGCGACAAGAGGAATCGCGAGACCGAGCGCGTGCGGGCAGGCGATGACAAGAACTGCCACGAATCTCTCAACCGCGAATGCGGGAGCCGCGCCCAAGACGAGCCAGCCGCCCAGCGCGCCTCCCCCTACCACTACCGCCACGCCTGTAAGATAGAGCGCGGCCTTGTCGGAAAGGGTCTGGAGACGGGACTTTGAGCGTTCGGCTTCTTCAACCAGGCGCATGATGCCCGCAAGAAAGGTGTGTTCGCCGATTTCAGTTACTTCCACAAAAATAGTTCCGTCTCCGTTCGTTGTTCCGGCAATCACCTTATCCCCTTCTTTTTTTTCCACGGGCTTGGATTCTCCGGTTACGATTGACTCGTTTATTTCGGTTCTTCCTTCGATTATTTTTCCGTCAACCGGGACCTTTCCGCCCGGACGGATAATCACAATGTCTTTTTCTCGCACTTCTTCGAGTGGAATAATTTTTGTCTCCTCCCCTCTTTTGACTTCCGCGGTGTCTGGCAAGAGTTTTGATAACTCGCGGAGCGCGCCTTTGGCGCCTTGCACGGCCTTCATTTCAATCCAATGGCCCAAAAGCATGATTGTGATAAGCGTCGTAAGTTCCCAGAAAAGCGTGTGCCCGCCCCGAAAGGTCTGGTACGCGCTCCAGACGTATGCCGCGGTAATGGCAATCGCAATCAAAGTCATCATGCCGGGCAGGCGCCCTTTTATTTCCCGCCACGCGCTTATCAAAAATATCCAACCGCCGTACCAAAAAATAATGCTTCCCAAAACAAGCGGCAAATATTCTGTTCCGGCAAATGCCGGCGCCTTCCAGCCGAGAAACTTTTCCGGAAGCTCGGAGTACGCCAGTACGGGTATGGTGAGCGCGAGTGAAATCCAAAATTTTTGCAGGAACGAGAAGGTATGGTGCCCCGCGTGCTTGTCGTGAGTGTTTTTCGGCGTACTTTCATGCGCGCAGCACATAGGGTGCGCTTCGTTCGCGGGTACAAGCTTCATTCCACAGTCCGGACAAAGCCCTTCGCGCTCCTTTTGCACCTCGGGGTGCATAGGACAGGTATACATATAAACAAAATTCTAAATTCTAATCTCTAAATCCTAAACATTCGCCGACTGGCGAATCGAATACCAAAACTTAAAAACGTTTTTGATATTTGAATTTTGAATTTTTTTAGAGATTAGAAATTAGAGATTAGAGATTCCTTATACTCCGCAACTTGCTCCTTGCGGCTTTGGAAGATTTTTTACCTGCGAAAGAATATTTTGATACCCCTGGCCGCTTGAGTATTCAATTCCCAAAAGTTCTTTTGCCGTCACTTTATTTTCCAGCCCGCGTTCCTTAACGTAGGTGTCTATGGTTTCGTAGGTGCTCGGGAACCAGAGGCGGTTTACCCTGTAGGCCACCTCATACATCTCATTTTCCGAAACATTATTGGCGGCCATAAGCTCCAAAAGACCAAGCATTGCCATGCCGTGGTTGCAGTCCGGGAAGTAGGTGGAGTTTCCGCAACAGGGCCGGTAGATGCCCTGGGAGACGCGTTCCACTTTTTTCTGCTGATCTTCTGTCAGTTTCACCAATTCATACGCGCTGTAGTGCTCCATGGCATCGCCTTTTGCGATAGTCCATCCGCCGGTTGAGGCAAAATTTTCTGCTCCGCCATAACGCGGATCGGTCATTGGCCCTTTTTCCAGAATCTCGTTTTTATTCGCAAGACCGAATGCCCAGAGGATGTTCAAGAGTTCTCCGGAATTTTCCGCGGTCATACGGATTTCTTTCAATTCCATGCCGCCCTTCAAAAGCGCCTCTTCTTCTCCCAATCCTCCCCTTGATTCGTAGATTGAGGCAAACCTCTCCCAATCGATCACTCCTTTTTCCACCAATCGGACGCCGATATCTCCCCAGACCACAGGAAGAACCACGTCTTCCATTGCGACATGGGGCTCTCTACTAAAAGACGGCACACCCCCCTCTTCCTGCCACGCGGCCCACGAAAGAACTCCGGCGACGAGAATCGCGAATATCGGTATGATGTATGTTTTCATGTCTTCTATATTAATTTATTTTCTTCTCTTTCGGAAGGGCACAGCCCGCCGTCGTTAAAACTTTGGCAGGGCGCAGCCGCTTATTGCAGACAGGCGCTCCGGCCCCTGCTCCCCTTCCAGCCTCGTGCCATCCGGCAATATCCAGGTCGGGTACCCTTCCACTCCCTTCTCAAGACAACGCTTCGGATTATCAGGGCATTCCACGTACGGCACGTATCTAAACGATTTTCCGAACCATTTTTTTTCATTCTGGCAGTGCGAACACCATTCGGCTCCATACATGGTTACTTCATGCGAAGCGAGGCACTGAGCAAAGGAGTCAAGGTCTCCGTATGCCGACTTTGGACGCGCGAAATACCACATTATCGCACCCAACACGATTACGACCCCTCCGATAACTAAAATGTTTTTCATGTTTTTATTCTTCACAACAATCGACCATTTTTTCCATGATATCTTTTAATGTCCATGGTTTACCCTGAGCCTGTCGAAGGGCTTCCTCTTTTATCTCCGGCAGGTCAATGAGTTTCAGGCGCAAGCCCCAAAAAAGCGAGTAGATTTTCCATGCGTAGTCAAAGGTTTCTTTTGCTTTTTCTTTTTCGCCATCTCCTTGGAGTTTCGTGCCGACCTCGATAAGGCGCATAGCGGTCGCGAGAAGGTGCTTGGACACGCACCACGTTTCCCCCTCATGCTTCGGCACCATGCGGGCGAGGAGCGCCTTGCGGACTTCGCGCACTTCGCGGAGCATATCAAAATACTCGTCCTTGCCGGTTTTTTCTCCGGTGCAGAAGAAGTGCTCCTCGAGCGAGATTAAGTTCATAACCGCGAAAGAGAGGTCTTCTTCGGTTGAAAGATCCACCGTACCTGACGCTTTCATCTGTTCCACTTTTTTTATTAGTTCCTGGAATTTTTTTTCGTCCATATTTCCTACACCAGCAAAATGAATGCTGCGAGTAAAATCATGAGGATTCCGCTCCAGAGTTTCATTTTGCCCGTATGCTCCTTTTTCCACTGCTCGACCTTTTCCAGAACCTGCCTATGTCCTGCGAGCGCCATGATGAGCACAAGCGGCAAGACAAAGAGAATGTTGTAGTAAATTAGGTAGGCAAATCCCCTTACGTAATTTGTCGAGTCGTGCAGGAGGCCCAGTATCATGAGATACGGCCCGCCGGTGCACGGGAACTCACAAAGCCCCACGAGCATTCCCAAACCAAACGCGGTTGGCATGGACCCTTTTTCTATGAGTCGCGCGATTGTTCCGTGGGCGATACTCGGGATTTTTAATTTTATGGGAAAGCGCGGAATGAAGTGATTGATGAGGTTTATTACGCCCAAGGCGATAAGAAGCACTGCTCCGGCTTTTGCCATGAAGTGCGGGGTATTCAGAATATGGAGCGCCTGGAGGATGCCGAGGCCTATCAGAATATACACTACGAAGAGACCCGCGATGTAGGCGCCGCCGATTTTCCATATTTCGTTTTTCAGGCGGCCGATGGAGAGCAGGAACGCGATGGTGAGAAAGAGCACGGAGAAAGCGCACGGATTTATTGAGTCAATGAGCGCCGCAATAGTTACGAGCGGGAGGAGAAATGTTCCCCCTTTTGAGATGCTCCATACAAATTCCGCTCCTCCCGCAAGGCGAAGCGCGAGCACGCCCCCAAAAACAAGAACCACCGCCCCTATTAACGCAATGAATTTTTTGTTCATAATTAGGGGGTTACCATCGAACGAATGGAGAACGTCTCTTCCGCGCCGTTTTCTTCGACCAAATGAATTGTGCGTTCCATGAGCCCTACGCCCGCGGGTCCGTGCGCGTTCGGATCAAAGACCACGCGGACGCGAAGCATTTCTCCCGGGGCCACGGAGATTCTCGGACGCGCGGACGGACCGTGTCCCGGCATACCGAACGGACCCTGTCTTTCCCCCCCTTTTTCCAAGTACGCGGTTGTGCACATGCAGGAAGTAAAGACATTCGCGAAGCGGATTTCTTTATCTCCCTCGTTTTTCACTTCAAACACTTTTTCCACGTTGCCGTCTTTCATTCGGATAGTTCCGAAATCGTACGATGATGTGTTTGCGGTAAGCGATGATTCTACTCTTGGCCCTTCGACCCGCTCTACCTGCTTTGTGTTGTTTCTGCCCACCCAGAAAAGAATCCCCAGGAAGGCAACGATTCCTATTCCTACGAGAATGTTTTTTGTTTTCATATTTTATTTACGAGATTTACGAGATCGTATCTCATAAAAAGATTCGATCTCCAAAGATCAAAAAACCCATGTATGGGTTTCGTGCGTTCGAAAATACGACTTCGACTCGTCGTTTCTTCGGACGCCTTCTATTCTTCCGTGGGGCTTGTTTCGTGGAGCGCTCTCCAGCGAATGAGATTCGAGGCTTGCGGGACTATCCGTGAAATTCGATTTCCGCGGAGGACGGCTATTCGCATCATCTGCGGAGCGGCCTGTGTCTTTATCCGCGTAACAAAAAACGCAAAAAGAAGAAATGGCGCGATAAGAAGGAAGGCCGTCAACGCCCGCGCCGCGTTCATGTGGAAAAAGGTTTCTCCGACAATACTTTCCGTGGGGCAGGAAAACCCGTTGATCGCGGTCGCGAGGCAGGACTCGTGTTCGGCCATGTCGCCCCCCATGAAAAAGGCGCCCACGCCCACGATGGCGAGAAAGCAGAGGATCAATATTGCCGCGCTTATTTTCATGGATTCAGTATACCACACTTTTATTTCGTTTCAATATTAATTATGTATTATTAAAAATATATTTTAGGGCCTAAGATGTGGGCAAAAATCTGCGCAAGAACCTCTTCAACCGATAAGAAGGAGGTGTTTATGACTATCGGATTGTGTTGTTTTAGATGCTGCTCCATGGCATCAAAGAAGCTGCCCGGAATTTTTTTCTGGAAATCGTCTGGCGTGCTCGAAGATCTCGCGCGAAGACGCTTTAATCTTATCTCTTCTTCCACGTCAAGAAGGAAGAAAAAGTCGGGTTTTCTAATAGGCAATTGCTCGATCGGAGCAACGATATTAAGGTCGACCCCGTAGGCAGCATGATATGCGAGGGTTGAATAAACGTAACGGTCGCAGATAACCCAATGCGTTTTGAGTATCTCGCTAATACATGCTGACTTATGGATGGCGGAGGCAAGATAAAAAAGGAAGCTGGATTCTTTCGATGTTTCTTTTGATACGAATGGTTTTAATATATTGAATCCTCTGTCTTTTTCTTCCTGTTCTTCGTACCAGATCGTCAATGTTCCCTCCACATTCAATTTTTCACATAAAAGATTGGAAAGCGTCGTCTTGCCACTTCCATCTATACCTTCGAATACAATGAGGCGATTTTTCATAGCATGTCGAGAATTTCTTTTACGCGCTCCAGTGTTTCCGGTTTTTCTTCCCCACGAGCTACTTCGAATTTGTAACGCATGTAGCGACGTGCAATCTCCGCGCCGGCCTCTCGTCGTACCTCTTCGTCATTTATAATCCCCCTCGAAAGTGCGCTTACGCACATGTCGGTTGCAGAAGCGATTTCTCTCAGATAGCTACCTTCTACTTCAAATAGGCGACTCAGCTGCCGAAGAAGCGCATAATTTTCGATTTCCCGCTCAGTGAGGAGAGAGTTTGCGGCGTATGGGTCTTCGCACAACTTATCTTGTATGTCCGCAGATGCTGCGAGATAGGAGAGGTTTAGGGGGTGGGTGTGCGGGAGATCGTAAAGCGGGAAAGCGCCAAGACTAAAGTAGCGGGGAGAGACGCCCCGCTTCATTTCGTGATAAAGCTGACTTATGCAGATACCGAATTTCCCGCTGCCGCCGCCCGGGCCGATCACCATGACACACCGAGTAGGCAGATCTATGAACGGGTTGAGATTGAGGTCTTCGACGGCAATGGCGGAGTGCTCATAATTTGAGGAAGCGAAGAAACGATACGAGACCGCCCCTTCCCTGGCAACATCTTCCTCGAAAGATATTATTTCATCGGACACCTCTCCGTTCCGTTCAATCATGCTTATCACCACGTGCTTTATGGGTAAGCCGCGTTTTGCAAGCTCTCTGATGGTGCGAACCGTTTCTTTATCGTAGGTGATTTTGAAATCTCCCCTGATACGACCGCGAAGAATATCTCGGGCCGAGACGACGAGCACAACATCCCCCTCGAGACTCAATCGTTTTATAATTTCGAAGCGAGCGTCTTCCCTATACCCCGGAAGAACGCGCGCAGCGTGCCGATCCTGAATTAATTTACCGCCGATTTCGAGATATGTTTTTTCTCCCGGGCGATCCAGCATGCTCCGAATCTGCTCAATTTGGAGCGCAATATATTTGTCAGTGTCAAAACTTTTATTATGCATGGCACACCTCAGGCTTTTGGTAGATATTCCAATAGTGGTGCCAGGTATATTTATTATTAAAAACAAGGGAGGTGCGACTGAAAACTCTTGATTCTACGAGGATAAAATTGCTGTACGCCTCACGCAATTCCTCATCATCATACACTTTTTCGAACTTGCCGGTTTCAGGATAGCGGTAGGCGTTTTTCTCTCCAGAAACTTTTTGCGCTGCCATCTTTTTATAAAATTCGCTTTTCACCGAGTTTGTGTATAGAAAGTGATGGCCACCGAGTTTCAGGACGCGCAAAATCTCTTGACGAACAAAGGATCGGTTTATTTCACCCTCTATATCTGTCGATCCGAAACAATCTATTGTAAAATCAAATGATTTTGACTTGAATGGCCATCTTGAGATTGCGTCATGGCATAAAAATATTGCGCGCCCTTTTTGTTCGTACGGCATACGACTACGTGCAGTACGAATGGCATGCTTTGCAAAATCGAATCCGATCATATGCGCACCCTGTCCTGCGAGCCAAAGCACATTCCTTCCTTTGCCGCAACATATTTCAAGCCCACGGATTGGTCCTGGGGCGCTATTTTTAAATTTCTTAATCCAGCTCCAAAACTCTACAACCCCACCTGAAACTTCATTTCGGTCAAGATGCGGAAAAACACATGGATTTTTATGTTCGCTTTCCCATACCCCTCTTTGTTTTTGGTGGCGCACTTGCATTGCTTGAAAATATGCGTAAGCACCGGATTGAATATATTTACAACATATTCCTTCTCTTTTTGAGTTTTGTAAGCAAACAAAGAGCTACTATATGTTTGTATTTATTATACTATACCACACTTTTATTTCGTTTCAATTTTTATCATCTGCTCCAGGCGGCGGATGTCGGCCTGCAGAAGAGAGCGCGATTTATTGAAAAGCGTAACCTCCACCACGCCCCGGCCTCCGTTTTTCGCGAACACGCACCTTTCTCCTATTTTTTTATTCACCTTGTCCTCGACGTGGGACTTCAGAGTTCTCATTTTTTGGACGCCCTGCAAACTCGCGAGCACCCCTTCTTTTTTCGCGAAAAACCGGAGCATGGCCGCGTATCCCTTCGCCTTCTGCGTTATAAGGGGCTTTTTCGGAATCCTGATCAGGATATCGTTTAAGCCGTGGTCAAAACCAAAGGCGAGCTTATAGAGTTTTACGCGAAAGCCGCCCACGCGGGGACCAAGTTCTATCACCTTCCATCCGTGCTCGGTGCGCATGAGTTCAACGTGCGCCGTAACGCTCCTCAAGCCCAACGCGCGTATCGCTTTTTTCGCCGTATTCTCGGCGAGGCGGATTGATTTCGCGCTCAAGGTTGTAGGCGTCATCGTTTTGTAGGCGAAAAAATCATCAAAGCCCACGGCGCGGCCGGTTTCCACGTGCACAAGGGGGCAAAACCATACGGCGCCGCGCGAGGAAACATAGGCGTCTACGGAATACATGCCTCCTTCCATAAATTCCTCCACCAGAATTTTCGGCTCCTGCGGGCGGTTATTGTCTTTGTATATCTTTCGTATCTTTCTGAAAAATTTTCGCAGGGCATGATTCAGTTCTTCTTCATGGAAGCAAGGGGTTACGAGCAAGCTCGCGGCCAGGTTTGCCGGCTTTAAGACAAGCGGGAATCCTATTTTTTCTTTTATTTCTCTTCTCGCTTCTTTTGTGTTTTGCTGAACCACCAAAAACTTCGGGGTAATGCCCTTGTCGTACGCGCGCATTGCGCGGCGCATCATGACTTTGTCAGTCGCCCATTTGAGCGACTCCGTGGTCGGAGTCCGCAGATACGGCGCGTGCGGAATGATTTTTATAAAATCCGAGATATGCGTTTCTCCCCTGCAGGTTATGGCGACGAGATCTTCCTCGTGCGGCCGCAAACATTCTTTTATCTTTTCCGGATCGTCTAACGCGCAAAAAATTTCCACATCCGGCCTTGCCTTCCCCTTCCGCCAGTTGGCGGATTCCCCTCCTTCTTCATGCGCTTTCTTTTTCGCGGAACGGAAATCCTTTATCGCTCCGATTGTATATTTTTCCCGATGTTTTTTCCCGTATTGCTTCAGCGCCGAATACACGTCCTGGGGAACGTGACTCACAAAGAGGATCAGGTTTCCTTTTTGTTTATTCATACCGAAGGGCCTCGATCGGGCTTTTCTGCGCGGCTTGGCGCGCAGGATAGATGCCAAAAATAAGGCCGGTACCAAGCGACACTCCCACTCCCAATAGAGCGCCCCGGACCGGAAATGCGAACGCCCATGATACCCCGAGTCCTTTTGAGAGCGCAAGGGAGGCGACAAAGGAAAGCGAGGCGCCGAGCGCTATCCCGACTACCCCGCCGATCAATGTCAGGATAACGGATTCCAAAAGAAACTGCGTTAGAATATCTCCGTCGGTCGCGCCCAGGGCCTTGCGCAACCCTATTTCCCTGGTGCGTTCGGTTACGGAAACAAGCATGATGTTCATGATGCCGATACCGCCCACAAGGAGCGAGATTGCCGCAACAGAGGCGAGGAGTGCGGTCAAGACCCCTGTTATCGAACCCACGCGCTCGGCGATGTCCTCCTGCGTGTGAACATGGAAGTCGTCGTCTTCGGGATCTGTAATATCGTGCAACTCCCGAATGGTCGCTTCGATGTCGCGCACGGTTCGCGCGACGGACTCTTCGGATGCGGCGCGGGCTATAATTTCATTATAATGATCGGTCCCCATTAAATGCCTTTGCGCCGTCGTGTACGGAATAATCACCGCCTCATCCACATCCAAAAGACCGGTCCTTCCCTTTTTCGCGAGCACGCCGGTTACCCGAAAGGCCCGGCCCTTGATCTTTACTCTTTCTCCTACCGCATCTGTTTCGCCAAACAGATCTTCATATACCTTGCGGCCGATTACTGCTACGCTTTCGTTCTGCCGAATCTCTTCGCGCGAAAAAAATGATCCCCGCTCCACCCGCAGATCGAGAATTTCTTCAATTATCTCCGACGCGCCGAACGTGGTGGGCGGAAAGGTGTCGCCCCTCCATGAAATGCTCCCCGGCACCATGACCATGGGCGTCGCATCCGCGAGCGTCGGGACATTCGCCTTTTTTAAGATTGCCTGAAGTTCCCGCTCTTTCAACGAATCGGAAAACATGGAAGAAAAATTCGATGGTCCTCCGGGATCCTTGCCCGGAACAATAAACATAGTCTTGGAACCAAGCCCCTGCACCTGACTTACTATGAGCGCGTTCGCGCCCTCGCCAATGGACATCACGAGTACGATCGCCATGATGCCGATGACGATTCCCAGAATCGTGAGTGCGGAACGGGTTTTATTCGTATGCAGGCCTTTGAGCGCTGTGTAAACGGGCTTACGCATGATGTTTTATTTTCCTGTCGCTTTCCATTTTTCCGTCGCGGATGTGGATCACGCGCTCTGCGTACCGCGCGATGTGTTCTTCGTGGGTAATAAGCACAATCGTGTGTCCGGCCCCATGAATGCGGCCCATGATTTCCATAACCGCGCCTCCGGAGGCAGTATCAAGATTTCCCGTCGGCTCGTCCGCAAAGACGACTTCCGGGTCGTTTACCAGAGCGCGGGCGATCGCTACCCTTTGCCGCTCGCCGCCCGAAAGTTCTGACGAAATATGATGCATGCGAGCCCCCAGACCAACGGATTCTATCGCGCGTTCCGCGCGCCCCTCCCACTCCCTTTCCGGTTCGTGCGAATAGAGGAAGGGTAATTTCACGTTTTCCAGCACACTTGTCCTCGGCAGAAGGTTAAATGCCTGAAAGACGAATCCCAGTTTTTTATTGCGTATCCAGGCGACATCTTCTTCGGAAAACTCATGAATGTCCTTTCCTTCGAATTTGTACGATCCGCCCGTCGGATGATCCAAAAATCCCAGAATATGGAGGAGCGTCGATTTTCCCGAGCCCGACGGGCCCATGATCGCGACAAACTCCCCTTTTGCCACGGAAAACGAGACGCCGCGAAGCGCCTCCGTTACCACGCCGTCCGAGGCGTACGCTTTTTCCAGATTTTCAATCTCGATGATCGGCCTCGTCATCTATGAAAAGAATTACCTTGTCGCCTTCCCCCAGCCCTTCCGTTACTTCAATCAGACCGTCTGATCCGCGGATGCCGGTTGCAACGCGCGTACGCTCGATCTTCTCTCCCTTCAGTACGCGTACGAATTTTGCTCCGTCTTCCGCCATCACGGCGCGCTGAGGCACGGCAAGCGTGCTGTTCCGCACCGCGGTTATGATGTCAATGTCGGCGGTCATGCCGGGCTTTACGCGCGCGTCCTCCCCCGTAAATCTCAGGGTTATTTTATATGTTGCAACCCCTTCTATCAGGGTTTCCGCCGGATCGATCATAACGACCCGGGCGGGGAAAATGTCGTCCGCCTCATACGCGTCCAAAGTGATGTCGGCCCCGTCACCGGGTTTTATTTTCGCGATGTCCGCTTCGGGTACGAACGCTTCCACTTTGGGACTCCCCTGGGACATAAAAATCATCACAGGAGCGTTCGCGCCGATAATCTGGCCCTCTTTCGCCTTTTCTTCGGTTACCACCCCGTCAAAAGGAGCCCGGAGGATCATGCCGTTTCTCCTTGCCTGGGTTTTCGCTACACGCGCGTCCGCCTCTTCCACCTTCAGTTCCGCGGCGCGCAATTCTTCAGGAGAGGCGCCGGCCTGCTTTAATTCCAGTTCCCTTGTTTTTGTTTCCAGGGCCCGCTTTGCACTCGCGATATCCTGCTCGACCGCCTCCACGCCCGCTATGGCGGTTATGATGGCGTCCCTTCCCGTATTTATATTTTTTCTATACGACTCAAGCGAAGTTTCTCCCGAAAGGCAGTCTGCGTTTATCGCCCATGCGGTTGTTTCCAAAAATAAACGTAGCGTGCCCAGCCGTGCTCCGCTCTTTTTCACCTCCTCCTCGAGAAACGGCCGATATTCTTCGCTTACGCTCCCCGTCATTCCCGTAAGAGTCGCCCTCCAGTCCCGCAGAGTCGTTTCCGAAACTCCGCGCAATTCACCTGATCGCGCCTTCGACTGACTGTCGCACGTACTTACAGTAAACCAGTATCCGGCGCTTTGTCCTCCGCTGAAAATTCCGAGTGTTTTTACCCGAACCGCGTCATCGCCTTTCGCATAGGCATCTTCCAGTGTCTGAAGCACCTTGCCGTAGGCGTTCGAAAGATCCTGCTCCGTCTTCGCAAGCTCGGCTTTCTTTACTTCGATGTCCTCAATCCGCGCTCCGCGGCGAAGTTCCTCGAGCTTTACTTTTTCCGCTTTGGCCGCGGCCTCCGCCTCCGCGAGTTCGGCCATGATTTTCGAGGCATCGAGCTCGGCGAGCGCTTCCCCGCGAAATGCCTTTTCCCCCACTTTTCTCCCAATGCGCGTTATCCTTCCCGTTTCCTCAAATCCCAGTTCCACCCGCTCTTCGGGGACCACCCGTCCGGTAACGCTCACCGACTGCACCAGATCGCCTTTTTCCAGAGTGATAAACTCATACGGTACCGATTTTTTCCCGCCCCTGGCAGCCAATACAAATCCCGCGCCGACTCCCAATAGTATAAGGAGCGCGATCCACGCGCCGGCGCGCCGCTTTTTCCGATGATGAGGATGATGCATACGCCCCCATTCTATGCCACTTGTGATTTTTTGCAAACGCATGTATTATTGAAGCGCGTTTAGAGCGCAGGATTCGAAATCAATAGTGGTGTATTCATGTGCCATGTTGCTTCGAGTCGATAAAGGTCAATCTACAGAATACAATTCGAAGCAAAATGGCAGACGACTACGGACGCGGCGACCGCCAGATGTTCCAGGGCAACTGGACATGCAGTGAGTGCGGAGCCGCCATTACGGAACTTCCGTTCCAGCCGGATCCGGAACGCGTCGGTCATCTTCGGTGCCGTGACTGCCACCGCAACTCGCGCCCCTCTTTCGGGAGAGGCGGCGGGGGCGGAGGATTCCGCGGGGAACGCAAAATGTTCCAGGGCAACTGGACATGCGCGGGATGCGGATCGAAGATTACCGAACTTCCCTTCCAGCCGGATCCGGGGCGCGCGGACAATTTGAAGTGCCGCGACTGTTTCCGGAAAGGAAGAGAGTACTAACTTAAAAAAGTGCTCAACCAAAAACCCCCTACGCCAGCCGGCGGACGGGGGTTTTTGGTTTTTACGCTTTATATGATCGCGGCGATGAGCATGAGTATCCCGAAGAATCCGACAAAATGTCCGAAGTTTATTTTTTTCGCGATTTTCATAAGAATATGGATCGTCGCGAGACCGAAAAAAAACGACGCGGCAAGTCCCCAAAGCGCGACTGCGGAGATCGCTTCCGGATTTTTGAGGGCTTCAAAATTCAAAACAATATTCCCCAAAAGCACGATGGGCAGGGACATGAGGAACGAGAGGCGAAGCGCGGCATCGTCCTCTACTTTGCGGAGCAGGAGGGCGGAGACGGTAAGGCCGGAGCGGGAAAGGCCGGGGAGGACGGCGATCCCCTGGGCGATGCCTAATATAACAGAATCTTTTAGAGTCACCTCCCCTTCTTTGCGATTACTTTTCTCCTTCTTTTTCAACTGCAGATACGCGGTTCCAAGGAGCAGCATCCCCACAATTCCCGTGAAAACGTGGCCGGAAAATTCTATCTGTTTTTCAAACTCGCCGATGATTTTCAAAAGACCGAATCCCAGCCCTCCGCTTATGAACGTTGAAACGAGGAGAAAGCGAAAAATATTTTTTTCTTCAGCGCCGCTTTTTTTGTATTGAATCAGGGTTTTGCAGAGCGCCCAGACCTCTTTTCGCAGATAGACGAGGGCGGCGAGAAATGTGCCGAGGTGCAGAAAGAGCGCAAATTTTATAATCTCCTCTATTCCGGTCTTGCCGAAAAGATTGATCTCCGCGAGCACGATCATCCCTTCGGAACTTATCGGTATCCATTCGGCTATGCCTTGGATTATTCCCACCACTATTCCTTCGAACATGGTTTTTACTATACCATAGATATATGGAACTTGATTCTGACCAGAGACGGGCAGCGGATATGTTCACCGGACCAGTCATTATTGCCGCGGGACCCGGAGCGGGAAAGACGCGGGTTTTGACGGAACGGATTTTGCGGATTATTCATAGCGGGATTTCTCCGGAAGCAATCCTCGCGCTTACGTTTACGAATAAGGCCGCGGATGAAATGAGGAAGCGGCTGGAGGGACGCGCACCTTCGCTTCCTTATATTTCCACCTTTCATTCGCTCGCGTATGATATTTTATCCGAACACGGAGCATTGCAATTCGATGTCCGTGAGCTGGACTTTGACGCGCTTTTGCTTTCCTTGCAAAAACTCTTTGCGGATCGCGCCGATATTTTGGAAATGTGCCAAAATCGGTTTTTATTTATTTCTGTGGACGAATATCAGGATACGAATCCGGTGCAGGCGGAGATTCTGCGCTTTTTAGGCGCGAAGCACGGAAACGTGTGTGTGATTGGCGACCCTAACCAGGCCATCTACGGATTCCGCGGCGCGACTTTGGAAAATTTCTTTTTGTTTGATACGCACTTTCCGAATCCCGCGAAAATTTCGCTTGCGACGAATTATCGCTCCCACCCCTCGATTCACAGCGCGGCTTCCTGTGTCGTTCAAGATCGTATCTCCAGCGGAGATCCGATCTCTGGCGCGGAAAGTCGCGTTTCAATCATTTCCCTGCCCTCGGACAAAGAGGAGGTTTCCTGGATTCTCCGTGAAGTAAAACTGCTTATCGGCGGGCAGAATATGCAAGAAACGGACGCCGGACTTTTTGGTTCGTATCACGCTGGGGATATTGCGATTCTCTATCGCCTGAAGGCGGTTGGCAAAGAGTTCGCGCGCGCGTTTTCCTCCGCGGGCATCCCCTACCAAGTGGTTGGGGAGCAGAATTTTTTTGAGCGGCCCGAGATTCGAGAAATTTTGCAACATCTTCAGGAAGGTGAGGTCGGACTTCCCAAGGAGGTCCGATCTCGAACTCCCGCGGACACTATCCGGGACATTGTGTACAAACGCGGACTTAAGGAAAAATACGACGACGGCACCCCGCTTGGCACGCAAAAATACGAAAACATTTTGCAACTCCAAACCATGGCGGCTCTGTACAATTCCATAGAATTGTTCACTCGACATATTGCGCTTTCTCGTGCCGAGGACGCGCCGCTTCGCGATGATGCCGTAATCTTGATGACCGCGCACGCTTCCAAGGGGTTGGAATTTCCGGTTGTGTTTGTGGTGGGAGTCGAGGAGGGGCTTTTCCCCTATGTTCGCGCGGAAGATATTGAGGAAGAAAAACGGCTTTTATATGTTGCCATGACCCGCGCGAAAGAGCGTTTGCATATCACCCACGCGGGGCGGAGGATGCTTTTCGGCAAAGTCGCGGAGCACGCGCCATCGCGGTTTTTAGAAATGATCCCCGAAACCCTTGTTTCGCGGACCATTATCCAACAAAAACCAAAAAAGGACCTTCAAAAAAGTTTATTTTGAGGGGTTTCCTTGCGTTCCCCATCCTTCCACACTCGGATTTTGCCGTATTCCCCATCATAGCCGGCTTCCTTATATACCCTGCCTTCGCGCATACGGACGATGGCCTCGGCAAGGCGCTCGCCTCCTCCTTCTTTTATTTTTTCTTCCGGCGCGTCCAAAAGAATATAAAAGTCATTGCCGATTGTTTGGAGTACCTTCATATACGCGGTCTGTACTTTTTTTGACGCAACTCCCGCGCCCTCCACTTCCGAAATTATTTCCGGAAGCGGGATGATGCTTTTGAAAGGGCGCGCGTTCTCGGGCTTTCTGCCTTCGGGGTGTGTTGCCAGGTCTTCCACGCGGTGACCCACTCCTACGGTTACTTTTTTCCCGCACTTTGGGCAGAGAAATTTTTGCTTTTTCGTTTCTTTCGGCTCCATGCGGGTTTTGCAGTCGCGGTGGCCGTCTAAATGATACTTCCCCTCCTCGGGATAAAATTCGATGGTGTATTCGAGTTCCGGTTTTTTGCCGCGCATGGCATCCGTAATCGCCCTGTAATTCAAATCAGTATTAAACACATTTGCCTCGCGCCCTAATTTGGCGGCGGAGTGCGCGTCCGAATTTGAAACGATTGCGAGATTGTCCAACTCCCCTATTCTCCAGTTCATCAAAGGGTCGCTGGAAAGTCCGGTTTCCACGGCGGTAACGCGGGGCGTCAGTTCCTCAAAGCATTCTTCAAGCGTATCAAAACCGGATTGCGAACCGAATACGGAAAAATGCGGAGTCCAGATGTGAGCCGGAATAAAAAAATTTTCCTCGGAAACGTTTAATATAATTTCCAAAAGTTTTTTGGTATCTAGGCCCAATATCGGCCTGCCGTCCGCTTTGAGGTTTCCTATTTTCTGGAGTTCCGCGTTTATTTTTGCCGCGTTTTCGAGCGAGGGGGCGAGGAGCAAACTGTGCACCTTGCGCACCTTGTCGTTTTTTTTGTAAATAGTCGAGACCTCAACGGAGAGGATAAAGCGCATCGGCACGCGGCATGAGGGCGGCACCTCTTTTTGAATAGAATCCTCGAATTTTCTTTTGAGTTTATACAGCCCGGGTTCGGCGGGTTCGAGCTTTTCCCTTAGTTCCTCAAACCAGCGCGGGGGGGGAAAGTCCCCGGTTCCCACCACGTTTATTCCTTTCATCTGGGACCATTTCGTGAGCGAGACGATATTCATCTCTTTTGACGTCGCCCGCGAATAGTGGGAGTGGATGTGGAAGTCCGCTATGAAACGCATGAAAATATCATAACACAACACCCCCCGACGTTAAGTCGGGGGGTGTTTGGCAAGGGCTTATACCCTTTGAACGTTTACGGCGCTCGGTCCTTTCGGGCCGTTTTCCGTTTCGAACGTTACCTTGTCTCCTTCGCGGAGGTCGTTGTATTCCACGCCTACGAGCGATTTGGAGTGAAAGAAAAGATCTTTCTCTCCTCCCTCGCGTGAAATAAATCCGAATCCCCGGTCAGTCAATCTTGCAATTGTTCCTTCCTGCATGTTGGTGTGTTCTTAATTTAGTTTGTTCTACCTTGCGGCGTAAAACCCGACTACTTTTTTACCCCGCAGTTCAATGTTATTCCTGTTTCTTCCTTTTTCTCTCGGATCCATTCAGATATTTTTTTCGGAGCCGGACGCTCTCCGGCGTAATCTCCAGATATTCGTCTTCCGCCATTACCTCAAGTCCCCGCTCGATGGAAAGAATCTGGGGAGGCACGAGCTTGATGGCGTCATCCGAACCCGAGGCGCGCATATTTGTAAGTTGCTTCCCCTTGATCGGATTTACCACCATCTGCTCGCCTTTTGAAGTATTGCCTATGACCATGCCCTCATACACCTCGGTATTTTCTTTAATATAGAGCGTGCCGCGCGCCTGCAAATTCCAGAGCGAAAACGCGAGCGCCTTTCCCGTTTCCTGCGATATCATGGATCCCACTCCGTGCCGCTCTATCTCTCCGGCATGCGGTCTGTACCCTACGGTGCGGGTCGCCAAGATTCCTTCGCCTTTGGTATCAACGACAAAGATATTGCGATATCCGAAAAGCCCCCGCGACGGGCCTTCGAGAAAAAGGAGGACGCGGGTGTCATGCACTTCCATGTTCATAAGCTTGGCTCCGCGCTTTGACAATTTTTCTATGACCACACCCTGAAATTCCGAGGGAACGTCCGCCACTATTTCTTCAAACGGCTCATGCGTTTTTCCGTCAACTTCTTTCAAGATCACCCTGGGCTGGGAAACCTGGAGTTCATACCCCTCGCGCCTCATGTTTTCCAAAAGTATGGAGATGTGGAGCTCTCCTCTGCCGAATACTTTAAACTGCTCTCCGCTTCCGGTATCAAAATTTACTTTCAATCCCACGTTTACTTCAAGTTCGCGTTCCAGCCGTTCGCGGATCTGCCTTGAGGTTACGAACTTTCCCTCGCGTCCGGCAAAGGGAGAATTGTTTACCAAAAACATGAGTTCAATGGTCGGCTCGTCCACCGCGATCTCGTCCAAAAGTTCCGCCTCGGAGTCGCCTGAAATAGTGTCTCCGATATAGACGTCATCAAGGCCCGCGACGATCGCGATGTCGCCTGTCGTGATCTTTGCCGCCGGAGTGCGCGTAATCCCCTGAAACGTGAAAAGTTTTGTAATCGTATGTTTTTCGTTTTTTCCCGAATGGTTTTTTACCCACACCGCCTTTCCCTCCTCTATCTCGCCGTCATACACACGGACAATGGCGAGCCGCCCCAAAAAATTGTCGTAGGCGAGGTTAAAGGGCTGGGCGCGAAAGGCGGAGTTTGGATTTCCCGCGGCCGCGGGCACGTGTTCCAAAATAAGATCAAGGAGCGGGGCAAGGTCTTTCCCCTCGTCTTCAAGCGCGCGCTTTGCAACGCCTTCTCTTCCTATCGCGTATATCATCGGAAAGTCGAGCTGTTCTTCCGTTGCCCCAAGTTCGGCGAATAGTTCGAACACCTGGTCGTGAGTACGCGCGGGGTTTGCCGCGGGCTTGTCTATTTTATTTATTACGAGTATGGGGCGAAT
The DNA here is from genome assembly GCA_964466475.1 of uncultured Candidatus Saccharibacteria bacterium. Lineage (GTDB taxonomy): Bacteria > Patescibacteriota > Minisyncoccia > UBA6257 > GWB1-50-10 > JAUYPG01. The sequence goes on from CAYXNB010000006.1 coordinate 24,637, forward strand.
CCCCAGGGCAAGAGATTTTTTGAGCACAAAGCGGGTCTGGGGCATGGGGCCTTCCTGGGCGTCTACTATAAGAAGGACGCAGTCAATGGATCGCAAGATGCGCTCCACCTCGGAACCGAAGTCCGCGTGGCCCGGAGTGTCTACAATATTTATCTTCGTTCCCTTATACTCCAGCGAGGCGTTTTTGGAATAGATCGTAATACCCCGCTCTTTTTCCAGAGTGTTTGAATCCATGCTCACCTCGTCTTTTACCGCTCCCGCCTGCTTCAAGAGCGCGTCGGTAAGGGTGGTTTTGCCGTGGTCTACGTGCGCGATGATTGCGATGTTTCGTATCTCCATATTACGGAACGAGGGTCAGGGCCTTTCCCTTCAGTTCGCCTCTCCCTGTTCTGCCGATGCGGTGCACATAGTCCTCGTATGTCGGGGGCAGGTCAAAGTTGATCACGTGGCTCACATTATGAATATGAAGCCCGCGCGCCGCGACGTCCGTTGCCACCAGGACCCGTACCTCGGAATTTTTAAATCGCTGGAGCGCCCTCTGTCTCTGGCCGTGCGACTTGTTGCCGTGGATGGATTCCGCGCGGTGTTTGTCGTGTACCAGTTTTTTGCACAAACGCTCCACCCCATGCTTGGTTCTTCCAAACACAAGCACGCGCTTAAACTCTTCGTTCAAAAGCAGTTCGGAAAGCACCTCTATTTTATCGCGACTGCCGAAGCGCACCACGTCCTGCTCGATGTTTTCCGCCACGTCCTGTTTTTTTACGGAAATGGTCGTCGGGTTTTTGGAGTGGTTTCGGATGAGCGACTCTATCTCGCCCTGCATGGTCGCGGAAAAGAAAAGGGTCTGCCGCTCTCCTTTAATCTCGGCAAGGATTGCCTTCATGTCGTTTATAAAACCCATGTCGAGCATGCGGTCCGCTTCATCAAGCACCGCCGCTTTTATATTTTGAAGGCGCAGGGCTTTGCGTTTCACAAGGTCAAGAAGACGGCCGGGAGTTCCGATTATAAAATTATTTTTTCTCCGCGCGGCATACATCTGCCCGCCGATACTGACCCCCCCCACGAATACCGCGGCATACATTCTCATGCCCCTTGTCAGGCGGCGGAGTTCCTCCTCAATCTGGATCGCGAGCTCCCTTGTCGGGGCCATGATGAGCGTTTCCGTCTGCGGATTCTCCAGTGTTTTTTGGATGAGCGGAATGAGGAAGGCCGCTGTTTTTCCGGTGCCGGTGTTCGCGAGCCCGACCACGTCTTTGCCCTCCAAAATCAATGGAATAATCTGGTCCTGAATCGGAGTCGGCTCCTTGAAGCCGCAAGAGACAACTTGCGCCATCAGTTCTTTTCGCAATGCAAAGTCCGCGAAAGCGTGCTTTGGAACGTATGCTTCGGGCGCTTCGGCAGGCGCCGGATTTTTGTTGATATACTGCGATACGTTAAAGCTCTGCTTCGCCGGCGCTCTCTTTCCCGCTCCGCGATAGCCAAAGCCACCCCTTCGGGGTCTTTGGGTCGCACCTCTAAATTGGCCGCCTCGGCCGTATGTTCTATACGAGGAGTTCATGAAAACGAGTAGGGCTGTGCAGGAGATTTCTTAACTGATATACACTCTAGAACCCTACACGCTTTTTTATCGTTGCTAAAGTATATTCTATTTTTTTATTTTTGTCAACCCCTCTTCCCTTTAATCAATTACTTCAAAAGATACACCGCGGCATTCCCCTTCGGGCGCTCGTCCACCTTGATTCCAACC
>CAYXNB010000006.1:26483-27558 GCA_964466475.1 uncultured Candidatus Saccharibacteria bacterium
CAAAAGATACACCGCGGCATTCCCCTTCGGGCGCTCGTCCACCTTGATTCCAACCTGGTCTCCCTTTTTCGCTTTTGAAACGTTTTTGTGATCCACCTGCATGGAATCCACCTCCACCTCAAACCCCTCTCCGTCTTTTTCAATCCGTATGCTTTCCCCGGCCTTTAGCCCTGCCGTAAGTTCCACAATCGCCACTCCGATTTTATCGTAATAATGCACGACCTTGCCGATTTGTTTCATAATATAAAAAATATTTTCTCCCCATTCCCCTCCGACCTTTTAAAGTCCCTCCGGGCCAAACATTAGTCCCGCGACTCTTCTTATGACCTGCCGATGATCTTGTTCTTGCACCGCCTCCACGAATACCGCGATCTCGTCCAATCCAAACTCGCTATAATTCGGCCGCAATTTATTGATGTTACATACAACTTCAAATACCAAGCTTGCCGTTCTTTTATTTCCATCGGTAAATGGATGGTCTTTAATTATGAAATACAAATACGCCACCGCCTTTTCGCGCGACGCACCATACGCTTCTTTACCAAAATAAGTTCCATTGATGTTGGCAACAATCGCGTCTATTTTTTCTCTCCCCTCTTTCGTCAAAGGAAAAGCGACCAAACCTTCCTTATGAAGAAGTTCGTATATCCGGCAAACGTCGTTTGACGTTGCTTGTCGGAATTTCTTTTTTACCTTCATCATAATCACGCAAAGATTCAATCACTTTTTTGTTTTTCCGAAGTTCCCGCTTTGCCACCTGATCGATGGATCTTTTCCTCGTAAAAAATCTCAGTATTTTCATATATTTTTCCATATACATAGTATACCATGCCTTTCCGTCCATAAAAACTCTCTTAAAGAGTTGCCAAGATATGCGGTGCATAGTATAAATAATAGCGTTGACAATTAAATATTCCCCGGTAGCTCAATGGTAGAGCGGTTGGCTGTTAACCAATAGGTTGTAGGTTCGAGTCCTACCCGGGGAGCCAGATAGGATGAACATCAGCGAAAGCTGGTGTTTTTCCTTTATTGACGGGCTCTTTTGGCGGTTCGAAAGTGTTTTTATCGGTCGATT
>CAYXNB010000007.1:0-7560 GCA_964466475.1 uncultured Candidatus Saccharibacteria bacterium
AAAATCAACAACCGATCCAAAGAGATATCTTTGGAGAAAGACCCGCCCCGTTTTTTTTCCTTCCTCATTGATCTTATTACCCTGCCGCTCGTTACCATCGGCCGATGGATCATTTCCGGCTTCCGCAGATTCAACGTTTTCGTTATCTTCGTAAATGTGTTCATAGAATTCCCGTTCCAGCTTATCGTGGAGTTTTTGGAGAATCTCCACGAATTTATCCGGACGAAGAAGGAGGAGATACAATAAGGTATGAGCCTATTATTGCCGCTGTTTCGGCGCGGAGGGTAAGGCGGCAGAGCGAGATTATTTTCGCCCCGCCCGACTTCGCGAGCGCCACCTCTTCTTCCGCCCATCCGCCCTCGGGACCCACAAACACGCTTGCCTCCTTTTCTTTTCCAATTCCCTCTCTTTTTCCCGACGCCTCAAAAAAATATACCGACCCCCCCGTCCCCGCCTTTTTGATCGCGTCTTCAAATTTCATCGGGGCGCAAACCTCCGGCACCACGCCCCGGCCGGACTGCTCTGCTGCCTCAAGAACTATTTTTTTTACCCGCTCCCCGCGAATTTCCGTTTTTACCGTCCGCCGCGTCTGCACGGGAACTATTTTCGCCACCCCGATTTCCGTCGCTTTTTGCGCCGCGAATTCAAAATTTTCCCTTTTCAGCACCGCGAGATAGAGCGTTACGTTTTTTTCCGGTTCGTTTTTGTTTTTTCGCGCGTTTTTTATTTGAACCAGAATGCGCTCCCTGCCGATCTCCTTAACTTCTCCCTCGGCCTCATTACCCCTGCCGTCCCCCAGGCAGATCGTGTCCCCCGCGCGGGCACGCAACACATTTCGAATCTGCCGGACCTGATCGGATTTTTTTAATTCCAATTCTTTTGCGGACAAATCAAAAGGACCAATGAAGCGATGCGGACGCATATCAATCTTTTATTTACCGCTGACTTTTGTAACGATCGTAGGGTAGATCTCCAGAAGCGCGAGGAGGAAGCTTAAGAAAAGCGGTCCGATAAGGAATCCGACGGGGCCGAAGGCGCTTATGCCCCCAAATACCGAGAGAAGGACGAGAAAGGGGTGGAGCTTCGTATCCCTGCCGATAAGGAACGGGCGGAGGACGTTGTCCACCAGGCCCACGGCTATCACGCTCCACACCAAAAGAAGGACGGCGTTTGTCGTGTTTCCCGAAAGTGCCAGATAGATCACTCCGGGAATGTTCACGAGCCCGGTCCCGACCCCGGGAATGAGCGCAGCAAGAATCGCCACACTCCCCCAGAGCGCAGGATTGGGCACTCCGAAAAGCGTGAATCCGACTCCGGTTAATATTCCCTGGATTGCGCCGATCACGACCGACCCCCGCACAATCGAAGTTATCGTTCCCTTGATTTTTTCAAATATTTTTTCGTCCTCGGACCGTTTCAGGGGCGAAATTTCCATGAGATATTCGCGGAATCTGCCGCCGTCTTTTAGCAGGTAGTACAGGGTAAAAAGCGAGATCATGATGTGAAACGCGATCTCTGCGGTTTTTGAAAATATGGGCCCCATGCGCTCCACGATTTTTACCGATGATCCTTTGACGTATTCCGTGATTTGCGTTTTTCCGGTTTCGGCGCTTACGCCCGGAATGTATTCCGCGGCCCATTCCGCACCTCTTTCAATCAAATCGTTCGCTCCCCCGTTTGCCGTAACCGAAGAATATACGCTTGCCGCCTCTCCCGCCACGGATTTTGCTATGATGAACACCGGAATAAAAATGGCGCAAAACACGACAAGAAGCGTGCCGAGTCCCGCGAGAACGCGAAGGCGCACGAAGCGGAGGAGGAGTCCGTAGAACGGATGAAAGACCGCGGCAAGGACTCCGCCCACGAGAACCGAGGTGAGGTATGGGCGGACAAGAACATAGCCCGCGAAGAGCGCGAGGGCGAGAAGGACAAGAAAAATATTCGCGTTCGGGTTTTTGGACATTTAGATTCCGAGGAGTTTGCCCACCGCCTCCTCGTCGAAGCCGACGACTATTTTGCCGTCAATGTCTATGACCGGCACACCCATCTGGCCGGACTTTTGAATCATGGCATCGCGGGCCGCGTCGTCTTCCGTCACATTCTTTTCTTCATACCCCACGTTGTGCTCGGCGAAAAACGCCTTTGCCATCTTGCAGTACACGCAGGATGGCGTCGTGTATATAGTTACCATGACTTTCATTTTATCATGTTTGAAAAACTTGTAAACTCTTTTTTCCATTGATATAATACGGCATGGATTTGAAGACGATTTCTCTTGGACTTACCTTTGACGACGTACTCCTTGAGCCGCGCGGGTCAAGCGTGGTTCGAAACGAGGCGGACACTTCAACGCTGCTTACAAAACGCCTGCGGCTTCAGGCGCCTATCGTGGCGGCGGCAATGGACACGGTCTCGGACGCCCGTCTTGCCATTGCCCTCGGCAACCTGGGCGGCATTGCCGTTATCCACAGGAACTGTCCGATTGAGGCGCAGGCCGCGATGGTTCGCGAGGCAAAAGAGGCGGGGGTCCTGGTCGCGGCCGCGGTCGGATCGTATGACCTAGACCGCGCGAAGGCGCTCGACTCGGCGGGAGCGGACGCGATTGTGGTGGACACGGCTCACGCGCACACCCTTCCCACCATTGCCGGAGCGCGCGAGATAAAAAAACATATCAAGGCGGATCTCATTGTCGGCAATATCGCGACCCGCGAAGCGGCTCGCGCTCTTTGCGGTTTCGCGGACGCGGTAAAAGTCGGGATCGGCCCGGGCTCCATCTGCACCACGCGCGTTGTTTCCGGAGTCGGGGTTCCCCAACTTACCGCAATTATGAACGTTGTGAAAATCGCCCGGGGGCGCGGGGTTCCGGTTATCGCGGACGGAGGCATCAAGTCCTCCGGTGATATTGTAAAGGCGCTTGGGGCGGGAGCGTCTTCGGTAATGCTCGGCTCCATGCTTGCAGGGACTGACGAGGCGCCCGGAGAAGTTTTTGAATCAAACGGCGAGAAATATAAATCACACCGCGGCATGGGAAGCTTGGCCGTCATGAAAGGCAATACGTCTTCCGACCGCTATTTTCAAAAAAATGAAAAAGAATTCGTACCCGAGGGGGTCGAGGGCGCGGTACAATGCAAGGGCCCTTTGAAGGATGTCGTTTTCCAGCTTGTCGGAGGCCTTAAAAGCGGGATGGGGTATATCGGCGCGAAAACTATTTCAGATATGCCGCGACAAGCACGATTTATCCGCGTAACCCAAGCCGGAATGCGAGAGTCGCATCCTCACGATATTTCCATCACAAAACAAGCGCCGAACTATCATGCCTAAAATGTTTCCGGAAAAACGAGCCGAGCTCCACACCCACCTCGGCGCTTCCGTTGACCCTCCCATTCTCTGGTCTATCGCGCACCGGCAGGGCATCAAACTCCCCTCCAAAAACTACTGGGACTTTGAAGACATGGTAACCATGTCCGCCGGAGAAAAAAATCGCGACCTCGACCAGATGCACAACCGCTTTTACCACTGGACCGAGCTTATCCAGTCCTCGCCCGAGGCGGTGGAAGAATCAGTGCACAGCGTTATCGGCGGAGGATACCGCAAGTGCAACCTGGTCCTTCAGGAACTGCGCTTTAACCCTATGTTCCGCAACCGCGGCGGGGAGCGCGACCTTGACCACATTATCATGTCCGCGCTCTGGGGCCTTGAGAAGGCGCTTTTGGAATATCCGGAGGTGCGCGCGGGCATTATTCTTATGATGGACCGACGGCTTACCTTCCAGCAAAATTCCATTATCGCGAAAAAGGCGATTAAGTACGCGGGCAAGGGTATCATCGGACTTGATGTCGCGGGGCCGCAACGCACAACATTTTCTTTGAAGAAACACGCGTCCCTTTTCCGGACGGCGCGCGAGGCGGGGCTCGGGATCACGGTTCACACGGGCGAAGAAGGCACGCTTCAAGAAATGCGCGATGTCATGCAAACCATCGAACCCGAACGCATCGGACACGGCATTATTTCACACCGCGCACCTGATATTCTTCGCGATCTTGCGCGGCGCGGTATCACCCTTGAGCTCTGCCCCACTTCAAATCTGCGGAACAACAAGGTAAAGGACATCGCGGAACTCAAGAAAATTTTTTCCGCGTTTTTGAAGCATGGGGTGAAATTTACCATCAACACGGACGGGCCGGAGATGTATCGCACGAATATTTACAAAGAACAGCAGTTTTTGATTCAAAACAAGATTCTGACCGAAGCCCAGGTTGCCCGGTGCACCAAGTGGGCCTTTGAGGCGACTTTCATCAAATGATCTACGTACTTGATTTCGGCTCCCAGTATTCCCATCTTATTACCCGCCGCGTGCGCGAACTTGGCGTGTATGCCGAACTTTTGCCGCCAAATATTCCCGCCTCTCGATTAAAAGATGCCGAGGGCATTATTCTTTCCGGCGGGCCGCAGAATTTATCCGATTCAAACGCCCTGCGGGCGGATAAAAAAATATATGATCTTGGGATTCCGATTCTCGGCATTTGCTACGGGTTGCAACTTATGGCTTATGAATTGGGGGGCAAAATTACCGCGGGCAAAAAGCGGGAGTACGGACGGACTTTGGTTTCGCTTACCTCCCCTTCCCCGATGTTTCGCGGGCTTACCGGAAGAGAGGAAACGTGGATGTCGCACGGCGATCAGGTGACGAAGATTCCCACCGGATTTCAGGTCATTGCGAAGTCAGACAACTGCCCGATTGCCGCCATCGCGAACGATGCGAAAAAAATGTACGGACTTCAGTTCCACCCCGAAGTCGTTCACACCAAAAACGGCATGAAGATGCTGGATAATTTTTTGAAAATATGCGGGGCGCGGCGGACGTGGAGCATGGCGGGATTTGTCGAGGCGGAAATAGAAAAAGTAAAAATCTCCGTAGGAAAAGACAAGGTCTTGTGTGCCTTATCCGGTGGCGTGGATTCCGCGGTTGCCGCGACCCTGGTTCATCGGGCAATCGGCAAGCAACTCATCTGCGTGTACGTTGATACCGGCCTCATGCGCGAGGGCGAGACCGAAGAGATCGTAAAAACATTCAAAACCGAAAAGCATATTACACTGCGGGTTATTCGCGCGGAAAAAGAGTTTTTTTCCGCTCTCCGCGGCGTTACGGATCCGGAAAAAAAGCGGAAGACCATAGGCGCTTTGTTTATCAAAATCTTCGAGCGTGAATCAAAAAAAATCGGGGGCATCAAATGGCTTCTCCAGGGTACGCTCTATACGGACGCGATCTCCTCGGGAGTGAGCGTCGGCAAAACCGCGGCAGTCATCAAGTCGCACCACAACGTGGGCGGACTCCCGAAAAAACTCGGATTCAAACTCATCGAGCCGCTTCGAGAACTCTACAAAGACGAGGTACGGAAAATCGGGACCTTGCTTGGGCTTCCCGATACCATTGTCCACCGCCAGCCCTTTCCGGGGCCGGGGCTCGCGGTTCGCATCCTGGGAGAGGTTACGCCGGAGAAGGCGGGGCTTTTAAAAGAAGCGGACGGGATCGTGCGGGAGGAGATTTTAAAGGCAGGACTTGGAGCGCAGATCCAGCAATATTTCGCCGTACTTCCTTCCATTCGCTCTGTCGGGGTGCAGGGCGATGCCCGCACCTACGGGCAGGCAGTCATCATCCGCGCCATAGAAACAAGGGACTTTATGACCGCCGACTGGGCGAAGATCCCCTTTCCCGTTCTGCAGACCATTTCTTCGCGGATTACAAACGAAGTCCGCGGCATAAACCGCGTAGCATACGACATCACCTCCAAACCGCCGGCTACCGTTGAGTGGGAGTAAGGTGCGTGCTGGCGGCTTCCCGATACGCGCAATAGTCGCAATTTTTGTTTGCTTCGGGGATTTCGTCCGCCATTAAGCAGGCGTGGGCTTTTTGTATAATGTCTTCCACCCATGAATCGGAGCCGGTGTACGGGATCACCTGCACGTCAAATTCCAGTTTGCCGTCAAAGGCCTTTTTATCCTTTCTGCCGTTCGCGTACACAAAGTACCCGGTGTCGGATACGGGAAATCCGTTTTGCCGCAAGAGCCACTGGTATATTTCCATCTGCCGCTTGTAGCCCTGCCGGTAGTCGGCATCCAGCGTAATTTCACCTTCTGTTGAAGTCGCCTTGTAGTCCACAACGATCAGTTCCTTTTGCGGATTGATCCAGATGTCATCCACGGCTCCGGTTATCACAAAGTTTGTCGGGCGGTGCAAAAATTGAACACCTTTGAAATTTTCCCGCCACTCGTCCATCTTGTCTCCGGCATAGGGCACTGCGTCTACGCCATATTCTTTCATGAGCGGGTGGGCTGACCCCTCGGCGCGGTGGATGTCAAATTCTTTTTTCAAAAGCGTGTCCACCGCGGAGTTTAAGGTAAAGGGAAATCCGGGCGGACGATCCGTGCCAAGGCGGCGGTCAATGTAAAAACAGCGCGGACATTCCACAAACAACTCGAGCCGCGAGCGGCTCAGGCGAAAGGGTTCTTTTGACTTCGGGTCAAAAACATTTCTTGTGCGGTTCGGATTATATTTCCATTCCATATACGTTAGCCGCTAGTGGCTGGTTCCCCGCAATTATCCTTCGTTCAAAACAGGTCTCCCCCGCCTCATGCGTCCAGTCCGCTCCTTCAACATAGTATTGCGGCGTGGGCTTTTCAAAATCTACCGGCACCCGCCCAATACGTTCGGGGTACGGATACGCTATTCCCTTGCCTCTTGTTTCCTTTTCAAACACCGCGCAGAGCGCGAACGCGTTTTCCTCGCGGACTTCATATTTATATTCTTCTTTTGTTTTCGGGTCTTTTCTCGGATCAAATTCCTCGTCTTTTGCCTCAATCGGGAGCGCGCTTATGGACGCGGGGAGCGCGTTTTCTTTTTTCCAGTATTCCAAAACATAGTTCTGCAAATTCTGCAGATCCTGCGCCCTCCTTTCATCCAGGCGATACATCTGCTCTTCTTTCGGCGAATCCACGACCAACACTCCCGCGACCACAACGGCGGCCACTATCATCATAACCTTCCACACGAAAATCTTTTTCGCGTTCCAGCCGAAAAATTTCCATTCCTTTTCCCGCATGCCCTGCAGGTAGTACCAGAAAACGGCAACGGCGACCGCGAGCACGGAGAGGAATTTCAAAAGAAAGCGCGGGGTAAGCTCGCCTTCCAAAAATTCAAAGATAAGGCGCACAAGGTCGCCGATAATAATGAGCGCGGTAATAAAGAGGGTAAGATAGACGAGCCATTTCCTTACTTTCAGTTCGCGTTTTTCCGGCTCTTTTTTGTATACGCCCTCCAAAAACTTTCCTGTGCCGAGAAGCACGGGAAACATAATGACGAGAAACGCTATGCCCCACCGGATCGTGCCATTGGTCGCGAAGTAGCGATAGAGGTCTTGCGTCGGGTCAGGAAACGCAAGGTTGATGAGTTGCCATAAAATGGAAAGGAGCGCGACGGCGCTTCCGTAGAGCGTAATAATGTGGAGGAGATGGAGAAAGAAGTCCCGCGGAGTTGTGGTTGGTTTGGATTCCATATTAGAA
>CAYXNB010000007.1:7660-25386 GCA_964466475.1 uncultured Candidatus Saccharibacteria bacterium
GCGCGCCAATTCACGTTCAGTAAATAAACGAGATATCGCCGAAAAGGTGCGGCCTCGTTCTACGCTATCCGCAAGCGTTCGAAGAGCAATGGAATATACCCGACGCGCCGCCTCTCCTTTAGACGTGCCGTACGCCATAACGCCCGGAAGCTCCGGAACCTCGGCAATCCATCGCCCATCGTTTTCTTTTTCAAACTCAATATGAAAAGCAGATTGTTTCATATATTCACATAATACCACGGAGCACCATTTCGCGCAACAAAGTCCTCCAGTTTCAGCCACCAACTGCTGTATGTTTTTTGATAGAGCATATACCACGCGCACTTTTCCAAACCGTAACCGAGAAAACTCCGGCACAATATATACTCAAAGCTTTCTGCCCAAGCCATAACCGGAGCAATACAAAAACTTCAAATATAGTATATCAAAAACGAAAAAGTCCCCCAAACGCCAAGTTTCCAAGGGTTCAAGGGACAAAGTGATGAGAGCAACTGCCACGAGGGTCAGCAGTTGCGGGAGAAGAACCGACCGCCTGGACGCCAATGGACGCCGCCGAGTCGGCGGCAGCGCACGCGCCACTCCCGGTGCGGGTCCCAGTCGAGCCGAAAGACGTCGACCGCGACGACCTCGCCGTTTTTTCCGCGAACGTAAAAAACGTTCGCGGCGCCGGTAACGAGGAGGTCGCCCTCCTCGCCGTTCCGCTGGCGGCGGAGGGCGTCTTCGAGGTACGAGCAGAACTCGCTCGCCTCGAAGACGTGGTCCTCGGGCAGGACCTCGCGAATTTCGACGTCAAGCGCCGACTCCGCGAGGTCGAGAAACGGGACGGCGGCCTCGGGCACCGCCACGGGTCCCGCGACCGAAAGGACATCCTCCCCGAATCCGGAGAAGACCCACAGACCCTTTCGGGTCTGGAAGAACCCTTGAGGGTCCTTTGGTCCGGACGCGGGGAATTGAGTAACCCCCGCGGGCTTCAGCAATTCGACCATCTGGGGCCTCCCTTTCCGAAATCGCCCATCCCCCATCTTTTGCCACCTTGGCAAAAGACCCCGGACGAGCTATTGAAACTAAAAACATAAAAGCACAAAATTATCTGTTTGTCAATCTCTCAAGCGCGATTGCTTCCGCGGCTTGGCGCGGGATTTGTCCGGTTGCTTTGGAGCGTTCAAGCATCGCTTTCACACTTTGTTCAATCTTCTCCCGTACCAGTTCAAACATTTTATTTTCATCATAGCCCATATGTTCGGCGTAGGACGATATTACGCCTCCGGCGTTTGCCACAAAGTCCGGAATAATGAGCACTCCCCGCTTGTGGATCGGCTCCACGAGATCCGGCACAATTGAGATATTCGCGCCTTCCACGATGATTTTCGCTTTTACGTTTTCCACGTTTGAATAGTTGATAACGTCCGGCAGGGCCGCGGGAATGAGTACATCCACATCCAGTTCAAAAATCTTCTTCCCTTCTATTTTTTCGCCCTTGCCATGTTCCGCAACGCTTCCCTTTGATTGCTTTGTTGCCAAAAGTTCGCCGTGATTTAATCCGGCAGGATCATATATTCCGCCTTTTGAGTCCGAGGTTGCGACTATTTTCGCTCCCATTTCTTCCAAAAACTTGTGCGCGAAGACCCCCACGTTCCCATATCCTTCTATCGCGATGGTCGCGCCCGCTACCGGAATACTCTTAAACTCCAGCGCCATTTTTGCCGAGTGCGCCACGCCGAATCCGGTAGAACCAAGTTCGTGCGGTAGGCCGCCTAAGTCCCTTGGCTTTCCGGTAATTGCCTTGGAGTCGCCGTGGCCTTCCACAAACCATCTCATCTCTTCTTCGGCCATGTTTATGTCCGGCGCGGAAATATAATATTTGGGCGCGTACATGCGGAGCTGCTCGCCGAACCATACTACAATCTCGCGCTTTGCTTCTTTTGAAATTGTTTTCGGGTCTACGGTGATACCGGATTTCGCTCCGCCAAAAGGCAAGTCCGCCATGGCGCATTTTAATGTCATGGCGCGGGCGAGGCGGCTTACCTCCTCCACGCTTACGCTTCCGGTCATGCGTATTCCGCCCTTGCCCGGGCCGCGCTTAATATTGTCTATGACCGTAACCGCCCAAACATCGTGCTTGGGATTGTACATTTGTATGACGTATGCGGGGCCAAGATTGTCGCCTTTCATAATTTTAATAAATTTAATCCTGTTTCTTCATCAAACTCACGACCTATATCCGCGTCAAAGGATTTTATTATTGCCTCAAACGCGCCACTAACTATAGCCGATTTGCAATGTCCGGCATAGGCGACAAAGTCCCTGTTTCCCAGCGTAATATGGCAATGCAGATAGGGCCTGCCGTCTTTTCGGGAGACGTTCCCCAAAAACGAGGTTATTTCATAATTTTCCCCCTCGAATACTTTGTTCGCGTATTCTTTCGTTTCCACGTCATACCACAAAAGTTCCGCTTTGTTCGTGGCGCCAAGCGCCTGAATAGATCCGGCTTTTATATTTTCTTTTTCGCATAATTCCGTAAGTTTTTTAATCACCTCCTCCCCTCTTTCCACGCTTACCGCATACGTCCCTTGGATTTTTTTGTACTTCATATTACGCGATTGATTTTCCCGTCATGTATTCATAGAGCGGCGTCCACATGAGTCCGATTGCAAAAGCGCGGAGAATCTCTTTCAGAGGAAAGGGATACACCACTACGCTCAGGTTTTTCAAGTTCCATGCAACTTCGCCTGTTGCCATGTGGTAGAGCAAAAATCCTCCCGCGTAAACGGTGAGAAAGGCGATCGCTCCGCCCATTGATGCTCCGAGGAGATCGCGGCGCTGTATCACCATGACGACCCATCCCGCAACGCATGATGCCGCTATCCTCCATGCGGGATCCCAGGGAAGGAAAAATGCTATCGCAAGATATGAGGCAAGAAAGACAAGGACGGAGATGATGTGGTGACGTTTTTTTGTATTTTTTATTTTATGCGGAGAAAATACTTCATACGCGGTTGCCGCGAAACTTCCCACGAAAAACATAAAAACGACGTCCAGCGCGCTTATTGACTCCGCTTCTTTTCCCAATGCCTTTACCAAAAACGCGATTGGCACCACAAGAAGCGCGTACGCGCCCCCTCCCCATACCAGGGCTTCCCGCACATCCTTCCGAAACAAAAGAACAATGCCCCACAAGGCGAAAAGTATGAGTACCGCGATTAGATAGTTTTGCATATTGATTTTATATACTCGGCCTCATCGCGAACCGCTTCGCCGTCATAATCCCCGCTGTGCGCGGTTTCATTTCCATAACTCGGCCGCTTTTGATCCAGATGAATGTTGAATACATACTCACCACCTTCTTCTTTCGCGTATATATGAAAGCGGGGGTAATCGCCTCCCAAGGGGCGCACGGCGTTCATCTCGCCTTTTTCCGTATATCCCAGAGGCTTGTATCCCAGACGACGCACGGCGTTTTGCAGATTTACTGCGCCAAGTTTTTTAATCCGTATCGTCACCTTTATATTGTATCAAGTTTTTTCTTTTGTATCCTCTTCCTCCCACGGAAGGCCGGGTTTACCGAAGTGGCCGTATGCCGCGGTTTGCCCATAGATCGGACGGCGCAGATTCAGCCGCTCAATAATCGCTTTTGGCCGGAAGTCGAATCGTTTTTTTACTTCTTCCGCCATACTTTCCCCTTCTTCATCTAGCGCCTCCACCATAAGCGGCTCCGGATGGCCGATCGCGTAGGCAACGGAAACAAGACATTTTTTCGCCAACCCCTCTTTTACGAGGGACTTTGCCGCGAATCGGCACATATACGCGGCGGAGCGATCTACCTTTGTCGCGTCTTTTCCGGAGAATGCTCCCCCGCCGTGCGGGATAAGGCCGCCGTAGGAGTCCACCATGATTTTTCTTCCGGTCAGGCCCGCGTCCGCGTCAAACCCCCCTTGCACGAACTTGCCGGTGGGGTTTACGAAAACTTCCACGCCTTCTAACTCACCCATCACGGGCCTTATCAATTTTTCAATGAGTTCTTTTTTGATTTCTTCCTGTGAAACACTTTCTTTGTGCTGGCAACTTACGAGCACGGTTCGTGCCTTATCGTTTTCAAGCGTAACCTGGGCCTTGCCGTCCGGCAGAAGCCAAGAAAGCACTCCGGCCCTTCTTAAATCCTCCAGCCCTTTTGTTAATTTATGCACAAGCACGATGCCCTTGGGCAGACACTCTTCGGTTTCATCCGTTGCGTAGCCGTACATGATGCCCTGGTCTCCGGCGCCGCCGGTATCCACGCCCATCGCGATATCCGGGGACTGGGTTACGATCTGCGTAATGACCCTCAGATTATCTTCATACCCGATGTCCGTATATACCTTGCGCGCTACTGCCTCGTAATTAATTTTTGCCTCTGTGGTGATTTCTCCTCCCAACACCAAAAGCCCGTGCGAGCCCATGGTTTCCGCGGCAACGCGGCTTTTGGGATCAATGGCAAGAGCCGCGTCCAAAATGGCGTCCGAGATCTGGTCGCAGACCTTGTCCGGGTGACCGGATGTGACTGATTCGACTGTGTAGATTTTGGGGATGTGTATCATCATGAATGTATAAAAATAAAATCCTTCCCAAAAGGAAGATGGTACGACATTATCTTTCCCTTGCGGGCTGGATGTGGCACCTTTTCTTTCGCGTCATTGAAAGAAGGTTGCCGACAGGTCATCGGGCCAGTACCCTATCTGTACTCTTGATAACTATTTAATTGTGATATTATTATAGATGGAATCGTTACCCTGTCAAACGGAGGGTGGGGATAATGAGAATTCTTTTTTGCAACGGCCTCCCTCTTTCCGTGGGGCAAGAGGGCTGGGCCTGGCTTCAAAAGTCAGGCCAGTCGTGGGTTTCGGCTAATGAAAGCGAGGTTCTTTTTCCCGTTACTATTGCCGAAATTCACAACAATTATGTCTGCGTTTCTTTTTCTCCTCCCTTCGCTCCATGCGATCAATTTGCATGGATAGAGCGAAAGGACTTCATCGTTGCGATCGAGGAACCGTCTCCCTTGGAGCGATACTTTTCGCAACGATGACGAAAGCCGTCCGCATCGCGAACGGCTTTCCCTATGCCCGCATGCGCTCCTTTAATTCCGTCACCATCGGGATATCTTCCGGCTCCAAACCATACAATTCGGCGGTATAAAAAGCTGCCCAATCAGCGAGGAGGACGGCGGAAAATATTTTTTCAAGCGCTCCCCTTCCTTTGATATCTTTCTCGTACACCGGAAGTCCGCGCTCCTCAAAAAGTTTTTTCAAGATGTCCATTCGCTTGCCTATTCGCGGGTGATCGCTTTCATCGCGAAGCAGTATGAACGCGAACCGTTCGGAAAGATGCTTTGACGAATCCTTCCAGTCAAATCCGGTCATCTCGTTGTGGTTCATTTCCGGCACCACGTTGCGGAATGCCGGAATTTTTCCGGTTTCGTTGAATTTGATTTTCCAAATATAGGCGACCGACTCATTTCTGACCGAGGAATAAATGATCGGGACTTTATTTTTCAACGCTTCCGCGAGTTTTTTTCCCTCATTCTGAAACGCTTTCGGATCCAGCGCGCCCGCGAGCTCGCCCGCTTCTTTCAACGCTTTTTCCTCGCCCATTATTTTCGCCATCGCCTTGACGCTTATCCCAAGCGCGGAGCGCGGCTGAATACCCTTGTCCGGCATTTCAATATACGGAATACCTTCCGCCTTCGCGATTTCCAAAAGTTTGCCCCCCGTCGTGATTACGGCCCGAGGCAGATTTTTTTCTTTCGCGCTTTCCAGGGCGTCCAGCACTTCTTCGGTATTGCCGGAATACGAACTCGCGATAATGAGCCGCTCACGCAGTTCTTTTTCTGAAAGCGGCGGCAGGCCGTAGTCTGCGTGGACAATAATGTCCAGATACGGACTCCATGTCTTCAGGATGCCGGCGGCAAGATGCGAGCCCCCCATGCCGCAGACCACAAATTTGCGGAACGTCCCCATGGACACCGCGTTTTCTATTTTTGGTTCATATGAGAATTGCTTTCCAAAGTCCTCGATCGCGTTTCGCATGCTCATACTATTTTGCCGTTTTTTTAATGAGGGCGTATGCCTCGTCCGCGGTGTCCACCAGCCGGTAGATATTCATTTCGTTTTTGCCTATGGCCTCGTACTCCCCGCACACCACCTCTTCAATGTACCGCAGGAGCGGACTCCAGTATTTTTTGCCCACCAGGATGATTGGCAGGGGGGGGATTTTCTTTGTCTGCACCAAAGTTACCATTTCGAAAAATTCATCCAACGTTCCGAATCCTCCGGGGAAAAATACATATGTATCGGACGCGAACGAAAGCATAACCTTTCTGGTAAAAAAATAGTGGAAAGCCTCGGAATCGGTTACGTACTCATTTATCCTCTGCTCTTTGTCGAGTTTAATGTTAATGCCCACGGAATCCCCTTTTGCTTCATAGGCGCCCTTGTTTGCGGCTTCCATGATGCCCGGGCCGCCCCCCGTTATTATCGCATACCCGTCTTTTGCCAATTTTTCCGCAAGTTTTGACGCTTCCCGATAAGATTCGGTGTGCTCGCCGAATCTCGCAGACCCGAAAAAGGTGACGGCTTTTTTGTATTTTCGTATGAGCTCAAACCCCTGCACGAATTCGGAGAGTATTTTAAAAATTCTCCACGGCTCGACGTCGTGCGAGCGCGCGTCGAGCGCGATCTTTATCCTTTGCGGCAAGATTCCGTTTTTTCCGTTTTGTTCTTTTTTTGATGTCATATAATTTTTTTGATTTTCTTTACGATCGCCTCTTTGGATATTTCCTCATATTGCATCAACTCTTCCGGCGTGCCGCTCCTTGGCCGCTTTCGCACGGCGAGCGTTTCCGCGCCTATCGCCTCCCCTATTCCTCCTTCGGGCACATGGTCTTCAACCGCGATGATTTTGCCGGTTTCCCGCCTCGCCTTTTCTATCGTTTCCTCGTCAAACGGCTTTACGCTGTAGAGGTCTATGACGCGGATACGGATTCCCTCTTTCAGAAGTTCCTCGTATGCCGCGAGCGCCTCATGGAGAGTTATTCCCGCGGCTACAATCGTTGCCTTATCTTCCGGGCTTTGCCGAAGGACCTTACTTCCGCCGACAGGAAACTTCTCGCCTTCATTATACAAAACAGGCGTTTCTTTGCGAGTGGTGCGAATATATACGATACCCTTTCTTTTTGCCGCCTCTTCCACCAGCGCTTCTGTCGAAACCGCGTCCGAAGGATAGAGAACCGCACTCCCCCAAACCGTCCGAAACATGGCGATATCTTCCAGACCCATCTGGGAGGCGCCGTCCTCGCCAATCGAAACGCCGGCGTGCGACCCCGCGAATATGATGTTCGCATCCGAATACCCCGCCATGCGAACCTGGTCAAAGGCGCGGGTAAAAAACGCGGCAAAGGTCGAGACGCACGGCAGTTTCCCCCTTCGCGAGAGACCGATCGCGGCGCCCGCCATGTTTTGCTCGGCAATGTACATCTCAAAAAATCGGTCCGGATATGTTTTCTTGAAAATTTCCGCGTATGTGGAGTTGGACGTTTCGGCGTCCAGCACAACCATTTCCGGAAATGTTTTATGGAGGCGGAGGAGTGCATTTCCGTAGGCGCGGCGGGTCGCAGTCGGCTCTGTATACGTTGCTTTTTCCCCCTGTTTCGGCTCGTAGCGCGATGACATGCGCTCCTCCGGTCTTGCGATAATGCCCCGGATATTTTTGTTTATGTCTCCCAGCGCGCTTATCGCCTTTTCATACTCCTCGCCTTTTAACGCCTTGCCGTGCCAGGCATCCGCGTTTTCCACGCCGGGAAATCCTTTGCCCTTTTGCGTTTTCGCGATAATAAAAAGCGGTTTACCCTGAGCCGTGTCGAAGGGTTTCGTTATGTACTCATATGCTTTTTTTATTTTTTCAACATCATGGCCGTCCTCCACCACAATGGCGCGCCAGCCGAATGCCTCTGCTTTATTCGCGTATGCCGCAACGTCGTGCCCGTGCATGGTCTCCCCCCGTTGGCCGAGGCGATTTACGTCCAAAATCGCTGTGAGGTTGCCGAGTTTGTAATGCGCCCCCAGAGCCATGCCTTCCCAGACCGAACCCTCCGCCATTTCGGAGTCGCCCAAGAGCACGAATGTTTTGTACTGGAGGTTGTCGAGATGTTTCGCATTTAGGGCCATGCCCACTCCTACGGAAAGTCCCTGACCCAGGGATCCGGTCGGCGCTTCGGTGTACGGAAATTCCAGCGTAGGATGGCCTTCCAGCCGGCTTCCGAATCTCCGCAATGTTTTTATCTCCTCCTCGCTTACTTTTCCCGCGGCCGCGTAGAGCGCGTAGAGGAGAGGCGCGGCGTGGCCTTTGGAAAATATCAGGCGGTCGTTGTTCGGATTTTCTGGATTTTCCAAGTCGGCTTTAAAATACCCCCCGAAAAGGAGGACTGTCATGAGTTCAACCGCGGACGAGGAGGACGTGGGGTGGCCGGAGCCGGCTTCTCTGGTACCCAAAAGAATATAGTAGCGAACGAGATTTGCGAGGCGGAGAAGGTCGTTAGTCACGGTATCCGATGGAATCCCGTACGCGTCCGGGCAGGGCGACGAGAGCGATTAGTATTCCCAAAAGCAATGCTCCTATGCCGATAAGCATTTTCCCGAGCCCAGCGAGCTCGAGCCGCATGAGTTCCGAGGGCGCGTTTTGTATTGCCGCCAGCTTTTGACTCAGTTCCGACCCCGCGGGGGCGGCATCGCGCGCCTCCTTGCTTTGTGTATAATATTCCGCCTGCAGGGCGTAAAACTTTTCCCCCTCTTTTGCCGCCTCTTCGTGCAGATTCATGCCCTGAATCATGAAAAATGCTCCTCCCGCGATTATCACGATCATGAATAAAATGAATATGGGGTGCATTTTTTTTCTCATGAAAACAATTGTACACTATTTTCTTTATTGCACAACTTCTTTTTTCAGAGCTTCCCAGGTGTAGGTATTTTCCGGGTCCCATAGGTAGTAGCCCGTATATGCCGTTCCCATGGCGTCCCGGGTTGCCTTTATTTGCGCGCGCACCATCTCCGGCGTGTAAGCCACACCCTTCAGGTCGAAGTCCTGAAGCCAAGGACGGATCGTTGCCGTGGTCGAGGTGCCCATGGCTTCCAGGCGACGTTTTGCCTCTTCCATGGAAAACTTTACAACCTCGTAGGGCGAGGCGGCCGCGTTTTCAAGACCGATAAAATTTTTTACGTAATGCGAGGGGTAGAGCATGGGGGAGACGACGTCAAAATACGCGTACGAATCCTCGATAATCTGCCCTATCCCCATGTCGTTATTGTAGGTAACGGTCGTCTGGCCAAAAACGTCTGCCGAAATTTTTATGTCCGGCAGGGCCTCACGCAGGTATTTGAAAAATTCCCGCATCGCGTACTCGCGGCGCGTGTTTTCGTCCCATGTCAAAAATCTGGTGTATTCCAGCCCCGCGTCCGAGGGAAAGCGGATATAGTCGAAGTTCAGTTCGTCGAACCCCCTCCCTGCCGCGTCTTTTGCTATCCCAATCACATAGTCCCACGCCTCCCGCGCGGCCGGGTCGAGCCAGCCGGCTTTTTTATTGTCCAGCCAGCGGGTCTCCACGGAAATCGGGGTGGAGGAAGAAATTTTTCTCGCATCATGGATCGCGAGGTCGGGCCGCCGCTCGGTCAAGACGGGATCCTGAAACACGGTGATGCGCGCGATGACGTATATTCCCGCGTCATGGAATTTTTTTATCACTCCGTTTATGTCCTTTATCTGCTCATCCCAGGAAATGACGCCCGTGTGATCCTTTACGTCTATGACTACGGCGTTTATCTCCGAACCCTTTGCGCGGGCTATTACCGCGTCTATCACCTTCGGGCTTCCTCCCGACCAGGCGGTCAGATACACGGCGCGAATTATTTTCGGAGGGTTCGGGAGGGGCTTTTGCCTCGGAGTTCCTTCCGTCTTTTTCTCCGCCGCGCCCCTTTTTTCCTCTTTCGCCGTTTCGCCGTCTTTCGCGCCCATAATCTCAAACGTGTTTCCGGAAACCAAAAACCGCGCTCCGAAGATGAGCGCTCCCGCGACCACCGCGACGCCGAGAAGCACGAATGCTCGTTTCATGTGGGCTTATCTTACTTTACGCGATACACAGCGTAAAGCGTTCCTTTGCGGTTTAGCCGCTGTATGCTTTTTAGCGCGAACTTTTTTTCTTTTGCTTCCCGCGCGAAAAGCGGAATGCCCTTGCCGAAGACAAGCGGCTCTATGGTCAGATGAAGTTCGTCCATCATTCCCTCTTCCAGCGCGTAGGAATATATTTCGCTTCCGCCTATTACCGCGATATTTTTATATTTTTTTTCTTTGATTATTTCTTTCGGGTGCTTGCCCCTTGGGTTGCAAAATACAATATTCTGCTTTTCTTGCCGCATGGTCTTTACCGAACTGGTCAGCACGACGCAGTTTCTTTTTGAAAGCGGCTTTTTGGCGGTTTTGTAGGTATTCATTCCCACGACGACCACATCCGCTTTCACGAGTTCTTTTTGAAAAAGGACCTGGTCTTCCCTGCTTGTCCAGTCGGAAAAGTGCCGTTTGTGCTTGGCGATTTTTCCGTCCATGGTTATGGCGGCGTATGCACGATATTTCATATTCCAATATTTAAATATTTTGAAATTTTTCCGGTTTTTTCCAAAATCTCCGCCTCCTCAATGCACCACTCCGAATATGCTTCCGGTTTTTCCCGTATTTCTTTTTTGAACTCCTCCCACGAGACCCATTTTACGGATTCCACCTCGTCGGAGTTTGGATTGGGCTCCTCTTTCGTTTCCCCCACAAGAATCGGGCAGATCTCATTTTCCATAATTCCGTCTTTTACAAAGGTGTATCTATATGGCGCGATCTCTTTTATTTCCGCATTTTCTATCCCCAGTTCGTATTTCAGGCGGCGGCGCGCGGCATCCACGTTTGACTCCCCGAGCGCGGGATGACCGCAGACCGAGTTGGACCAGATGCCGGGCCAGGTCTTTTTTCTTTTGCTTCTTTGCTGTAAAAGCAGTTTCCCGTTTTTAAAGAGAAAGCATGAAAACCCGCGGTGGAGCGGGGTTTGCGGCCCGTGCACTTCGGCCTTCGGCATAGTGCCGAGGACATTATTTTTTTCGTCAACCAGCACTACGTGTTCCATATCAATCACTCATCGTTTTCCGCGGAGCACAATTTTTCCATTTTGCCGTTTCGCATTTCGTACAATATTACATCCGGAAACGAATTTATGATGAGGAGTCCGCTTGTCGCCGTATATTCGGCGCCGGATTCGGAGTTCAGCTTCGCGACCGCGACATTGCTTGCCGCGATGTCTTTTATTTCGTGCGTCCAGCAGTTTGTTCCGCATTGCTCATCTCTTACGGCGTAATGCCCGGCAAAGTTCGCTCCGGCCCGCGTTTCCGCAACCGGAAAATCATCCGGGGAAATATCCGCGCATCCGCGCTTTGGCGCGAGGGCGGGCGCCGGCGCTTGCGCGGGTACCGGTGCCGGCGCAAGGGCGGATTCCGTAGCATCCATTCGCAGGGACAGGGCCTGCGGAGCCGCCTCCATGCTCATGGTTCGCGTCGCGGACTCTTCCGCCGGAAGAAGGGCGACCTCCCCCTGCTTTTCTTTTCGCAGGGCGGACAAGGCCACCACAAAAAGCACCAGAAATCCTCCGGCCAGGGCTATGGCCGGCGGGCCCGCGAAAATCCGAAATCTTTTTCTTTCTTTTTCTCGCGCTTTTACGTCCTGCCGCTCTTCGAGCGCGTACCGCAACTCTTCCCGAAAGGCGCGGTCCGGCTCCGCGAAGGGCCGCATCTTTAAGATCGCCTCCTCCATTTCCCGGATTATTTTTTCTTCGTTGTTCATTTTCATGATTCCAGTCCGCTTCTTAATGTCTGCATGGCGCGGGAGAAGGCCATCTTGCAGGCGCCTTCGGTCTTTCCGAGCACCTCGCTTATCTCTTTGTATGAAAGCTCGTCCCACACCCGCATCTTTACTATCTCTCCCTGTTCTTGCGGAAGATTTCTCATTTTTTCTTTTATTTTTTCCGCCTCGGCCTTCCTGTCCAAATCTTCTTCCACTCCGTCCTTTTCGCCCAGGCCCCAGGCCTCTTCAATATCAACCTGCGGAACCTCCCGCCTCCAGTAGTCAATGAGCGTGTTTCGCGCGATGCGGAATATCCATGTGGAAAACTGCCCTTTTTGAGGATCAAATGTATCAATATGCTCCAGGGCCTTCAAAAATGTCTTGCTCGTCAGGTCTTCCGCGATTTCTTTCTGAAAAACCCGATAAAACAAGAAGCGGTAAATTTTATCAAAATACTCCCCGTAGAGCGCTTCAAACTGCTTTTTCTCCATTGGGAATATTTTACCTCCTCTTTCTTTATACGTCCAAGGGCTTTTCCCGTAACGCTTCGTATTCTATACTATACTCATGTCTTCCGCCCTCTCGCTCGCCGTCCCCATTGTGTTTCTCCTTCTCGCCCTTTTCTTTGGCATTTTTACTTTCGTCCTTGAACACCACTGGAGAAAGTACGGAGTAAGCGCCGCGCGCCTCGCCCCGCTCCGCAGGGCGTATTATCCGGTTTCTTTTCTCCTCCTGTTTTTTATGGCTGTTTTCGGATTCATCTACTTTTTATTTTCATGATCCTTTTATGATCCATTTGCGCGAACATGAAACAATCCTGCGGGAAGCGCGGAGGCACTGGCTCGTCATCGCCTCGGAGGGCGCGATCCTTTTTCTCGGCGCGCTTGCCCCCGCCTTTGCCCTGCTCGGCTTTTTGTCCGCGGAGCGGATTCTTCAGGTCCATCTCGAAATTCCCCTTTCCGCCATCTTGTTTTTCTACGCGGCGTGGCTCCTCTTCCTTTGGATAGTGTTTTTTGTATTCTGGACAAACTATTACCTTGATGTCCTCATCATCACGGACCAGCGGCTTATTGATGTCGAGCAGATATCTCTTTTCGCCCGCGAGTCCGTTTCCGTTCCGTATGAAAATATTGAGGACGTAAAGGTGGAGGTCTTTGGCCTCATCCCCTCGCTTTTCAAGTTCGGCAATCTCCACGTGCAGACCGCGGGAGAAACAAAAGAGGTGCTTATAAAGCACCTCTCTCGCCCGCATGAGGCGGAGCGCCTCATCGCGGAGCGGCTTCACGCGCTTCGCGCGCGAGCCGCCATTTCTACATAGCCATGGGCTTCGCGCCCCCTCCCATTTTGTCGCAGTTCTTGCACGCGCTCTTGTGGGTTACCACCTCTACGATCGCGGCAATACCTACCAGTATATAGATAGCGCGGGAAACGAGCGCCTCCGGTCCGCCCAGATACCTGCTAATATCCCATCCCAGAATACCCACCAAAAGCCAGTTCAGTCCTCCGATAACGAGCAGGATGAATGTTGCAACGTGTAATGCTTTCATGTTAGACACCGCTCCGAACCTACGAATGGTCCGAATCTACAAATACGTTATTCGTTGATTACGTTATTCGTTGATTCGGAAGATTTGTAGTTTGGGAGCGGCTTTATAAACGACCTTTGCAATCCCCCATATAGGCACATTGCCGCTTCCTCACAAAGCGGCAATGTTCACATGAATTATTATATCATTTCCCCGCCCCACCTTCCCCCTGGCTGTGGATACAGAAGCACATTTAGAACTCCACCCCTTTTCTGGCTTTTTTTCCTTCTTTGTACGCGTGCTTGATTTCACGGCATTCGGTTACGATATCGGCTAGGGCGATGTGGTCTTCGTGGGCATTACGGCCGGTCAAGACCATGTCAATCTCCTCGGGCAGGGTTTGCAGGATCTCGGTTATTTTTTCTTTCG
This sequence comes from uncultured Candidatus Saccharibacteria bacterium, assembly GCA_964466475.1. GTDB lineage: Bacteria > Patescibacteriota > Minisyncoccia > UBA6257 > GWB1-50-10 > JAUYPG01. The sequence goes on from CAYXNB010000007.1 coordinate 21,511, forward strand.
CGATAAGGCCCAGGGACACCGCCACGTTTATTTCGTCCAAAATTATCGTCCCGTATTCTTTTTCTTCAAGAATTTTTTTTACTTCGCCCAGCGCTCTTTCCGCGGCTTCAATGTGTACATCTCTCGGAAGAGTGTCTCCCAAGATTCCCACGAATCCGGCACCGCGCTTTTTGTGGATCAGGCGCTTCCCGAACCAATCTTTTACCCAGCCGAGCATCGCGTCCTCGCCTGTTTTCCATGCCGGACTTTTTATGAAATGAAAGAGCGCGACTTTGCGGCCGGATCCTAAAGCGCGGATAGCGTGGCCTATTGCCGAGGTCGTTTTTCCTTTTCCGTCGCCTGTCAAAATTATTATCATAATTTTGTAATCTCTAAATTCTAATCTCTAAATCCTAAACAATTTCAAAATACAAATTTCAAAAACGGAGTTCGATAAACTCACTATAAATTTTTGGGTTTTGATATTTGAGATTGTTTAGAGATTAGGGCTTCGAGATTAGAGATTCAGGTACACAGTCCCCACCCGCAAGAGGGGCACTTCAGGCATCCTTCTCCGCGAATGAGTTTGGTCGAGCATTTCGGACAGTGCGTGGGCTTGGTTCCCGTCGTGTGCGTTTTTGGTTTTTCTTCTTCTTTCGCGTCCTTTTTTTCCTCTTTTTTTCCCGGCGCGGAAAGAACCTGATTTTCTATGGAGGAGTCGCGATAGACGGTTACGTCTTTGCATCCCAGTTTATATGCCAGAAGATACGCCTTTTTCATGTCGTCCACGGTCGCGTTTTTCGGGAAGTTGATGGTCTTTGAAATCGAGGAATCCACCCATTTCTGGAATGTTGCGAGCGCGTGGATGTGGCTTTCCGGGGTCAGATCGTGCGCCACGCGAAATACGCTTTTTACTTCTTTCGGCAGGTAGGAAATTCCCTCCAAACTTCCGTGGTGCGAGACGATTGTTTTCAGGAGCTCTTCGTCGTAAATGCCGAATTCCTTCATGGCAATCTCAAACTCCGGGTCTATATAATAGAACTTCCCCACCGCCACGTTTTTTTCATACACCAGGGAAAAGACGGGTTCGATGCCGGAAGAGGTCCCCGCGATCATGGAGATGGAGCCGGTCGGGGCGATGACTGTCGTGTAGGAGTTGCGTATCCCCTCTTTTTTGATCCGTTCCGCCATCTCCTTCCAGTCAAAATCCCATGACTTTTTATCCTTTGATCCGGAAAACGGCAGTTTGCCTTCGGTAAAGAACGTATCTTTGCAGAGCGGGAACGCTCCGCGATTTTTCGCGAGTTCCACGGACCGATCTTTTGACCAATAATTCACGAACTGCATGAGCCGCTCCATAAATACCATGCCCTCTTTGGAATCATACGGAACGCGGAGGGCAAAAAGCGCGTCCGCGACTCCCATGACCCCCAGTCCTATTTTTCGCGTTTTTCTCGTCATTTCCTCTATGGCAGGCAGGGGAAAATTATTCACTTCTATCACGTTGTCCAAGAAATCCACTCCGATTTTTACCGCCTCTTTCAGCCCCTCCCAATCAAAGCGCGCGCTCCTGTCCCCGTTTCTTTTTACAAACGCGTGCACATTTACAGACCCCAGATTGCAGGATTCGTTCGGGTACAAAAGCACCTCTCCGCACGGATTCGTGGTTACGATAGGACCCAGGGATTTCAGAAACGGGTTGAATTCGTTTACGTGATCCGCGAATATCACTCCGGGCTCCGCCGACTCCCACGCCTGATACACGATAAGATCAAAGAGCATTCTCGCATTTATGCCTCTTTCCACTTTTTTCGTGCGCGGGTTTATGAGCGGATATTCCTCGTTTTTTTCATAATGCTTCCAAAAATCGTCCATGAGAAGGATCGATATATTGAAGTTGCGGAGCGTCTTGTTTCCTTCTTTCGCGGTTATGAAACGCTCCACGTCCGGATGGTTTGAATTCAATATGCCCATGTTCGCTCCGCGCCGGATGCCTCCCTGCTTTATGACCTCGGTCATTTTGTCGAACAGGGACATGAAACTGATGGGGCCGGAGGCGGTTCCCGAGGTGCTCCGCACCCTGTCCCCCTCCGGCCGGAGCGCGGAAAAGTTGTACCCCACGCCTCCTCCCGCCTTAAAAATAAAGGCCGCGCTCTGGAGCGTTTCCATGATGGATTCCATGGAATCCTTCAAACCCAGCACAAAACAGGCGGATCCCATGCCGAGCGATCTGCCGAAATTCGCGAGCGCCGGCGTGTTTGGCAGGAATTTTTTCTGCCACATCGCGTTGTAGAACCTCTCTATGCCTTTTTCGTGATGCGCGAAGTTTTCTTTTTGGAGCATTGAAACCGCCCTGCTCCACGGATACTTCATATTGCCATCACGATTTAAGCGGTCATACGCGAGTTTTAAGCCCTGGACGTGATAGAGGTTCAAAACAAATTTTCCTATTTTTATTTTTCCCGCGATCTCTTTCTCTCTTCCGTCTTCGTCGGGCCAGATATTTTTTTCCGATTTTTTCCTCCAAAACGCGCCGTCATACAATATCGAGGGAAGATAGGCGTGGATCGCGACGCGGCGAAAGAGATCTTTCGGACTTTCGATGAGACGCCCCTCCTCGTCCTTGTCCAGATATCGGGACTTCAAAACGCGGAGCGCGTTTACGTCAAACGATTTATCGACCTCGTCTATGGCGTCCTTTTCCAGTATCTGCTTTTTTTCGTTGCGCATTTCGGTGCGCTTTTCCCGGTAGGTGATGTATGCGCGGGCAACGCGCACCTCGCCTTTTTCAATCAAAACCTGCTCGACCAGGTCCTGTATGCCTTCCACGGTCGGAACCTCTTTTCCCTTTACGCTTTCCCTGATCTTTTCCACTACGCGATCCGCGTAGGCGTTCGCCTTTTCCTCACTTTCCACCCCCACGCTTGCCATGGCGCGAAATATCGCTGATGTTATTTTTTCTTTTTCGAACGGGTCTCTCGTTCCGTCCCGTTTTTGTATGGATACGACCTTATACGCCTCTTCCCCCCGCTTCGCCTTTTGGACTTTTTTCATATATTTTTTAATTTAATTACTCGACCAATTACAGAGATCGTATCTCCAATGGAGATACGATCTCGAAGCGCATATATTCCAAAAAATACCGCGCCATACCCCAAATCTCCGATAAGAGAATTTCTCCAGAACGGCAGCCCCATCATGAGCGACTCCATGAGGCCCGCCGCGTTTTTCGCGTACCATGGGGAGAATGCCCAGACCGCGCCGTTTGTGAAGAGGAAAAAAATCGCGCTCCCCGCGAAGGTTGCCAGCACGATATTTTCCGGCGAGGCATTTTTTTTGACCGCCCGGCCGAGAAGAGCGATTCCGAAAAAACTTCCATAGACCGCAAGCATGATTTTCCATTCGTAGAATCCGATGAAGACATCGCTTATCGCCATGACCGCGAGCGGAGCCGCCATGCTCCACCCCGACTTCCCCCGCGCACCCGCAAAGAGCGCGAGCGCGCCCACGGGCGCCACATTCGGCGCGTGCGGCAAAAGCCGGAGCAGGACGCTTGCGACCCCGTATATTCCTAAAAATTTTGTTGATTTGTGAATCTCCATTCTATTGCGTCTCCCCCTTGGGGGATATATTCTCCCGCTCCGACCCTTGCATACGCTTCGTTTATCCAGTATTGCCAGTACCCGCCTTTGCTTCCGTTCTTTTTTCCATTCAATTCCTCGATCATCGTTCCCAGTCCGGGAAAGTCCCGCGTTTTCATTTCGATTTTCTTTTCCTCTGCCAATTGCTGCATGTATTTTACAAGCGACCTCTCTTCCCGCGTCTCGATCTTCCACGCCCGGCTCCCCGCGTCTTCCTCAATTATGATCCAGGCAGATTCTTGTTTTGGAAAAGACG
>CAYXNB010000008.1:0-23728 GCA_964466475.1 uncultured Candidatus Saccharibacteria bacterium
ATGATAATACCGTGGGAAGTCGATCAAATCTCAATAAAGCATATATTGCGGGATTTCTTGATGGTGATGGCAGTTTGATGTTGCAAATAAAATTGCGTAACGATACAAAACGCGGCGCACGTTTTATGGCGACAATCTGCTTTTATCAAGATACCCGCCACGAAACACCTCTACATTGGATGCGTAATATTTTAGGAATGGGGTACATTTCGCGTAGGAATGACGACATGACCGAACTCCGTATCAACGGATTCGGACAGGTAAGAAAAATTCTGACGGAATTGCAGCCCTTTATCCGTTTTAAGAAAAAGCAGGTGCAAGCCCTTTTGAGCGCATGCGTCCTGCTTGAAAGAAAAAAAATAAACGAATTATCCAATGCCGAACTTCGAAAAATTGTAAAATTTGTGTTTGTGATAAAACATGAAAATTACAAAAGCAGAAGTTCTCTTACAGAGGAAATGTTATTAAAGAGATTGGGTTTGACCCCGTAACGACTTGATGCTTTGCATCAGACCTATATCGAGAAGAATCATTTTATGAAAATGACGGCTCATATAGGTAACATGCTGCCGCCCTCGTTAATCCCTAGAGGATTAAACGGGCGAAGATATAGTCTGTGCTCCTGGAAACAGGGGAAGAAACGACGAGAGGACCGGGTTGAACGAACCTCTGGTCTATCGGCTTTGGCACCAGCCAAATCGCCGAGTAGCTATGTTCGGAAGGGATAAGCGCTGAAGGCATCTAAGCACGAAGCCCATCCCAAGATGAAACACCGTCCGCCGCAAGGCGGGAGGACTCCTGGAAGACTACCAGGTTGATAGGCCCTAGGTGGAAGTTCTGTAAAGGATTAAGCCGAGGGGTACTAATTGTCCTTCTTGCCCAGTACTACAACCTACGTTTTGTTGTATATGTACTGGAAAAATTCTTTGCGAAGAGCGATGCAAGGGATTCTGCCCTGGAAAATTTGCTTGTTTATAATAATTCTGAATAGTGACGTCTCGGTGACTTAATCCAGCGGGACCTACCCCATTCCATCCCGAACTGGGAAGTAAAAACGCTGGATGCCGATGATACTGCGCCTTGAGCGTGGGACAGTAGGCCTTGCCGGGACATCAGTGTTCGGAATTTGGTATGATATCTGCATACTGATCATGCCAATAAAATATCTCAGCAAACTTTCTCCCGCTCGGTTAAAGGACAAAACCGTCCTGTTGCGGGTTGATTTAAATATAAAGTCCGGCGATATCGCGGACGCGTATCGTCTGGAGGCGATCATTCCCACGCTCCAATTTTTGAAGCGCGCGCGGGCGCGTATTATTATTCTGAGCCACCGAGGCCGGCCCAAGGGCGAAGATCCCTCGCTTTCCCTAAAGCCATTCGCCAAACTTCTTTCCGAAAAATTAAATTCAAACGTCATGTTTAGAGATCGGATCTCTCTAAAGAGATCCGATCTCGTGGGGAACCAGATCGTCCTTCTCGAAAATCTCCGTTTTGATCCGCGTGAGGAGGCGAACGATAGGGCGTTTGCCAAAGAAATCGCTTCACTGGGCGATTTGTACGTAAACGACGCCTTTGCCGTATCCCACCGCGCGAACGCGAGCGTTGCGGCAATCACAAAATTTCTTCCTTCGTACGCGGGTCTACTGCTAGAAAAAGAAATTAAAAATTTGGAAAAAGCAATGATTGCGCATAAAAATCCTCTTGTTCTTATCGTGGGGGGCGCAAAAGTGGAAGATAAGGCGGGAATTTTGAAATATTTTTTAAAAAAATCGGACCTTATTCTTTTGGGCGGGGGGGTTGCAAATACTTTTGCGCGGGCAAGAGGCAGGGATATCAGGCAGTCTCTTTTTGATGATAAGACGGATATTTCGAATCTGGCGATGAGGAAAAATATCATTATTCCCGAAGACGATATATGGAAAAATGAAATGATCGCGGATATCGGCCCCAAAACGAGAGTCCGCTACGCGGAAATCATCGCACAGGCAAAGACCATCATTTGGGGCGGTCCCATGGGAAGATATGAAGAAAATGGCCTTGGGGAGGGAACCAAGGTTATTTGGCAGGCGATTTTAAAAAACAAAAAAGCGTTTTCCGTCGTCGGCGGCGGGGAAACCATCGGCTCATTAAAATTACTTCGTACTAAACCTCATGCCCTAGCGGCTGGCGGATTGTTTTTATCTACCGGCGGCGGCGCCATGCTGGAATTTTTATCCGGCAAAAAATTGCCGGGCGTAGAAGCGCTGAAAAGGTAAAAGGAACCTCGCGAGCCCGAGATTCCTTTTATTCATGCAGGCGCGTTTTCAGTAAAGCGCGCAATATTTCATCCCAGTCCTTAAGCAGGGGAGAGATGAAGTTTCCCGGGTACGCCCTGTCCAGGGACTTTGCAACATCTAAAAGCCAACCCTGAAGGAGATCACGATAAAAATAAACGTCGGCCTCCATGGGGTCGGCAAGGGGATAGTTTTTCGGAAGAAATTCTTCTTCCGCTTCTTCCAAAAACCAATCCCCAAGATCAATGTATCGAAGATCTTTTCCTTGAAAAATCTCCGATATCCGGCATCGAATGTGCCGAGCCAAGTCGAACGGGGTTTCAAAGTTCATGGCAGGATCTCCTTTCAAAAATCCAAATGCAATGTACCACGAAATTGCCTAAAAAATGAAGATTTGATAGCATGGGGCACATGAGACCTACAATCGTTCTTTATCATGCTAATTGCCCGGACGGGTTTACCGCGGCCTGGGCGGCATGGAAAAAGTTGAAAACCAAAGCTGACTATCTGCCTGTGGAGCATCAAGTTCCGCCCCCCCAAAGACTGGAAGGAAAAACGATCTACATGCTCGACTTCGTCTATCCGCCGGAGATCGTCAAAACACTTGCGGAAAAAAATAAAAAAATCATAATCATAGACCACCACACATCCGCCTATGAGGCGGTCCAAAAATTTACGAAGTCCGACTTCGTAAATATTGAAACATTGGGAGAAGGCGAACACTCGGGGGCCGTGCTTGCGTGGCAATATTTTCACCCGAAAAAGCCGGTTCCGCAGATCGCGAAGTATGTGGAGGACGGCGATTTGTGGAAATTCAATCTCCCGCGCGCCAAAGAAATCCTTGCGGTAATTGACGACGAAAACCATAATTTTATTGCTTGGGACAAACTCGCGAAGCAGATTGAAAACTCGAAGACGAGAAAAAAGGTGATCGAAAAAGGAAGTATAATCGTAGAGCACAAAAACCGAACTATTGGCAAAATCGCGTCGAAAGCAAAAGAAGTGAGGTGGAAAGGCCATAAGGCAAAAGTCGTGAACAGCCCCGTCTTTCCCTCGGAAATCGGGAATGAACTTGTGGAGCATGGCGCGGATATCGGAATCATCTGGCATGATGACAATAAGAAAATAAAGGTTTCTTTGCGTTCAAAAGCCGGGGGCAGGGTGAGCGTGGCAAAAATTGCCGAGGAATTCGGCGGCGGAGGACACAAGTCAGCCGCGAGCTTCAGAATGCCCCGCACCCTGAAACTGCCGTGGGAATAAAATGAATACAATTATTATCTGTACCGACGGCGGGGCGAGGGGGAATCCCGGACCTGCCGCAATCGGAGCCGTTGTTGGCACAAAAGCATACGCGGAAACAATAGGGGAGACGACCAATAATGTCGCAGAATACAAGGCGGTTATTATGGCTTTGAAAAAAGCAAAACAGCAAATTGGAAAAGAAAAATCAAAGGAAACGGAAGTGGAGGTGCGCTCAGACAGCGAACTTATGGTCAGTCAACTAAAGGGCGTGTATCAGATAAAAAACGAAGAACTCGGAAAACTTTTTATAGAAATTTGGAATCTGAAACAGGATTTCAAAAAAGTTGATTTTGTCTTGATTCCGCGTGAAAAAAATAAGGAGGCGGACAGGTTGGTGAATCAGGCGCTTGACAAAAAACAACTTTTGTAATAGAAATAATAGCAGAACATTCCTGACTTGAAGGAGAATCGATGAAAACGCAGGTGTGCGTTTTGCTTTTTATGATTGCCTTTGCCGCAATTGTTATATTGCGGAAGGACAACGATAAAAGGCAAAATTATTTTCCGACCCTTGTCCCGCTTCCGGAACTGAAGCGGGACGTTCAGAAGCCTCTCGTGAAGCGGGTGGAGATATCCGCTTATACGAGTCGCATGGAGGAGACGGACTCTACTCCCCACGTTACGGCGGCTGGCACTAAAACCCGCCGGGGAGTCGTGGCTACAAACTTCCTCCCATTTGGAACCCGCATTCGCATTCCCGAAATCGGCGGTTCGCGCATCTTCGTTGTGGAAGACCGAATGAGCCGACGATATCGGAATCATGTGGACGTATGGGTTCCAAAAGTTTCCGAGGCGCGAAAAATCGGCCGGAGAAGGGTTACGATCGTAATTCTTTCTCAAGGTTGATTTCGCGTGTTTCGCGTTCGGCCCCCATGCTATGGCGGGCCTTTCTTTTTTTAAAAAATGTGGTATAATGATTTTATCGGTAAGTCAAGCGACAGCTCCGACGCAAAGTCGGGGAGGAAAGTCGGGACATCACCCCGCCCACTTTTATGTTTAAATGTTGGCGGGGAGCGCGTAGCGGGTAATTCCCGTCGTTCGTAAGAATAGAGGTGCGAACAGAAACGTCCTGAAGCGAAAGCTGAAGGAGGACCCTATCCCAACGTAGAAGGTCTATCTCTGCCATAGGGGTTGCAAAGTAGAGATGAAACGGCAAAATCCTTACGTTGATGCAAGGCCGTGCCTTCGCGTGAAGCGCGAGGGAGAGCCGCTTGAGCCTGAGAGTAATCGAAGGCCTAGATAAATTGTCGCATGGACAGAATCCCGCTTATGACTTGCCGATAAATCCAAACCGCCCGATGGGGCGGTTTGGTGTAATACCTGCTATAATGAGTACTATCATGCTGAATAAGGACAAAGACATCTCCTACATGGGCAGATGCGACTTTCGCGGAAAAAATCAACTTTTTGGAATCAAGCGGAAAGACAGGCGACAGCACATGTACGTGGTCGGAAAGACCGGTACCGGAAAGAGTACGTTCATGCACAATCTTATCGTGCAGGATATTGAGAAAGGCGAGGGCCTCGCTCTCGTTGATCCGCACGGGGAACTCGTAGAATCCGTAATGGAAAAAATTCCCGAATATCGCAGGGACGACATTATTTATTTCAACCCCGCGGACACTGACTATCATATTGGTTTTAACCCTTTGGAAATTCCGGACCCGAAATATAAGCACCTTATTGCCTCCGGGATTATGAGTATTTTTACGAAACTTTGGGCAAACGTATGGTCCGCCCGCATGGAGTATATCCTGAATAACGCAATTCTCGCGCTCGCGGAAAACCCGGGCTCCACCCTTCTTGGCATAAACAGAATTTTGGTGGACAAGGAGTATCGGCAGAATATTATTGAAAACGTTACGGACCCGGTAGTTCGCGCTTTTTGGGTGCATGAGTATGAAGAATGGCGCGACCAGTTCAGGAACGAAGCCATTGCCCCTATTCAAAACAAGGTGGGCCAGTTTCTTTCCACCTCGCTTATCCGTAACGTTGTCGGCCAGCCGAAAAGCACGCTTGATATTTTCAGATCCATGAACGAGGGCAAGGTCCTTCTTTTCAACCTTTCAAAAGGAAAGATCGGAGAAGACAATTCCGCGCTTTTGGGGGCGATGCTTATCACTAAAATCCAGCTCGCGGCCATGGAGCGCGTGCGTATTCCGGAAGAGGAGCGCGTTGATTTTTATCTGTACGTGGACGAGTTTCAGAATTTTGCGACCGACTCTTTCGCGAATATTTTGTCCGAAGCGCGAAAATACCGGCTGGACTTGATTCTGGCCCACCAATATATCGGTCAGCTTACCACCGACACTTCGACCAAGGTCCGCGACGCCGTGTTCGGAAATGCAGGTACGATGGTCATGTTTCGCGTGGGCGCAACCGATGCCGAATTTTTGGAACCGGAATTTTCACCGGAAATTACGCCCGAAGACATGGTAAACCTCCCCAACTATCATGTGTATTTAAAACTTATGGTGGACGGCATTACCACGCGCCCATTTTCCGCGACCACCCTCCCGCCCTTCAGGATTCCGAATACCGTCATGAATACCGAGGAGATCATCGAGGCCTCGAGGAAAAAATATGCCCGCCCCCGCACTCTTGTCGAGCGAGAAATTTCCGATTGGTCGAGTACTGCCACCGTTCCGGCGAAGATCAGTGCGACCTGCGATGTGTGCGGCAAGGAAACGGTATTAAATTTCGAGCCGACTCCGGGCAAGCCGATTTATTGCGTTGATTGCCTTAAGAAGGTGAAGGAGGGAAGGATTGCCGCGATTCCGGAAGAGCGCCATTTCAAAAAAATACAGGAAAAATTTCGGGCGAATCTCGCGGATATCGGCATAGATGTTGAAGAAGAGCGCGTTTTCAGGGGTCCGGGAGGGGGTGCGGACCGGCGCGAAAGATCAGGCGGCAAAAAGCGCGCGAGAAATAAATCAACAACCCAGCGATCTCCGGTTTTATCACCTGATTCGGTCCGCCCGCCCGCGGCCTCGATTCCAAAAAAATCCGTCATAGAGGCCCTTGAAGATCGTTTTAAGAAAGTCGCGGAGGACAAGGAGGAACTGGGGCTTGCGGACCTTGCTCCCCGCGAAGGGAAACAAAAAGAAAAAAATCAGGCAAAGTTGCCGGAAGACATCGAAGGGTTGAAGGCCTCGCTTCGCGAAGCGCTTTCGCGACACGCGGAGGATTAGCTTTTTTGCATCCGTTCCACGTACTCTCCGGTTTGGGTGTTTACGCGGATAATGTCTCCTGTTTCGATAAAAAGCGGAGTCGCGATTTTCGCGCCGGTTTCGATGGTCACCAGTTTACTGCCGCCTTGGGAGGTATTGCCGCGGATGGAGGGCGGGGCTTCGATTACCTTCGCGTCTATTTTTGGCGGAAGTTCCACGGAGATTACTTTTTCATTAAAAGTTTGCGCGATTATTTCCGTGTTCGGCTTTAAAAATCCAGCCTGATTTCCCAGAATGTCCGCGGACAGGGAGAAGCGTTTTGATTTGTTTTCTGCCTCATGAAACCAATATTCGCCGCCGCGTTCGTAGATGAAGATTACGTTCAGGCGTCCGACCTCGGTTTCTTCATAACTATCGCTCGGGTGCGCGGACTCCGTAACAGTTGATCCGGTGATAAGATTTTTTATCTTCAGTTGCACAACGGCTTTTCTTTGTTGCATGCGGACAAAATCCGCCTGAAGAACCTGCCAGGGGTGGCCATTGCGTTTAAAAATCATGCCGGGGCGAAGATCCGTGTATGAATATGCCATAGGCATTATTGTAAAAAATAACCGGAAAAAAGCAAGAAAAAGAGGCGCGCGGGGAAAAACCGAGCGCCTCTTTCGAACATTGCCGCGCCAAGAGGCGCCAAAGCCCGAACCCCGGGTTTCCCGAAACGAGTTTCGGGTTTGACAGCCGGTCCCTTCTCGTCCCCGAATCCCCTCCCAAGCAAGAACAAGAGAAGGTGAGAAGGGGAGGGCGCGACATTGCGCTGTATTCACTATACCATGTACCATGTGAATATGAAGAAAAAAAGCGTATTTGTAGGCCTTTCCGGAGGCGTGGATTCTTCCGTAGCCGCCTATTTATTAAAAAAACAGGGGTATGCCGTAACAGGCATTTTTATGCGTTCCTACAATCTTGATGGCTGCGAAGAACAAGACGCGGAATGCGCGCGCCGCGTCGCGGAGCATCTTGAAATTCCTTTTTACACATTTGATTTTAAAGAAGAATATAAGGAGCGGGTGGTGGAATACATGATCAAGGGGTACAAAGAGGGCGTCACTCCGAATCCGGACGTGATGTGCAACAAAGAAATTAAATTCGAAGCATTTTTAAAAGAAGCGCGCGCAATGGGCGCGGATTATATCGCGACAGGGCACTATGTGCGGATTCGCCAAAACAACCATAACCACCAATTACTAATCGCGAAGGATAAACAAAAAGACCAGTCCTACTTTCTCTGGACCCTCACCCAAGACCAGTTACAATACTGCCTCTTTCCTCTCGGGAATTATCTGAAGCCGCAGGTGCGAAAGATCGCAAAAAAAGCCGGACTTCCGACGTGGGATAAAAAGGATTCCCAGGGCGTTTGCTTTTTGGGCAAAGTTACGATTGACGAATTTCTAAAGCAATATATTCCGTCAAAGGAGGGCGAGATAAAAGACGAGGTCGGGAATGTGCTCGGGCGTCACGATGGCGCGTGGTATTATACAATAGGCCAGCGGCACGGCCTGAATTTGAAAAACGCAAAAACACCGGAAACAAAACCCCATTATATCGTATCCAAGGACATCACAACAAATACAATCGTTGTTGCCGAAGGAGACCAAAACCCTGCTCTTTATCAAAAAGAACTCATCCTTACAAACCTAAACTTCCTCAATCCAAAATTGGAAATTTCCGTGCTTGCACGGGTTCGCTACCGGCAGCCCCTTCAAAAAGCAGTCTTGCATCGCGGGTTGCAAATGGCAGATTGCAGATTAGTTTTCGCGGATCCGCAAAAATTTACAGCTCCCGGCCAGTCCGCGGTCTTTTATTCCGGGTCGGGCGAGCTTCTCGGCGGCGGTGTTATAATGGGATAAAGGTCGTGCGATTCTTTGATTCTTGATCTTTGTATGGTATTTATTTACGCCAACTGCAAAAATACCGAAGACGCCCGAAAAATCGCAACTGAATTTATCAATAATCGGATGGCCGCCGGGGTGGATATTTTCCCTATCTACTCCATTTTTCGAGAAGAGGGCGAGGTCCGGGGCAGAAATGCGGCGACTCTGGTCATTAAAACCGAGGAGTCCAAAATACAGGAAATCGGGGACATGTTGCATGCGGCGTATCCGGAGGCCGCGCCGCACATCATTTCTTTTGCTCCATTTCGCATCAATCCGGAAACAAAGGAGTGGCTTCGAGCGTGCGTCGTCTAGTCACGCATGAAGCCGCATGATATTTTTTTCCGGAGTACCTTCTTTTTTCTTCTCGGCGCCTTTCTTTCGTCGTTAGAATGGCGTGGGGGCATTTTTCTTTTTTTATTTTTTATAATTTTTTCCGCCATACTTTCCTCCGTTTTTCTAAAAAAAGCGCTCAGACCATATATCGTATTCTCCATACTCGCGCTCTGGATAATTCCCGGAGCCCTTTACCATACCGCGCACACAATCAAAAAAAGAGAGGTTCGTATTCCGTACAACGAAACCATTTCGTTTCGCGGCGTTGTCACCTCAGACCCGGAACGAAAGGCGCGGCAAGAATTTATGCTCAAACTCCTTTCGCCGCACAAGGGAGATGTCCTGATCCAGACAACTCCATATCCGGAATATTCGTTCGGAGAAGAGATAGCATTTTTCGGAAAAATACAAAATACGAAAAGGGACGCGAGCGGCATATCTTACTTTCCGCAAGCGGAGCAAAGTGAGCGTCGCGCCTCTTTTCGCGGCTTTCTTTTTGCCATTAAAAAACGATTTCTTACGGCGTTTCGAACAACTTTGCCGTACACGGAGGCCGCGTTTTTGGGCGGCATTACCGTGGGGGAGCGTGAGGAATTTAGCCAGGAATTTAAAGACGCTCTGTCAAAAAGCGGCACGACCCATCTCATCGCGCTTTCCGGATACAACATTATTATTATCTTGAATAATCTCGGATCCGCGTTTGTCCGAATTGTTTCCCGCAAAAAGGCGTTTTGGATCGTCCTTGTCGCAATGTTTGCCTTTGTTCTTATGGCCGGAGCCGAGGCGTCCGTGGTGCGGGCCGCGATCATGGGCGCGGTCGCGGCGACCGCGCCCTTTCTCGGGCGGATCTACGCGCCCCGAAACTCCATTATGTTTGCGGCTCTCCTTATGGCGCTTTGGAACCCGGGGATTCTTCGGTATGATCTCGGGTTTCAACTTTCGTTTCTTGCTTTGATCGGTATTGTCTACCTCGCGCCCGCGCTTTCCCGCGCACTTCGATTCAGGGAGAAGGGATTTTTAAACTGGAAAGAAAATTTTATAATGACGCTTTCGGCCCAGCTTATGGTAACCCCGCTTTTGGTCGCGATATTCGGCAGCGTTTCCGCGCTCTCGCTTATTTCAAATATTCTTATTCTGGAATTTATTCCCCTTACCATGTTCTCGGGCCTTGTCCTTGGCGCGACGCACCTCGTATCTCGATCTCTTGCAACCCTTATCGCCTGGATTACTCTTATTCCCTTAAAATTTGAACTCGGCATCATTAAAATTTTTTCTGTCTTTACAATCCCGTTTGCGCCCGTATTTACGATGGGCGGGGCTTTTTTCTATTATTTTTCCATTATATTTTTTATCTGGCGCGTCACAAAGTTTAAAACATTATGAAAAAATATAGAAAGGAAGTAATTTTTTTTCTTTTATCCACTTTACTGCTGAATACCGCCCTTTTTTTCCATATTATCGGTCTGGAAAAAAATAAAAACTTTCTTCAGATTGATTTTTTAAGCGTGGGGCAGGGAGACGCTTCGCTTATCACGCTTCCGGGCGGGGCGCAGATTATGATTGATGGCGGCCCGAATCCGCAGGCAACGCTCGAAGGGCTTTCAAAATTTTTTTCGCCTTTTGACAGAACGATTGACCTTATCACCTCTTCGCATCCGCAACAGGATCACATTGGCGGTCTGCCCGAGGTTGTCCGCAGGTATCGTGCGGGTGCCTACATCTCAAACGGCGAGAAAGGCACGATCGGCTCCTACGGCGCACTCATGAAAACTTTGGAAAAAGAAGGGGTTCCGCACATTGTCCTCGCGCGCGGAGACCGAATCCGCTATCGCGACAGCGTTATAGAGATTTTGCATCCGTCCGCTTCGTTTGATAAAAACGTGAATGAGAATTCGCTTGTCCTTCTTTTGCGTTCCGCGTCAACCACCGCGCTTTTTACCGGCGATATCGGTTTTAAAACCGAAGCGCGCCTAGAGGCCGAACCCGTAAACATTTTAAAGGTGGCGCATCATGGATCCAAATACTCGTCGGGTGTTGCTTTTCTTCGCGCGGTTCGTCCAAAAATCGCGGTTATCCAGGTCGGCGAAAACCGCTTTGGCCACCCTACAAAAGAAACCCTGAAACGGCTTGGAGATGTCGGCGCGAAGATATACCGGAATGATTTAGGCGGGGCGATCCGGGTGTCTTCGGACGGAAAAACGCTCAAAATCCGGATGATCAAATAAGTATTGCAACCGCGCCCCGTACCCTATAAACTGATATGTATTATTATGCGTACGTACTCAAAAGACATCGGAAAGGAGGAGGGGCGGGAAATAATTATAAAGGGCTGGGTGAATTCCCGACGCGACCACGGCAAACTCATTTTTATTGACCTCCGCGACAAGGAGGGCTTGGCGCAGGTGGTATTCACGCCGGATAAACCGGAAGTGCTGGAAAGGGCAGATTCCCTCCGCCCGGAATGGGTTGTGGAAATACAAGGCAAGGTGGTCAGAAGGCCGGAGAAATTAGTGAATAAGGACCTGTCCTCCGGCGCACATGAGGTTCAGGCAACAGACCTTCATATCTATACCGAAGCAAAGACCCCGCCGTTTGACGTTACGACAGATGGAAAAGAAATTGGCGAGGAGCATCGCATGAAATACCGCTATCTTGATTTGCGCAGGCCGCGTATGCAGGAGAATTTGCGTATGCGGGCAAAAATTGAAAAACTGATTCGCGATACGTTTACCGAAGAAGGATTCGCAGAAATCGAAACCCCGTATATTTCAAAATCCACACCCGAAGGCGCGCGCGATTACCTGGTGCCTGCGCGTCTGCACCCGGGAAAATTTTACGCCTTGCCGCAATCCCCGCAGCAATACAAGCAACTTCTCATGGTCGCGGGCTTTGAGAAATATTTCCAAATTGTGCGCTGTTTCCGGGACGAGGACACGAGGGGAGACAGACAGCCGGAATTTACCCAACTGGATGTTGAGATGAGTTTTGTAACCCAGGAAGATGTGCTTGCGCTTATCCAAAAAACTTGTCTTACGGTTGCAAAGACCTTATACCCCGAAAAACATATTTCGACTCTCGACAAGAATGGAAACGTGCCGCGCATGACATACGCGGAGGCAATGGGGAAATACCAGATAGACCGGCCGGATATTCGAAAGGATAAAAATGATCCGAATGAACTCGCTTTTGTGTTCGTGGTGGATTTTCCGGTATTCGAATGGAAGGAATCCGAAAAAAGATGGGACTCAGTGCATCATCCGTTTACCATGCCGCAGGTGAAGGATGCCGAGGATTTTGAGCGTCAGTTCAAGACCGGGCCGGACAAAATGGTGGCGTTCCAATACGACATTGTTCTAAACGGCTACGAGATTGCCGGAGGAAGTATCAGAATCCATGACCCAAAACTTTTGGAGCGCGTGTTTGAGGTTATGGGAAACAAAAAAGCGGACATAGAGGACAAATTCGGCCATATGCTTGAAGCATTCGAATACGGCGTGCCTCCGCACGGCGGGTTCGCCATGGGCCTTGACCGCTTTGTGGCAATTCTTCAAAACGAAAGCACAATCCGCGAAGTATTCGCTTTCCCCAAAACCGGCGACGGCCGTGACCTCCTTATGAACTCGCCATCGGACGTTACAGACGCGCAGCTGAAGGAACTTCACATAAGAATTGATATACCGAAAAAATAACATTTAGATATCCCCACCCCACTTGACGCCCAGCGAAAAATCCGCATAATTTGAGGGATATTATGCAAACCCAGGAATTCCCGATTTTTCGCACTAAAATCAAGGGTGTTACACGAGCGTTTCAACTCGATGACCCCGCGGAACGAAAAAAATACTTTGAAGTCAAGGCCGGAGACGAAATAGCGAAACTCCGCGCTTACCTGGATACCGGCACTTTTGTCGGCTTTCTTCTTGGTCCCAAAAATTCCGGAAAGGGAACGTATTCCAAACTTTTTAAGGAGGCGGTCGGGGAGGATCATGTGCGGCATATTTCCGTGGGAGATATCGTGCGAAGCGTGCACAAGGATTTTGAAAATCCTAAACAAAAAGAAGATCTTGTCGCGTATTTGAAAAAATCATATCGAGGAGTTGTTCCTCTGGAAGACGCGATCGACGCGCTTTTGGGCAGGAGCACCACGACGCTTTTGCCCACGGAGATTATCCTTGCTCTTGTGGAGCGGGAAATAACGAAATCCGAAAAAAAGGCGATTTTTATAGACGGCTTCCCGAGGTCTTTGGATCAGATTTCGTATTCTCTGTATTTTCGCGCGCTTATGGGGTATCGAGACGATCCGGACTTTTTTGTATTTATTGACGTGCCTGAGGCCGTGATAGACGAGCGTATGAAATACAGGGTGGTATGCCCGGTCTGCCAAACCCCGAGAAGCACAAAACTTTTGAAAACAAAGCAGGTCGGGTACGACAAGGACAAAGACGAGGTGTATTTGATTTGCGATACCAAAGAATGCAATGGCGCCCGGCTTACCACAAAAGAAGGGGACAATCTCGGCATTGAGGCGATCCGCGACAGGATTGAGGCGGACAAGGAGGTGATGCAGACCCTTTTGAAACTTGAGGGCGCGCCCAAGGTGTATTTGCGAAACGCCATCCCGAAGGACAAAGCGGGCGAGTATGTGGACGACTACGAAACAACTCCTTCATACCGATACGAGGTTCATAAAGGCACCGGCGAGGTAACAACCATAGAAGAGCCCTGGGTAGTAAAAGACGAGCGCGGCGCGGATTCGTATAGTTTATTGCCCGCGGCTATCGTTGTTTCGCTTATCAAGCAAATCACTGCCGTTCTTAAACTTTAGGTGAGTGTGGTATAATACAGATGCCCTACTCGATTTAGATTTTCCTGATTATATGGTTACAAAGGGATCTCTATTATAGTCGCTTGTCGCTGGTTCGTCCGGGACATGCCGATTGCGAGAACCCACCTGTGTTACAGCAGGGAACCATCTATACGAGTGGGGACCAAAAAACTCGCCAATGCGAGTTTTTTGGTACATAATAAGGGCAATGCCAAAGAAAATCTTCATAGGGGTCGCCTGGCCGTATGTAAATGGCGATCTCCATGTAGGACATCTCGCCGGATACCTCCTGCCTGCGGATATTTTCGCGCGGTTCCATCGTTTTCTGGGGAACGACGTGCTTATGGTCTCGGGCTCGGATTGCTACGGAACGCCCATTACCATAGAGGCCGACAAGCGCGGCAAGCGCCCGGAAGATATCGTGAACGAATATCATCCCCGCAACCTTTCGCTTTTCAAGGAGGCGGGAATTTCTTTTGATCTTTACACGAAAACAACGACAGAAAATCACAAGGAGATTACCCAGAATTTTTTTCTCGAGCTTTTGAAAAAGGGGCTTCTGAAACGGGGATGGTCCAGGCAGTATCATTCATCCAAAGAAAAAAGGTTTTTGCCGGACCGGTATGTGGAAGGCATGTGTCCGCACTGCAAAAATCCGGAAGCGCGCAGCGATCAGTGCGACTTGTGCGGCCGCCTTTTGGAGCACGGGGAGCTCATTGACCCGAGGAGCAAGATTTCCGGAACCAATCTTCAATTAAAGGACACGGAACATTATTTTCTCGACTGGCCGAAACTGGAACCTTTTTTGCGCGATTATTTTAAAACCCGGAGTCCGGCATGGAGGGAGTGGGTACGAAACGAAACAAGGGGCTGGCTGGATCAGGGCCTGAAGGAGCGCGCCATTACGCGCGATCTTGACTGGGGGATAGAGTTGCCCGTGGATCGTATTCCCGAAGCAGACCGCATAGAAGATATCGCGCATAAGCGCATATATGTCTGGTTTGAGGCGGTCATCGGGTATCTTTCGGCGTCCGTGGAGTGGGCGAAAGAATACGGCAAGGAGGCGGCGTTCCGGAATTTTTGGTATTCGGCGGGCGCTTCGCATTACTATTTTATGGGCAAGGACAATCTTATTTTTCACGCGCTGTTCTGGCCGGGCGAACTTCATGGGTATAACAAAAATCTTCATCTGCCGGATGTGCCGGCCATCAATCAGTTCCTGAATCTTGAGGGCAGAAAATTCTCAAAAAGCAAAGGCGTGACCATTGATTCTTCCTATTTCATCCGAACGTACGGCATGGACGCGGTGAGATTTTATCTTACCAGCATCATGCCCGAAGTTTCGGACACGAATTTCAGCTGGACGGAATTCGTGCATAAGACCAACGGAGTGCTTATCGGCAATCTCGGGAATTTTATAAACCGCACGCTTACCCTTGCGAAAGAGGCGCGCCTGGAAAAAAAACTCGTTGAAAAGTCCGTCCAAAAAAAGGTGGAGCACCACATGGGGCGCGCGAAAGAAGCCCTTTGCAATACAAAATTCAAGGAATATCTCGACGAGACGCTCGCGCTTTCGGATTTCGGCAATAAATATTTTTCGAAAGCCGAGCCGTGGAAAGACAGGGATCACGACGCGACCGGATCGTTCCGGAAGGTGATGACCAACTGCGTGTATGTTACGCTCGCGCTCCAGGCGCTTATGGAACCCATGCTGCCGGAGGCGGCACATAAACTCTCGGAATATACCGGGGTGACGTTTAAGGCGTGGCCGGAGATTGAGGCGCTGGGACAGGCGATCGGCGAGGTCGCGATCGGAAAGCCCGCCCCCCTTTTTCAAAAACTGAATCCCTTGCGGGTCGAGCAGGAACTTGCCAAACTCCCGATTGTTTAGCGGGGTTTACCCCATATATAAAGCGGATAAGAACGTTTTTATGTGTGGGGTTGACGAAAAAGGAGATTGCATTTACAATGCTCGTGTTTCCATTACATGGCGAATAAGCCGATTCTTACAGTAGAAGGAGTGATAGAGGAAGCTCTACCGGGGCTTCTTTTTCGGGTAAAACTCCTGCGAGAAAAGGACGCGACGGGAAACCAAAGAGAGGTCCTTGCTCATATGGGGGGCAAGATGAAGCTTCATAAAATTCGAGTTATCGCCGGAGACCGGGTATCCGTGGAGATGCCGAATATCAATGATAAGAGGGGAAGAATCGTGCGCAGACTATAGATTTTTAATCATGAAAGTTCGTTCGTCGGTAAAAAAAATGTGCAAGGATTGCAAGACAACCCGCCGCAAGGGCAGGGTGTATGTGATTTGTAAAAAAAAGCCGAAACATAAGCAAAGACAAGGATAACCATGAGGATCAGCGGAGTAAATATTCCCGATGAAAAAAAGGCGTTTGTCGCTCTTACGTATGTTTATGGCATCGGCCCGACTCTTGCGGCGGATATTTTGAGCGAGGCGCGGATCGACGGAAACAAGAAGGCGAAAGATCTTTCGAGCGACGACGTAAATAAAATCCAGAATATCCTGGAAAAGAAATACAAGGTGGAGGGGGAGTTGCGGCAGGTGCGCAGGAGCGCCGTCGCCCGCCTGAAGAGCATTAAATCGTATCGTGGCCGACGGCATGAACGCGGACTTCCGACACGCGGACAAAGGACGAAGACAAATTCCCGCACCGTGCGCGGTAACGTGCGAAAAACCGCGGGAAGCGGAAAGAGAAAAGTGGATTTGAAGTAATATGGGCAAAAAACGAGTCGCAGGACAAACAAAAGAAGAGGCGCTGAAAGAGAGTGAAAAAATCGCGGAAACGCTTTCCCAGAAGAAACGCGAAGCGGTGAAACGCAAGCACGACAGGGGCAAGGTGTTTGTTCAGGCATCATATAACAATACCATCATGACGGTTACCGATGAGCGAGGAAATGCGGTTGCGTGGATGTCTGCGGGCTCTCTGGGATTTAAGGGGCCAAAGAAGGCCACCCCCTTTGCCGCCTCAAAGGTTGCGGAGGCGATCGCGGAAAAGCTTCAGAAGACCGGCCCTTTTAACGTAGATGTGTATGTGAAGGGTGTCGGATCCGGGCGTGATCAGGCGATCCGTTCGCTTGCGGGCAAGGGATTCCTCATTCATGCCCTAAAAGACGTGACTCCGATTCCGCATAACGGTCCGAAGCCAAAAAAACCGCGAAGAGTGTAAACCGCTTCCAAACTACAAATTTTCCGAATCAACGAATACGAACACATGAAAAACATTAAAGAAAAAAAAGAGCGCGCTTTGGGCACCAAACTTTTTCTGAAGGCGGATCGGTGCAATTCTCCGAAGTGCGCGACCATACGGAGATCCACGAAGCCGGGAATGCACGGAGACAAGCGCAAGGGAGCGCCCTCGGAGTACGGCGTTCAGCTTGCGGAAAAACAAAAACTTCAGATTATTTACGGGCTTTCCGGGCGGCAGATGACGAATCTTTTTAAGGAATCCGATGACAAGGGCGCGATTTTGCGTTCGCTGGAAAAGCGGCTTGACCGGGTTGTTTTTCTTTTCGGGTTCGCAAAGTCCCCAAGAATCGCGCGGCAGATGGTTTCTCACGGACATGTCGCCGTAAATGGAAAAAAAGTTACGGTTCCTTCGTATGGGGTAAAGGTCGGGGATGTCGTGGCAATACGCGAAGAGTCGAGAAAGCAAAAAATATTTGAAGACTTGGAAAACCGGATGAAGCAATATGCTCCTCCCTCCTGGCTTACAACCACCTCTGTTTTTTCCGGGGAGGTCGCGCGAGAGCCGGAAATCGAGGCGGGTGGAGTTCATTCCTTTGACATACATTTGGTCGGAGAATTTTACGCGCGTCGTTAACATAAGTCATTAGAAATTTTAATTTATATGGATTATCAACTTCTCACGGATTCAGTTCACGTGAAAAAAATATCGGAAAAAAATAATGTGGGGAATTTCGTCATCGAAGGTCTTTACACAGGATACGGCCCGACGATCGGCAATTCTCTTCGCAGGGCGCTCTTGTCCTCGCTTCCGGGAGCGGCCATTACGCAGGTAAAAATAAAAGGCGTTGATCATGAATTTTCCACGCTCCCCGGCATGGTCGAGGACATCGTTGAGTTTACCATCAATCTTAAGAAGACCCGCTTCCGTTTCTTTGCGGAAGAGCCGCAGACGCTTTCCCTGAAAGTAAAAGGCGAACGCGAGGTGACGGCGGGGGACATCAAGGGCAGCGCCTTTGTCGAGATCGTTAATCCGGATCTGCATCTTGCGACGCTTTCGAAAAAGACCGCGGAGCTTGATATGGAAATTACGGTGGAAAAGGGCCTGGGGTACGTACCGACTGATGCGCGTAAAGCCGAGCGTCTGCCTATCGGTACTATTCTTTTGGACGCGATTTTTACGCCGGTGGTGCGGGTGGATTTTGACGTGGAAAATACCCGCGTCGGCGAGCGTACGGACTATAACCGAGTCAAGATTGAAATAGAAACAGACGGATCGCTTGCTCCCGGAGAGGCGTTTCGCAAGGCCGCGAGTATCCTCCGCCATCATTTTGAAACAATCTACGCCGCAGATGCGCTCGCTTCGAAGGACAAATCGAAAATTTTTCAGGATGAGGATGATCCTGAACCCAAAAAGGAGAAGGAGGGGGTCGCGAAAGAGGGGAAATTGAAGAAAACAACGAAAAAGAAGTAGTATCATGAGGCACCTGAAGAAAGGAAAAAAATTCGGAAGGAAGACGGGTCAGCGCAAGGCATTTATGAAAGGACTTGCGGCCAATTTGGTGCGCCATGAGGCGATAGAGACCACGGAAACCAGGGCCAAGGCGGTGCGATCCCTTGCAGAGCGGCTGGTGACGTACGCGAAGAAGGAGGGGGTCGTTTCCTTGCGCCTGCTTCGCGTTCACCTTCCAAAAAAAGAAGCGTTTAAAATGAAAGAGGTCATCGCTCCCCGTTACGCGAACCGGAGGGGCGGATATACGAGAATCATAAAACATTCCGCACGACGAAAAGGCGATGCCGCGAAAACTGCGATAATCGAATTTGTCTAACATAATGGATTACACAATAGACGCAAAAGGAAAACGGCTCGGACGGCTCGCTTCGGAAATAGCGGTTATTCTGCAGGGCAAGAAGGACCCCTCGTATGAACCTCGTCTCGCGGGTTCCGGCCGAGTCGTGGTAAAGAATGCGGGGAAGATGCAGTTTACCGGCAAAAAACTGGAACAAAAAACCTATTATAAGCACACCGGTCCTCTCGGGCATCTGAAGGAAAGAACGCTTGGAGAGAAGTTTGAAAAGGACCCGGCCTGGGTTTTGCGGAACGCGGTTCGGCTCATGCTTCCGAAAAATCGTCTTCAAAAACTCCGTTTAAACCGCCTTGTTGTCGAAAAATAATTTTAAACCATGCAACCAACAGCATCTAAAACCCGGTATATCGAGTCTATCGGACGCAGGAAGACCGCCGCGGCGCGCGTGCGCATTTACCCCGGTACAAATAAGCCTCTTAAGGGGACGGAAAAGTTCGATGTCATCATTAACAACAGGTCCGTGGACGAGTATTTTAAAATTCAGCGGCTTCGCGATATCGCGGTTGCTCCGTTTATGCTTTTGAACTCCGTGTTCAAGGTGAGCGCCGCGGTGGAAGGAGGCGGCGCCTCCGCGCAGGCCGAGGCGGTGCGCCTGGGGCTTTCCCGCGCCTTGGACGCGTTAAATGAAAAGTGGCACACCCCGCTGAAGGCTGCAGGCTTTTTGAAACGGGACTCAAGAATGGTTGAGCGCAAAAAACCGGGCTCGCGGAAGGCGCGGCGTCCGCAACAATGGAGAAAACGATAGTTTGCGCACGCTTTCAAACCCTGTTAGAGTGTACCTCATGAGTCATTTTTTGGTTGAAGGAGGGAGAAAACTTCAGGGATCCATACGCGTGAATGGGGCGAAAAACGGGGCGCTGAAACTGCTCGCCGCGTCGCTTCTTTTCGAGGATGAAGTCCGGATCACGAATGTTCCGCGGATTGAAGACGTTTTCCGCGCTGAAGAATTTCTTCAAAAACTCGGATGCGAGGTGCGGCAGCAAAACGGAGAGGTTCTTGTACTTTCGAATAATCTTCGAGATATTTTTCTGGACACGGAAATCGCAAAGCGATTTCGCGCATCTATCGTGTTTATCGGTCCGCTTCTTTCAAGATTCGGTTCGGTTTCTTTTCCGTATCCCGGAGGATGCGTGATCGGCAAGCGGCCCATAGACCTTTTTCTCGAGGGGTGGCGGGCCATGGGAGCTCTGGTTGGTGAAACCAAGGGCGGCTTTTCGCTTTCCGCAAAACGTCTTTCCGGCACGGATTTTACCTTTCGCAATATTTCCGTAACCGGGACCGAAACCTTGATGATGACCGCGGTTCTCGCACATGGGACCACGATTTTGCGAAACGCGGCCTCTGAGCCGGAAATTCCCGCGCTCGCCGAGTTTTTAAACGAATGCGGAGCCGAGATCAGGGGTGCGGGCACCCATACTATTGAGATCAGAGGAACGGGCGGGAACCTTTTGCGGGCGAATACAAAATCCGCGAAAACGATATCAGACCGCATCGAGGCCGGCAGTTTTCTCGTTTTGGGGGCGCTTTTGGGAGATCCGCTTCGCGTAACGGATTTTCTGCCGACCCATTGTTCGGTTCCGATCCAGACGCTTCAGTCAATGGGTGTTTCGGTTACCGTCGGTGACTCGTGGGCTGAAATTCGTGCTCCGAAGCATTTGAAAGGCGTGGACATCAAAACCCGGGAGTATCCCGGATTTCCCACGGACCTGCAGTCTGTTTTTACCTTGCTTTTAACGCAGGCGCAGGGGCAGAGCATGGTCCATGAGACCGTGTTTGAGGGTCGCTTGAATTACGCGGAGGATTTGAACCGTATGGGAGCGAATATTACGATATGTGATCCGCATCGCGCGCTTGTTTACGGACCGACTCCTTTGCGGGCGCGGGAAATCGAGTCCCCGGATATCCGGGCGGGGCTCGCGTTTCTTGCCGCTGCCATGATTGCGAAGGGCGAGTCGCGGGTGAATAATATTTATCAGATTGACAGAGGATATGAACGAATCGAGGAGCGACTGAATGCCTTAGGGGCGGAGATAAGACGCATATAATTTTATCCACTAAAATATTTTTGCATGTTTGTACGTAAAATCGGCATAGACCTCGGTACCACGAATACGCTTGTTTTTTTGCCGGAAAAGGGGATCGTGATAAACGAACCGACCGTGGTTGCTTTGAAAAAACCCGAAAACGCGGTACTTGCGGTAGGTGCGGAGGCAAAAGAGATGGTGGGCCGCACGCCCGACAATATTGTCACGTACAAGCCGCTGAAGGAAGGGGTGATCGCCGAGTATTACGTGACTCAGGCGATGCTTAAGTACTTTATCGGCAAGAGTATCGGGTCGTTAAATGTTTTTAAGCCCGAGGTGGTTATTTCCGTTCCCGCGGGCATCACTTCGACCGAGGAGCGCGCGGTAACCAATGCGGCGAAGGAGGCGGGAGCCAAAGATGTATATCTGGTAAAAGAGCCTCTTTTGGCCTCCTTGGGCGCCGGTATCCCGATTCATTCTTCGGAGGGTAATATGATCGTGAATATCGGAGGCGGCACGACGGAGGTTGCCGTGATATCTCTGGGCGGGATTGTCGCATGGTCTTCGCTTCGCATTGCGGGCAACCGTTTTGACCAGGCGATCGCTTCGTATATCAGGAAAAAATACGGTCTTGCCATAGGAGAAGCCACGGCAGAGCGGATTAAAATCGAAGGGGGGGCCTCATTGCCGAACAAGGAAAAGCTTGAGGTGAAGATCCGTGGGCGGGATCTTATGTCCGGTCTCCCTAAAAACTTGTCGGTGTTTTCCAACGAGGTTGCCGAAGCCATTAATCCTCATCTTGTGGATATCGTGAATTCTATCCAATCAGTATTTAATGTAACTCCCCCGGAGCTTGCCGCCGATATTATGGAGAAGGGAATTATTCTTTCCGGCGGATCTTCGCAATTGAGGCATTTGGATGAATTTTTGAAGCGCGCGCTGGGGGTGGAGGCGTTTGTCGCCGAAGATCCGCTTTTTTGCGTGGCAAAAGGAACCGCAACCGTGCTTTCGCATATCGAGGTGTATAAAAAGACGCTTTTGGCGAATAGAAAATAAGTGCGCACCATGTTTGAAAAAATTCACCACGCCTACCTTTTTTTCGGTCCGGAAGGTGCGGCAAACAAAGAAAAGGCCCTTGCTCTCGTGCGTTTTTGCGAGGGAGGCGACGCATTTCAAGACGTTCTTTTTTTTGAACATACAACCATCGGGATAGATGAAGTGCGTGAAATTAAGCGATTTCTTTTTCAAACTCCGATCCGGTCCAAAAGACGGATCTGCGTTATCGACGGGGCTGAGCGTCTTAGCTGGCAGGCCGCGCCTGCACTTTTGAAGATCGTGGAGGAGCCGCCCGAGCAGTCGCTCGTTATTATGACTGCCAGGGAAAAAGACGTCCTTTCCCCGGCTCTTCTTTCCCGTTGTGTCAAAATGTACGTACCTCCGACTCGCAATGTCGATATGCCGAAATATCGCAACATCGAGTCCGCGGAACCCTCCTTGGCGGAAGAGATAGAACAACGTATCATTACTCTTTATCGGGGGGATAGGATAAGAAATGCCAAGACCATATCTTTTTTATTGCGCAAACTTGAGATGAGCCGTTTTAATCTTAATCCGAAATTACAAAAAAAGGCGATAGAATACTATGGAAAATTTTAAAACACGCACCCGGGAAATTCTTGAAAAATTGAAAAACGAACTTGCCGGCATCCGCGCGAACCGCCCAACCCCTGCGCTTATCGAGGACCTGCGCGCGGAGTATTACGGCGAGATGATGCCGGTAAAGCAGATGGGCGCGATAAGCATTAAGCCGCCGCGCGAGATTCAGGTCCAGGCCTGGGACAAGGAGGGTGCGGCCGCAATCGCAAAGGCAATCCAGTCCTCCTCTCTCGGTCTTACTCCGAACTCTGACGGAAACACGATCCGCGTATTTTTGCCGGAACTCTCCGCCGAACGCAGGGAAGAGCTGGGAAGGCACGTACGGAAGATCGTGGAGGGATACCGCATTCAAATCCGTGCGGCGCGTGAAGAGGCAAATAAAGAAATTGATCACAGGGCAAAAGCCGGGGAGATAACCGAGGACGACAAATTCAAGCACAAAGAAGGCGTGCAGAAAGAAACCGACAAGGCGAATGAAGAAGTTGAGGAGATGCTGGAAAAAAAACTGGAGGAAATAAATCAATAATCTCACCGAATTATGACGATTGTGTTAGTAATAATTTCTCTTTCGATTTTAATTTTCATCCACGAACTGGGACATTTTTTGTTCGCCAAGTTGTTCAGGATGCCGGTTGAAGAGTTTTGCATCGGGTTCCCTCCCAGGATTTTGAAATGGAAAAGGGGGGAGACCGTCTATTCCATAGGTGCGGTGCCGTTTGGCGGGTTCGTGAAGATTACGGGAGAAAACGGCGACGAGGATTCTTTCGTGCCGGTTTTACCCGATGTTCCGCGTTTGTTCAGCAATTTCGGATTTTTTCAGAAATCAGCCGTTATTTTGGCCGGAGTTTCGTTTAATATTATCGGCGGCTATCTCGCGCTTGCCGTCCTTTTTACAACCGGCATCCCCAGGCACCTTCTGATAAGCGGTGTCGCGCCCGATTCTCCGGCGGAGATGGCGGGGCTAAAATCCGGAGATATTATCGTGCGCGCCGAACATCTGGAAGATCCTATTCTTACGGCATCGTTTATAGAATTTACGAGCCAAAAAAAAGGTTCGGAGATTCCGCTTGAAGTTCTTCGCGGAAAGGAGCGGCTTTCCGTGCGAGTTGCGCCGCGAAGCGAGGTACCGCAAGGGGAG
>CAYXNB010000009.1:0-21857 GCA_964466475.1 uncultured Candidatus Saccharibacteria bacterium
GGCCCTTGTTAAAAAAGCGTATGATTTCGCAAGGCAGGCGCACGAAGGCCAGGAGCGAAGAAACGGCGATCCCTACTTTATCCATCCTTTTGAAACCGCAAAAAAAATTGCGGAATGGGGCCTGGACGCCCACGTCATCGCAGCAGCCATCCTCCATGACACGGTCGAAGACACACCGCGCACCCTCGATGAGGTAAAAAGGCAGTTCGGGGAGGAGATCGCCCGTCTCGTAGACGGGGTTACCAAACTCGGCCAGTTCAAATATCGGGAGGAGGAAAAACGATGGAAAAAAGAAGCAAATGACATCACGGACAATTTCCGCAAATTGATTCTGGCCGTCAGCGACGATGTCCGCGTAATCTTCATAAAGCTCGCCGACCGCCTCCACAACACGAAAACTCTGGATGCCCTGCCAAAAGAAAAACAGACAAGAATCGCTCTCGAAACATACGAGATTTACGCGCCTCTCGCCTACCGGCTCGGCATGGCCGCCACGGCGGGAGAACTCGAAGACCTCTGCCTCCCCTATCTTTTTCCCAAAGAATACAAATGGCTCATCGAAACCATCCCTCAAAAACTCGAAGAAGGCGAAGGATATCTCCGGGAAGTTCGAAAAATATTGGAAAAAGAACTGAAAAAGAACAACATACAGATAAAAGATATTAACTTTCGCGCAAAACGCCTCTCGAGTATCTATAAAAAATTAAAAAAATACGACATGAATCTGGAACAGATTCATGATCTCGTTGCCATGAGAATCATAGTCGAGTCGCTCGAAGATTGCTACAAAACCATGGGTATAATCCACTCCCTCTGGAAGCCCCTGCCGGGAAAAATCAAGGACTACATCGCCCTCCCCAAACCCAACGGATACCAGTCCCTCCACACCACGGTTTTTTGCGAAAATAAAAGAATCACCGAATTCCAGATCCGAACCGCGCAAATGGACGAAGAAGCCCGCCACGGTATCGCGGCCCATTGGTCCTATACCGAGGCAAAGGGGAAAAAATCCTATGAAAAACGCCGTACCGCCTTTGCGGATAAAAAAGAAATCGCCTGGATCCAGCACCTGAAGGAATGGCAGGAATCCCGAAACGGAGAAAATAAAAAATTTATAGAATCCCTGAAAACAGATTTTTTTCAGGATCGCATCTTTGTGGTAAGCCCCAAAGGAGACGTTTTTGATCTGCCCCACGGCGCGACCCCGGTGGACTTTGCCTATCACATCCATTCCGATATAGGAAATGAATGCAGCGGAGCGAAAATAAACGGGCGCATTGTTCCGGTAAACCATGAGTTGAAATCCGGAGACATCGTGGAAATTCTGCGGCAAAAAAACAAAAGACCTTCGGGGGACTGGCTGAAATTCGTCAAAACCGACATCGCAAAAGAGCACATCAAGCAGGCGCTCCGCGAAAAACAAAACCTCATGTCCCGCCTCTGGAACCGCGGAAAGAAAAAATAGTAATTACCAAAGCAACTTCGGCAAAAAAACAAAAAACGGAAAGCGCAAAGCGGTTTTGATTGAGAAGCAACTCTCGCAGGCGCGCCGGGCTTGGTCCCCGCCCTTGGCGGGGCCGGCGCGTCGAGAGCGTAGTGGGTTCATTCGTCCGGGGGACGAATGAACGGACGACAAACCTTGTGCGATAGAATGTCGCCCGGGAGCGAAGAGTCGCTGGAAGATTAGTTCGTCCGGGGGACGAACGAATGACACCCGGTGCTTCGAAACAAAACCGCTTGCGCTCCGTTCTCCATCCAGTTTGTTTCTATAAATTTCTACCGTATTTCTTTCTTTCCAACATACTTCCGCAATACCTTCGGCACCTCCACGCTCCCGTCTTTTTTCTGATAATTCTCCAAAATAGCCACAATCGCGCGCGAAGTGGCGATTGCCGTGCCGTTTAACGTATGCGCGAACCCGAGCGAGCCGTCCTTTTTGCGGTATCGTATGCCGAGCCGCCGCGCCTGAAAGTCCGTGGTGTTTGAAGTTGAGGTAATCTCGCCCCAGTCGCCCCGCCCCGGCATCCACGCCTCAAGGTCATATTTCTTGGCCGCCTGCCCGCCAAGGTCGCCGGTACACATCAAAAGCACGCGGTACGGAATCCCCAACCCCTTCCAAATTTCCTCTTCCAGTGCGAGAAATTTCTCATGCATACCCGCCGACTCCTCCGGCAAAACGTACCCAAACATCTCCACCTTGGTAAACTGATGCACGCGATACAGCCCCTTTGAATACTTGCCATATGCTCCGGCCTCCTGACGAAAGCAGTGCGAATACCCCGCGTACAATTTTGGCAACTCCTCCTCCCGCAAAACCTCATCCGCGTGCATGCCCGCGAGCGTTACCTCCGAAGTCGCGATAAGCCCCAAATCCGTTCCTTCTATCATATAGGTCTGTGCCTCCGGCCCCCGCGGCAGATATCCGGTACCGAGATAAAACTTTTCCCGCGCCAGGTCCGGCGTAAAAACAAGTTGAAAACCTTTTTTCCGCAAAATATCCAGCGCATAACGCACAAGCCCCAGCTCCAAAAGCAGAGCATCGTTTTTCAAATAGTAAAAGCCCGCGCCCCCGACTTTCGCTCCCCGCTCAAAATCCAAAATCCCCAACTTCTCGCCAAGCGCCAGATGGTCTTTCGGTTCAAATCCTTCGCGGCTAAAATCGCGCTTTCTCCCAACCACGCGCAATTCCTTATTCCCGCCCTCGTCCTTGCCCACGGGAACATCGTCAAACGGCAGGTTCGGAATCTGCAAAAGCGCCTCCTCCCGTTTTTCGCGCAACTCACGCTCCTCTTTTTCCAAAAAAGATACGCGCTCCTTTAATTTCTTGGCGTCTTCCCTGAGCGAAGTTGAAGGGCTACCTTGAGAAATCTGCTTCGTAATCTCATTCTGCTTCGCCCTTGTATCGTCCAGCTCCGAAACCGCGCTCCTCCACTTTTCATCAAGCGTCAAAAACTCGTCCACCACGCGAGCATCCATATTTTTTTTCTCCACCCCTTCCCGAACCTTATCGGGATTATTGCGAATGAAATTAATGTCTAACATAAAAAATGTAAGGCGAAAAGCGCAAAATGAAAAACTACAATTCAAAAATAAAATTTTACATTTTACGTTGCAATTTTCCGTTTTTCGCTTTTAATTTTACGCTTCGCAGAATCGAGGAGTGGTACACATTCGGCATATACGGCTTCATAACACAGATTTCAATGTCTAACCCTTTCACTTCCACATATTGCCGAAGAGCCGCTCCGAGAGATTCCTGATCATATCCTAATGCTACAACATCCGGCCCCACCTTTCCAATCACCTCCCATTTTTCCAATTCCGCGTCCCCCTCCACCGCCTCGTCCACCAAACCCGTTTCCAAAAGCTCCTTAATCCTTAATCCTTGATCCTTTCTTGGTTTCCGTCCCTTCAGCCGCTCCACAACCCCACCTCTCGTTACCGCCGCAATCAAAATATCCCCGCATTCTCGGGCCTGCCGTAAAAAAGAAAAATGCCCTTCATGGATGCCGTCAAAAACTCCGAACACCAAAATTTTTTTCATAAGCCCCCTCTCTTTATTTCCTCGGCCTCAGGTTCGTAAAACTGATCACCTCCCGTATCGAGTTTGAATCCGTAAAAAGCGCGGCAAGCCGGTCTATCCCTATGCCGACCCCGGCCGCGGGCGGCATGCCGTACTCAATCGCTTCCAGAAATTCCTCGTCCATGCGCGAGGCCTCCGGATCCCCGGCGCGAAACCTTTTCTCCTGCTCCTCCATACGCTCCCTCTGGTCAATAGGATCGTTCAGTTCGGAAAAAATATTCGCAAACTCGCTCCCCGCGATGAGGAGTTGCGCCCGCTCGGTAAGGGTCGGGTCATCGTCTCGCGCCTTGGTCAGGGGCGAAATATCTTTCGGATAATCCACCACATATACCGGGTCAATCAAATTCGGACGCACCTTTTTTTTGAACACCTCATCAATTTCCTCGGTCTTTAATTTCCGCACGTCCTTCCCGGCATATTCTGTGATAAGGTCAGCGTACTTCCTGCGCGGCCACGGCTTGAAAAATCCCTGAAGTTCTTTTCCGCGAAAACGCACCTCGGTAATGCCCGCCCGCTTCGCGACCTCCTTCAGCCACCGCTCGACTGCCTCCATCATAACCTCGTAGTCCTGATACGCCCAATAAAGTTCGATCATGGTAAATTCCGGATAATGATCACGATCAATGCCCTCGTTCCGAAAATCCTTGGCGATCTCAAAAATCTTTTCAAAGCCGCCAACGAGCAGACGCTTCAAATAAAGTTCCGGCGCGATCCGCAAAAATACGTCAGTATCCAAGGCGTTAAAGTGCGTCTGAAACGGCCGAGCCAAGGCCCCGCCCGGAATGGGCTGAAGGGTCGGGGTCTCGACCTCCACAAAGCCCTCCTCGCGTAAAATCTCGCGCAAAACCGCCTCGATCCGGAACCGCATATCAAGCGTTTTTTTCGCTTCCGGATTAAAAATAAAATCCAGATACCGCTTGCGCGAACGCTCCTCCTCATCGGTAATTCCGTAAAAAGACGAAGGCCACGGCCGAATACATTTTACAAGCATCCGTATCTCGCCTCCCAAAATGCTCTTCTCTCCTTTTTTCGTCGTAAAAAGCGAGCCCCGCACCTCCACAAAGTCCCCGGGGTCAAACAATTCTTTTTTTAGTTCAAAATCTTTTGTCTCCTCTGCTTTCAATACAAACTGAAACTTTCCGCTCTCGTCAAAAAAGTCGCCGAACAAAATTCCGCCCTGTCCCCGAAGCGAAGTAATGCGCCCGACACACGTAATTTCCTCTCCCGACTTCTCAAGTTTTTCAAAATCCCGCAGCACCTCCCCGATTTCATGTGTGCGCGCCGAACGCGCCGGATACGGAGTCCCAAATTTTTTTCTATATTCCTCCAGCTTCTTTTTCCGCTCTTGAATCAAGTTGTCCAACATAAATTAAAAGTATATTCGTAGATTCGGAAGATTCGCCTGCCCCGTGGCGGCTCTGCCGCTCTTCGGGGTAGGTTCGGAGCGGCTTACTCAATGCCTATTATCTCATATTTCGCCTTGCCTTTGGGAGTGGCGACTTCCGCCATGTCTCCGGACCGCTTCCCCAAAAGCGCCTTCCCGATAGGCGACTCGTTAGAAATACGACCGGAAAGAGGACTCGCCTCGTTCGAGCCGACAATAGTATAAACGATCTCCTTCCCGTCTTTGCGGAGCGTCACCTTGGACCCGACGCCGACAACTCCGCCCGGATCCCCGCCCTCGATAATTTTGGAGGTGCGCACCAACTCCTCAAGCTCGCGGATTCTCCGCTCAAGCGCGGCCTGCGCGTCCCGCGCCTCCTGATACTCGGAATTTTCCGAAAGGTCGCCAAAAGACTTCGCGTGCCGAAGACGCGCCGCCACTTCCTCGCGTCCGTTGTTCTTCAAGTCTTCCAAAATTTTCTTCAATTCTTCGTACCGTTCTTTTGTAAGGTATTGAGACATAGAATAAAAAAATCCGAAATCCGAATATCGAAATTCAAAACCGGCTCTATTGGTCGTTTTCGGATTTCGTGCTTCGTGCTTCGAATTTCCCTTGTATACGATGTTCATAGTACCACGCAAAAACGTCTTTGGCTATAGGAACCGCGTTTAAGGATCCCTCCCTCGCGTCCTCGATCAAAACCAGTATCGCAATCTCCGGTTCTGCAGAGCCGCCGGCAGGCGTATTCGTAGATTCGGAAGATTCGCCTGCCCCGTGGCGGCTCTGCCGCTCTTCGGGGTAGTTTCGGAGCGGTACCGGTCCATACCCCACAAAAAACGCATTCGTTTTCGTGTTGCCCTGTATCTGTGCGCTCCCGGTCTTGCCCGCGAACCGCGCCGGTAGATCATGAAGCAGATATGAGGTGCCGTACGGACTTGAGACCCCGTCTTCCATGCCGCCCTGTACAACTAAAATGGAAGAGGAGACCTCGGATCGCAAGTCGGCGAGAATCCGCGTTCCCTGCGCCTTCACGACTTTACCATGCTCCCCGATCATGCCGGTCATAAGATGCGGCCGGTAAATCGTACCGCCGTTCGCGATCGCGGAAATATAAGAAAGAAGTTCAATGGGAGTAATCAGAAAATCCCCCTGTCCGATGGAAACGTTGTACGTATCACCTCGAAGCCAGGCGCGTCCGGTTGTCTGCTCTTTCCATTCCGGGTCGGGAAGAAATCCCGCCTCCTCTCCGGGCAGATCAATTCCCGTGCGCAGATGAAGACGAAACTTTTCCCACCACGCCTTAAGACGCAAAATACCAAGTCCCTGCTGGCCCCCGAATCCCCCTCCGATCTGATAAAAATACACGTTCGAAGAGCGCGCAAGGGCGCTCCGCGCGTTCACCCAACCGTGCGCTTTCCAGTCCTTAAAAATACTCGGCTTTGAAGGGTTAAAAGGATTGGGAACCTCCAGGGCGCCCGAGGAAAAAATCGAAGTCTCGGGCGTAACCACCCCCTCGGCAAGCGCGGCTAGGGCATGTAGTGGCTTGATGGTTGACCCCGGGCTGTAGAGACCGGAGATCGCGCGATTAAAAAGAGGACGCCGCGCGTCCGAAAGATACGGGGCAAGACGCGAGGCGTCGTACCCGGGCACACCGAAAAACGCCAGAACTTCTCCGTTTTGAGGGTTCATGGCAATCCCCACGCCGACGCTCCGCCCGATCACACGAAGCCCTTCTTCCATCCTCCCGTAAAAATACTCCTGAAACTCCTTATCAATTGTGGTACGGATGGTCTTGCCGGGCTCAGCATCGCGCAAAGTGCGAGCCTCCTTCACCTCGCCCAGTGAATTGCGCACCAAGGCGACCATTCCGTTTGTGCCGCGGAGATCGGCGTCATAATACCCCTCAAGTCCGGCGCGGCCCAATTCAAAAAAGGAAGCGAGCGAAGCGTCACGCTCCAGATCTTCTTTTGAAATCGGCGAGGTGTACCCCAGCACATGAGAAAAAGGAACGGGATTGGGATAAAATCGACGGCGCCCCTCTTCCACCCGAAGCCCGGGGATGACAAGGGCGGCAATGCGCACAAGATCATTTTCCGAAAGATTTTCACGAAGCAAAATCCTTGAATCAAAAAACCGGAGTTTCCGGGAAACCTCCGAAGAAAGGTCCTCCGCGCGAAAATCAAAAGTGGACGAAATCTCCGAAAGCGCCTTCTCGCGCTCCTCGTCATCTTCGGGCAGCTCGCGGGGGAAAAGAAAAGCATGATACGCGCTCGTCGTATCCGCGAGCGTCTTGCCGAACCGGTCTACGATAAGTCCGCGGGGAGCCGGTGTCACATGATAATTTTCCGCATTTGCCGTAGCGCGCAGGACATACTCCTCTCCCTGAAAAATGCCGATGCGAAACATCTGCGCTCCGACTAAAAAAATAAAAAGAAAGGCGAAAAAACGGACTCCGCGAAATACGAAGCGCTGGAACGGGAGTTCGGCAAAATCCTCCTCCACCTCCTTATCCAGCAGAATATCCTCAAAATGAAATTCGTTTTTTGCCATAGGCGTACACGAACCAAAGCGCAAAAGCGGCGCCAAAAGTTACAAAAAAATGGACGGATGACCGGAAAAAAAATGGAAAAGAAAGCGCCCGAAAACCAAGAAAAACGAAATAAGGAAAAAGAAGGAAAAGGGAGGCAAATAAATCAAATCCAAAAAAACCGGAAAAGAGGGGACGGGCCCAGAACAGGATGAGAAGAAGAAGGAAAAAAAGGGCAACTTCGAGAACAAAAAATGGAAAAAAGAAGAAAAGAAGAAAAAGGAACGCGGCCTGAAGAAAAATAAGGGAAAAAAATCCGGACCCCGTACGCGGCACAAGAAGAGTAAAAGCGGTAAAACAAATAAAAAATAAATTCGGCTGAACTCCGAAAAAAGAAAAGGCGCGCGCCGCCTGAAGCGCGAAAAGCGCAAAAAAAAGAAAAAGAAAAAGCAGGGTACGGGTCAAAAAAAACATATGCTTATCTACGAAACACGGAAACGAAGTATGTGTCGCGTATCCGCACAATAGGCCGGACAGGCGCCTCTTCCCAAAATCCGCCCTCACCTCTTTTCGGCTTCAAAAGCACTCCTATCGGAATGGCAAAAGGAAATTTCTCGGAGGCGTTCACAACCACATCCCCTTCAAGAAGCGGATATTCCGAAGAAATAAGTTCGACCCGCGGAGTCGCCCCGCCCTTTAGAACCCCCCGTGCCGTTACTCCCGGAGAAGAAGAAAGGCGGATAAAAACACTTCCCACCCACCGCGGATCAAAAATCGTCCTGACCTCGCTCTGATTCCGGGAAACCGAAATGATCTCTCCTAGAAGAAAACGTTCTCCGCCGATAACCGGCATCCCCGAAGTCGCGCCCGCCTCGCTCCCGAAGTCGATGATCAGCGTTTCTTTATCAAAAAACGGATACCGCGAATACACTCCTGCCCGTACAATCTCTTCTTGGGGGAGCGCAGCGGAAGGGCGCGATCCGCTCTCCAGGCGAAAAATATCCTCTTTCAGCAAAGCATTTTCCGCAAGAAGCGCCTCCGCGCGATCCGAGCCCGATCCGAAACCCGTAAAAATAATCCTCGCGATGCCGCGGTAGAAAAAAATGAACAACGCGAAACCCAAAAGTGCGGCTCCGAACACAATGTAAATTCCAAATGATCTCATATTATTTCCTTCCCGAAGCCCAAACTCGCGGACGTGTTCAGGATCGGTTGATGGATCTTCAGATCGTCAGCGATCATGCCCGCGCCCCGCGCCACGCACCGGATAGCGTCCTCGGCAACCCGCACGCGCACCCCGATCTCCCGCTCCAAAAGCCGGTCAATCCCGCGCAGCAAGCTCCCGCCTCCGCACACATACACCCCGTTCTTATACACGTCTCCCACGAGTTCCGGTGGCGTGGATTCGATAAGGTCTTTGGCGTTCTCCACGATAGTGCGGAGTGAACGAAGGAGCCACACCCTGACCTGCACGTCCTTGATCGTGATTTCCTTCGGCAATCCGCTTGCCGCGTCACGTCCCCGGACCGTAATCTCGTGCCGCTCGTCCTGCGGAGTGGCGGAACCCGCGGCTATTTTTATCTCCTCAGCCGTGGGCTCGCCGATATGAAGTTTCAATTCTTCCCTGACGGCCTTGATAATCTCGTTATCAAAATGATTTCCCGCGATTTTGAGCCGCCGCGAAACCACGATCCCGTTCATGGAAACAACAGCCATGTCCGTCGTCCCCGCGCCAACGTCAATTAAAAGATGGGCCGTCGGCTGATAAATATTAAGCCCGCTCCCAAGCGCGGCCAAAAGCGGCTGCTCCACCAGATACACCTTTGCCGCTCCCGACTCCCGCGCAAGGTCCTCAAATGACTTCCGCTCCACCTCTGTTAAATTCGTAGGCACGGAGAGCGCGACCTCCGTCACCCATGACCACGGCAAATTCTTATTCTGCAAAAGTTTCTGCAGCATCTCGCGCGCCATGTCAAAGTCCCCGACCGCGCCATGGATAAAAGGGCGGATCGCCGTAATGTGCGTGGGAGTCCGCGCCATCATGCGCTTCGCCTCAGACCCGACCGCGATGATACGGTTCGTGCGGTTGTTAAAGGCAACAATCGAGGGTTCGTCTACCACAATGCCCTGCCCCCGCAAATACACCCGCGTCGAATCCGTCCCCATGTCAATTCCTACGATTTTTTTGAGTGCCATAGTTCCATGATTCTAAAGCAATGGGAAAAAACCCGCAACAAAATTTGACAAATTTCTAATTTTATGACAAAAAAATAATGGAGGAACCAAATGAAAAAAAGAGATGTTCGGACCTACGCCCGAGCAGGCAATGTCAAACGCCGGGCTACCTCTCTTTTCGAACAAAACGAAATCGAAGCGTATGCCATCGTGGGAACGCGCTTCGAAAACCATGCGGGTATGATCAACGAAAGACGGCATACCCTGCTTGAGTCCGTCGAAACGGACTACCTTCGAAGTCACCTCCGCGATTTCTATCGCGGAAAAAAATTCCGCACCTTCATAACCGACGTCGAACAAGGAGGATACGCGACGTCGGTCTTCGTCGTCGTTCCGTTTTGACTCGCAACCCCTCGCCGGCATCGCCGCGCCGAGGGGTTCCGTATTTATCACCTCTCCCGCGATCACGGAAAAATGATAATTTTCATAAAAACAAAAAATGTCATTTTAGGCGCTGTCGCTTCTAAAATGACATTTTTTAATTTTCAACAATTTTCAATTCAAAAAGAAATTTCTTTCAAAAATTCCTTCACATCCAAAAGTATGGCATTCTCCTCGCTTCTCTTTTTCAGTTCCACTTTCTTTTTCTCAACCGTCTTCGCGCTCACCACCACTCGCGCCGGAATCCCGATAAGGTCCGCGTCGTTTAATTTCTCTCCGGCAGACGCCGCGCGGTCATCGTAAAGGACCTCGACGCGCTTCTCGCAAAGTTCTTTGTAAACATCATCCGCAAACTTTCGCGCATTCTCATCGTCTCCCAGCCGCACGAGATGCACGGCGTACGGCGCAACACTCTCGGGCCACACCAAGCCCTTGTCATCGTGATGAACTTCCGCGATCGTGCCCAAAAGCCGGGTGAGCCCGATGCCATAGCACCCCATAATCACGTCCTTCTCCTCTCCCTCCTCATCCTTGAACTTCAATCCGAATGCCGAAGAATATTTTGTTTTCAGTTTGAAAATATTCCCGACCTCCACCGCCTTCTCCTCGCGCAAATTCCCGTTTCCGCACAGAGTGCACGAATACTTCGCGTCCTCAAGAATTTCTTTGTTCACCGCCACCTCGCACTTGTCGCAAATGTGAATGCTATCCTCCCCCGCCGTCGTAAGCGCCTGAAACTCATGCGAGTACTTTGAAAACGTGCCGCCCGAAGCAAAGGTAAGGTACGTTATATGCCCCAACCCCGCGCGCTGAAATATGCTTTTATACGAAGCCCGCGCCTTTTCATAATACCCGTCCAAATCCTCCTCGCTCGCGTGAAAGGAATACAAGTCCTTCATGGAAAACTCGCGTCCGCGCATAAGCCCGGACTTTGCCCGCTTCTCATCCCGAAACTTGGTCTGGATCTGATACACCGCGAAAGGAAGGTCCTTATACGACAAATTTTGCTTTTGCGCCAAAGGCACCACGATCTCCTCATGCGTTGGGCCGAGGGCGTACTCGATTTTTGAATAATAACTCGTAAAACGAAAAAGCGAATCATACGTCCCCCATCTTCCCGTCTTCTCCCAGTTCTCCTTAGGATGCAAGGAAGGCATCAAAATCTCCTGCCCTCCCAAAGCATTCATCTCATCGCGGATAATCCCTTCTATCTTTTGGTACACCCGCCACCCCAGGGGCAGGAGCGCGTAGACCCCCGCCATAATTTTTTCCGCGAATCCTCCACGAACCAAAAGTTCGGCGTTTTTGGAGGTCTCGTCTTTCGGTGCTTCCCGCCTTGTTTTCGTAAAAAGTTGTGATTGCCGCATATAAATAAAATCTAGCAAAATAAAACATAAAAAACAATAATACTTGTGAGAAGAATAAAAAAATAATAATATAATAATAGATCGAGCAATCACGCTCGTCCTTGAAACATTCAATGGGAAGGAAGTTGGATGAACAACTTCACGCACCTGCGAACCTTTCTTGAAAACTTCGTGCGCCGGTTCAATCCGGCTCTCACGGACTACCTGAACCAAAAGGAACGGGAGATTGTAACACATGATCCCGTCGGCGCAGAACTGATCGGCGACATCAAGCACCTCGCCGAAGGCGGCGGAAAACGCATCCGCGCGGCATTAGTGGAACTGGGATTCCGCAATGCCAGCGGATACAAAGACGACAACCAAATCCTCCTACCCGCAATCGCAATGGAGCTCGCACACACCTTCTTCCTGATTCATGACGACATCATGGACCGATCGGCGACTCGACGCGGGAAGCCAACGGTACACGAAAACGTCAAAAGTCGCCATCGAAACCTCGTGAGGGCGTCAGATCTGGAACATTTCGCCCACTCCATGGCAATTCTGGCGGGCGATCTCTGTTGTGCCATCTCCTATGAGGCGCTGACCTCAAGCCGATTCCCGGAGCCTGCAATCATCAGAGCGACACGGTGTCTGCACACCATGATAAACGCAACGGTGACAGGACAGGTGCTCGATATGATCACGCCACTCAAAGGAGGCGGCACTGAGGAAATGGTGCGAAAAATTCACCTCCTGAAAACCGCAAAATACACGCTTGAGGGACCTCTTCACCTCGGCCTCGTATTAGGCGGGGCAAGAAGCCAGACACTGACGCGTACCTCTGAATACGCAATC
Source organism: uncultured Candidatus Saccharibacteria bacterium (assembly GCA_964466475.1). Taxonomy (GTDB): domain Bacteria; phylum Patescibacteriota; class Minisyncoccia; order UBA6257; family GWB1-50-10; genus JAUYPG01. The sequence continues at coordinate 12,315 of CAYXNB010000009.1, forward strand.
CCTGTGGGAATCGCGTTTCAAATCCAGGACGACATTCTGGGACTTTTCGGAACCGAAGAAAATCTGGGAAAACCGACGACATCGGACATCCGCGAGGGGAAACAAACCCTCATGACTGCGTTCGTCTTCGAGCGCGGAACCACGGAGCAACGAAATCGCTTCGCCCAGATCCTTGGCAAACCGGACGCATCAGAAGAAGAACTTCTCGAAGCTCGAAGCATCATCGCAATGTCCGGAGCTCTGGAGTATGCGGAGGAACAGGCAAAAACCTACTCTCTGCAGGGCAAAAAGGCCCTCGAGGCAACCCCCTTCTCCGCAGAAGACCGAAAAATCCTCAAAGATCTGGCGGATTTCGTCATCCACCGGAATGTCTAAGGAGGTTCGCGTGCATGTCGCAATCATCCCGGACGGAAATCGCCGATGGGCAAAAGCGCGCGGCTTGCTGCCACACATGGGGCACGAAAAAGGATCGGAAACCTTCATAAACGTCATGGAGCGAGCGGCCGAACTCAAGATCGAATGGCTGACAATATGGGGCGCTTCTGTGGCAAATCTCGAACACCGCTCGAAAACCGAGGTCGAAATTCTCAAAAAGATTTTCGCTCGAGGATTCCAGCGAGCTTACGAGACAAAAAATGCCGCCCGCAAAAAAGGAATTCGGGTATGCGTCGTCGGAGAGTGGAAGCATTACTTCGACGAAGCAACCGGACACACCATCGAAAACCTGATGCGGGAAACGGAAACGAACCAGGCCCTCAACCTGACCATTCTGATCGCGTACGACGGCGACAAAGACATGTTGCACGCCATCAATGCGATCACTGCCGCGACCAAGAGGCCAACACCCATCACCCACGCGCATGTGAAAAAACATCTCGCAACCAGAAATCTTCCAGACGTGGACCTACTCATACGAACGGGGGGAGAACCGCATCTGTCAAATGGTTTCATGATGTGGGAAACGCGAAACGCACAACTCGCTTTCCCCTCATGCTGGTGGCCCGACTTTACCGCAGACCTATTCCAGGAAACGGTTGAGGAGTACCAGACACGAGGAAGAAGGTTTGGAAAATGAAAGGAGTCGCACTCGTTCTGGTAAGCCCGGCGGGAGAAATCCTGACGCTGGAAGAATTCGAATCGAAACCCCACATCGGAAAATACGCGGGCATGCGCTCAATTCCGATGGAAACCTCACACCCGGGAGAAAAAGACGTATTGGCACTGAAACGCCTTGTAACAGAAGAGCTACCCGACATTGAACGAATGATCGTGGGACCTGCGACGCGAATCGGAAGATACCAAATCGTGCCGAAGGTCTGGGTCGCTCTCTACAAGGCGGAAGTCCTTCAACCAATCCTCCCAAGAAAGATCGGAAAGGAAGTGGGAAACCACAAATGGGTAACCGCTGAAGAAGCACTGACTTTCTGGCTCCGGCAAGGAGCGAAAGAAATGATCAGCGACTTCCAACGCGGGAAAACGCGCGTTGTACGAAAAACATGCGAACCCCCGCGCAATTCCTAACTTCCTCATGAAAATGTTATGCGCACGGATTTCCGTGCGCATTTCGCTTTTTCTAAAGCAATATCGACGTACCAAGAATGCCACCCCTTAAAACCAAAGAAATGTTTTTCGGATTTCTTCCGTCAAAAATCACAACTCTGCATCGGGAAAGAGAAAGAATCTCGGAAAGTTTCCCAACCATGCCTCCTGTAACATCCCGCGGAGATGCCGCTTCTCGTGTTTTCGACAACAAAAAATCTTCCAAACGAGACCGAGAAAGTCGGGAAAAAGGACGCAAATTTTTTTTAAAAGGAAACGTCGGATACACTCCGGCGACATCAGTTGCGAATAGTATTTTTGAAAAAGGAAATTCTCGCGCGAAAAAAACGGCAAGCCGGTCGGCGGAAAGCACGAATAAATGTCCGTTTTCTTGGAGCACGAGGTCTCCACCCAAAACCGGAATGCCCCCGAAACGCGAGACAGAAGAAAAAAAAGAGGAGCATCGAGAAAATACCTTACCCTCCGCATCCTTACCAAAAGACAATCGAGTTTGAAATCCCATGGCAGGAAGATGAAAATCACGCAAAGAACGAACGAGAAAATCCGTAATGGTCTCAACTGAATAAGTAACCTGCGAAAAACCAAACATTGTTTTGAAAGAAAGAGGGGCGCCCGAAAGTTGATACCTGTGAACAAGGGGATGCCCCAAAGATCCGGCACCATGCAAAACAACCAAAGAGTATTGCGAAGAAAGCGATTTATAAACGGAAGCGACTTCCTTCACGACATCTCGGATAAATTTTTTTCGCATTCCTCCTCCGGTACGCTTATGCGTCAATATGCTTCCTCCGAGCTTAATGATAAGAAGCGGCTTCATAATACTCTCTTTATAAACCTCCTATACGCCTTCTCATGATCTTTTGCCATCCGTTCCGTGGAAAAATGCTTTTCCACGTGCTCCCTGCACGCCCTCCGCATCGCCTCATATTCTTTTGCGGACATGGCGTATATCCGGGAAACCGCTTTTTTGAGCCCCGCGATCCCCGCCGAACGCTTTACCAAAAATCCGGTCTTTCCGTCTTCGATAATCTCGGGCAAGGCCCCCTCGGCAAACGCGACAACCGGAGTCCCCAAGGCCATGGCCTCAATAACAACCATGCCAAACGGCTCCGGCCACTTCAAAGGAAAAAGAAAGGCCTTCGCTCCCCCCACGTACCGGTTTCGTCCGGAAACCGAAAGATGCCCGCGCTCCACGATGTAGGGCGATTTCAAAAGCGGACGCATCTCGTTTTTGTAATACGAAAATTCGCGATAATTCGGGCTCGAGGCGATGTGCAGTTCTTTTTTCAAATCCCTCGCGATCTTCATCGCTTCCACAAATCCCTTTTGCGCCATATATCTGCCGATAAGCACGAGATAATCTTTGGAACGGGGGACGAACGGAAACTTTTCTATATGCGCCCCGTGCAAGATCACCTCGCGATGAGGAAAACCGAAGGCGGAAACGTATTCCCGCTCCTGCGAACGGGAAATCAAAATATAGTTGTGGTTGCGAAAATGGCTGAAACGCCAATGCTCCAGCGTATGCTTTTTAAATACGGGATCGTGAATGGTAAAAACCATAGGCATCCGCGCGTATGGGACGAAGTAATGCGCGAGTTCTCCGAAATACGAATGGATAATATCCAGTTTTTTCACGTTGGCGTCCGCGATCGCGCGGCTCAAAAATTCTATCTCATATTCCGAACGGTTCCGCGCCTCCACAAAAAAGCGGTGGACGACCGGATTGTCTTTGCCGTAATCCCGCGTGCCGGGCATGAGCCGCTCCTCAAATTCGCGAGCGCCGCGAACAACGCGCGCGCGCGGCACTCCGGCAATGCTGGAATACACCGTCACCTCGTGCCCCCGCGCCGCAAGAGATCGGGCAAGGTCCGTAAAAAGTTCTCCGGGCGCGAAGATACGGTCGGAAAATTTTTTCGTATTCAAAAGAGAAGGAAGTAAAAGTCCTATGCGCATAACGTTGTATAAATCTTCTCATACTCCTCGACCATCCGGTCCGTGGAAAATCGGGCAACCGCCTCCTTTCGGCACGCGCGAGGATCAATCTCGGAAACGCGGAAAAGCGCGCGCCTCAAGCCCCCCATGCCCGCGCGAGGCGAAACCGCAAACCCCGTCTTCCCGTCCGCGACGATCTCCCCTACGGCCCCGCGGTCAAAGCCGATCACAGGCGTTCCGCATGAAAGCGCCTCTGCCATCACGAGCCCGAATGGCTCAGCCCAGTTGATGGTCATAAGAAACGCTCTTGCCCCGCCCATAAGCCGCGCCACTTTGCGCTTTGAAAGCGGTTGCTCCGCGGAAACCTCGCCAACCCACCGGATTTTTTTATTCAAAAACGGCTTTACCTCACGCCTGAAAAAGTCCATGTCCTCCACATTGCCGGAAAGAATAAGGCGCGACCCCGTTTCCCGCGCGAGCCGTATAGCCCACCCGACACCCTTGGGATCCAAAAAATTGCCCCGCCTGTCTCGCGCCTTGGCAAGGCGTCCGATCCACAAAAGATAATCGCCTTTCTTTTTTTGAAACCGGAATAAATTCACGTCAATTCCGTTATGCACGACATACGAAATCTTCGTTTTTACAAAACTTTTCGCGTGCGCCTCGGAAAGCGCGGCAAATCGCGCGAAAGGAAACGCGGAAAGCGCCTCGTCAAATTCCGGCGTGCCCTGCGCGTGAAGCGTGGTAAGAACCGGAACCCGCGAATCCGAAAGCGCGAAAAGCGGAAAAAATTCCGGATACGCATGATTATGGATAACGTCAAATGAATTTCCGATTTCTTTCAATAAAAATGCCTGCCGTGCCAAGCTCGCCGTATGCGCGTAAAACTCGTTTTCGAAAGGGCCCATGGAAACAAGCTGCTTGGGAATAACCGGAATAATCTTCACCCCCGGCACCTTACTGTCTCCGGTACCCAAAATCGAAACCTCATGCCCCCGCGCCCGGAGCCCCAAGGCAAGTTCATAAATAATCCGCGAACGCGAAGCCGTCTGTGTGAGAGAAATAGTGCGCCTCAAATGAGCGACAAGTAGTATTCTCATTTTTTCCCGTTTTTTCCATTTCGCGCGATCCGCAAAAACAAACGATCAAGCGCGCTCGAAGTCCTCTTCCACGTAAATCGTTCGCTTACGGATTTTCTCGCGTTTTCTCCCATCCGCTTCCGCGTCTCATCGTCTTCCAAAATCCTGTTGCAGGCGTTCGCGATGTCTTTCGAATTTCGCGATTTCACAAAAAGCCCGTTATGCCCGTGTTTTACCAAAAGAGGAATTCCTCCTTTACGCGTGGCAATGACCGGCGTCCCCGCCGCCATCGCCTCAAGAATGGAAAGCCCGAGCGCCTCATCAACCACCGAAGGAGAAACAAGAACGTCCGCGCGATAATAAAAATTATACAACTCTTCGGTATTCAAATACCCCAAAAGATGGACGTTTGAAAGTCGTTTTTTTGCTATAAACTCCACAAGGTGCTGCCTCTCGGGGCCGTCTCCGGCGACAAAAATTTCTCCCTTGATATACTTTGCCGCGCCCACAAGATACTTTGCCCCCTTTTCCGAAGTCAGCCGCCCGCTAAAAAACACGATCTTCTTGCCCGCGATTCCGTGTTGTTCCTCCCACTCCGAAGCAATCTGCCGCTCCGCCGGAAACAAACTCATATCCACTCCGCCCGGAATAATGCGCACGTTCTTCGCGTATCCCTTGCCGAATACCTTTAAAATCCTGCTGCGCGTGTCTCCGCTTACCGTAGTCAGGGCCTTGGCCTGCCGCACCGCGTCTTCACACAAAGGAAAGTAATGCCGGTGCCGCACAATAACGGAAAGACCGGTGCCATGAACCGTGATCACATATTTGATCCCATAGAGGGCGCCGACGTACCGCGCGATCCAGCTCATGATGGAAAGGTGGTGAACATGAATAATGTCCGGCTCAAAGTTGGAAACCGCCTCCAAAACCGTATCAAGGTACGCCTTATAAATTGCCGAGATCTCGCTCCGGCTTAATTCCGAATACCGCTTTGCTCCCGGAAGTTCCGGATGCCCGATAAAAACCGGAATTTGCGGGGCATTCACCTTGTACTGATTGATCTTATCCTCCAAAAAACGGCGCTCTTCAGGCGCCACGATTCCAACCTTATGACCAAGCCGCACAAGTTCCTGCGTAGTGTTGCGCACGAACGTGCCGGATCCGTTACCCCAAAGCGGAAATCCGTATAAAATCAATATCTTCATAAAAAACCTCCGCATAGAGAGGCATCTTGAGCATAGAGAAGTTTCCTCATATGTCAACCAAAAAATCAAAAAACGCCCTAAACAAAGGCATTTTTTATCCACAAGAATAATGAGGTAGGGCAACTCCACGCATCTTCGAACGAATATCTAAACTATGTATTAAGAAAGCGCAAAGCGGTTTTGATTGAGAAGCAACTCTCGCAGACGCGCCGGGCTTGGTCCCCGAAGGGGCCGGCGCGTCGAGAGCGTAGGCGCGGCGAGCCGCTGGAAGCGAGCCGACGCCGGTGCTTCGAAACAAAACCGCTTGCGCGCACCAGACAAGAGAGCGCGCAACACCAACACTCGCTCAATCCTTCCGCAAATGCTCCACCATATACTGCGTTGTGGCCCCAACCTTCTTGCCCGGATTAAAAATCCCGAACGGGTCAAAAATATTTTTTACTTCTTCAAAGAGCGCGTACATTGCTTCCCCGTACATCTTCTTCAGATACGGCGACCGGATAATCCCGTCGTTATGTTCCGCGGTCATGCTCCCCCCGTATTGCGCCACAAGATGAAATACCTTCTCCGCCACAGGCGCGATCTTCGCCCGCTCCAAATCCCGAGTCATGTCCATGAGGGGAATGATGTGAAAGTTCCCGTTCCCCGCGTGCCCCGCGATATTTACCTTTATCTTGTAGTCCTTCAAAATTTTCAAAAGTTGGGGCAAAAATTCCGGTATGTCCTGAGGCAAAATGCAAAAATCGTCAATAAAAGGCGCGGTGCGCTTTCCCTTCACGTGCTGGCGAAGCAAATTAAAACTCTCCCGCCGCATGACCCAGTACTTGTCCATCTCTTTTCTTTCGCGCATCACCCGCGAAAGAACCGGAAATTTTGCAAGCGCCTTTTGAACCGCCTCCGCCTTGCGAAGTACCTCCTCTTCCGAATCCTCCGCGATCTGGTGAAGCAAAATTAATCTCGGCAAACCAAGCATCCGCATCCCCATAAATGCCTCGGGCAAAAATTGCAGAGCAAAGGGGATAAACGAACTCCCCGCCTTTTTCGCGATCTCCGGCATAAATCGCATGCCAAGCTTTAACGTCTCGGAATCAAAGACCTCCAAACTTTCCGGGTCATGCGGCAAAAGCGCGTTCACAACCTCGGGCAAGGCGTCCCAATTACGGAAAAATACGGAAACCAGCGCCTCATGCGTCTTTGCCTTTTGCAAACGCAATTTCGCCTCCGTCAAAATCCCGAACGTGCCCTGCGAACCAGTAAAAATTTGACTAAGGTCAAACTGCTTCCTGTCCCACACCTCCCAAATCGCGTACCCCGAAGAATTTTTGGAAACCTTGGGTCGCGCCCCCTGTATCGCGTCAAAATTCTTCTCCAAAAGTTCATGCATCTTCCGATATATTTCGCCCTCAAACGTATTCAATTTCTTTTTTTCCTCCAGCTCCGCGGGAGAAAGCGCGTGAAATGAATACTCCTCCCCGTCCGCGAGAATCATTTTTAATTCCTCTACAAAATTCCGCATCTGCCCATACCGCAGGGTCTTTTCTCCGGCGCAGTTATTCATCACCATTCCCCCGAATGCCGCGAGGCCTTTTGAGGCCGGGTACGGAGCAAAAAGCAAACCAGTGCCCTGAATCTCTTTTTCAAAATCGCGAAAAAATACACCCGGCTCCGTGGTAAGAGAAAATCCGGAAGCATCTACGGAAAAATGATTCAGGTGCGGCGCAGAGTCCAAAACAATGGATTCCGTAAGAGCCCCTCCGCTCATGTCGCTCCCCCCGCTCCGCGCGGTAATCGAAATACTCGGTTGGTCCTTTTTACGTTCCGAAACATACCGGACGATTTTTTTAATGTCTTCCCTGTCCTTCGGCGCGGCCACGACTTCGGGCCGCACCTCAAACAAACTCGTGTCATGCGAAAATTTATAGAGCGTCTCCTCGTCCGTCAAAACCTCGCCTTGTATGATTTTTTTAAGTTCGTCCTGCAACACATATATATTATACGAACTATAAAACATTCTGTCATTCCAACATTCGCAATAATGTCATAATGGTTTATCACACAACCTCCGCGTTGTAGCACGCTTCGCAATACACAATCTCCGGCCGATCCGGAGCATATGGCGTCTCAAACTCATTCGTGCATCGCGAGGCCCCGTGAAAATGACCGGAAAGAACGCATCGGAACCTTCATTTTTTCATAAAACAAAAAGTCGTCCGGCTCTATCGCGAACTTGCCTTTGCAGTTTTGGCAATTCCGTAATTCGTCCTGCATAATTTGTAGATTCGGAAAATTCGGAGTTTCGGAGCGGTTATTCCATCTCCCCCAAAAGACGCTGCAACACCTCCTTCATCTCCTCGTCCGAAAAAAAGCGGATTACCACCTTGCCCTTGTCTCCGCGCTTTGAAATCTCAACCGGCGCGCCGATCTTTTCTTCCAACTGCCGCTCGTAAAAGCTCCGCTCCGGATCATTTTTCGTCCCCTTCACCCGCTCGCGCAAACCCCGCACGCTAAGCTTCCCCTCCAAAAGTTGCTCATACGTTTTTTTCTGCCGCTCCATATCCGGAATCGCGAGCAAAATCCGCGCCTGGGATTCGGTAATCTTTCCTTGCTGGAGCGCGTCCTGCAAATACGTGGGCAAACTAAGCAGCCGCAAAGTGTTTGCCACCGCCTCGCGGCTCTTACCCACCCGCTGGGCAACCTCGCGCTGGGTGATGCCAAACTCTTCCTGAAGCCGGGAATACGCCCGCGCGGTTTCAAGCGGGTTCAGGTCGCTCCTCTGCAAATTTTCAACCAACGCAACCTCCAGATTCCCTTTTGGCGTTTCCGAGCGGCGCACCACAACAGGCACCCGCGGCAAGCCAACCATGAGCGCGGCCCTATACCTGCGCTCTCCGGCAATAATCTGGTATTGCACCTTAGAACCGGACTCCTCGTCCTGCCGGATGCGTGAAACCACAAGGGGCTGGATGATCCCGTACTCGCGGATTGACTCGGCAAGTTCGCGTAATTTCTCGTGATCAAACTCCCGCCTCGGCTGATACGGATTCGGATGGATCCGGTCAACTTCAATATGAAATACCGCCTCGTGAGCGGAAGCGTCTTGCAAGAACGCGGATTCGCCTTGCTGAGCATCGTCTTTTTTCAAAATTTCTTCCGCCGGAGAAACGGACTCCTCCTCAAAAAATATCATCTGCGGCGGCGGAGCAACGCTCTCCCCTCCGGACGGAGGAACGGAATGATACCCGCGCTCCTCGATAAGCGGCACGGATTCCTGTCCGGAATTATTTTGCGGAGGAATAAGCGACTGAAGCCCTTGTCCTGTCATACTATATATAATACCACGCTATTCGTGGATTCGCATCATTCGTGGCATTAGAAGATTCGGATAATTTGTAGTTTCGGAGCGGATAAAAAGCGGATAAAAAAATGAAGAAGCCTCCGCCCGCTGCCCCGCCTCGTTCTGCCGGCTGAAATTTCGAGTAAAAAAGATTCATTGTAAAAATGAATAAGCTCGAAACGCCGGCGTACTTTGAGGAGGAACAAAGGGCTTCCGCTTCTCCATTTTGCGCGTACGCGGATTCTCGTCTCACCGATCCAAGCACCGCGGATCAACTCAAGGTGGCCACACAAGAGTATCTTCGCGCTACCTGCCCGGCAAAATTCAAATCCCATTCATTTTACTATCCTCAACCCTCTCGTCAACCGCTCCGCCCTACCTCAACTTCCTCACAAACTGGAAGGTATCCTCGAAGTTCCTGATGACAACA
>CAYXNB010000010.1:0-19568 GCA_964466475.1 uncultured Candidatus Saccharibacteria bacterium
TTTTGTATTTTATTTCCAGGGTCTCCTTCATGAATCTCTTGCCCTTGCAGACGTCGCAGATCACGTGGACCGTGGGGAGAAAGTGCATCTCAATCGCGATCACTCCGTGGCCTTCGCAATGCTCGCACCTGCCGCCTTTTACGTTAAAACTGAATCTTCCGACCTTATACCCGCGCACGCGCGCGTCTTCGGTAGAGGCGAAAAGGTCGCGAATGTAGGCCCAGACCCCCACATAGGTCGCGGGGTTGGAGCGCGGGGTGCGGCCTATGGGCGACTGGTCTATGTTTATGACGCGGTTTATATATTCAAGACCCAAAATCGAGTGCGCGAGCCCGGGTTTGAAACTCGCTCCGTTTAATTTGTTGGCAAGGTATTTATAGAGCACGTCGTAGACCAGCGTGCTTTTGCCCGACCCCGAAACTCCGGTTACGGCCACGAACTTGCGGAGCGGGATCTCCACGTCAATGTTTTGCAGATTGTTTTCCCGCGCCCCTTTGATTTTCAAAAAGTCCCCGTGCTTCGGGTCCACCTTGCGGCGACCTGCCGGCATTTCTATTTTTTCCTCTCCGCGCAGATATTTCAGCGTCAGGGAATTTTGTTTTTTGTCCTTCAGGATCGCGGGGAGCGGGCCTTCTGCCACGATGCTTCCGCCGTGCACGCCCGCGCCCGGGCCGATATCCACCAGGTAGTCGGCGGCGCGGATCGTGTCTTCATCATGCTCCACTACGATAATCGTGTTTCCGATGTCGCGAAGTTCGAGGAGTGTTGCAACAAGTTTGTCATTGTCCCGCTGGTGGAGACCGATGGTCGGCTCGTCCAATACGTAGAGCGTTCCGGTAAGGCGGGAGCCGATCTGGGAGGCAAGGCGGATGCGCTGGGCTTCTCCTCCGGAGAGAGTCCCGGCCTTGCGCTCCAGGGTCAGATACTCCAACCCCACGTCGTAGAGAAAGCCCAGTCGGTTTTTGATCTCGCGGAGCGGGGCCTCGGTCACCTCGCGGAACCGCGGATCTTTCAGGGACTTTAGTGTGTCAAAAAATTCTTTTGCCTCCGCGATGGATTTCCGCACAACCCGCGAAATATTCGCTCCGTCTATCAAAACCGAAAGCGCCTCGGGCCGGAGCCGCTCGCCCTTGCACGCTTCGCATATCTCCTCGCTCCAGAGTTCTTTTGTTCCGATGCCATGACAGGTTTCGCACGCGCCGTATGGGCTGTTGAAAGAAAAAAGGCGCGGCTCTATTTCGGGAAATGAAAAACTGTCGTCCGGGCAGGTAAACTTTGCCGAAAGGTTCATCTCCTTGTCCGTGATGAGTGTCACCACGTCGCCTCCGTATTTTAAGGCGTGCTCTATGGCCTCGCTTATGCGCGTCCGGTTGTCTTTGTCCTCCAGATTGGTTCCGTAGGGGATTCTGTCCACCACAAGATCAATCGTGTGCTTCGCGTGCCGCTTCAATTCTATTTTTTCGCGCAGGGACTTATACGCGCCGTCCACCCGCACCTCGTAAAACCCCGCGCCCAGAAAATCATAGAGCATCTGGTAGTACTCCCCCTTTCTTCCGCGCACCACGGGAGCCAGTATGGAAAGCCCCTTGCCCGCGGGCGCTTCTTTTGCGAACTGAATGGCAATGTCCACTATTTCGTCCAGCGTCAGTTTCTGTATCTTTTTTCCGCAGAGGGGGCAGTGCGGGGTCCCGGCGCGGGCGAAAAGCACGCGGAGATAGTCGTATATCTCGGTGATCGTGGCAACGGTTGAGCGGGGATTCGCGGAATGGGACTTTTGATCAATGGATATGGCGGGAGAAAGCCCCTCGATATCGTCCACGTCCGGCTTGTCCAAGCGGCCCAAAAACTGCCGCGCGTAGGCGGAAAGGGATTCTATATATCTTCTCTGCCCTTCAGCAAAGATGGTGTCAAAGGCAAGCGAGGATTTTCCCGAGCCCGAAACGCCCGTGAAAATAACCATCTTGTTTCGCGGGATCTCCAAAGAAATATTCTTGAGATTGTGCTCTCTGGCGCCTCGAATTTTTATATATTCATTCATAAAACAAAAGCCACTAGTGATTAGCCACTAGCCACTAGCCACTAGCGGCTCGAAAACGCCAACTTTCCCCTCGCTTGGGGTCATAGAGGTACTATACGAAAGATTAGAGCCCTTGTCTATTTTACCCTTTTTTCTGCCTCAAACTTTTTGTGAGTTCCCTTACCTCGTCCCGCAAAATCGCGGCGAGCTCAAAGTCCAGGGCATGCGCCGCTTCTTTCATTTCCTTTTCCTTTTGCGCGATGAGGCGCTCCATCGCGGTCTTTGATTTGGGCAGGGGCTTGGTTTCCAGATCCAAAATCTCCGCCACGGGAACGATGTCCGTAATTTCCTTGATAATCGTCTTCGGCGTAATCTTGTGTTTTTTGTTGTACTCCAACTGCTTTGCCCTTCTTCGTTCCGTTTCCCCTATCGCGCGCCTCATGGATCCGGTCATATTGTCCGCGTACAAGATCACCTCGCCCCGCACGTTCCTGGCCGCGCGGCCGATGGTCTGGATAAGCGCGGTCTCGCTCCGCAAAAATCCCTCTTTGTCCGCGTCCATGATGGCAACGAGCGAGACCTCGGGCAGATCCAGCCCTTCGCGGAGCAGGTTGACGCCGACCAAAACATCGATATTCCCGCGGCGCAGATTCGTCAGAATTTTAATCCTATCCAGGGTCTCCACGTCGCTGTGGAGATAGGTCACCTTTACCCCCTCGGCATGGAGAAACTCGCTCAAGTCCTCTGCCATGCGTTTCGTAAGCGTGGTTACCAAGACCCGTTCTTTTCCGCCGGCCGGCGGATCCACACGCTCTTTGATGCGGGGGATAAGGTCGTCCACCTGCCCGCGCGCGGGGAGGACGATAACCTTTGGATCAACGAGTCCGGTGGGGCGGATGATCTGCTCCACAATCTGTTCGCTCTTTTCCTTTTCATACGGGCCCGGGGTCGCGGAGGTATAAATCCTTTGCCCGATCCGCTTTTCAAATTCATGGAATTTCAGGGGGCGATTGTCCGCGGCCGAGGGCAGGCGGAAGCCGTACTCTACGAGCGCGCGCTTGCGCGAGGCATCGCCTTCGTACATTCCCCGAATCTGGGGGATGGTTACGTGCGATTCGTCTATGACGACAAGAAAATCTTTCGGAAAATAATCCAAAAGCGTTGCCGGGGGCTCGCCCGCCTTGCGGCCCGAGAGATGGCGCGAATAATTTTCAATGCCGTTGCAGTAGCCGATCTCGCGGATCATGGCGAGGTCTGCTTTGGCGCGGCGCTCCAGCCGCTCGGCTTCCAGATACTTTTTTTGTTTTTCAAAATACGCGAGGCGTCCTTTTAGTTCTTTTTGAATTTCTTTTATCGCCTTTTCTTTTTGCGTCCCGAGGGTTATGAAGTGGCGCGCGGGCGAGATGACTATTTCCTCGGTTTCCGGAGTCCTGCCCGGGCGGAAACCCTCGGCGGGATTTATGAGATAAATATGTTCTATACTTCCATCCCGAAGTTCAAAATTGTAGATCGTTTCTTCATACGGGGGCATGATGTCCCATGAATCCCCGCGCAAACGGAAGGTTCCCCGCTTCAGATCCGCGTTCGTGCGCGTGAACTGCATCTGAATGAGTTTGCGTGAAAGTTCGGCGCGGTTTATCCCGTCTCCCTTTTTAAAATGCAGTATGTGTTCGCTGTATGCCTCCGGCGCGCCGAGGCCGTAGATACAGGAAACCGAGGCGACGATGATCACGTCCGGCCGCGTCAAAAGCGCGGTGGTCGCGGCGTGGCGCAGCTTGTCAATCTCGTCGTTTATCATCGCCTCTTTATCGATATACGTATCCGTTCTCGGGATATATGCCTCGGGCTGGTAGTAGTCGTAGTAGGAGACAAAATAATGCACCGCGTTATCGGGAAAGATGGCGCGGAACTCATTGCAAAGCTGGGCCGCCAGGGTTTTATTGTGCGCGATCACGAGGGCCGGCTTTCCGGTTTTTTCAATGACATTGGCTATGGTGAATGTTTTTCCGGTCCCGGTCGCGCCCAAAAGGGTCTGGTGAACCAGACCCTTTTGAACTCCCTCCGCGAGACGCCGGATCGCTTCCGGCTGATCTCCCGCTGGGGCGTGTTTTGACTTTACTTTGAATTTATTCAAGACCTTGCAATTCAGAGTCAATGCCCTCGAGTTCCTTTTCAAGGTCGCCCAGGTCAACGCTTTCCAGATCCTGATTTACCGCCTCGGGCGTGGTGTTTTCCGGAGTCGCCTGTTCGCTTATTGCAGGCTCTTCCGGCGCCGGTGTCGATTCTTCCGGAGTTTCCGCCTTTCTCGTCCACACGACGATCGCGATCACGACAATCGCGATCACCACCAGTATTCCAATTGTTTTTTTCATATTTTTTATTTTCGCTTTCTTTCTCGACCTTAGTTATCAGTATTTTCCGATCCTTCGTTTTCCGAGGCATCCTCTTCCTCTGCCGGCGGAACGACGCTCTTTAACGCTTCAGCCGCGGCGCGAACTTTTTCCTTTGAGGCGCGCAGGGCATCCTGCACTATCCGCAGGTCATTCCGGAGGGTTTCCCGAAGCCCGGAAATATTCTGCCCCACGGTTGCTTCGTCAACAACCACGTCGGCCACCGCGTATGTTTTTCCCGCCTGATCCGCAACCGCGCTTCGCGCGGCATTGAGGGCGGCGAACACTTCCGCAATCGCGGTCTTCGCGGCAGCGACGTCCGCTCCCCGGCTCTCCAGTTCTCCCGCCCTGTTTTCGATTCTTCTCGCAAGGGCTTCTATTTTTTCAATACCCTTCTCGAAATGGGCCGTCATCCGGACATTGATTTCCCCGAATTTTTCCGCGACCCGCGCCACAATTTCTTTTTTCTTTTCGTCTTTTAGCACGCTCAGACGCTCCCGAAGTTCGGCTTTTTTTGTTTCTATCGTCGCTTTTGCCTCCTGCCGCTTTGCCTCGATCATCGCCTTCGCTTCTTCTTTTTTCGCGGCGCGCTCCGCGCGAAAATCCTCCACCTTCATCTTCGCTTCTTCCATCCTGTCTTCCGCGGCCTCTTTTGCGGCGCCGACTCTTTCCTTTGCGGCTTCACGCACTTCAACGGCTTTTTCCCGCACGTTCTCCTTAACCGCTTCCATACGCTCCCGGACCTCCGGCTTTTTTATCCCTCCTTCTCCTCTCTGCGCTTCCGCCACTCCGGCTCCGGCAATAAGCGCGAGCGCGAATACTCCTCCCATAAATTTTTTCATATACATGGTTGAAATAATATTGTATTACTTTTTTTAATCGACCTTACGCATTTCCACACTACCAATATTGCCTCTATTTTACAACCTCCTCCCCTGTGGATTTCTTTTCGTTGTTTTTATCTTTTTCTTTCAAAATTCCGGAAAGATATACGGTTACTCCGACCACGACTCCCGTCATGATGCCCGCATAGGCAAGTTTCGCCCACAGGGTACTGTTTTCTTCGGCCGGAAAAATGTTTTCAATGAGCGCTTTCACAAAATCATTCCACGCGAGACCGGCGATCACACCAAAAGCTCCGGTGATATAGCCGAGCGTCCGCTCCCGCGCTTCCCGCTGTATTTTTTCCACCTCTTCCCGCACGCTTGTTTTTACTTTTTTTAATCCCGCCATCTTTTTTTATTAGACCTATTCCCCAATACCTTTTCTACTGCGATTTTAGGATTTCGGCTACGACTTTGCGGAAATTGTTCGACAGATACGCCGTATATGCCTCACAATTTCCGCTTCGTCTCGCTCGAAATCCTAGAAATCTCGCTCACGAAAATTATTAGGGAACAGGTCTATTATATACTACCTTTTATTTTTTAAAAATATCCTTACCTCCCCCTCCACTTCTTTTGCCGTTTCTTTTTCCATGAGCCGCACCCGCAGATCTTTTGCTCCGTCAAAATCCGAAGCATACGCCTTGAAATGCTTTTTCATGACCGCGAAATTCTTTTTTCCTACGAAATATTTTTCAAAAAGGCGCGCGTGCCCGCACATCGCCTTCAGCCGTTCTTCCGGCGCTTTTTCTTCCTTTTTTAATCCCCTGAAGATCCAGGGATTTCCGAATATACCCCTGCCAATCATGATTCCGTCGCACCCGGTTTCCTTCGCTTTTTGCCCCACTTCTTCAACGGACTCTATGTCGCCGTTTCCCAATATAAGCGTCTCGTATCCACCCTCCCGCCGAATTTTTACCGCCCGCGCGACCGCGTCCCAATGAGCCGGAACGTTTGACATTTCTTTTCTTGTCCGCGCATGGATCGTGATCGCGGCAAGCCCGCACTCCAAAAGATATCCGATCCATTCTTCGGTAATGTCTTTGTTGTATCCTATCCTTGTTTTTACCGAGATCGGCAGGTTGCCCGCCCCCTCTTTTGCCGCCCCGATTATTTCTTTCGCGAGATTCGGATTTTTAATGAGCGCGGCGCCGCCCCCGGATCGCTCCACGTTTTTGTCCGGACACCCCATATTGATATCTATGCCGTCGAATTTCATATTTTTTATCATTTTCGCCGCCTTTCGGAAAAGTTCCGGCTTGCTCCCGAAAATCTGTGCCACAATGGGACGCTCGCCCCTGGAATATTTCAGGTCAAGAAGCGCGCTTTCCCTGCCCTTCGCGCTACAAAGCGCTTCCACGGAGACGAATTCCGTCCAGAAAACGTCGGGCTTTCCGTACTTTACGAACATGCGGCGGAATGCCGCGTCCGTCACGTTTGCCATGGGCGCCTGCGCGATAACCGGCTTTTTCAACTTTTTCCAGAATCCCATTCTTGTCATAAGGAGAGATTCTATCATATCCAATATCTCAAAAACTTAAAATCCCCGCTTGCGCGGGGATTGCCTTATCTGCGTCAGTACGAGAGCGCCCAGAAGACCTTTTTTACCGCGTCAAGCACCGTGGCGAAACCCTTGTTTTTTTCCGTATTATACGCGCCTCCGCCGGAAGAAGAACATCCGGCAGTTGCCGCGGTGTCCCCTTCTTTCGCGGATTGCGTCATCTCGCCATTGCAATAAATACTCTGTCCCGAGGAATTCTGGTACATATAGTGGCATCCACTACCCAAAAGCGCGGTAAGGGCGGAAGAGCATGACGAGGAACCGCCCGAGTATGTGCCGCTACCTCCGCCTGTACCCGCCCAATAACAGGCGTTATTTGACCAGGCGCACCCGGACACCGAGGTACAGCCTGACTGGGTTGTATACGACCCGCACCCACTTCCGGACCCATAACTCCCGCCGCCTGATCCGCTCGTGAATCCGCTTTCGCACGAACTTGGCGCACCAAGAGTCAGACCGGTCAGGGGCACTGTCGCTCCGGACGGATCTCCCTGACGGCAGTTGTAATAATCTTTTTCGCACCATACGGTGTAGCCGGGAGGATTTCCGTTTATGGTTGCGTTTGGATAGAAGCACTTGCTATACGATCCGCTTCCGCCGCCCGAATAGTACCCGCCGGACGAACCTGATGAGGTCCAGTTTGGTTCACACCACCCTCCCGTGGTGCTACCCGAGGGATATTTCCATCTGCAGGCAGATTTTGATTCACACGTTGCTTTATCCGTATATACGCAGGTGTCTCCTGAGTACGTTCCCCCGCAATCAGACGGACAGGATCCTGAACTTTCTCCGTATTCGCATGTTCCGTTGCTATTGCACGCGGTTGTGGACCCTCCGGTACCCGTTCCTCCCGTGGTGCCGGAAGTTCCTGAGGTTCCCGAGGAACATCCCGCGGTCGTTGCCGTATCGCCCTCTTTCGCGGACTTGCTCATGGGGCCGTCGCAGTAAATAGATTTTCCGGAAGAATCAAAGTACATCCAGTGACAGTCCGCGCCGAGCAATGTTTTTAATGACGCAGAGCATGACGTACTGCCACCGCCCCCCGTTGTGGTGCCCGGACAATTCGCGGACGAATAATTTTCTTCCTTTAGATATTCCGGATAATTGTACTGGCAGGATTCTTTCGAGTTTAGTTTGCAATATCTTTTGTTATTTGAATCCCACACGCTGTAGGCGAATCCGGGACAGGAATTTTGATCTCCCGGATACTGGTATCCGCCACCGGAGTATGAGGAACATCCCGAAGTTGTTGCGGCGTCCCCTTCTTTGGCCGATTTCGTCATTGGTCCGTCACAATATACCTGCTGTCCGGAAGAATTATTATACATATAGTGACACCCGTCTCCCAAAAGCGTCTTGAGGGATGCAGAACATGACGATGATCCGCCATATCCCCCTCCGCCACCGGACCCGCCCGAGGCGCATGTTCCCGAACAATCAGGGATTCCGAAGTTTTTCCAGTCGGACTGGTTTCCCGCGCCCGGAAGCCAGCAGAAATTTTCTTTTTTTATGGTTTTGCATTTCGTTTCAATGCCCGCGACATAGTCAAGATACTCCTTGTCCGTGCGATTCAGGATTGAGGAAAATTCCGTGCCGTTCAAAAATGTCCATGTCTTATTTTTCCAGTTACTGCTTCCGCCAGAGTAGCCGGTGCAGTCGCTTGGACACGAGCCGGGCGCCTCGCCCAAATTCCCCTCACATTGCCCGTTGTAATTACAAGAATAATTTCCTCCCGTATAGCCCGTATCTTTGCAATCCAAATGACAATTCCAATAATCTTCTCCGGCGCTACATGTGCCGTTTCCGCAATTCGGATAACTTGTTTTGTTTATCCCGCAGTCCTTTGAGCACGAGTATTGGGACTCTCCGCTCCCGCAAACTCCGTCTCCGCACGCCTTCTTATAATAGTCGTTCCCTTGGCAGAAATTCTTCCCATTTTCCGTGTACCACTGGCAACCGGGCTGGGCGCCACAAGAGGACTGACTTATGTTCAGCGCGCAATCCCCATACGGTTTTCCCGGATCTACAATAAGAGGATCCGTTGCCCCGTCTATGCACTGTCCCAATTCTGCGCTCCAAAAGAGGGGCGGCGCGCACTTTAGCGTTTCGCACGCGCCTTTTACCGTATTCCAGTAGGTGGAAGACGGGCAGATGGGAGATCCGTCTTTAGTGTTTTTACATCCCCTTATTCCTTCGCTCCAGGCGTATCCCGAGGGGCATGTGTATATGGCGCAGGTTTTCGCGTTCTCATCCCAGTATTGGGCAGGCGAACAATCCGATGGCGACTTGCCGTATATCGGTTTCGGCGCCTCTTCAGTGGTCTGCTTCATGCAGCCGGGAGCCGATATTCCGACCGGCACGGCCCCACATGAGTACACTTTTCCATCCGAAGTTTTAAAGTTCGGACCGTAGGCATCGTAGCAGTTTTTGGTCGTATCTTTCGTGATCCAACCCGGCCCGTATTTTGCAAAACAAGAATCTTCCGCAACTTTTTCACCGGAGCAGTCAGGGATTCCGAAGTTTTTCCAATTTTCCGGGTTACTCTCTCCCGCCTTTTCTTTCCACTTGAACTTGTATTTTTGAATTTTTACGCACTGCCGCTCCACGTCTTTCAGATAGTTGATGTATTCCGCATCCTTTCTGTCGAATATGTATGAAGATTCGGTTGATTTGTCCGCGAAGGTCCAGGTGTATTTCACCCAGTTTACGTATTCGCGCTTTTGTCCTTCATAATACGGCACACCGATCTTTGCTTCGCATTCCGCGGATATGCCCCGCCCGGACCCGGGCGGATATTCCTTACAGTGCACCTCGGCTTCGCTCCGTGTTTTCGCGATAAATCCATCGGAGAACGTGTAGGGATATCTGACTTCCAGGCTCTTCTCCCTTTCCAACAGATCCCCCACGATCGGCTTTAAAATGGGTTCAAACGGCTTGGCAATATTTTTTAACAAACTCTCCTTATCCTCTTCGGCCGGCCTCGGAGGATCGGGGAGGGTCGGCGCCTCTCCGTAACAACCCTTTTTTACCTCTTCCAAATATAATTCCACCCTCTCCCCGCGTTTCATTCTGCGAATATCCTCCTCGCGCACCCCCTTGCTCCGCAAACAGGGCTCGACTCCTTCGGGCAAGATATTTACTTCTTGGTTTTCTTTGTCACGATATTTTCCCGCGGCAATATCTTTCGCGCAATCCGCTCCGGCTCTTTCCGCTGACCTGTCCGAGGATCCTCCTCTGCGAATAGCATCGATCGCTTCTCCACGCACGCCTTTTTCCGCGAGACATCGCTCCATCTCGGGGCTTATATAATATGAAGTTCCGGTTTGGCGCTCCTGAAACGGATATGGCGGCGCCGGCCGCGGGACTTCTCCATAGGGAACCGGCGGCGGACCCACCGGATCCTCCAGCCACCTTTTGAATTCATTCAGCAATTCCTCCTTTTTTTCCGTGGTTAGCGCCTGGACCGCCGCCCTTCCCGTTGTAGTTGTCGCCTGAATAATTCTTGGAACAATACTTGGCGCCCGATATTGGATCTCAAATGCCGTTTTGTATTTTTCCGTTGCCACGTCTTTTTCCACTAATCCCTGCTTTGCCGCGTCCGCAAGACAGAGCGATCCGTTTGTCCTGCAGAATTCCGTGAGGTCGGCGAAGCTGGCGAACTCCCTGTCTCCTATCTGAATTTTCCCCGATCTTGTTATCTCTTCTCTTGCTCTTACTCTTGCCTGTATCTGCTTTTCTCCGTTTTCCACATGCTTTCGCAGGTCCGCGGCAACCTTTACGACTTCCGGATATTCACTCGCCATTTCTTCGATTTTCGGGAGTATGCTTTTTGAAGCCTCTAAACACCTTTCCGCGTATTCTTCGCTTCCACAATACAACGGGTCGGGCACACCATGCTGCCGGACCGCCTCATCCATCAGCCGCCGCGCCTCTTCTGTCCTTGTGAAGGTGCGATGCACGTCTGCGGGCACAAATTCCGCGCACGCCTCCGGGCTTTTCGCACACTCATCAAAATTAACCACCTTTCCCTGTTCCCTGATATTTTCTACAAATCTTAAGGCAAATTCCTTGTCTGCCGGAGTCGCAAATCCGTATTGGATAAGGTAATCCATGCCTTTTGCCACGGCTTCGGTATTTCCCCGCCTTCCTTCGGATTCGAGATACCTGCCAATTTCTTTCGGATCATATAATTTTTTTCCGTCATGGGTTACAAAGCTCCTGTTTATTCTTTTTTCTTCAAAATATTTCTGCACCTCTTCCACCTCCCTGTATGCGGACTCAAGAGACCGGACCCCTTCTGGTCCGTAAAATTCTTGGGCTATCTGCCGGCAAACCGCCGGAATTCCCGCTGTGCCCCTTGCGCGGGCTTCCGCTCCCGGGTCCAAGCAAAAATTTCCGCATCCTTCCGGAGTGTTATCTCCGCATTGATACTTCCCGGCGCGCAGGGCTTCGGCAAGGGCAAATGAAGGATCGCCGCTCTCTCTTGCAGTTTTTTTCACCTCCTCTTTTTCCTCCACTTTTTCCGGGGTCAGCTCTAAACGAGACGCAAGGTCTGGTTTGTTTTTTGTTATTTTTTCGGCGAGTTTCTTGGCAACCCCCAAAAGACACTCCTCGCTTTTGCACGAACGCAATTCTCCCACCACCTCCTCTTTTGCCTCCTCAAGAAACTCGTCTACCTGTTTTTTTCGTTCCGCGTCATATAAGTTATATTTTTTCCCCACATCGATACAGGCGGAAAGGTACTGTTCCTGGTTACACACCTTTCTCGCGTCTTCTTCAGTTTGTATTGCCACTCCGGTTCTTTCAGCAAGATCTTCCATTGCGGCCTGGGTTTCCCTGCCTCCCGGCGTTTGTGCCCCCGCAAACGAAAAAGCCGCCAGAAACACTCCCGGCAGCAGAAGCCACACGATCCTCCTTATGTTTATGGGGGTTTCACGCGCCCAGTTCATTTGTCTGTAGAATTACTCAAACGGATTCAACGTTTTTTTCAGCTGGTTTAAGGGATCTGTTTCCACGTTCTGAAGAGGATTTTGAATATCAAAGGGATTCGCCGCCTTCGCCGCCTCTTCGGCCGCTCTCTTTGCCGCCTCTTCCTCTATCTTTGCGACATCCTCTTCCGCTTTCGCATACCCCTTTTCGTATCCGGATTTTCCTCCGTACCAGTATCCCGCGATGCCGCCGATAACCAGGCCCGCGATCACCCCTACCGCCCATGAAGTTCCTGATTTATTTTCCATGCATATATTATATCATTTTTATTTTTTTTCTGCCGGGTTATCCACACCCGCAATATCCTCTCCACCGATTACGGAACAGAATCTTCCCCAACAACCACAAAAACTCCCGGAGGAGTTTTTGTGGTTTCGCCTTTTGACAATTCAGATTACCTTCTTCTTTTTTTCGTCGTCTTTCGCTTCGTGGTTTTCTTCGTTGTCTTTTTCGCCGTCCGCTTTTTTGTTGTTTTTCTTTTCTTTGCTGCCATAATAATATCGCAAGAAATTTATTCGACCTTTACTCTGATATTATTATAGCAAAAAAATTTTTTATTTTTTATTTTTTTCGGAAATATGTGAATAACTTTCCGCAAAGTATTACGAAAAAAATTATGGATTACGCAAAAATTCCACAAGCAACCCCACCGGAGATCCCGTAGCGCCCTTCGCGAGAAATTCTCCGTCTATCGAAGTCATGCGCGGCGCCATATCAATATGGAGCCACGGGCACTTTAATTCTTTCGCGAATTCGTAGAGAAACATCGCCGCGGTGATGGCGCCGCCATAGCGCGTCTTTCCCACGTTTGTCACGTCTCCGAACGTTCCTTTCACTTCTTCCGCGTATTCATCCCAGAGCGGCAACTGCCACACATAGTCGCCCGCGCGCTCTCCCGCTTCCATGCATTTTTTCGCGAGCGCGTCGTCTTTGGTAAAGATCGCCGAGGCGCGCTGGCCCAGAGCGCCCATGGCCGCGCCAGTCAGGGTTGCGATATCCACTACCAGGCGCGGATCAAACTTTTTCGCGTATGTTATCGCGTCGGCCAAAACAATCCTGCCCTCCGCGTCGGTATTCAATACCTCGATTGTTTTTCCGGACATAGATCGCAAAATGTCTCCGGGCCTATAACTTGATCCTGAGGGCATATTTTCCGCCGCGGGTATGAGGGCGATGACGTGTTTTTTCAATTTTAATTTCGCGGCGCAAACGATCGCGTGGATCGCCACCGCCCCTCCGGACATGTCCATGTGCATCTCGGTCATATACTGCTCGGGCTTTAAACTGAGACCTCCGGTATCAAACGTAATCCCCTTGCCCACGAGCACCGTCGGCTTTCCCGCGCCGCCCTTGTATTCCATGACAATAAACTTCGGCTCTTCCCTTGAGCCCTCGGCTACACCCAAAATTCCTCCCATTTTTAATTTTTTGATTTCCGTTTTATGAAGAACGGATACTTTTATATTCGTTCCCTTTGCCGCCTTCTCCGCCTCGCGCGCGAGAAGCGCGGGCGTCATCTCCCCGCCCGGAGTATTTATCAGGCGGCGGCAGGCGTTTACTTCCCCGGCGATACAAAGCCCTGCTTCAAATCCCCTTTTTACCGCGGAAGACGCGCCTCCCGAAATAATTATCTCTTCCACAAACCGCCATCCTTCTTCGGGCTTGGTTTTGTATTCCACAAATTCAAAATCGGCGATCCCGAAGTTTTTCGCGAGGAGTTCGGCGAGGTCCGCGCTTTTTATGCTTGTCAATTTTTCAAATTCCTCAAATGGAACAGCGAATGATTTTATTTTGTTTGCCTTCGCGAGCGCGATAATTTTTCTCGGCAGAATGTGGATCTTCCGTTCCGTAAATTCTTTTTTGGGGCCGATCCCCACTCGTATTTCTTTTTGCCCGTTTTCACGTAAAAATACCGCGGAGTCCTTTTCCTCGGTGATTTTTATAATGCCTATTTCTTTGTTTTTGGGGGTCTCTTTTTGGAAGGTGATTTCCATAAATCCATCCTATCACCTTCCGCGCGGGAATTTCAAATTTTTCCCCGGTTTTGTTCTTTGGGAATATATCCCATTTCTTTCAAAAGCATTTTAAAATTTCCATCATCGCTTACATACCCGCGCAAAATTTCGGCGCGGCGCGCCTTGTACGCGTCGGCATCTTCGCCTTCCCGCGGAACCGCTCCCATCCGCATGAGCAGGTCCCCGTAATATTCCTTTGCCGCATTTTCATTCCCTTCAATATTTTCAAGGTAAAAGTTATAGAATGCCTGCTTTATTTCCGCCGCCTTTGAACTTTTTTTCAGTTCCTCGTTTTCTTCCAAGGTGTTTTTCAGGTGCCGCGCCTGATGCATGGCGAATTTGTCCTGCGTGGAGCGCCACTCGAGAAAGGATTCCGCGATCTTTGTCCGCGTTTCCAAATCTATTTCTTCTATCTCTTTGTCTTTCACCGCTTCCCCTATCCAGATGTTCAATTCTCTCCATTCCGCAGTGCCGCTTTCAATGAATTTTTGCGGATTTGGGTCGCTCACCGCGCCGCGCAAATCGGTGTCGGCAAGCAGAAGGCGGCGCAAGGGCGATTGCGGGGTTAGTTTGTGATGAAACAGATTCGGCCCCCCTCCTTCAAATTTAAAATCCGGCTCGGTCACCTCGATGTCCGCCCTGATCTCCGCTTCGGGCATGGAAAACACTCCGGGATACTGCCCCAGGCGGTCAAGGAGCCAGGTCGCGCTCGCCTCCTCATTCGGACCGCGTCTTCTTAGGCGATTGCCATCTTTGCCTCTTGTGAAATCCTGTACAATATCGTGCGCGCTCGCTTCTGCTTCCAAAAGCAACTCTTCTTCTTTGGAAATAAGTGTCGGGTCAAACTGATGGATCAACCGGACGCGATCCCGAATCCCGCGCTCCACGTCGTTTGTGTGGTCTTCCACGTGATAATCCATCGGGGACTCTCCGTCAGGGCCGAATTTTTTGCGCAATTCTTCGTGCGCCTCCTTCCGTATCGCCTCCACCGCTTGCTCCATCCGCTCAAAATGTTCCGGCGCAAACGACTCCTGCTCTCCTTGTGTCCGCAATATTTTTTCCATAGTTTTTATTATACCTATTTTTCCGACTCAAGAAACCCTTTCAGTTCCTCAAGCGCTAAACGGCGCATTGATATCGCGTTTTTTTCATCCACAGGCATCTCCGCGAATGTCTTTTTGTTGCCTTCGGGAATGAATATAGGATCCCATCCGAATCCGGATTCGCCCCTCGCTTTCTCCGATATTTTACCCCGTATTTTTCCCTCAAACAACTTCAGGCGGTTTCCGTCGCAATATCCCACGATTGTTTTCGCGTACGCCTTTCGGTTCTCGCCAAGCATGTTTGGAATATTTTCAAACCCAATGGTCTTGCCCACCCACTTCGCGAGCGCGCCCGGGAAGCCGTTCCACGCTTCTATATATAGTCCCGTATCTTCCACGATTATCGGCTTTCTCGCTTTTTCGTACGCCTCGAGCACTTTGTGTTCCACGACTTTTTCCGCTTCGATTTCCTGAATCTCCTCCAAGTCAATTTCAATCTGCTCGAGTTTCGCTCCGAGTATTTCCTCAAATTCGCGGAGTTTGTTTTTATTGGAAGTTATGAAATACATAATTCATCTCCTATACTCATTATTCCTTCCGGCAAAAGCATGGCTGGAATTTCAACTACCTTATTATATATGGGATTCCAGAAAAACATCCTGTTCGGCTTCATGTTTCTTTTATATTTCACCACCTTGTTCTTTTTGTCGAGAATAATCACGTCAATGGGAAAGGTCATTCCGAACGTATGCACTCCCCAGCGGGTTTTCATATATAGTCCGGTTTTGCCGTCGCTTTCGATAAGGCCCCGTCGTTTTTCCGCGAGGGTTTTTGTTTCCTTCACGTTCTCGCACAGCATTATGCTTCTTGTGCGATTTATTGCTACCATATTGTTATTTTATTTGATGATATTTTTGCGCAAGGAGGTGCGACATGCCATCCTTACGATCAGAATGCGAAGCGTATGCAATCCTTGTTCTTCCCTTTTTTATGGGGGAGGTCGCGTGGGTCGTTGCAACCTTCATGCAAACAGGTGCGGCCCAAACGGTATTCGCCATTTTTTTGACCGTCACAAGCACCATGATCTCCATAGGGTTTGTGGCTGGTCTTTTTTCACTCTTTCCGGTCGGTGGCAACACCGACCGCTTCGTTTATCTTCGCCGCCAGAATAAAATCATTTTCCGAAAGGCCGCGCATGGCGTGAGTGTAGAGTTCTATTATTACGTTTTTGTAGGAAACAAGATGAATGTCCGGGTGGTGCCCTTCGGATTCCGCGAGTTCACCTATTTTATTTACAAACGCGAGGGCTTCTTTAAAATTCTTGAATCCGAATTTCTTTTGAATCTTTTGTATTCCTTCTTCTGTTTTGCCGAGCATCCAGTCCTCCACCTCTTCAAGATAGCGGTGGAGTTCCTGCCCCTGCAGGGGCGCCGTCCCGCCCTCGCAGGCCACGCATACTTTTTGTGTTAGGTTCATCATAGTTTTTAGAATTCTTTTTCATCTCCCGCGACCATTGGAATAAACCCTATCCCCGCCTCGCCTAAAAACTTTTTTGGCGTTCCGTGAAATGGAGCGGCCCAACTTACTACTCCGTCATGAACCGGAATTGCAAACTTCGGTTTTACGGCAAGGCCGTATTCCACGGCTTCTTTGATTTTGATCCACGGGCCGGCGACGGGCATGGCGAGTATTTCGGGGCGGTGCTCCGGAATGGTAAGCGCGTCCCCCGGATAAAACAAACGCCCGCCGATGAAAAATCCGGTGTTTTGCACTTGGCCAAAGTCCTTGTAAATTTCGGCGTGACGCTCCCCCACCCCCTCAATACGCACGCCTTTTTTCTCGCCCTTGTCCCCGTGTTCAATTTTTTCATATTTCATGCCATCGGCTTCCAAAATTTTCCCCACCGAGGCGTTTGCGATAATGGGCGTGCCCGGATTATTTTCCAAAAGTTTTTTCACGGACTCCATATGCAAATGATCCGCGTGTTCGTGCGTAATTAGAATCAAGTCAATGTCCGTTGCTTCGTTTTGCGCCATAGAGAGCATTCCGGGGTCGGTCAAAATCCGCACTCCGTCAATTTCTACGATAAGGCAGCAATGCCCGAGTTTTTTTATAGTCATGGTTTTATTATACTTCTCACTTCCCCCACAAGGTAGAGGGAGCCGGTGACGCAGACAAGTTGATTGTAATTGAGTAATTGAGTAATTGGGTAATTGATTTCGGAAGGTATTTTGGAATTTATTTTTTTCAAAATTTTTACAAGCTCTTCCGGTTCCGTGCTTTGGTTTTTGCCGAAATCCGTGGTTGCGTGAAAACGGGTGAAATAGAATTTTTCTGCAAGGGGCACCAAGAGGCGGAGCATGGCTTCCGCGTCTTTGCCTTTTTTGGCGGCGAATATAAATATGAATTTCTTCCGCCGGCTGGCGGATGGAAACATTTTTTTTAGCCCCGCGACAAGGGATTTCATTTTGGCGGGGTTGTGGGCGCCGTCGAGGATGACCGATGATTTAGGATTAACGACCTCCAAACGACCGGGAATTTGTACTTCTTTTAGGGCTTTTTTTATATGTCGTTCCTTAATCTTTAATCCTTGATCCTTGATCCTTTTTACCGCCGCCATCGCGCACGCCGCGTTTATTTTTTGGTGTTCTCCTAAGGGGTGGAGAGGCGGAACTTTTGGGTTCTTTCCTATTATCGTAAGTTTTGCGCTCTTTTCTTTGCATCGCTTTTTTATGATTTCCAAGACGCTTTTTTGCCGCGCCGCGGTTATTACTTCTATCCCTTCTTTTATGATCCCCGCCTTGTCGCGGGCTATTTTCTCCACCGTGTTCCCCAAAATTTCCACATGATCCAGATCAACGTTCGTGATGACCGCGACTTCGGGATTTAATACGTTTGTTGCGTCAAGCGTACCCCCAAGCCCTACTTCTACAACCGCGATATCAACTTTTTTTTGTTTGAAATATTGAAACGAGAGCGCGACAAGTACCTCAAAATAGGTCGGGGCTCCCAGCCCTTCTTTCTCTACTTTTTTCACATATGGTTTTATCCATGCTACAAGTTTTGTAAATTCTTCGTCTTTTATCGATGCGCCGTTATATTGCATCCGTTCGTTTATTTTTTCCAAGTGTGGCGATATGTGAAGCCCCACTTTATATCCCGCTTCTTTTAAAATCGCCGCCGTCATATACGCGGTTGAGCCCTTGCCCGAGGTGCCACCGATATGAATGCTTTTGAAAGAGTTTTGCGGCTGGCCGATCAAATCCAAAAGCCGCCGGATTCTCTCCAACGTATATACCCGATTTTTTCTCCCCTTGCCCGGGATGAGCGACTCAAGATATCGTACGGCGTTTTTCGTATATGACGAATGAATATCCTTCATGATTTTCGCGGGCGGATTCTTGCCATGTCGCATCTTCTATTTTTGGAAAAAAAGCGTCTCCCTCGATTTCCTGATGCACTTCGGTGATATAGAGTTTTTCCGCGAGACCGATGGTTTGGGCATACATTTCCGCGCCGCCTATTACGTATATATCTTCCCCTTCATGTTTTTGGAATGCGTCTTCAATGGTTTTATACACCAAAACGCCTTCCGGCACCGCATACCCTTCCTGCCGCGTGATAACAATATTTTTCCTGTTTGGAAGCGGCTTCCCCAGATACCCCAAAATAGACTCGTATGTTTTTCTTCCCATGAGCACCGTCTTGCCGCCTGTAATTTCCTTAAAGCGTTTCAGGTCCTCGGGAATGTGCCAGGGTAGTTTCCCTTTGTTTCCTATTGCGTTGTTTTTTGATATTGCGGCTATAAGAATAACCATTGCATTGAAGCGGGGTTACATCGAAATATCATATGCTCGAAACCCTTGGCTCAAAAGTTCGGTAATTACAAGTTTAGTCCGCTTGCCCAACTCGCTCCTTACTTCTTCTTCTCTTTTTTTATCCTCTTCGCTTTTTTCCCGCGCGGAGCGGCGAGACGCCTCATTCCATTCTTCCATCAGGCCTCCGATCTCCTCCATGCCGCTTCCAGCCGCCCGTATTGCCTCATCTATCGCATTGAAAAAATCTTCATATTTCATTTCGTTTCTTTTTTCGCTGTTCCACTCCCGGACCTCCCCCAATTCTTTGAATGTTTTTACGCGCAAGTCTGCCTGTGATTTTAATTTTAAAAGTTCCCTGTATCGCCCGTTGGGGAGCCATGAGAATACGTTGTTAAAATATCCGAACACTTCTCCGTCCGGTATATCCGCTATCCGATCCGGATGTTCGTCAAAAAATATCGCCCTCGTTTCAAGGGGGGCGCCGGTATCCGGCAAGGGCTCTTTTTGTATCTGCTCTTTCATGTATTTACACCGCCATATCCGCCTTGATGGTCGGATGGTATTGATAGTTTTCCAAAGACGCCACTTCGTCCAGGAGTTCGTAGATTTTTTTCTTTGCCTCGGCTTCGGGCGCTTCCTGCCGTATTTTTTTTGCCCGCTCAAAAACAAAGTTTACATATTTGTCCAAGTCCTCCGCAGAGTTCATACCGAAAAATGCGGGGTTCAGTTTTAGGGTTGGCGAAGGGTATGGTTCACGCTTCAGTTGCTCCTTCACTTGCTCGAAATGATTTTTATAAATATGCGTGTCCCCCAGAACGTGCACGAATTCCCCGGGCTCCAGTTTGGTTATC
>CAYXNB010000011.1:0-18994 GCA_964466475.1 uncultured Candidatus Saccharibacteria bacterium
GCGAAAACTCCTCCGCGGCAATTACAACCCCGTGAACTGGAAGAAAAAGAAGGCGAATATCCAGAAGACAACGGACCCCAAAACAGGGGCATCTATCCTTGCGTGCACCAAGTGCATGCGCACCATGGCGAAAGAGAAGTAGCGCCTTATTCCTCCAAGTATTTTCTTCCCTTTAATTTCTCCGGCAGATAGTCCTGCTTTGCCGCTTCTTTATTTTTAAAATCCGGCGTGTATTTGTAGCCCTTTCCGTATTGCAATTCTTTCATAAGTTTTGTCGGGGCGTTTCTCAAATGCAGAGGCACCGGTTCATTCGGAAGATTTTTAATGTCTTCTTTTATCTTGCCGTAGGCCGAGTAGAGCGTGTTTGATTTTTTGGACTTTGCCATATAGACCGCGGCCTGGGCGAGTGCGAGTTCACATTCCGGCATGCCGATGTAGTGGCAGGCGTCGTATGCCGCGACCGCCTGCGGCAGGGCAAGGGAATTCGCAATGCCGATATCTTCGGAGGCAAAGCGAATGAGGCGACGAGCGATGTAGAGCGGGTCTTCCCCGCCCTGAAGCATCCGGCCCAGCCAGTAGAGGGCGGCATCCGCGTCTCCGCCGCGCATGGATTTGTGAAGCGCGGAGATGATGTTGTAATGCTCCTCGCCGCCCTTGTCGTAGCGCAGGTGCGTACGC
Source organism: uncultured Candidatus Saccharibacteria bacterium (assembly GCA_964466475.1). Taxonomy (GTDB): domain Bacteria; phylum Patescibacteriota; class Minisyncoccia; order UBA6257; family GWB1-50-10; genus JAUYPG01. Next base: position 679 of record CAYXNB010000011.1, read on the forward strand.
TGAAGCGCTTCTCCTATATTTTCTCTTGTTATTTTTCCTGGCGACGTATTTACGGCGAGCTCCAGGGCGTTCAGGGCAACCCGGGCGTCTCCATTTGCCATTTCCGCGAGGAATTTCAGCGCGTCTTCTTTGATGTCTATTTCTTGATTTCCAAGTCCGCGCTCCTTGTCCGTCAGGGCGCGTTTCAAAATGAGTTCTATATCGTTTGCTTCCAGCGCGTTTAGCACAAACACCCTGCTTCTTGAGAGCAGGGCGGAATTTACTTCAAAACTCGGATTTTCCGTGGTCGCGCCGATGAAAATAATCGTGCCGTCTTCCACGTGCGGAAGGAGGGCGTCCTGCTGGCGCTTGTTAAAGCGGTGGATCTCGTCAATGAAAAGAATTATTTGCTTTCCGTAGGCCTTTTTATAATCCCTCGCCTTTTTGACGATTTCTTTAATATCATCCACGCCGCCCGTGATCGCGCTCATCTTCTCAAAATGCGCCTTGGTATTTTCCGCTATGACGTGGGCGAGGGTTGTTTTTCCTGATCCGGTTGGGCCCCAGAAAATAATTGAGGGGAGAGCGTCTCGTAGAATCGCCTTCCTAAGAAGCGCGTCTCTGCCAACCACATGCTCCTGTCCCACAAAATCCTCAAACGTTTTCGGGCGGAGGCGGTCGGCGAGAGGAGAAGTATTGTTTTCCATATTTTTTGCTTCATATCATTCCTCGTATTACGGGTTCCGGCACAATCTCTATTTCTTCACTTTGTTTCGAGGCCTTTATAGTGTGCACCACACGACCCAAAACCTTAAAGTCGCGACGCATGATGATCTGTTTGTATGATCCAACGGAGGTTACGGGGTTCAGGACAACCGCGTTTTTGGTAAAGGAGATTTTTTTAATCACTGCCATACCGTCTATGACCGCGGCTACAATATCACTATTTTTTACGTCATCGGTCAGTTCCACCAAGACCAGATCGCCGTCTTCGATGCCGGCATCCTGCATAGAAAGGCCGAGGGCACGGATTACAATCATTTCATTCCGCTTTCTTGCGCCAAACATGGAACGCGCGATTTGGATAAATTCGTTAAATGATTCCTCGGCATAGACGTTCAAACTGCCGCAGGCGGCCGCTCCTACAACGGGAAGCGTGATGGTTTCCCCATATACATCTCCGGACCGATCTTTCAACTCAATTCCCCTGGTCTTATTTTTTGAACGGGCAATAAATCCTTTTTTCTCAAGGGCCTCGAGATATTGGGTTACGGTGCGAGTGGAGGAGACCTTTAAGAGTTTTTGAAGTTCGGGAATGGTTGGCGGCTCGCCATGCTTTGCGATATAACCTTCGATGACCTTTAGTACCTGATTTTGGCGCTTGGTTAGTGTGTTCATAGATTGTATCCGTTCCGAAACTACGAATCTTCCGAATCTATAAATGAATTAAATTGCTTTGCGTCTTGCATTCGTTGATTCGGATATATTTGTAGTTTTGGGGCGGTTCTTGTGTATCTCTATTATACACAACTAACACAAATGTAAATAGCGCACCTGTGCATAACTTTTTGTCCTCAAATCTTCTGTATATGTGGATAGTTTGAGGAAAGAACGTTTTTAATTTTTAATCCGAGATTGCGCGCACCCTCGCGCTGCGATATACTTCAAATGACTTCGTTCTTATGCGGGGCAAGCCGGCGGTACGCACGGCGGGGTATAGTATAGTGGTAGTACGCATGGCTGGGGGTCATGTAGTGGCGGTTCGATTCCGCCTACCCCGACTAGTTTATCTTCACGAGTTCCACGTCAAAAATGAGAGTTGCATTCGGCGGAATGACCGGAGGCCTGCCCGCTTCGCCATAGGCAAGCTCCGGCGGGATGGTGAGAGTCTTTTTTTCCGCTTCCTTCATGCCAAGGATTCCCTGTTCCCAACCCTGAATCACCTGACCTTGTCCCAAAACAAAGGCAATTGGTTCGCCGCGGGTGTAAGACGAATCAAAGACCGTGCCGTCCTCCAGGCGGCCTTCATAGTGGACCGATACGGTATCGCCGATTTTTGCTTCACCCGGGTTTGCGGGAATTTGCGGTTCTTTTTTTCGGAATAAAAGCGTCGCTCCGATTATCACAACCGCTCCAATGCCGAGAATGATGATTAATGCCGATGTTTTCATATCTTTTTTTTCCTTATTTTATAGGACAAGTATATCACACAAAAAACGAGAAACAAAAGGAGGGTGAAAAGCCCCCTTGCTTCCACCGCGGACGGAGGCATTATTTCTTCTTTTTCTTCCCGCACTTCTTTTATTTCTTCCGTTGTTTCTTTTTTCTCCTCTTCTTTTCTTCCTTCAATTTTTTCTTTTACCCTTTCTATTATTTCTTTTGCTCTTTCTATAATTCCCGGCGCCTCTTTTTCCCCCACCCCCGAAACCGGCGGCGCAACCTCCGTTTCTTTTTTTTCTTCCTGCTTTTTCGGCGCACTTGGAAACGAACCGTGTCCCCCGTCCGGAACTATAATGGAAGGGGTTGGAGTTGATGTTGTTTCCTCTTCTTCGGTTGAGGTTGCGTTACTTCCGCTTATAGATACGCGCTCCACCACAGCGATCATAGCACTTCCTTCATCAAGCGCTGTTCCGCCGGAATCCTTTGTGACAATTCCGATTTTATACGAATTCACCGCACTCGGATTTGTTATCTGCTTGTCTCCGGTTGTTCCGGTTGCGGCATGCGTACCCACGCGGACGCGCACACTGCTTGAGGCGGCGATAGCATCCGCGTCGTTTAACGTAAACGTGATGTTTCCGCTCGTTCCGCTTGTTACCGAGACCCCAACCGCGCTTCCGGCCCCTGATCCGGGAACAGAGGCAAGGGTTAGTTCCGTGCCATCCTGCGCCAGATCAATGTCCGTATAGTCCAGCCCCGAGGGGATGGTAAAATAGCCCGCCTCAGGGGTAATCACGATCTGACCGGAAACCGGAATCGTGCTTGAGGCGGTAAATTCTATGGTGTGGTTCGCTGAAAATCCCGGGGCGGAGGCGGTAATCGTGTCTTTTACATTTCTCATTTTTTTCTCTTCCAATCAAAATAAAAATTCACAATCAGAAGCACTCCCAAAAAACTTGTAACGCCCGCGAGCACGAGAAATCCCGCGTCTTTTTTTGCCGGCTCTTCGAGTAGTTTTTGTTCAATTTGCACGATTCCTTTTTCCCTTTCTTCCAGCTCTTCCTCCTTTTTTTGCAAGGCCTCGGCAAGAACGTTGTACCGATTTTCTTCCACCCGCACGCTTACCCCCACCTGACCCAAAAGATATTCTTTCCACACGCCCGTGATTCCCGAAGAAACGGCGTACACGGCGGTAGCGCAAAATATCATCAAAAAAAGAGCGGAAAGAATGTGAGTCCGTTTGCCTGTCTTTACCATGCCTGAATAATACTATAAAACGAGAAAAAGAAATATGAATATGAGGATAGAAATTCCCAGGACAAGGAGTGCGGTTCCCGCGAATTCCTGAATCGCAGATGGCGCTTCCACCCTCCTCTTTCCCTGATGCGTGCCGCGCACCCGAGGTGCGGCCTCCTCTATCTCGCGCACTTTTTTCCGGATATACAGACGCACCCCAAATATGACCCCGAGAAGCATTGCGACGATTCCTCCCGCAACTCCTGAAATACCTTTAACCGGCAATATCCAAAATTCCGTGGCGTCGGATATGGTTTTCCTCCCGTCTTCTCCGTACACCATACTTATAATCGCCCTGTACTTGCCCCATGCCATTTTTTTACCCTTCCACACCACCTCAAACAGGCGCTCTCCGCCGGGGAAGACCCCGCCGGCTTCAGGATTTACCTCTAAAGAAACCTTTTGCCCTCCCGGCCCTTCGATGTCTATAAATCCGATGGGGCGGATAAGCACACTCCCCCTGTTTTTTACGAGCGCAATAAATTTTATCTCCGGCTTTTCATACACCCCCTTTTCCGTGGTAAAACTCTCTATTTCCGCCTCCTCGGCAACCTCCCCCGAAACGCGAATGCTTACGATAGTTCCAACCCCGTATCCAACTCCGGCCCCTGTTTCGACGACTTCGTCCGCCTCTTTTTTGAAAATAATCCCAGCAAAGTGTCCGCCGGGAGAAGCGTTTTCCGGAATACGGATTTCCGCCTGAAGCGATCTCCGCTCTCCGGATTTCAAATATATCTCTTTTTCCTCAAAATATATCCAGGCCGGCAGACCAAAAGATTCCTTCTGTTTCCCAAAAATCGGCTGCCCTCTGGTATTCGTTCCCACGATTTCCCGCGCTTCGGGAAAGGCGACCACTTCATTTTCTCCCAGATTTGTAATCACCAGTTCTTCCCGCAGCACCGCGCCCGGATCCGCCCTTTTTTCCACAATAAGCGGGGATATCTGAAGCCCGGCGCTTTGCCCTCTTGCGACAAGCGGAAACAGGAGGACGAAAAGCGTTAAAAGTCCTTTTCTCATGATTCCACCACTCTACCCTACACAGACACGGATTAAAATGTCGGGGTGGCAATGTAGGTCAGGATCGCCGTATAGTCGTTCGCCGCCTCCTGGAGCGCTCCGATCTGTATGGTAATACCTACATGCGTCGTGGTCGCATTCGCCGGTCCGGTGTGCGCGAAAATATTGCGCGGAGTCGAGGAGGCGAAATTCCCCGCGTAATTGTATGTTCCGAAGTTGTCGGCGGCCACTCCGGTGTCCGTACTTAAGTTGGTGTCTGCCGTTGTTACGCCCCAGTGCCCATACGTCGCTTCGGTGCCCAGGGTCGAAGACGGAGTAACCCAGGCAACCGGCGTCGCGTCCGCGTCTCCGTTGCGGAAGAAATCAATGTCCGCCCCGTTGCCGCTCCGAAGCGTCTGGTCGGCTTGCACCGTTACCACGAATCCGTTTGCCGCGTTCGTGCTTACGGAAAGCTGCTGGCACGCGGTTGAAGACGCGGCGGTGGACAGCGTGCCAAAGGTAATCGCGGTTGCGGTGGAGGTCGCGTTTGTGGTCGCGCCCACACAGGATTCCCCGGAATTCACTCCGGAAATGGAAAAGGTAAGCGAGGTGCCGACGGTCGCGGTTATATTTACGTCGTCAATGATCGCCACGCGGAGCGCGCCGGAGTCGGTCATGGTGCCGCCGACTGTGATCTCATATGATCCCGCGGTTGAAGGATTGGTAATTTGGGAATTTCCGGTGCCGCCGGAGGTCGCGTTGGTTCCTACTTCCAGGGTTGTCGAGGCGCTCGCGGCAACGGAGTTGGAGGTGCATATTTCAACGGTGATTGACGAGGTCGAGGCGGATGTAGAGGTTGTGATGCGCACCGTAGTCGCGCCGGAGCAGGAGGCGGTGGAGGTTACGGACTGCTCGGTTGACCCTATCACAAAATCAAAATCTTCCAGGCCGAGGGCGGCAATGGAGCTGCTCGAGAATCCCGTCGTGGTTGTCGCGGTGCCAAATGTATACGTAATCGTCTGCCCGGCGGAAACTCCCGTAGGAGTCGTAAATTTTATCGTGTGGTTCGATGCGACTCCGGTATCCGAATCGGAAAGCGTGTCGCTCATGGAGGTGAGCGTTGCGCCGCGCGCAAGACGCGCGGAGAATCCAAAAATAACCGTCCAAGCAATAAACGTAACAAGGACACTCCATGCGACCTGTTTTTTTGCCATCACTTCCATCAGATCGTAATCTTATTTTTTAATTATACTCTTTTTTTATTTTTTTTATCCGTTTTCGGTGGGGATAACAATTTCAAAACTCCGCTCCTTTTCCAAGACCTCGCTTACATATTTTTGCACCCCGATACCAATGAAAATAACAACTGCCGTGATGAGGGCGATTTTTCCGTGTTTTTGCAAAAACCGGACGAGCCTTCCCCTTCCCGCTCTCCTTTTCTCTTCCGGCAATTCAACTCCCCGCTTTTTTGCTTCCTCCTCCAAAATTTTTCTTATGTACCAGCGCGCGAAAGCGATGAGAACAAGCACGACCCCCCCGATTCCCGCGATTCCGGAAAAAATCGGCTTCAGGGGGATTATCCAAAACGAGATTTCGCGCGTTACGCTTTGCCGCTCCGCGCGTCCGTAGGCAAGGGTCGCGCGCGCGACATACCTTCCCGCATCAAAGACACTTTCTTCACCCTTCCATTCAAACGCGAATCTCCTTGTCTGTCCGGGCAAGACGTTTCCGAACTGGGACTCCTGATTTATCGGAATCCTGCCCCGTTCGCGGCCCCACATGTTAAAAATCACGATATCACCCTGGGGCTGTACATGGACGTTCCCCTGATTTTCAAAGCGCAGCGCGAATTCCGCGGCCGGCTTCTGGTACATACGCTCTTTTGTCGAAAATTCCCTTATTATCCCGCTTTCCCGCACATCTCCGCGCACTTCCACCAAAAGAAGCGAGGAGATCATGCTTGATATTTTCACCACCGACCCTCCGCCCTCCTCTCCCGGCTCGGTTCCCACGACAATTGCCGCGTAGTGACCTCCGGGCGAAGCATTTTCCGGAATTTCCAGAGAAAAAGGAATTTCCGCGCTTCCTTCAGGCGGAAGATAGACCGGACCCTCCGGAACCCGCACCCACGCGGCGAGCGTTTCTTTTTTTTCTCCTTCCGGAACGGGGACGAGTTTTCCCCTCCCCCCTTCCCCCGCGGATTCAAAATTCAGAACGGAAACAAAAACCTCGCGGCTTACCGGATTTGAATTCACCACCTTTACCGAGCTTTTCCACGACTCTCCGGGTCCAAGATTTATTTTGAAAAGAGGGGGGGTGACGGTGAGGGTGAGGGATTCCTGCGCGCTTACACTGATAAACATAGAAAGGAACACGGACAGACACAGAAAAATAATTTTTAGATGTTTCATTTTTTTCTCTTTTTAATATATACAAACATTCCGGCTCCCATGAGTGACGCGGCACCCGCCTGCCACGGGATTACCTGAAAAAAAATCGTGTCCCGGATGTTTTTCACGCCCGCCTCTCCGTACGAAACCGACAGTGTCGCTTTGCCGCTGCCGAAAAACCACCCTCCGTCCCATGCGCGCTCCGCTTCGTATACCTCTCCGGGCTGAAGAGCCGGAATATCAAGATTTACGGTTCCTATCTCCTCTCCCTTTTTTCCATAGAGAATTATTTCTCCCTTTGGGCGCATTTCTTCGGTTCCTGTATTTTCGAGCGAGTAAAGAAGCATCACGGGCATCCCCCAAAATATCCCGCGGTCGGGACGAAAGTATTTTAGAGCCAAAAATTCCTTTTTCTCCTCCCACACTTCCAGATTCAGAAGAACGCCCTCTCCGCCCCCGGCCTCTGCCGCACTTCTTGTACCCCCTTCGCCAAAGGCGATCCGCGCGTGATATACTCCTATTTTCGCGCGCGGATTTACATCTATTATAATCGGAACAATTTTTTCTTCTCCGGGCAGAAGTTCCACCGCGCCCGCGGGCGCGCTCGTCCAGTTGGCGAGCGAGGCGGTTTTATCGGAATCCGAGGGCTCTCGGAAAATTTCCTTCCCCTTTTCGGTTTCAATATCCAGGACTCTCGCGTATACGCTTATCTTCCTCTGCACATGATTTTTTACGCTTATTTCTTTTTCTATTCTTTCTCTCGGCTTGACTTTCAGGTCCATAATAGCCGGTGAAACAGAAAAGGAGTCTTCGGCACTAACCCCCACCCAGAACGACGCGAAGAAGAACGCGGAGAGGCACAGGGTTACAAATATTTTTTGTCCGGATTTCATTTTAAAAAGTTGGAACAATTATGTACACCACACTCGAAGTGTAATCCCCGGCCTCCTGCGTATTCCCCGCCTTTACCTTATAAACCATGTCGACGGTACTTGTGGTAACCGGCGCTGAGTCATAGGCGACTTCGGCGGAAGAGGTCGTGAAGGCCGCGTAGGTGTCGTTTGCCGCGAATCTGGTGGAGGAGTCAGCCAAGGAATCATCTCCGGCATGATACCCGTAACACCCCGCGGCCGAGGCCGCGCATCCGGTACTCCACGCGCTGGGGCTCGCGTTTGTCCCGCTTACGCCGTCAATCGCGGCTCCGCCCGAACGGATCAGTTCCTGCCTGCCAAAGGCGAATATCTGGTATCCGTTTGTCGCACTCGTGGTTACGGTCATGCGCTGGGCCGCCTCGGTGTCCGTATCCACGTTCAGCGTGCCAAAAGGAATGGCGGTCGCTGTTGTTGTTACATCCGTGGTGATTCCTTCGGTTGTCACTCCGCTTCCCAGGCCGCCTATGGTAAAGGTAAGTTCCGCGCCCGCAACCTGTATGGAAGGGTACGAGCCGCCTTCGGCGCGCGGGACCGAACTTGTGGAATTCATGTGGTAGAGGCGGAAAAAGTAGGTCGTGTTTTGCTCGGCTCCGGAGGGTTTTATAGTAAACTCATATTCCGTTGCGGCGTTTTTCGGATGGTCAAAGGTTGCGGTGCTTGTGGGCGTTTCGTTGTGCGTGCCGCACCCGTTGCCGGAGCCGCCGGTGCAGGCATCGGCGTCCGAGAGCGTGGAAGAAGTAATCGTCCCGTTATCCGCACCCGCGCCTTCGCCGTAGCACCATCTTGAGGTCGCGGAGCACGATGAGGTCGCGGCTACGTTCACGCTGCCGGTTGAAAAGTCCGATGAGGTGGAGTATTGAAGGCGGAATTTAACATTTGACCCCGCGATGCCCGCCAGTTCTTTTACCGTAATCCGCAGTTTTATTTCATTCTCATTATACGCGCTTCCCGGAGCCGTATTTTCCGCGGCGAGCGAGGAGGTCGGCGTTACCGCGTCCTCGTCATCATACCACCTCCAATTCTGCGTCTGCCCGGTAAATTCATTGAAGTAGGCGAACCCTCCGCGCAGTTCAAAACTCGTGGAAGTCGCGAGGCCCGTGCCCGCCTGTCCGCCGGACTGAACCGCGCTGAAACTTGTCGAAGTTGATTCCCCGCCGAAGATGCTTACTATCGGATCCCGCAGGGTAAAATTTGTTGAAGTATAGTCCGCGGCACGGACCAATCCCCACCCCGCAAGGAGTATGACAATAATGCTTATCGACGTTTTTTTATTTACCATCGTAACTTTCTATCAGACCGATTATCCTTGAATCAAAACGCAACTTTTCCCAGAAAAGTATCTGGCTTTTCGGAATGAACATCGTATTTTCCGGTCCGTGAATTTCCGTTCCCCGCCGGATCAGGTTCAGAGGCGGCTCGCTCGGGTTTCCCTCTGCTTTTGGATTTTGCTGGAGATAATACACGTCCCGCAGACGGATAACGTCTTGAAACGGCAGTGTCCGTATTTTTCCGAAATACGCCTGTCCGTTTATAAGGAGGACTGCCTGGTACGCGGGGTTTTCCCGCACGAGCCAAAATCCTCCGGCTATCGCGATTCCTATTACGACGAGAATTATTATTGCTATTCGTTGTTTCATATTTGGTTATTAGTTATTGGTTATCAGTTGTTGGTTCGACTTCTGCCGCCGGTTCTGGGGCCGGCTCTTCCGGCGCCTGCGCTGACCCTGGTTCCCGCACCGGTTCCGGTGCCGGTTCCGGCACATGTTCGGACCCTTCCTCAATGACCGTCTCTTCGCCCACTTCCACTTCTTTCCGCGGCACATCCACGACTTCTTCGACCTTTTCTTGCGATGCCGCAGTTGTCTGCTCATCTGGCCCGGCGGCCTGCTCCTGTGACGGCGTAGCTCCACAGGCTCCCATCTGCTTTACCCAATCGCCGTTTTCAATCCACGCGCAATACACTTTTCCCGTTGCCCTGTCCGTAAACTGGATTCCCTCGCTTATATTCGCTCTCGCAATATTCGCAACCCGAATATTCGCCTCTTCAATTTCCGCTTTTGTAATGACTACATTTCTCGCGGTGATATTTTCAAAAAACGCGATTCCGTTTTGTATAAATATGCCGAGGGATTCGAGTGCGGAGCGTACTGCCGTGACAATGCTTTCCATTACTCCGCCCGATTCTTTCGGCTCTCCGCCCCACCACACAGGATTCACAAATGCCATGATCTTTCCCGAGGAGGCGTGGGCCGAGTGTTCAAGCGCGATACCCGCGACCCAGCCACCCTCTTTTGCCTTCATGGCAATTCCTTTTTGCGAAGAGACGGTCAGTTTGTCTCCCGGGAGAATCGCTCCGTTTTCTTCGGAAATTTTTACCGGCACCCTTCCTACAAGCGCGATCGGGGCCTTGTCTCCCGGCGCGTATGCCCCTTCTAATTTCGGACCTCCGAGGCGCGCCTTGTCGCCTTCGATAAGAAGGGCGGGACGGGTAGAAACAATACCAAGAAGCGCGGCCCTGTCTCCGCCCTCGGCTTTTTTGACCGCGAACTGCGTAGAGGATGTCCAGGTAAAATTACTATCCACCACGACCAGGTCCCCGGCCTCCATATTTTCCGAAGTCCTATAGGTTTCGGCTACGTCCACGCAGGCCACGTCTCCGGTTCCGTCCGAGGCGCAGGCGCTCGTACGGATATCGCCTATAACGTGGAGCACGTCCTGGGGGGTTGAGGTCCCTATGCCCACTTTCCCCGTATTCATCACCGCCAAAATGCTGGAAGAGGAGGTGGGGGAGAATATACTGGTGTTCGTGTTGTCGGTGTTCGCCTGAATAATATGAAAGAGCGCGTTGTTGCCCGCTCCGCCATAGTTTCCGAGCAGAACCTTGATGCCCCCATATACGCTATCCGTAACATTTCCGAATATCATACCTGCGCTTCTTTGGGGAATGTCTCCTATGGCATGAAAGCGCGCAACGTCTTGCGCGGAAGAGAAGTTGTGAGCGGGATTTACCTCAAGTTTGTATGAAGGGGTGGTTGTAGAAATACCGACCTCTCCCGCGCTGTCTATGGTCATTACGTCCGCGTTATTCGTCCTGAAGGTAAACGAATCGTTTGAAAGATTGTATTTTATCGCGCCCCTCGCGGTGTATGCGGTGCTTGTGCCCACGAAATACAAGTTTACTCCGCCCGCCGAGCCGCCCACGAATGTAATGTCGTTATTCCTCGTTCCCGCGTCGGAGTTTTGCACAATCATGGAAGTATTGCCTCCGAAACCGGTTGGCAACCCAGTTGTGGTTCCCTGCACTACATGCAGTTTCGCGTTTGCATTCGGGGTTGTTGTCCCGATCCCCACACTCCCTGTCTGATCTATAATAAACGGAGTCGTGTCTCCCGAAACATCATCAACCTGAAAAGCATTGCCCGAATCGTTCTGCACCACATGGAGCCGCGCGTTTGGAGTAAAGACCGCCCTGCCGATCCCCACGCTTTCCGTACCATCTCCGCCAGAGCCGGGAATGAGGAACAAATCTGCTCCGCTTGTGGAACCCACCAAGCGCATATCGCTTGAGGGGGACTGGAAGTCCCACACCGAGCCGCCAGAGCGTCCCATGCGAACGTCTCCTAGGACATGAAGAGCCGAGGCGGGGGTTGTTGTGCCAATCCCTATACTTCCGTCTGAAAGAATGCTCATTGCTGTTGTTCCTGATTGTCCCGTGCCATTGGAGTAATATCCAAATTCTAATGCCGGAGTAGCGTCCCCTTGCCTCCGTATGAACGAACCGCCGTTGTTTCCGCCCGTGAAAGTCGGGGAACTTCTAGTTCCTCCGTCAACATATCCGTTAAAAGTCATATACGAATCCACGTATGATCCGTCGTATATTCCGCCGAGAGAAAACGGCCAATTGGTGTTCGCGCCGTACCCGAGCAAGAAGTAGTACGGCGTTGCCACTCCCGGAGCCACGCTTCCTACGTCTATGCTCGAATTAGTCAGCGGGGACGCCTGGTTGATTCCCAAACTCCCCGCACTGGTGAGCGTAAGCCCTGTTGCGGTAGTACCAAGAACGGCGCTGCTCATCTGAATCTTGAACTTGTCGGAATCGGAATTATCCAATCCCATTCGTACTCCTCCGACAGCATTAACGTTAAACAGAAGCGTGGGGTCTGATGACGTTCCTGTGTTTGTTGCAATCTGAAGCGTTGCCGTGGAGGTTGCGTCGGCACTCGAGTTATAGACAAGCATCTGCACGTCCCCTCCAGAGTTTGACTTCCGCAGGTCAACATCAAACCCCGCGCTCGGCGCCGCCCCGATGCCGATACTTCCGTTTACCGTAACGGAATTTGCCGCCAGTTGCACCAAATCCGTGTCCGCGCTAATACCGATATTGCCGTTAACAATCGCCCCCGTAGAACTTACCGTCCCCGCCACTTCCAATTTCGCGCCGGGCGCTGTCGTGCCGATGCCGAGACGTGCCGCGGAATTATCCCAAAACAGATTGCTATTATTCTGCGTTACGACCCCGCTTGTGGTGATGAAAGGGATACTCCCCACGGAGAGGCCTGTTACGGAGAGATTTGTTGTGGTCGCGGTGCCGTTTATGATCGCTCCGGTGGAACTTGTGTTCCCGACAACCTCCAGCTTTGCGGCCGGGGTTTTCGCTCCTATTCCCACGTTTCCTCCGAAATAACTTTGCGCGGTGCCCGTAGCGTAGAGAGCGTAATTCGTGGAGGCCGCGGTCTGATTGTCCACGTATATTCCATACCCGTTCGCAATAGACCCTGAGCCCGTGTCGAACAGCGACTGGGCGTAGACGGCCATGGCGCGCGTTACGTTTCCCGAGCCGCTCGTGCCTATACCTGCGCCCGCGGTAACGCCGCGCAGTTCGGTTACCGTACCCGCCCCGTTACTTTCCGCGTTTCCAGCGACACCCAGAGCCAGATTCACGTCTCCGCTTGCGTGTTTGGCCAGGACATATCCCTCCACTCCCTGCGCGCTTCCGGTGGTCGCGGCGGTCTGTTCGATGTAGAACAAACTATTTAAAATATTCCCGGAACCCGAGGAAGTTTCAAGGATGCTCACTACATTCTCCGCGAATTCTGGTCCGTATCCTTCTATCGTGCTTGTGCCGATCTGTAGTTTGTACTCGGGCGCTGAAACGTTTATCCCGACATTTCCGTTGAAAAACGCCACACCTCCGGTCGGCGCCGTTGAGGTTCCCACTGAGAGATTTCCGGCAAAATAATTGTTTCCGCTTCCGCTTGAGAGGAGGAGGCCGGCGATCGTGAGCGTGCCCGCCTGTGAAAATGTTCCGGTGGCGCTGCTGAATAAATTTATATTTCCGGTGGAGCGGTTTTGAATGGTAAGGGCGTTTGTGCCGGTTGCCGTTACGGATGGCGAGGAGGAGGCGAGGATCAGTTCTCCCTGCGTCAGTACCGCGATCTGGGTTCCTGTCGCCTGTTCGCGGGCATGATAGCCGTCCACGGTATCCGAATTTATCGCGTATCCGGCGGCAAAGACCTGCTGGCGCGGAGTGAGGGTTTCCAAGGTCTCGTCCCCGTTCGTACAACTCGCGCCTACGCGCTCTGCCACTCCGATTTCCAAATATATCGTATCATTGTCCTGGAAATTATATGTCAGGGCATCGCTTCCTATGGAAGTATCTCCGATTCCTGCGTTAAATACGCCGTTTCGCACGGTTACGGTGGAGGTCGCGGGGGTTCCCGAGGGCCAAAGTTTGCTTCCGCCGGAGGAGGCGTCGTAAAGGGCGAAGGTAAAGCAGTACGCGGCTCCCGCGGATCCGCCGAGCAGATTACCGCTCGCGTCCAGGAGCCGGCCCTGGTAGTTTAATATCTTGGGAATGCCTGTGGCGGATTGGGCCATATTCAAACGGAACGACACAGACAAGAGCACGGAGATGCACAGAAGGGTTGCTATCTTTTTCATAAACGTACGTTTTCTAAAATATTTGCTTTCAAAAATTCATCCTGTTTTCGCAAGGCTTCCAGTTGGTTTATGTGCGCCGTCCGCCGCACAAGCATGTATCCGAAGGCAATAGTCATTAAAAACAAGATCCCGAGCGCGCCATAGACCGCTCCACGCGCCAACCCGCTTATTTTTGTTTCTGAAAGCGCCTTTTGCTGCCACACGCGCAAGAAAGATATTACCGAAGATTCTTTTTTTCTGTTTTTGTACGCCAAAACCGCGTCCTCGGTAGTGAGCCATGCGGTATTGCAATACACTTCCTTTCCGGGCAATTTTCCCTTGCGAATGAGTTGGCCGATATAGTCCGGAGCATAGCCGGAAATTTTTGCTGCCTCACGGAGGGTTATGTATTTATTTTTTTCCATTTTTAAAAACTCGACCCTCGAGATTTCTTTTATTTATCTTAATTATATCATTTTCTTGACTTATTTTAATTTTCATTGTGGATAAGAATAACCGCATAAACTGATTCTGAAATAGGGCGCTGAAACAAACGCAAAAAACGCATTTCTGCGTCTGTTTTTGCGTATAGTTTTAGCGTCTGTTATGCCGATCCCTTTACTCGCAACTCAAGGTTTTATCCACCACGTTTTCTATGAACCTATTATTTTTCGGACTTTTTCCCGCGACAACTCCCAAAAATATGCCGCAATCCCCCCCGTTTTCGCGGATTGTGTTTGCGTGCAATAAATTATCCCTTGCGTAGCCGGAGAGCCACACCCCCTGACTTTTATTGCCCGTAATCGCATTTCCGGCAACGGTTACTGCTCCGGCTCCGGAGATATGCAGGCCCTGGAGCCCGTTCATTTTTAGCGCGTTATCAACAATAGCGTGCTCATTTGATTCTCCCGCCACAAATATGCCCGCCCCGCTGTTTTCTTCAATGCTATTTTCAAATATCGCCGCCCTTACCCCTTTCATCAAAATTCCGTTCCCGCCGCTTTCTTTGATGGTTGTTTTCGTAATAACGGCATTAGAGCCCTCGACCTCTATCGCGGTATCAAAACCTTTGAACACGCAATTTTCTATGCTTACCGAATCCGCCTTTACAATTACTGCCGTCTTCACGTTCGGTGCGGGCACAAGCGTCCTCCCCCCGCAATCCCAATGGAATTTATATTCCTCTATTACTTTGGTTTCTATTCTGCAAGGATCATCCGCACACACGAGAATCGCGCGCCTGGCGTCCGTGTCCAAAAAATTTTTCAGATTTTCTATTACCGACCTTGTTTTTTGAATCTCGATCGGTTCTTTTATTACCTCTTTTTCCTTCACGGCTTCTGCGACCTCTTTTACCCCCCTCTTTTCTATCTCCTCCGCCACCCTTTCTGCCCCCTCTCCTGAAACCACAATTTTTTGCGGATTACCGGATTCCTCCTGAATTTTCTCATTTTCTCGGGTTCCTTCACCAAAAAACCGCGCGCCAAACGCGGCTCCAAGCCCCAGAATTCCTGCAACTAAAATTATTCCTATGTTTTTCTTACTCATTCCTTTTTTCAATAATACGCAAAATCTCGTCCCTGGTAACAAGACCGCGCTTTTTTATCTCCTCTTCCAGTATTTTTCGAACCGCGTCTTCCAGCATGCCTCTGCTCTGTTTTGCCTGCTCGATCAATTTCCCGCGCTCTTCAGGGGACATGTTTTTCAGCATATCCGAGGCCATTTTCATTTGGTCGAATATTCCCATGATTTCCAGCATAAAGAATTATGAATCAAGAATCAAGAATCCCATCATCCTGTTCCCGGCCAGATGCGGGCTGCACGCGGACATATTTTTGAAAGCGGATGATTTTCGCATGAGTGCCTTCGGGCCGGACAAATCTGTCTGCCGTATTCTATCGCGAGATAGGTGAACTGAAACCATTCCTGTTTTGGGATAATTTCCATTAAATCTTTTTCGATTTTTTTCGGATCCCGATGGCTTGTAAGCCCGAACTTCAAAGCAAACCTCCGGACATGAGTGTCCACGGCAATTCCTTCCACGACGCCGTATACGTTGCCGAGGACCACATTCGCGGTTTTTCGCGCCACACCGGGAATAAGGAGTACTTCCTCCATGGTTTTCGGCACTTTTCCTCCGAACTTTTCTTTTACTATCTTTGCGGCGGCAAGGATGTTTTTTGTTTTGTTTTTATAAAATCCCGTTGAATATATATCTTTTTCAAATTCTTTCGGATCCGCACGGAGATAATCCTCAAGGGTCCTGTATTTCTTAAAAAGGCGCTCGGTTACCATGTTCACCCTTTTGTCCGTGCATTGGGCCGAGAGCATCACCGCGACCAGACATTCCCACGGATTTTTATAATCCAAAACCATATCCGCTTTTGGAAACAACTTTTTTAGAGCCGCGATCAGTTTTCTTGCCCGACATATCCTTTCTTTTTTTATTCCCATTCGCATGCGTTGTTATGTGGACAATTCCATAGAATCGTTCACTTGATGAGGATGTCGCGGAGGCGGCAATATCTGCATTTTTTGTCCTCGCATCGCATGTCCCAAAATTTTAAATTGGCGATGCTGTCCGCGGTTTCCTTCAAAAGTTCTTTCAGGTCCTTTTTTTGCCTTTCTTCCACCTCAAATTCCTCGCGCTTCCAAATCCCCCTGTCATTCGGCTCCACGAAATCCAGAGTCCCTTTTTTCATTCTGTATTTTCCGTTTTTATATTCGTCGAGCAAAAGGCTGTAGAAGACGAGCTGGCGGAGCAGGTTCTCATCCTTGCGCGGTTTGGGTTTTCCGGTTTTATAATCTACGACTGCCACGCCTCCCGCGCTATCCAAAAACTCCATCTTGTCTATCTTTCCCCGTATCATCAGGTTTTTCCCCATGCTCACTCCTTTTATTCCGACCTCGGTCAGCACATTTATATTCCAGAGACCCTCGTATTTTTTCCCGTATCCTTTCAGCGCTTCCTTTCCCCGTTTTTCCCACGTTTCTATATGTTCCAAAAACGGCGCCCGGCACAGATGGCGGACAAAACTATCCACGAGAAAATCACCGCCCCCCTCCCCCTCTTTCAATTTTTCAAAAAAATCCCGAAGCGCCGCGTGCACGGCGATGCCATAGGTCTGGTGCGGTTCCGGAAGCTTGGGCACGCGCACCAGATTGAGATAAAAATATCTCCACGGACACTTTATGTAATTGTTGAGCGCGGTTACGGAAAGACCTTCTTTGTAAAACAAGTCGCGCAAATACGCCCGTTCTTCTTTTTCCCTTTTTTTCTTTTTCCCCGCGAATATCACGGCCTCCGCCCCCCTTTCTTCCTCGAAGCCTTCCCTTTCATCCCGCAGTTCTTCTTTGATTTCTTTTATAAACCTTGACCCAAGGAGCGTTCTGCCGGAGACGCCTTCTTTCGGATATGTTATTACCGCCTTTTTCCTCGCGCGGGTTAAGGCAACGTAAAACAGCCGCCTTTCATCGCCCTCGTCCTCCTCTTCTTCTCCGGGCAGGGGGAGGAGATTTCTCCGCCTTCTTCCGCCCCAGTGGCCGTCGTACGCCCCCACGATATAAACGGAATCAAACTCAAGGCCTTTGGCGCCGTGTGCCGTCATGATACGGACGCATCCCGGCTCTTTTTTCCTTTTCCTCTTTATCGCCACGCTATGCCTTTCCAGCGTTTCAAGATGCGAGAGAAAGTCCCTTAAGGTCGCTCTTTTCCGCGCTTCCAAAAATTTTTTAATCTCCTCAAAAAACGCGCGGAGCGCCGCGATCCCGCCATCCGCCCCCCCTTCTTTTAACGCCTGTTCAAGAATACCGGACTCCTCCAGCACATCTTCCAAAAACACGGGCAGGGGCTTGAACTTGCTCATCTTTTTCCACGAGGAAAGCAGGGAATATGTCTTTATGTCCCTTTCCCGCAATACATCGTAGATTTTTTTTCTTTCGCTTCTCGCCTCGTCCGCCATTTTCCAAATATCCAGCGGCTCCACCTCAAGCGCCGGAATATGCAGGGCCTCGGCGAGAAGTTCGTCGTTTCCCAAATGCTCAATCGCGCGAAGGAGGAGGAGGTAGGCGCGCACGAAATCTTCTTCCAAGACATTTTTTTCGGATTCTATGGCATGGGCCACTCCGCGTCTTCCCAAGGCGCGGGCGTATTTTTCCGCGTCCCTGTTTTCCCTGCAGAGAATTGCTATCTCTTCTCCCTTGGCGCCGTTTTTCATGTCTTCTTGCGCAAGACGGGCCACAAGCGCGGCTTCGGTTTCTTCATTTTCCGAGGAGTAAATAATTATTTTTTTCAAAGCCCCCGCCCTTTGCGCCCGGAGCGGACTGCCCGGGATAACGCTTCCGGCGGCTCTTAAAATCGTTTCTTCGGACCGATAGTTTTCTTGCAAGACGATATATGCGGCTTTTGGGTAGCATTTTTTGAAATGCAAAAAATTTTCCAATGAAGCCCCCTGGAAGCGGAAGATCGCCTGCCGCTCGTCTCCCACCACAAACATATTCGGATTATCATGAAAATTCAAAAGCAGTTCCAGCACCTTGTTCTGCGCGCTGTTCGTGTCCTGGTGCTCGTCCACCAAGACATACTGATGCGCTTCCTGCAGTATGCGGAGGAAGTTTTTGCTTTTTGAAAGCGTACGGAGCGTT
>CAYXNB010000012.1:0-18679 GCA_964466475.1 uncultured Candidatus Saccharibacteria bacterium
GGGTCCTCGGACAAGGAAGAATCGTTTACTTCGCGCGGAGAGGAATTTGATTTTGAGTATTATAGAAAACTTGCCGCGGATCCGAAGGTGGTGGCGATCGGGGAGTGCGGGCTGGACTACTACAGGATTAAGGAGCAAGGATTAAGGATTAAGGAGAAGCAGAGGGGGGTATTTGAGGAGCATATACGTTTGGCGAAAGAGGTGAAGAAGCCTTTGATGATTCATTGTAGAGATGCTTTTTCTGATTTGATTGATATTCTTACCAAGTATCAGGCAGCAGGTAGCAAGCATCAGGGGATTGTTCATTTTTTCAGCGGAACTAAAGAGGACGCGAAGAAATTGCTTGATCTGGGATTTTTGTTTACGTTTGGCGGAGTAATTACGTTTGTTCGGGATTACGATGATGTTATTCGTTTTATCCCCATGGACAGGATTTTGTCCGAGACGGACGCGCCGTATGTGACACCTGCGCCGCATCGGAGTAAGCGCAATGAGCCCGCATACGTTGTGGAGGTGGTGAAGAAACTCGCGGAATTGAAAGGGGTTTCGGTGGATGAGATGAAAGAGGAGATTTGGAAGAACGCGAGGCGATTTTTTGCATTGCAAAAATAACTGGCATACAATCATTGTGTGCAATACGATCATAAGAAAATAGAAAAAAAGTGGCAGAAAAAGTGGGAGGAGGAGGGGATTTACCGAACTGCTGAGGATCAAGGATCAAGCATTAAGGATCAAGCGCAAAAATGCTACGTTTTGGACATGTTTCCGTATCCCTCCGGCGAGGGGTTGCACGTTGGGCATCCGAAGGGGTATATCGCGACTGATGCATATTCCCGCATGAAGAAGATGCGGGGCTTTCAGATATTACATCCCATGGGGTGGGACGCTTTTGGGTTGCCCGCGGAAAATTACGCGATTAAAAATAAGGTGCGTCCGCGGGTGGCGGTAGAGAAAAATATCAAGCGATTCAAGGAGCAGTTGTCTTTGCTTGGTTTTAATTATGACTGGGAGCGGGAGATAAATACCACGGACCCTGAGTTTTATAAATGGACGCAGTGGATTTTTTTGCAGATGTTCAAAAAGGGGCTCGCGTACCAGTCGTATGAGCCCATTAACTGGTGTCCTTCGTGTCAGACCGGACTTGCGAACGAGGATGTGGAGAATGGCGCGTGCGAGCGGTGCGGGACATTGGTTGAAAAAAAGCCGATGCGGCAGTGGGTTTTGAAGATTACGGAATACGCGGAGCGGCTTTTGGAGGGGCTTGAGGGTTTGGACTGGCCGGAATCAATCAAGGAGTCGCAGAGGAATTGGATAGGACGCTCCGAAGGAGCGGAGATTGATTTTAAGATCAAGGATCAAGGATTAAGGATTAAGGTATTCACGACGAGGCCGGACACTTTGTTTGGAGCGACTTACCTCGTGCTTTCTCCGGAGCATGAAATTATCGAAAAGTGTAAAGCGAAAAACGAAAAACAACAATTTAAAATTCAAAATTTAGATGAGGTTTTGGAATATGTTGAGAAGGCACAAAATAGGGGAGAAGTGGAGCGGACCGCGGAAGGACGAGAAAAAACAGGGGTTGAGATTAAGGGGATTAAGGCAGTGAATCCCGCGAGCGGGGAGGAGATTCCGGTGTGGGTCGCGGATTATGTTTTGGGTTGGTACGGGACGGGTGCCATTATGGCGGTTCCGGCGCATGACGCGCGGGATTATGAATTTGCGAAGAAATATGGATTGCCGGCGCGGCAGGCAGTGGCGCCGTATACCATTGTAATCGGCCAGGACGCTCCGAGGAGCGATAAAGACATCGTGTATTTTGACGCCGCGAGTTCCATCGTCAAACACTGGGAGAAAGATTTGTATTATGTGGTGGAATTTTCCGGAGGCATGCAGGGACTTGTCGGCGGGCATGTTGAGGAGGGGGAGGCGGCGGAAGAGACCGCCAGGCGCGAGGTAATGGAGGAGTCGGGGTATACGGATATCGGCGAGGTTCGGCAGATTTTTGAATACGCGTATTCGAGGGGATATAAGACGCGGAAGTCGCGCGAGGAGGAGTGCAGGGATTCGTGGTTTTTTACGCAATTAAAGAGCGGGAAGCGGACGGATATCGCAGACAAGGAAACGAAAAAGGGTTTGTGGATGACCGCGGATCAGATCTTGAAGTCTCCGGTGTTCGTGAATCATCACAAGTTATTTTTCGAGCATTATTTTTATGGGAAGGCGTACACGGATTCGGGGAGAATGGTGAATTCCGGAAAATTTGACGGCATGGATTCGGAGGAGGCGAAGTGGGAAATTACGAAGTTTGTGAAGGGAAAGAAGGTTACGAAGTACAAACTGCGGGATTGGGTGTTTTCGCGGCAACGCTACTGGGGTGAACCAATACCCATCATGTACTGCCGTACATGCTGGGAATCTCTAATCTCTAAATCCGAATCTCTAAACAAGTCCAAAACTCAAAATTCAAAATTTATTGAAGGCGTAGATTATATTTTTATTGATGATAGAGAATATGCCGTTGTTCCGGTGCCGGAGGAGGAGTTGCCGGTTGTGTTGCCGGAGGTGGAGGCATACGCGCCCACGGGTACGGGGGAGTCGCCTTTGGCGAATATTTCGGAGTGGGTGAACACGAAGTGTCCGAAGTGCGGAGGGTCCGCGAAGAGGGAGACGAACACCATGCCGCAGTGGGCGGGGTCTTCGTGGTACCACATCGCGTACGCAGTACGTGAAATCTCTAAACCCGAATCTCTAATCTCTAAACAATCTCCCGCCTCCGCCGGGGCTTCGGCGGGCAGGCAAAATTCAAAATATCAAATTCAAAACAAAAAAGAGATTGATAAATGGTTGCCGGTTGATATGTATGTTGGGGGGGCGGAGCACGCGACGAGGCATTTAATTTACGCGCGGTTTTGGCACAAGTTTTTATACGATATAGGCGTGGTGTCTTCTGATGAACCGTTTGCGCGTTTACAGCATGTGGGGCTTATCGGCGGCGCGGACGGGCGGAAGATGAGTAAGCGGTACGGGAATGTTATAAATCCCGACGATGTGGTCGCGACATTTGGCGCCGATACTCTGCGTTTGTACGAGATGTTTATGGGGCCTTTTGACGGGAATATTCCCTGGAGCGAGGATGGCATTTTGGGTCCCCGTAGATTTTTGGAGAGGGTGTGGAGATTTTTAAACCGCTCCGAAACTACCCCGAAGAGCGACAGAGCCGCCACGGGGCAGGCGAATCTTCCGAATCTACAAAAAAACGGATTAGTGGATTCGGATGCATTTGTGGATTTGGATCGCTTATTACACAAAACCATTAAGAAGGTTACGGAAGATATTGAGGGTTTTCGGTTTAATACGGCGATTAGCGCGCTTATGATTTTGTTTAACGAGATGGAAAAGACCCGGGACCCGGGACGTAGGATTCAGGAATCCTTTTTGAAATTGCTTGCGCCGTTTGCGCCGCACATCGCTGAAGAACTTTGGCAGGCACACAGATTGACGAAGATGAGAACACAGAAAGACGCGAAAGAATTTTGTTCCATTCATTTGGAGCCGTGGCCGGAGTATGACCCCGCGCTCATAGAAGACGAGACGTTTCAATTAGTTGTGCAGGTAAACGGCAAGGCGCGGGCTACGATTACGGCGTCGAAGGGGATTTCACAAGAGGAGGCGGAGCGTTTGGCGCGCGCGGATGCGGGGGTTTTGAGATATTTGGAGGGGGTGAAGATTAAAAAAGTGATTTTTGTGCCCGATAGGTTGGTGAATTTTGTTTTGGAATAGAGTTTGCCCTCTTTTTTAAGAGGCGTTATGATAGGGGGCATGTTGGCAGTACTCAAAGAACACCCCGGGCCGGGGGTCGCGGTCAAAGATGTGCCGGAGCCCCGCCTTGGCGGGGCGAAGGAGGGGGAGGTTTTGGTTAAGGTAAAATATGCTTCCATTTGCGGCACGGACATCGGAATTTATGATTGGATTCCGTGGGCCGCGGCGCACATCAAGCCGCCTACTATAATAGGGCATGAAGTTTTGGGGGAAGTGATAGAAATTAGGGACTTAGGACAAAGGACAAGGGACTCGGGAGAAATTAAAGTGGGCGACTTGGTTTCTTCGGAGACGCATATTTTTTGTGGAGAGTGCGCCACGTGCAAGGGCGGGAATCCTCATGTGTGCGAGAACATGAAACTTTTTGGCATCGGGCGGGACGGAGGTTTCGCCGAGTATGCCACGATTCCTTTGAAGACCACATGGAAAAATGACCGGCGCATACCCGAGGAGGTAATGAGCATTCAGGAGCCCTTTGGTAACGCGGTGCACGCGGTTACCAAGGCGGGAGTCGCGGGGAAAAGAGTTTTAATACTGGGACTTGGGCCTACCGGACTTTGCGCCGGGGCTGTGGCGCGGTGGCAGGGCGCTTCGGAGATCGTGGGGGTAAATAATACTGCATACCGGCGCGGGCTCGCGGAGAAGACCGGGTGGTTTGACCGCGTTTTATCCGAAACTGATTATGACGACAGAGATTCGTATGACGTGGTGATAGAAATGAGCGGGAGTAAACTCGGGATCCAGACCGCTTTTGATTCGGCGCGTCCGGCCGGCATGATCGTCGCTTTTGGCATACCCAAAGAGGAGATTGCGGTTGATTGGGGGAAGTATCTTATCAATAAAGAACTTACAATTCTTTCCGTATTCGGGCGTAAGATATGGGACACGTGGAACACCACGAACGAAATGCTCGTTTCCGGCAAACTGGATTTCCACGAGATGATTACGCACCGGTTTCCATTGAAGGACTTTGAGGAGGCGATGCGGGTCATGAAGAGCGGGGAGTGCGGAAAGGTCTTACTTATTCCGTAACGAATAATCTCTAATCTCTAAACCCTAATCTCTAAACAATCTCAAATATCAAAATTCAAAAACGTCTTTAGAGATTAGAAATTAGGATTTAGAGATTTAAAAGTATGGATTTCGAATTAATTATTTCAGAATTAAAAAGTCAGGGTCTTTACAATGACATTAAAGTCATCGAGTCCGCGCAGGGGGCGTATTTGACGATTCGGGGAGAGCAGAAATTAAATCTTTGTTCCAATAATTATTTGGGGTTTGCCGGGCATTCGCGTTTGCGGAAGGCGGTTTCGGAGGCCGTGGAAAAATACGGGGTGGGTACCGGCTCGGTGCGCGCGCTCTCCGGCACGCATGCTCTGCACATTGAATTGGAAGAACGGCTCGCGAAGTTTAAGGACGCGGAAGGCGCGCTTGTATTGCAGGCGGGGTATATGGCGAACCTCGCCGCGATCCAGACGATTTTAGGCAAGGAGGACATCGTGATTTCCGATGAATTAAATCATGCCTCTATTATTGACGCGATCCGTTTGGCGCAGGTTGGGAACAAGTTTATTTACAAACACAACGATATGGCTGACTTGCGGGTGAAGCTTGAGGAGGCGGCAGTGATACGAAAGACCCCGCGTTCTGATGGCAAGGAGCGGGTCGCGCTTATCGTAACGGACGGAGTGTTTTCCATGGACGGGGATCTCGCGCCTTTGCCGGAAATTGTCGCGCTTGCCAAGGAATACGGGTGCATGACCATGGTTGATGACGCGCACGGCGAGGGCGTCCTTGGAGAACATGGGCGGGGTATTGCCCATCACATGGGGGTTGCCGGAGAAGTTGATATAGAAGTCGGCACGCTCTCTAAAGCGTTCGGGGTCATGGGCGGATTTATTACTGGCAAAAAGCCGCTTATTGAATTTTACCGGCAAAAGGCGAGGCAGTTTCTTTTTTCCAACGGACTTTCTGTTCCGGACACTGCCGCGCTTATTGAGTCAGTAAAAATTTTGGAGGAGTCGGAGAATCATGTGAAACGGCTTTGGGAGCGGGCGCGGTTTTTGAAAGAAGGACTGATGAAACTGGGATTTGATTGCGGGGTGTCGCAAACCCCTATTACTCCGCTTATGATAGGAGACGAGATTACGGCGCGGGATTTCAGCAGGCGGCTCTACGAGGAAGGGGTGTACGCGACTGCGATTAAGTTCCCTATGGTGGCGAAGGGCAGGGCGCGGATCCGGCTCATGCCGTCTGCCGCGCATGAGGAGAAGGATTTGGAGTTTGCGATCGGGGCGTGCGAGAGGGTGGGGAGAGAATTGAAAGTGTTGTCTTAGCGAGCATCCGCCGTAATCTCCTCGCTCATTCTCGCTCGGTCCAGGGCAAGATTCGATTTATTACTTCGGTATCTTGCCCGCCTAATTGTCCCCCGGACAATTAGGCCCAGCCGCTCGCTCCGAGGCTTCGGCCGTTTTGCTCCTCCCCCGCAAGCGGGGTCGGAGACCATGCCAAAACGGCCTCAGAATCCGCTCGGAGACAACGGCGGATGCTCTATCGAGAAAATTATAAATTATGAAAGTATTTATAGATTTTGACGGAGTGTTGTTTGATATCGCGCGGCATAAGCGGGAGTATTTTCGGTTTTTTGAGCGGTACGGGATTTCGCGGGGCGAGGCGAAAGGGGCGTATGAGGAGATGAAGCGCGCGATCGGGCGCGATGATCAGAGGTATTATGTTTCGCGACTGAAGGAAAAACATCCGCGTCTTGACGTTGAAAAAACACTTCGCGCGATCCAGGCGTTTAAGGGACAGAGCCGTTCATGCGTATACAAAGAGGCGCGGATGTTTTTGGACAGATTGAAGAAGATGGGATTTGAACTTTACCTTGTAAGTTCCGGGGACAAGGTTATTCAGCGGAAAAAAATAGAAACGAGCGGACTTTTGAAATATTTTCAAGGAGGGGTTCATCTTTTGGAAGGTGACGATAAGGCGGGTGTTATTCGCGGGCTTGCAAGGCCCGGAGAAGTCGCGATATTTTTGGACGACAAGGAGGCGATTGCAGATGAGGTGAAAAAATCTTTGCCGTATGTTAGGGTGTTTCATGTAGTTCGGCACAGAGGTTGTAAGCGTTCAAGGGTCGTAGATGCCGTGGTTTCAAATCTTAAAATGGCATTGCGATATATAAGAAAATCTCTAATCTCTAAACCCTAATCTCTAAACAATCTCAAATATCAAAATTCAAAAACGTATTTAGAGATTAGAAATTAGGATTTAGAGATTTAAAATATATGTGCGGAATAGTCGGATATATAGGAAAAGACGATGCGTTGCCGATACTCCTTCGGGGGCTTCGCAAACTTGAATACCGCGGATATGACAGCGCGGGGATCGCGATTTTGCATGACGGGAAGATCGAGCGGGTGCGCTCGGTGGGGAAGATAGATATGCTCGCGGAAAAGTTGCGGGGGAAAAACATTCCCGGGACGCTTGGGATTTCTCACACACGGTGGGCAACACACGGCGGGGTCACGGAAGAAAACGCGCATCCGCACGTCGCCCACGCGGGTAATCTTGCGTTGGTTCATAATGGTATCGTTGAAAATTATCGGGAATTAAAGGCTCAACTAGGACAGGAGGTGAAATTGCAGTCTGAAACCGACTCCGAGATTTTGGCTCACTTGATCGCGGAAAAATATCAAGGTGATTTGCGCGAGGCGGTGCGTCTTGCCTTGCGTCATGTGCGGGGCACGTACGGACTTGCCTGTATTCACGCGGATCATCCCGACACTATTTTATTGGCGCGCATGGGGAGTCCACTTGCGGTAGGGAGCGCGGACGGATCGTTTTACGTTGCCTCGGATGCCACTCCCATTTTGCCCTACACAAACAAGATCATATATCTGGACGACGGGGAGATCGCGGAGATCAAGGCGGGCGAACTCCGGGTTTCCAATTTGCGGGACGAAGTTATTGAAAAATCCGCGGAAGAGATTGAGTGGAACGAGGCGGAGGCGGAGAAGGGCGGATACGCGCATTTCATGCTGAAGGAGATTTTTGACCAGCCGCAGGTTTTTTTGGACGCGATCCGGGGGCGGTTTGACGAGCACGAAGGCGCGGCGCGGCTTGGTGGATTGCAGATGACGGAGGATGAGATGCATTCCATCCGCCGTGTCATGTTTCTCGCGTGCGGGACGGCTTACCACGCGGGACTTATCGGCAAATACGCGTTTGAGCGGCTTGCGGGGCTTCCCACGGAAGTTGATGTTTCAAGCGAGTTTCGGTATCGGGACCCTGTGATAGACGAACATACGCTTGTGTTTGTCATTTCCCAATCCGGGGAGACGGCGGATACTTTGGCCGCCATGCGCGAGGCAAAGCGCAAGGGAGCGAGGGTGCGCGGAATCGTCAATGTTATCGGTTCGACGATTGCGCGCGAGGCGAAGGCCGGGACGTATATTCACGCGGGGCCGGAGCTTGCAGTTGCTTCCACCAAGGCGTATACGAACATGGTCGCGGTTATTTTGCTGTACGCCTTGCAGTTTGGGCGGCTGAAACACACAACCCCTGCCACGGGCAAGCGGCTTATTGAGGCGTTTTTGAGGATTCCGAAACAGATGGAGGAGATTTTGAAGCAGAGCGACGGGATCCGCGGGATCGCGGAGAAGTATAAAGGATATTCCGACTTTTTATTTTTAGGGCGCGGAGTGAATTTTCCCGTCGCGCTTGAGGGGTCTCTGAAACTCAAGGAGATTACGTATATTCACAGCGAGGCCTCGCCCGCGGGAGAGATGAAGCATGGCACGAACGCGCTTCTTGGCCCGGAGTTTCCGGTTTTGGCTATTGCCACCAAGAATCAGTTATATGAAAAAATGATAAGCAACGTGGAGGAGGTGCGGGCGCGCGGCTCAAAAGTTATTTTGATTGCTACGGAGGGGGACGGGGACGTGAAACGGCTCGCGGACGATGTGATTTTCGTTCCCAAGACCATGGAGCTTTTGGAACCGCTTCTGAACACGATTCCGCTTCAGCTTTTTGCTTACCACATGGCCGTCATATTGGGGCGGGATGTGGACAGGCCCAGGAATTTGGCTAAAAGCGTTACTGTGGAGTAACCGCTCCGAAACTACGAATTGTCCGAATCTACGAATTAACTTGATATGGGTATTATTCCAAAGGCGGCGGTGTTTGATATGGACGGAGTTTTGGTTGATACGGAAATTCGGTGGGAGGAGTTTCATGATGAGGTTTGGGGAAAGTTCGGACTATCCGATCCCCGCAAGGCGGAGGAGGAGATAGTCGGCATGAATTTGCGGGACACCGCGGCGCACATTCGGAAATACAATCCCGCGCTTTCAGAAGACGCGGTTTATGAGGCATTTTCCGGTGCGGCGCGAAAGGTGTATCTTGATCGGTGCGAACTTATGCCGGGCGTCCGGGAACTGCTTCAGGAGTTTTTTCGCCGCGGGATTTTGTGCGCAATCGGTTCGTCTTCGTCTTTAGAATGGATAGAATGGGTTATAGATCGGTTTTCTTTGGGGCAGTATTTTTCACATCTTTGTTCCACGCAGACGCTTGGGATTCCGGGAAAGCCGGACCCTGCAGTATATATTGAGGCAATGCGGCGATTGGATGTTTCTCCAAAAGAGTGCGTGATTTTTGAGGATTCTTTGCGGGGGCTTCGGGCCGCTGTTGCAAGCGGAGCGCGGGCGATCTCGGTGCCGGATCCGCGTCGGGACAGGGGGGATTTCACGATTGCGGATATTGTTGTAGAGTCATTAGAAGATCCGAGGTTGTATGAGTATCTTGGTTTTATATGAATGACATTATTATTAGAAAATTGGAGCGAGAAGATTATGACAAGAGTTTTTTAGAGACGCTTTCAAATTTGAGTACGATAGGCGAGGTGTCGAAGGAGAAGTTTTTGGAGATTATGGAAAAGATGGAGAGGCGGGGAGAGTATCGCGTGTTTGTGGCGGAACTTGATGGGCAAATTGTTGGTACGGCGACCCTGATGATTCAGCAGATTTTCGCGCATAGCGGGGGCAGGGTTGGGCATATTGAGAACGTGGTTGCGCGCAAGGGGTTTGAGGGCAAGGGCATTGGGTCGCGGCTTATGGAGCGAGTGATTGAGGAGGGCAAGAAGGAGAGGTGCTACAAAATAATTTTAAGTTCTGCGGAGAAGAATGTCGGGTTTTATAAGCGGTTTGGATTTCAGGAAAAGGAAATCGCGATGCGTCTTGATTTATCATGATTTTTCATGAGTTTGAGGGGAAGAAACTTTTTGAACGGTATGGGATACTCATTCCCCGCGGAGTTTTGGTTTTGAAGGGGGAGGACGCGGGGAAGGCTTATCGGACTCTTGATAAGTGGCAGGTTGTTGTAAAAGGGCAGACGCATGAGCGCGGCAGGATGGAGAGGGGGCTTATAAAATTTTGTTCATCTCCGGACGAGGCGCTTCGCGCGTGCGAAGAGATCTGGGGGGCGGGCGTTTCCGCGATTTTGATGGAGGAAAAATTGGAGATCGCGGAGGAAAAAGATTTTTCCATTGCCTTTGATGAGGCGCTCAGGGCGCCGGTTTTGGAATACGGTTCGCCGGCTGGCGGACGCGGCGGGGAGAGGGAGCGGCACGTGCTGGATATTCACGCGGACATGGACTTGCCGAGCGCCGGGTTTCCGCATATTCCATTCGCGCAGGCGTTTTGGAATTTGTATCGGCGGGAAAAGGCGACTTCGATTGAAGTTTCTTCTCTTGCCCGGACTTCAGGCGGGGAGTGGGTCGCGCTGGACGCACGTATTGAATTATAATTTTTGTTGCAGTATGGAGGTTTTGAATTTGGATGATGGCGGAATTTTGGGACGCGTAGTTTCCGTTTTGCGCCAGGGAGAAGTTGTTGCGGTTCCTACGGACACGGTTTATGGCTTGGTTTGCGACGCTTTGAATGGGGAGGCCGCGCGGAGAATTTATGAAATGAAGGGCAGAGAGGAGGGGAAGCCCTTGCTTTGGTTTGTTTCAAGCGTGGAGCAGGCGCGGGAGTACGCGGAGATCGGAGGTCGGGAGGAGGAGTTTCTCCACCGCGTCTGGCCGGGGGCGGTAACTGCTGTATTAAAGATCAAAGATCAAGGATCAAGGATTAATGGACAAGATGAGACGATCGGGATGCGGATACCGAAGGATGATTTTTTGATTGAAGTATTGCGGGAGACGGGCGGGCCGCTCGCCCAGACCTCGGCGAATATTTCCGGGCAGCCGCCCGCGCGAAGCGCGGAGGAGGTCTGCGCGTACTTTAGTAAAATAAAGTACGCTCCGGCGCTTGTGGTGGACGGAGGCGAGCGGGGAGGAGAGGCCTCCACACTGGTTGACCTGTCTGTTTTTCCGCCGCGGATATTGCGTTCCGGCCCGGTTTCCAAAGATCGTTTGGGGATACTATAATATGTTGTATGGTACGGAATGCGATTATAGTAGCGGTTGCTATTTTTCTTGTCGTCGGCATAGGCATTTTTTTCGGTGTGCGCGCGCTTAGGGATTGGAACGCAAAACAGGCGGAGCGGGAGAGCGCGAGCACTTCTACGGAGGCGCGAGCAGAAGGGAGGGGGATTTTCGGAATTTTACGCAATCCGTATCTTTCGCGCGAGCCCTATGAGCCCAAAGAATCAACGCAATTTCGGCTCCGGTGGTCGTGGGGCGGGAGCAATTCTTCCGAATCTTCCGGAGAAGGAGATTCCGGGTTGGTGATGCGGCGCGGAGACGCTTCGGGTCCGGAGGGATCGGAGGGGGCGGGGTCTTCCTCCGGAGGGAGCTCTTCTTCCCGTCCTCCGGTCAAGCAATCTCAGATCCCGCATGGTTTTATAGGCGCGGATATTTCCCCGTTTTTTGACGAGGTTATCATTACTTCCGTGCAGCCCTCGCGTAAATCCGACTATGAGCGTACCGCCGTATCTGTTATGGCGAAGTCCGGAATTTCCGATCCCATCAACGTTACGGGCTGGACGATAAAGACGAACTCCGGGGAAGTTTCTATCCCCCAGGCCATTGAACGATATGTCCCGGGGTCCTCTTTGGCGGGAGATATTACGCTTCGCGGGGGGCAGGTACTTTTTCTTTTCGGGCATTATCGGTTCGCGGGCTATCAGCATCCTTTCGGTAAAAATTTTCGTTTGAATCAGTGTACCGGATATTTGAACAGTTTGTATGAATTCAACCCCAAATTGCCGGAAAGATGCCCCAAGGTGGAGAAAGAGGGACTATCTTCTCTCTCCGGCGCGTGTCAGACGTTTTTGTCTCAGCTCGGCAATTGCCGCGTGCCCACTTCCGCGGAAATCAGTTCATTCCAAGGAGACGCGGCCTGCCAGGAGTTTATGCGTAATACGTTCGGGTATGGATTGTGTTACGCAACGCATAAAAATAACGAGGAGTTTCTTCTGAACGAATGGTACGCATGGACAAGTCCTCAGGGGCAGATTCCTTTGGCCAAAGACCATGATCGCGTGCTGCTCCTTGACCGAAGCGGTTTGTTGGTGGACGAGTTATCATATTGATTATTTTTATTCATGGCGCGACTTCTTCCCATTTTTGCTTTTTTCGTCGTGTTGGGTATCGCGGGTTTTGGCGCGTATTCCGGTTTGCGTTCGTATCGCGAGTATATGGCGTGGGAAGAGGCGAGGGAGGCCGCTTCTTCTTCGGATGGTGAATATTTTTCCACCTCCTCACTTGATCTTTCCCAAGATTTTGAGATTCCTCGCGGATCCATTTCCGCTCCTCCGCGTGTTTCTCGCCAAGGTTCTTCCCGTTCCGCCTCGCCGTCTTTCGGCGGGAGTTTTGGCGCGAGTCGCGGCGTTTCTGCGCCGGGGGATGTTTCCGGATCCGGACTTTCTCAATCCGGGCCGGCGGAGCCGGAAGTCCCGACTTCTTCGTTATATTTTGGCAAGATAACCGTCGGATCAGCGAAGCCACCGATTTCGCAATACGCCTCCAGTTCCGTTGTTATTTTGGCCGGCTCCTCGCTTTCTTCTCCTGTGTCCGTTACCGGATGGACTTTGCGGTTTTCTTCCGGTTCTATCCGTATACCCGGAGGTATAGAGGATTATGCTCCCGGGGCGCGCACGAACGGGGAAATTGTGCTTCGTGCCAATGACCGCCTTTTTCTTTTCGGGTATTATCCGTTCGCGTATGAGCATTTGTTTCAAAAGAATATTCGCCTGAATACCTGCACCGGGTATTTGAATCAACTCTATCCGTTTCAGCCCGATCTGCCCAAGGCGTGCCCCGTTGTTTCGAAGAGTCAGATCAGCACTTCCACTTTCACTCCCGAATGTTCGTCGTTTGTCCTGTCTTTGAAGCAGTGCGAGGTGCCTGAGGCGGCGGATATCGCCCGTTTTCCCAATGCTCCCAAGTGTCAGGATTTTTTGCGTACGCGCTTTGGATACGCGAACTGCTACGCATCCCGGCGAAGCGACAAGGATTTTTTTAAGAAGGACTGGTACGCGTGGACTGATGGAAAACAAATCCCCCTGGCCAAAGACCATGACCGCGTGCTGCTTTTTGACGCACAGGGGCTTTTGGTGGACGAGTTCATCTATTAAGTAAATGTGTGGATATGTGTTCTTGCGTTCGGGCGCAGATACTTTATGATAGATGAACTTTCTTTTACGCACTTTGATGAAACAAGGTTCTTCCACGGAAACGTTCGGGAAACATCTTACGGTGGATGCGTACGGGTGCGACCTTCGGGCACTTGATGACTTTGAGGTCGTGTTTCGCGTGCTTGACGAATTGCCAGGCAGGGTCGCGATGCACAAGATTACGACTCCGTACGTCATACGCGCGGGCGCGAACGACATCAAGGATTGCGGCGGACTCTCCGGGTTCGTGATGATCGCCGAGTCGCACATTTCGATCCATACGTTTCCGAAGAAGCGGTATCTTACGTTTGACCTGTATTCCTGCAGCATGTTTGACGAGGCCGTTGTCCTCCATTATTTGCGGGGAACGTTCCTATGGGAAAAACTTGAAAAGCACGTTATTACGCGCGGACGAATGTTTCCCAAAGACAATTTGGCGTAGATTACTTTCTCTCGGTGAGGGTGATGAGGGTCTCGAATTGCGTTTTGCCCCGCAGAACTTTCGCGCGCACTATTTCTCCAACTTTCGCGTCTTCCAGAAAGTCCTGAATTGTTTTTTCCGGCGTGATTTTGCGTTCATTCCATTCCAGGATTATGTCACCCTCTTTCACGCCCGCTTTATCGGCGGGACTCCCTGCCGCGACCGCGATTGCCATGGAGTGTTCCCGCGTGATTTTAGCGCCTTCCGGGGTGGTTACGTAACGGATGCCGAGGAGCGGACGCTTTATTTTTCCGTATTTTTTAATGTCCCAGAGGTCGCGCTCCGCGGCTTTTACCGGAATCGCAAATCCGATATTTTGCGCGCCCGCGATGACCGCGGCGTTGATACCTATTACTTCGCCCTTCAGATTTGTCAGCGGGCCGCCGGAATTGCCCGGGTTTATGGCGGCGTCCGTCTGGATGAGTCCCCGCATTTCCTGGGCCGGAGCATCCGGGCTTTCCTTGGCGGAAATGGCGCGCGAGAGGCCGGAGATGATGCCGCGGGAGACCGTGCTTTTAAAAATGCCCAGAGCGTTGCCAAACGCGAGGACGGATTGCCCCAGTTGTATGTTGTCCGAATTACCCAGGGTTACCACGGGCAGTTTTTTTCCTTGCGGGTCAATTTTTAAGATCGCGATGTCATCCACCGGATCGCGGGCGAGGATTTCTGCCGGAAATTCGTTTCCGTCCGCGAGTATTACGGAATAGATCGCAAAGGGTTCATTTATCACGTGTTTGTTCGTAAGAATGATTCCCGCTGAATCCACAACGGATCCGGACCCGCCGCCTACCTGCACGAAGCCGCGTGGATCGATGTTTTCTGTCGGTATTGCGGCGCCCGGGCGGAGATGCTTGGGGTCTTCGCGCTCCAGTTCGCGTTCCACGTCTTCGGCTTTTCTTTTTACCACAACCGAGACCACGGCGGGCATTACGTTTCGGACGGTTTTTACGATTTGGGACTCGGGGGACATGGTATTAAAATTTTTAATTATTTTCCCGGTACGGAAAAGAAGGCCTTAATATAGTGGTAGGCGTATCGCGCGGTGGTTTTCAGGAGTCCTCTTTTTTCAAATCTGCGGGGAGAGCTTTTTATTTCAAGTTTTGGAGTGAAATATACTTTTCCGACGTTTCTCGCGATAAGCATTGCAATGGTGGAATCGTCTCCGTAAAAGGTAAGGGGGGGCAGCCCTCCTATTTTTTCTATCGTTTTTTTGAGCGCGGCGAAATTTCCGCCCATAATTTGACCTGCCCGCCTGCCGAAGAGAATGTAAAACGTGGTATCGAGATGTACCATAAGGACGTATTCGTAGAGTTTTTCGAGAATCAGTTTGAATCCTTTGAATCCGTAGTCATATGGTCCGGAGACCGCGGCTATATTTTTTTGTTTCAGAATTTTTTCTATTTTGCGGAGCCAGTCCGGCGGGGGGAGGCAGTCCGCGTCCAGAAAGGCGAGTATTTTTCCCGAACTTGCGTTTATGCCGGATTGGCGCGCGATGTTTGTGCCCCTTTTCTTTTCCGTTATTACGATATCCGCGCCTGTTTTTTTCGCGATTTGTTTTGTTTTATCCCTTGAACCGTTGTCCACCACGATAATTTCAAAATCTTTGCGCGGAATATCTTGACGGAGCAGGGCTTTTATGGATTCGGCAATATATTTTTCTTCGTTTAGCGCCGGAATGATGACGGAGAATTTCATGCTTCTCATTATACTTAAAATCATCTTTTTTCAGAAGATTGAAGAATATTTTTTCGTTTCATGTGTTTGATAATCGGCATTTTTTGTGTTTATATGGGAGCGTACATATGCAGGCAATACTTACTATTTTTGCGGCGTTTGCGGCATTTATTGTTTTTGTTTCCGCGCCTTCAAAGTTTAACCTTCTTATTAAAAATAAGGCGAATGAGGTCGTTCAAGAGAATGGCGATTTTGGTATCGGAGCCATAAAACAAACCGAGGATTTTCAGAAGAATTTTCGAGATTCCGGTATTGTTGTTGTCGCTCCCGGCAAAGATGTATCACGGATTGAGGTGGTTGCTGTGGAGGTGACGGATCAGCGGGGCACTCGGGTTCAAACTCAAGCGCAGACACAGGCGTCAGATCCTGAGGTGTTGGAGGAGCAAGGGTTGGCCGCACCAGTTTCTGATATAGGCAGTGCGGAGATTATGAGCTTGATAAATGCGTATAAGCCAATTTTTGCGGCGAACAAAGAAAAGGCGCCACCCGCCGGGGAGGATGCTCATGTTTTGAGGTTGGGCTCAGGAAGGGTTTTGATTACAGCGCCGCATGCCGTAAATCATATAAGGAACGGATCGGCGAAGATTGTTGATTATTGCACGGGACCAATCGCTAAGGCGCTCTCAGATTTAACTGGCGCTCATCTTTTATATTTAAATTATTATTCTCGTGATCCTAATTATTATGATGATACGTCATTTAAGGAGGTTCTTGCGAATTTTGTGCCGGACAATGATATAAAATTGGTTGTTGATATACATGGGGCGGCTGACAGCCATGGTTGGGACGTTGATTTGGGTGACATTAACGGAGCATCGCTCATACGTTTTAAGGATTTGGCCTCGGTTGTTACCGAGTTTTTTAGACAATACGGAATAAATAATATTTCTCGAAATGATTTTTCTGGCGGCGGAGGACAGGATACGGTGACGAAATTCGTTTCGCTCCATCTTAATGTTGACGCAATGCAGTTTGAGATCGCAAGAAAATACAGATGTGAAACAGACGAGCGGACGGTTGCGGCCGTGAGGGCTCTTAAAAAAATCGTTGAAGAATATAAGTAGTATCTTTTGTGCCCCCGGAGAGAATCTCCTACAAATAATTTTTTCTTCCGAAAAAATTTTTGCAGGCCGCCCCTCGCCATGCTCCTCGCCGTTTTGCTCGTCGCATATGGCTGCGGGCTTCGATTCTCTCGCGCAAGTAAATAAATTTACTTGTTTTTTGTGCCCCCGGAGAGAATCGAACTCCCATTTTATCCTTAGGACGGATTTGTTCTATCCATTGAACTACGGGGGCGGAATGCTTTATTTATATTGTATCTTGGGGCTTGAGTAAAGAAAAGCGATTGTTTAGAATACAAACGCGCGTATTTGCGCCCTTAGCTCAGTGGTAGAGCGTTTCGTTGACATCGAAAAGGTCGCAAGTTCGATCCTTGCAGGGCGCACCACGGGCCATTAGCTCATCTGGTAGAGCGCTTCCATGGCATGGAAGAGGTGACCGGTTCGAGTCCGGTATGGTCCACATGGGCCCGTAGCTCATCTGGTAGAGCGCTGCATTCGCATTGCAGAGGTGGTCGGTTCAAGTCCGATCGGGTCCACTTAGGTCCTTGGAGACGTGGCTGAGTGGTCGAAAGCGCCGCACTCGAAATGCGGTATGCCGGAAACGGCATCGGAGGTTCGAATCCTCCCGTCTCCGCCATGAAGATACAAACCATAGGCGCAAGAGAGATTTTGGATTCGCGGGGGAATCCCACCCTTGAGGCGGATGTTATTTTGGATTCCGGTATTTTGGGGCGGGCGGCTGTTCCTTCCGGCGCTTCCACCGGAGCGCATGAGGCGCACGAGCTTCGGGATGGCGACCTCGGACGATACGCGGGGAAGGGGGTTTTGAACGCGGCCGCGAATATCCGGGGAGAGATCGCGAGGGCGCTCGCGGGGAAAGATGTTTCTGATCAGGGCGCGATTGACCGCGCGCTTGTTGATCTTGACGGCACGGAAAACAAATCACGGCTCGGCGCGAACGCGACGCTCGCGGTTTCGCTCGCCGCGGCGCGGGCGGCTGCGCTTGCTTTGAATATTCCTTTGTATCGGCATATTTATGGTCTTTCCGGCAAGGAGCGAGGGATGGTTCTCCCGCTTCCTCTTTGCAATGTGATAAACGGGGGCAGGCACGCTTTTGGTTCCACGGATATTCAGGAATTTATGATCGTTCCCGTGGGCGCGCCAACATTTCGCGAGGCGGTTCGCGTTATGGCCGAGGTGTTTCATGCTTTGGGAGGAGTGTTGAAGAAAAAAGGATATGGCACTACGGTCGGGGACGAGGGAGGGTATGCCCCTTCGGTTGCGGGAGGAAACGCGGAGGCGCTGGAGCTTTTGAGCGAGGCCGCGCGGAGCGCGGGATATGAGTTAGGGAAAGATATCGTGTTCGCGCTTGATGCGGCGGCGAGCGAGTTTTTTCAAAATGGAAAATACGAACTTGGGCGAGAGGGAAAGACCATGAGTTCGGAAGAGATGATTTCGTGGTACGCGGAATTGCAGAAAAAATATCCGATTGTTTCCATTGAAGACGGGCTTTGCGAAGAGGATTGGAAGGGGTGGGTGGCAATGACCGAGCGGCTGGGCGCGCGGACTCAGCTCGTGGGGGACGATCTTTTGGTCACCAACACCGCGTTTTTGGAGCGCGGGATCCGCGAGCGGGCGGGAAACGCGATTTTGATAAAGGTGAATCAGATCGGAACGCTTACGGAGACGATGGCGGCGGTACGCATGGCGCACGCGGCCGGATGGAGGGCCATTATTTCCCACCGTTCGGGAGAGACGGAAGACGCGTTTATTTCCCACCTCGCGGTGGGGCTCGGGGCGGGGCAGATCAAGACCGGATCCGTTTCGCGCGGGGAGCGGACGGCGAAGTATAACGAACTTTTGCGCATTGAGGAGGAGATGGGGGATGCGGCAACTTTATGGCACTACTCATTTTAGCGCGGCACGGGCAGTCGGAGTGGAATAAAAAAGGACTTTGGACGGGGAT
>CAYXNB010000013.1:0-4886 GCA_964466475.1 uncultured Candidatus Saccharibacteria bacterium
CGAGGAGGTCACCGGTTCGAATCCGGTAGGGTCCACCAAACAAATTTTTATTGTTGCCGGATAAGGTTCAGTTTCCTGAAACCCTCGATGTCAAATTGCGGAAGGCCGTCTCCGCCCCCTTCCCGCGCGAAGCCGTGATTTAATTCCCGAAATACAAAGTTTGCGTGCCGGACAAGAAAGAGGCCGGTCAGAAAAAGGAATAAAAGGGCAAGTATCACGAAAAAACTTCTGCCCGTGAAGAATTCTTTCCAGTCCGGCATTTTTAGGTGAAATTTCTTTTTCATGTTTAATGCCTAAAAAATACTTCTCCGCGGATCGAGCCGCGCGACCCGTTTTCCGTACTTGATATTGAAAACTGTTCAAGTTTTATATAAAAGCGGAATTCCTGAAGTTTTTTTATCAAATTTCGTATGCTTGCCTCTGATCTGCCGGACACGTTTATGGTGAAACGCACGGATCCGAGCGTTTCTTCGGATGCCGGATTTTCTCCGATAAAGGAGAATCCGAATTCCAGGCCTTCGGAATTGGCGAGCGTCTGAACCTCGCGGGAAAAATTGATGAGTTCGTCTTTTTTCGGAACGAAATTGTATAATACGTTCAGGTATGGCAGGCCGAATTCCCTTCTTGCGCGCTCGAGTTCGGCAAAGCGGCTTACGGCAACGGAGCGCGTTTTTAATTCTTTTCTTGCTTCGTAGAGGCGCGCGCCGAATGTTTTCATGTTTACGGAAAAAAATATGACGCCCGCGGCAAGGACCAGAAGCACACCCAGGGCAATGCCGAATTCCATGAATATTTTTTTCTTGAAGGACATTTTCTATAAGTATATCAGAGATGGACTTTCCTATTAATACCATCTTTTCTACAAGCCCCGAATATCCCCTCTTATTGAAAGAAATATCCGACTTTCCGCGTACGCTTTATTACCGCGGAGCGTTGCCGGGCGTTTTACCGCTTGCGGGAATCGTGGGCACGCGGAGAGCAAGTGCGGAGGCGCGCTCTTTGGCCCGGGATACCGCGGAATGTTTTTCCCGAAACGGATTCGGGGTGGTGAGCGGACTTGCCTTTGGCGTGGACGCGGCCGCGCATGAGGGCGCGCTTTTGGGCGGCACGCCGACTTTCGCGGTGCAGGGTTCGGGACTTCAGGAGACGTATCCCCGCGAGCATGAAAATCTCGCGAAGCGCATTTTGGAATCCGGAGGAGGAATTTTTTCCGAATACGAGCCGACCCTGCCCGCGCTTCCCCACCAGTTTTTGGAGCGCAACAGAATCATAAGCGGACTTTCCATCGCCATTGTTTTTATTGAGGTTCCGGCGCGTTCGGGCGCGCTTTCCACGGCACGGCACGCGGCGGGCCAGGGCAGGGACATTTTGGTTTTCGGGAACCGGCCTTCCAACCATCGGTATGACGGGTCGCACATGCTTTTGCGCGAAGGGGCGCGTTTTGTTTCTTCCCCGCAGGAGGTTTTGGAAGACGTTTTGGAGACCCTGCCCCGCTATCCCCAACTTGAACGCGCAACATCTGCGTTCAGAGACCTTGCTTTTAAACAATTTGGGGACGGAAAAGAGGAAGAAGTGTATAATGAACTTTTCCGCGCGGAGACCCCTCTTTCTGTTGACAATCTCGCGGAAATAACTACACTCGATGTTCAATCGCTGAATACGATTTTAACCAACCTTCTTCTTTCCGGAATTATTCTTGAGGAGCGAGGGAGATTTTACATCAAGGATCAAGGATTAAAGATTAAGGATTAAAGAATTGGGCGTGTCAAAAAAATCCAAAACACTTGTAATTGTGGAATCCCCGACCAAGGCGAATACCATCGGGAAGTTTTTGGGTTCGGAGTACAAGGTGGAATCTTCGTTCGGCCACGTGCGGGACCTGCCGAAATCAAAGATCGGCATAGACATTGAGGGCGGCAGCTATGAGCCGCAATATGTCATTCCGACCAAGGTGCGCAAGCGGGTTACGGCTTTGAAAAAAGAAGCGGCTTCCGCGAGTTCGGTCATTCTCGCGACTGACGAGGATCGCGAGGGAGAAGCGATTGCTTGGCATCTCCTGCAAGCCCTTGGTTTGCAGGAATTAAAAGTGAAAAGCGAAAAATTTAAAATAGACAGAATCGTGTTTCACGAGATTACGAAATCCGCGATAGAGGATGCACTTCTGCATCCGCGCGAGATTGATCTGCATCTTGTGGACGCGCAGCAGGCGCGCAGGGTTCTGGATCGTCTGGTCGGGTACCAACTCTCCCCTTTTCTTTGGAAAAAAGTATTCCGCGGACTTTCCGCGGGCAGGGTGCAGTCAGTCGCGCTCCGCCTTATCGCGGATCGGGAGGAGGAGCGCAAGGCGTTTCGGGCAGAGGCGCATTGGAGTATTGATGCTCTGCTCAGGATCAAAGATCAAGGATTAAGGATTAATGAGTTTACGGCCGGACTTTATGCCATCGGGGACAAGCAGGTGGAAAAGATGGATATCAAAACCCGCGAGGAGGCGGAGAAGGTTAAAAACGACCTGGAAAAATCCGAGTACAAAGTTTTTTCAGTGGACAAAAAGGAGCGCAGGCGCAATCCTTCCCCTCCCTTTACCACGAGCACGCTCCAGCAGGAGGCCTCAAAGCGACTGCGTCTTAGCGCAAAACAGACCATGCGGTACGCGCAGTCGCTTTATGAAAACGGCCGCATTACCTATATGCGCACGGATTCGGTGAACCTTTCCAAAGAGTCGCTTGCCGCGGCAAAGGAATGGATTACGTCACATCTGGGCACGAAATACGCTTCCGCGGCTCCGCGCGTCTACACCGGCAAGTCGCGGCTCGCACAGGAGGCGCATGAGGCAATCCGGCCCACGGACCCCGGATTTTTGCCGCCGGGCATGGGCGGAACAGCTTCCTTTGAGGGGCGCGAGGGTAAGGTGTATGAACTTATCTGGCGGAGATTTATCGCCTCGCAGATGCCGCACGCGGAGTTTGACGCTACGACCATAGACGTACAAGCGGACAGATATACGCTGCGCGCCACGGGGAGCGTTTTGAAATTTGACGGATTTTTGAAGATCTGGAAATCGAAAATCTCGGAAAACGAGCTGCCGGACGTGAAGGCCGGAGAGGCGCTGGATCTGCGGGAGGTCCACGCGGAAGAGCATTTCACCGAGCCGCCTCCGCGATATACGGAAGCAAGTTTGGTAAAGGCGCTTGAGGAACACGGCATCGGCCGCCCCTCTACCTACGCTCCCACTATTTCCGTAATTCAAACAAGGAATTACGTGGAGAAGGACGAGCAGAAAAGATTCATGCCCACGGAAACCGGAACTCTGGTGAATAACCTTTTGAAAGAGCACTTCCCCCAGATTGTGGATATCGGCTTTACCGCGAGCATGGAGGAGGATTTGGACGAGGTGGCGGAAGGCAAGGAGGACTGGCACGAGATTATCCGCAATTTCCATAAGCCGTTTTCCGAGGTTTTGGCGCAGAAATATGAAGAAGTGAAAAAGCACGAAACGCCACTTGAAACCACGGACGAGATTTGCGAAAAATGCGGCAAGCCCATGGCTGTGAAGATGGGGCGTTTCGGCAAGTTTCTCGCCTGCACCGGATTTCCGGATTGCAAGAACACGAAGAAACTCGTTACTGCGAAAGAATCATTCGGTTCCTGCCCGGAGTGTAAAGAGGGGCAGATCATAATGAAGCGCACCAAAACGCGGAGATTTTTTTATGGATGTTCGCGATATCCGGAATGCAAACATGCTTCCTGGCAGAGGCCCGGCAGTGAAAACGCCACAGCCGCGAAACCGGAAGAAGAGGCGCGGTAGAATGGGGGGCTTGCTTTTTTATTTTTATCTATTATATTGATATTGGTAAGGCGTTGTCAGCAATAACTACTCTATCTGCCGACCTGGTTGGGTCGGTAAAAGGGAGCGCGATGAATTCTCATCGCTGTTCTCGAAACCGCTAGTTGCGGCTTCTCCTGCTTGAAGCAGGGACGAATTAAGGGACCTAAAACAAAAGGCCCTTGTGCGGTACAATGCCGCAATGTTCCTGCCTCTCAGCACAAGAGAGGCCTGACTACACGGCGTCGTTCACACACACACCATCCTTTTTTTGGGGCTGGCACTCACTTCTCTCGCCGGCCCCTTCACTTTTTCCACCTTTCGATAGGCTCAAGGTGGAAATAACAAGTCTGACTTGTTATTTCCAGGGAGTGAGGTCTATAAAGCCGCGTTCGGTAATTGCAATCGTTTTTTCAAAATGAACGGCCAGGGAGCCGTCTTTTGTTTCAAAGCTTCCGTCTTCGTTTTCCTTCACTTCCGATGTTTCCAGGGCAAGCATGGGCTCAACGGCAAGGACCATGCCTGCCTCAAGCGGAATGCCCGTCCCCTGTTCGCCGAAATTATACACGGTCGGTTCTTCGTGTAAGTCAAAGCCCACGCCGTGTCCCGTCAATTTTTCCACCACAAAGACGCCCCCTCTTTTCGCCTCTTCTTCTATTGCCCAGCCGATGTCTCCCAGACGATAGCCGGGTTTGCAGTATTTCAACCCCTGTTTTAGGGCGTTTTTTGCCGTTTTCAGGAGGTTTTCCGCCTCACGGGACACTCTGCCCACCCCCAGGGTTATTGCTCCGTCCGTAATCATATTTTTGTATTTTATTCCGGTATCAAGGGAGAGGAGGTCGCCTTCCCGCAGCGGCACGTCATACGGGATTCCATGGACTATCGTCTGGTTTTTTGAAACGCAGATTGCGGCAGGATACGGGGCGGAACGCGGGGTTGCCTTGTATCCAAAAAACGCAGGTTCCGCGCCTGCCTGTTTTATAATTTCCGAGGCGTATTTATCGAGGTCAAGAAGGGATACGCCCGGGCGGACTCTTTTTTCGAGTTCGCGGAGTACGCGCAC
>CAYXNB010000013.1:4986-9638 GCA_964466475.1 uncultured Candidatus Saccharibacteria bacterium
CAAGAAGGGATACGCCCGGGCGGACTCTTTTTTCGAGTTCGCGGAGTACGCGCACTAATATGCTCCCGGAGATTTTGAGGAGTTCTATGTCTTTTTTTGATTTTAGACGAACCATGTCTTACTGGGATTTCTCCGCATATCTCGAGGCGCCGGAGGAGAAACTTTTACGCCATGTTTAGCGCCCGCAGAATCGATTCGAACACATCGTCCGGCGCGGGACTTCCATCCACCTCAAGGACATTATACCCTTCTTCCTTCAGTCGTTCGATTGAGGGATAGGTTCGTTCGCGATATTCCTTTAATCGAACCTTAATCACTTCCGG
The DNA here is from genome assembly GCA_964466475.1 of uncultured Candidatus Saccharibacteria bacterium. Lineage (GTDB taxonomy): Bacteria > Patescibacteriota > Minisyncoccia > UBA6257 > GWB1-50-10 > JAUYPG01. Next base: position 5,310 of record CAYXNB010000013.1, read on the forward strand.
GTCGTCCAGAATTCTTTTTTCCGGTGTTCCGCCCTCTCTTTCGCACCGCTCCTCGTCTTCTTTGTTAAAAATCGGGAATCCGCCCTGCGAGCAGATGACGCGCTTTGAATTTCTTTCAATCGTGGTTTCCTCGCTTATGTCCAGGCGGATAAAAAAAAGATTTTCCTTTCCGTAAAGAGCGGCAAGATGGGAGGCGAGGCCCTCTGTTTTTTCGTCTCCAAAGGTTTCATAGAGCGTTCTCGGAGAGCCGCTGAAGACAATACCCCTTCCTTCTTTTGCGATACGTTCCGCTTCTCTTTTTACTTGTCCCAGAATCCATTCCGGGGTAGTTAATTTTCCGGTATCAAAGTTAATTTGTTCCCGTTTTAAGACAGGGTCGGCTTCGGCCTCCGGTGAATGGAGAAGTTTTTGAAGATATGTTCCGGTATCGAACTGGACGAGGTCGAGGGTCTTTGCGAGACGCTCCGCCTGCGTGCCTTTGCCCGCGCCCGGCGCCGAGATGGAAAGAGAGATGGCTACCTTCATGGAGTAATCACGAATAATGCGAATGTGGGCGAATAACGCGAATTCGCATTATTTTCCGCGATTAGCGTTATTTGCGAACCCTCTAAACATTTTCGTATTCGCGCATATCCAACTGGGACTCAATCTGCTTCATAATTTCGATCGCCACAGCGACCACAATGAGAAGCGCGGTGCCGCCTAACGTGAGGGTCTGGATGCCGGTTACCGCCTGGGTCGCGTTCGGCAGAATGGCGATAAGCCCTAAAAAGAGAGAGCCGAAAAGCGTGATGCGATACACGATTTTTGAGATAAAGATCCTGGTGTGGTCGCCCGGGCGGATTCCGGGGATAAAGCCGCCGTGCTTTTGGAGGTTTTTTGAGATTTCGCCCGGATCAAAGGTGATGGCGGTGTAGAAAAACGTAAAGAGTACCACCAGAATGAAGTAGGCGACGCTAAAAAGGGGGAGGTTTCCCGCGAATTTATTTACCCATCCGCTCATCTGCAGGGCGAGATCCGGAGATATGACGGAAATCGTCTGCGCTAAAAATTGCGGGAAGAGGATCACTGAAAGCGCGAAGATGATGGGAATAACCCCGGCCTGGTTTACGCGGAGCGGCAGATAGGAGGCGACTCCTCCGTACATTTTGTTTCCGCGCACCTGTTTGGCGTAGGAAACCGGGATTTTGCGCTCGCCTTCGCTTATGAATACTATGCCCGCGACCACGATGACGGCTAGAATTGCAAAGGCGATGTAGGTCGGAAGTATGGTCGGCGTATAGTTCAAGGCGCTCGCGTAGAGCGTCTGCGGAACGGAACTGACAATACCCGCAAATATGATGAGTGAGATGCCGTTGCCCATTTTATATTCCGACATCATTTCTCCAAGCCACATTACCAGCACGCTGCCCGCGGTAATGATAATGACATTCGCGAGAAGTGCGCCAAACCCCATTGGCAGAATTACGCCCTGGGAGAGAAGGAGGTTTAAAAATCCATATCCCTGGAGCATGGCAAGGGGGATGGAAAGATAGCGAGAGTAACGCATAAACTTTGCCCTGCCCTCCGCGCCTTCTTCGTGGTACGCTTTTTTCAAATTCGGGAAAATGATGGTCAGGAGCTGCATAATGATGCTTGCCGTGATATACGGACCAACGCCAAGCATCACGACGGAGAGGCCGGAAAGTCCTCCGCCGGAAAAAACGTTTAAAAAGCCCAAAAGTTCGTTGGAACTGAAAAAATCCTTGAGGCGGGCGGTATCAATGTCCGGTATCGGAACCGCGGCAAAAATGCGGAATACCACGAGAAGCAGGGTTACCGCGACGAGTTTTTTGCGGAGATCGGGGACCTTAAAGATTTGGAGAAATTTTTTCATGCCTCAATTTTTCCGCCGGCCTTTTTGATTTTTTCCGCGGCGGCTTTTGAAACCTTGATGCCCACAACGGTTATCGCTTCGCGAATGTCGCCGTTTGCAAGAATTTTTATCTCTTTTTTCGCATCGGCGGTGCGGGTTATGACGGCATCTCCCGTAACAACCCCGTCCTTCGCGTATTTCGAAAGGTCGGAAAGCGAAATACGGACGTACTCCTTTTTTGAAGAATTTTTCCATCCCCGAAGCTTGGGAAGGCGGGAGATGACATTCCGCAGGGCGGATTTTGGTATTTTTCTTCCTCCGTGCGCCTTCTGTCCCTTTTGTCCCCTTCCTGAATAGGTGCCGCGGCCGCCTCCCCGGCCTACCCGCTTTTTATTCTTTGATTTTATTGTCGGTTCCAGATTGTGGAATTGCATGAATTTTTATTTAAGATTCCGCTTCTTCATCCTTGTCCTCCCCCTCGTTTGCGTCAGAAGGATCGTCGGCTTCCGCTACGATTATCTGTTTTTTGTTTAATTTCTTCAACGCGTCTACGGCTGCCATGGCGTTTGTGAGTTTGTTCGTCGTTTTCCCGAGTATTTTCGCCGAAATATCCCGGACACCCGCGAGATCAAGCACGATGCGTACCGGACCACCGGCGATAAGCCCGTGTCCCGTTCTCGCCGGCTTTAGAAGTACGCGAGACGCTCCGGACTTTCCTTCTATATCATAGGGAAGGGTCCGTTTTTCCTTGAGCGGAACGAGAAAGACATTTTTTTCTGCCTGGCGTTTCGCCTTGTCTATGGCGGAGGGAACATCCAGGCCCTTTGCCATCCCGATTCCAACCTTGCCCTTTTTGTTCCCGGCCACAACAAGCGCGCGGAAACTGAAACGTTTGCCGCCTTTTACCACGCGGTTTACTCTGCGGACTTCTATTACCTTTTCATCGTATTCGCTTTTTTGCCTGGCCTCTCTCGGCCTTCTTGCCGGTCTTTTTTCCATACTTTTGGTTATCAGTTATTGGTTATTTGCTGCTAAAATTCGAGACCTCCTTCGCGAGCTCCTTCTGCGAGGGCGCGTACCCTGCCGTGGTAGGCGTATTTCCCGCGATCAAAAACTACTCGTGCTATATTTTCTTTTTTCGCCTTTTCCGCTATCAATTTCCCAACTTCCTTCGCGAGATCGCTTTTCGTCCCTTTGCGTTTTAATTCTCCCGAAGAGGCGGAGGCAATGGTTGCGCCTTTTGCATCATCAATAAGCTGAACGCGTATGTATGCATTGGTGCGATGCACGGAAAGGCGCGGACGACTTGAAACCGACCGCGTCTTTTTATGCACTCTTTTGTTTCGCAAAAATCGTATTCTGTTTTTTTTCGCGGCTTTTTTCATGGTTTTTATTTTGTCCCTCCAGCGGCTTTCTTGCCGGCCTTTCTCCTGATGATTTCTCCGCTGTACCGGATCCCCTTTCCCTTATACGGCTCCGGCTTTTTCAGGGATCGTATGTTGGCGGCGGTCTGCCCCACGAGCTCCCTGTTTATTCCCCGTACTTTAATATTGTTTTTTTCCACCTCAAACTCAATGCCTGCGACAGGATCCACTTTCACCGGATGAGAGAAGCCCAGCGCGAATTCCAGCCCCTCTCCTTTCTTTGCCACACGAAATCCAACCCCTTCCAGGATCAGCGTTTTTTCAAACCCGTTCGTTACTCCCTCCACCGCATTCCCGATAAGCGCGCGAAGCGTCCCCCAGTTGCTGCGGATCTGCTTTCGCTCCCCGCGTATTTCCACGAAAACCTCTTTTTCCCGGACATCAACTTTCGTACCCAAAAGCACGGGGATCCGCACCTCTCCCTTTTTTCCTTTTACAATTACGGTCTCATCTTCCACCTGGACGGAAACTCCATCGGGTATTTGAATCGGTTTTTTTCCTACTTTAGACATGTTGGCTATATACGAATTACGAAATTTACCATACTTCAAACAAAAGCTGCCCTCCGATCTTTTCTTTTCTTGCCGCTCCGCCTTCCAGCACGCCCTTCGGCGTTGAAAGCACCAGGAGTCCGTGTCCGCCTTTTACGCGGCGGATTTCTTTATATCCGATATACTGCTTTAAAGAAGGTTTTGACAGGAACGCGCACCCTTCAATCTGCCGCTTTCCGCGAAGATCGACAAAAATAAACCTTTTGGACGGGCGCCCCTTCACTTCCACCTGGCCCACGAATCCATATCTTCCGAGAATTTCAAGAACCGCCTTGTCCATTTTCGAGAACCTGGCTTTCAGTGTTTTTTTTCCGACTTTCTGGGCGTTCTTTATTTTTATAAGTAAATCCGTGTACATATATGCGTTCCTAATCTACAAATTCATCCGAATCTACTAATTCGTTGATTCGGAAGATTCGTGGTTTCGGATCGGTTCACCATGACGATTTTTTAATTCCCGGAATTTCCCCTTTTGACGCGAGTTCGCGAAAGCAGATTC
>CAYXNB010000013.1:9738-17742 GCA_964466475.1 uncultured Candidatus Saccharibacteria bacterium
GATTTTTTAATTCCCGGAATTTCCCCTTTTGACGCGAGTTCGCGAAAGCAGATTCTGCAGGCGTTGAAATCCCTCATGTATCCCCGCTTTCTGCCGCACCGGAAGCAGCGCCGCACTTCTCTTGTGGAGAACTTCGGTTTTTTTTCCGCGCGTACTTTTACTGATGTTTTTGCCATGTTATTTTTTCAAGGGTACACCAATACTCTTCCAAAAATCAATCATTTTGTCCCTTTTTTTTGTTTTCGCAACCGCGGTTACCTGCATTCCAAACTGTACCTTTGAGTCGTTTTGATTTATTTCCGGAAACACAAACTGATCGCGAAGCCCTATATTCAGATTGCCCGCCTCGTCCACGCAGCTTTCCTCAAGGCCGCGAAAATCCTTTACGCGCGGCAGGACCACATGAATAATTTTTTTCATAAAATCTTCCATCCGTTTTTTCCGAAGCGTAATTTTAATCCCCACGATATCTCCTTCGCGTATTTTGAATCCCGCTATGGATTTCCGGGCAGCCATGGTAACCGGTTTTTGCCCGGTTATCAGGGATACTTCTTTCAATATCTCGGGAAGAGTTTTTTCTTCGAACGAATTTTGTCCGCTCATTCTCCCCACCCCAACGTTTATCACCACTTTTTCCACGATGTCCTTGATAGTCATGATTACTCTTTATTCTTTTTCGCGGTTTTGCCCGCTCTGCCCTTTTTTTCTTCCGTGGTTTTTTTGACATTTGAAACGTGAACGGACCGGGAAAATTCTATAATCTCCCCCTTTTCTCCCTCGCGTTTCGGCCGGATGTGCTTTTTCGCCACATTCACCCCCTCGACCACAACTCTCTCCGCCTTTGGGAGCGCTTTTATCACCTTTCCGTTCTTTCCCCTGTCTTTTCCGGCCAGTATTTTTACTATGTCTCCTTTTTTTATTTTCATACCAGATCCTGCGCCATTGAGGCGATTTCATCGTACCCTTTTTCTTTTATTTCTCTTGCAACGGGACCGAATACGCGCGTGCCCCTCGGTTTTTCTCCGTCTACCAGCACAACCGCGTTCTCGTCAAACCGCACGTATGACCCGTCCTTTCTCCTGGTTTCTTTTTTTGAGCGGACCACAAGCGCGCGGACCACGTCCTTTTTCTTTATTTGCTTGCGCGGTTCCGCCACCTGGACCGAGGCGATGATAATATCTCCAACGCCCGCATAACGCCGTCTGGTGCCGCCAAGAATACGGAAGCAACGCACTTTTTTTGCGCCCGAGTTATCCGCAACTTTTAATATGGTTCGTTCCTGTATCATATACTATTCCACCTTGCCCACTATTTTCCAGCGTTTGTCTTTGCTTATGGGTTTTGTTTCTTCGATAATCACCACATCGCCCGTCTTGTAGGCGTTTTCTTCGTCGTGGGCCTTATAACGCTTAGTGACTTTGAAATATTTTTTATATTTCTCGTGCATCTTGAGGCGCGTGGAAGCAACCACGCGGGTTTTCGCCATTTTGTCGCTGACTATTGTTCCTTTGATTTTACGCATGAACTTGATTATTAGATTCTTTCAGTATTGTTTTTAGCCGGGCTATGGATTTTTTTATTACCCGAATTTCCCGGATGTTTTTTACTTTGCCAACCGCAAGATCGATCCGCAAGAGCGCGAGACGCTTTTTTTGTTCCGCGATCTCCTTTTTCATCTCTTCTCCCTTCTTTTTTTTCCATTCCTGAAATTCTTTTTTCTTCATACTGTTATTTCGCGATAATCCTTGTTTTTATCGGTAGCTTGTGTCCCGCTTTGCGAAGCGCTTCTCTTGCCTTCGCTTCGCCGACTCCGTCAATTTCAAAAAGAATCCTCCCTATTTTTACAGGGGTTACGTAGTGGTCAACTTCTCCCTTCCCTCCACCCATGGTTACTTCGGGAGGAAATTTCGTAACGGGCTTATCCGGAAAAATCCGCACCCACATCTTTCCTTCTTTTTTTAACGTATGGGCTATGGTTTTGCGGACGGCCTCGATCTGGTTTGCCGTTATCCACGCGGTTCCCTGCGCCTGCAATCCAAAGCTCCCGTGGCTTATTTCCGTGCCGCGGGTTTCCTTGACGCCTTTCCGGCGCCTGCCTTTGTGGCTCTTTCTGAATGTTCTTTTTTTTGGCTGCAGCATGTGTAGTCCGATCCTAATCTACAAATTCATCCGAATCTACCAATCTCCGAATGTTCGTATTCGTTGATTCGGAAGATTTGTAGTTTGGGAGCGGTTATTCATCGAATATCTCTCCTTTATATATCCATACTTTCACGCCTATGGTGCCGTATGTGTTATACGATGTTGCCTCCCCATAGTCAATGTCCGCGCGCAAGGTCTGGAGGGGCATTCTGCCGAAGGCGAGCCATTCGGTCCTTGAAATTTCCGCGCCATTCAAGCGTCCGCTTACCCGAATTTTTCCGCCCTCTACTCCGCGCACCTGCTTTAGCGCCTCTATCTGGCGCTTCATGACCCTGCGAAACGGCATGCGACGCTCTATGTCCGATGCAATCTGCTGCGCAACCACGGCTGCGGAAACGTCTGTCCGCTTTATTTCCTCCACGTTCACGTAGAGCAGAAGGGGGTCCTGCACACTCTTCTTTTTGCGCAACTTTCTCATTTCTCCGAGAAGGGCGATTTTCAAATCTTCAATACCTTTTCCTCCGCGACCGATGATAAGACCCGGGCGCGATGCGCGAATAGAAACGCGCACCTCCTTACCAGTCCTCTCGATGCGGGTTTCCGCTATGCCCGCCTGCCCTATCTTTTCTTTTACAATTTTTCGGATCGCATAATCCTCCTCCAAAAAGAATTTTTTGGACTTGGAAAAAAACCATCTGCTTTGCCAGGGCTTTGTTACTCCCGTACGAAGTGCTGTTGGTTTTATTTTTTGGGCCATATACTTTAGCGACTAGTCACTAGCCACTAGCGGCTAGTCCCTTTCGTTTATACCGATTTGCGCTGAAACAATCTTTTCTTTCCCGCTTTTTCCTGCGCGCCTTTTTTCTCGATTTCTTTCGCGGCTTCGGAAAGTTTTGCAGGTTTTGCTTTCGACGTTTTCATCCGCTCTTTTTCATGAATTTCCTTCGGTTCCTTTTGTTTTTTCACCAGTACAAATTTTTGCTTTTCCGGATTTTTTCCCTCAGAAAGAATGATCGTGATGTGGCTTGTGCGCTTTTCGATTTTTCCCGCGGATCCCCGGGCACGCGGCTTCCAGCGCTTTAAGGACGGTCCGCCGTCCACCCGTATCTCCTTTACGTAGAGTTTTTCCATCTCTTTTTTCGCTTCTTTCGCGTTTGCCATCGCGGACCGGAGAAGTTTTAAAACATGAGATCCGGCTCTTTTTGGAGAAAGATAAAGCTCTGCCTCTGCCTGATTTACCGACATACCGCGGATAAGGTCGGCCACAAGCCGCGCCTTTCTTGGCGCTATTCGAACGTATTTTGCTTGTGCCTGGATGCCGGACATTTAACTTGAATATTTAAACATTTAAATCTGACGAATGTGTTATTTTTTCTCTCCGGATTTTGCTTTTTGTTCTTCCTCCTTCTGCATCTTGCCGCCGTGGCGGGTGAATTTGCGCGTTGGCGAAAACTCCCCCAGGCGGTGGCCGATCATATCTTCATGCGCCCGCACCTCGATAAAATCCTTTCCATTGTGCACGAGAAAGATAAATCCTACCATCTCGGGCGATATTTCGGAAGCGCGGGACCAGGTTTTGATGGGCGTCGCCCTATCTCCTTTCGCGATCTTTTTCAGGAGCTTTGGATCTATGAAGGGCCCCTTTTTTAGACTTCTTGACATATATAGCGATCCTAATCTACGAATTCATCCGAATCTACCAATCTGCAAATGTCCGTATTCGTTGATTCGGAAGATTTGTAGTTTGGGAGCGGTTTATCGTTTGGTTTTTCTGCGCTGAATTATCAGATTGCTTGATGCTTTCTTTTTCTTTCTGGTTTTTCTACCACCGGTTATCTTGCCCCATTTTGTTTTCGGACGCTTGGTTCCGCGCACAGCGCGACCCTCGCCCCCTCCATAGGGGTGGTCAACCGGGTTCATCGCGGATCCGCGCACCGTGGGGCGAATACCCATCCAGCGCGACCGCCCGGCCTTCCCGATGCTTTCAAGATTATGCTCCGGATTTGAAACCTTGCCAATACTCGCATAACCCATGTTCAATATTTTTCTGATTTCTCCCGAAGGCATTTTGACCTGAGCATACTTTCCCTCGGACCCCAGCATCTGTACCGCTGATCCGGCGGAGCGGGCTATCTGCCCTCCTTTGCCCGGGGCCATTTCCACGTTGTATATAAACGTTCCGGCGGGAATTTCGGCAAGCGGCATGCGCAATCCTGCTTTTATTTCCGTTTTTTCCGTCCCGGTCCCAAATACGTACCCGGGCTTCATGCCCTCTTCCGCCAGCACATAGGCGCGTTCTCCGTCTGCGTAAATCACGCGCGCGATGTGCGCGGAACGGTATGGATCGTATTCAATATATTCCACCTTTGCCGGTACACCGGTCTTATTCTGCTTGAAATCAACGAGGCGGTAGCGGCGCTTGTGCCCCCCGCCCTGGTGCCGGACCGTGATGCGTCCCGCGCTGTTTCTGCCCCCCTGTCTTTTTTTCGATACCAAAAGCCGCTTCAGCGGCTTTTCTTTTGAAAGCTCCGCGGATGATCCTATCATCGCCCTTCTTCCCGGGGACGTCGGGTTGTATTTCTTCATATAATTTCTATGCTTTCTCCTTTTCGGAGCGTTACCAGCGCTTTTTTCATATCAGATCGCCTTGCCGACCCCCTGCCGAATCGTTTTATCTTCCCCTCTTTCCGTATGACGCGCACCTGTTCCACCCCCACGCCGTAGCGCGCCTTTATTTCTTCGGCTATTTCTTTTTTGCCTGCGCGATCTTCCACTAAGAACACGTATGTTCCGGCTTCGCGGAGGGCGGTTGACTTCTCGCTGATCCAGGGGCGACGCACGAGATACCTCACTTCATGCGAAAATTTCTTTGGCGCCGTCACGGTCTTTTTCGTCTTCGCCTCCTTTTTAACCTCTTTTTTTTCTTTTTTGAAAATCATAGAATCCGATTATCCGTTATTAGTTACCGGGAATTTTTTCGTATAAATTCTTCCAGCGCCGCTTTTTCGAATATTAAAAATTTTGCGCCGAGGCATTTTTCCACATTCATTCCGGCCGAGTACGCCATTTCGTTTTTCGGGATATTGCGTCCGGAAAGAATCGCATTTTTATTCCCCTCCGAAGTTATGCAAAGGGTCCGGACGATCTTTTTTCCGCTTTCCCGGATGTTCTTCAGGCTTGCCGCTATATTTTTTGTCTTCGGCTTTTCCACACCAAAGGACTCCATTACAAAAATTTCTTTATCCCGTAATTTTTCCGAAAGCACGGCATAGAGCGCCTTCTGCCTCATTTTTTTATTCACCTTTCTTGCGAAGTTTTTTTCCTTTGTGGGCCCGAAAGCAACTCCTCCGCCGACCCATATCGGAGACCTGGTGGATCCGTGGCGCGCACGGCCAGTACCTTTCTGTCTCCACGGCTTTTTACCTCCCCCGGAGACCTCTCCCCTTGTTTTTGCGTGTGCGAGCGGAGCGCGCCGATTGGTTCCCAGTGAAGTTACCACCTGGTGAACAAGGTCGGCGTTCCATTTTACCCCAAAGATGCGCTCAGGGATTTCCATGGCGCCCACCTTCTTTTTTGTTTTGTCCACGATATCGATCTGCATGGGAACTCGTAATTGATTATGGGTTATTAATTTCGGTTATCAATGATAATTTCCACTCTGCTGCCGCGCATGCCCGGAACCGGACCTTTGACAGCAATGGTCTTTGCCTCCTTTTGTATTTCAATAATCCTTACTCGTTTCAGGGTCTTCGTATCCCCTCCCATTCTTCCGGCCATTCTTCGCCCGGGGATAACGCGCTGGGGAGCGGTGGCGCCTATTGACCCGGGGGCCCGCAGACGATGTTTTTGTCCGTGGGTTTTCGGACCACCCCCAAATCCATGGCGCTTAACCACGCCCTGAAATCCCTTTCCTTTCGTTACTCCGCGAATCACCACCTCAGATCCTTCTTCGAGAATTATATCTTCCTCCGTTTTTAAAAGCGTGACCGGAGTCACCTTATCATCTTTCCAGATCTGGGTCATGCCTATTTTTTTCGCTACTATATTTGCCATATGCACAAAAAAACAACCAAGACCGGCTCGGTTGTTACCAAGGCCCGAGAGGTCGCGTTGACATCAGTCCCGCGCCCGAAATCCTATCCCATCTTCACCTCAATGTCAACTCCGGACGGAAGATTCAGGTCCGTCAGCGATTCCACGATTTTTTGCTCGGGGCTTACAATATCCACAAGGCGCTTGTGGATCCGCATTTCAAACTGATCGCGCGACTTCGTGTGCACGAAGGTGGAGCGGTTTACGGTATATTTCCTGATCTCGGTAGGCAAAGGAATGGGACCAACAATTTCGCCGCCCTGCCGCCGTATCGCCTCAATGATCTGGCGCACGGAATTTTCAATAAGCTTGGCGTCGTATGCCTTTACTTTGATGCGAAGCCGCTCTTTTTGCTCTTCTTTCTTTGCCATACTTTTAGCCACTAGTGGCTAGTCACTTATTCTCTCACATTCGGACGCAGAAACTTTTGCTTCCGCGTCCTGATGTAGGAAAATTACTTCAGTATCTTTGTTACCACTCCGGCTCCTACGGTTTTGCCTCCTTCGCGGATGGCAAAGCGCTGGCGCTCTTCAAGCGCGACCGGGGAGATGAGTTTTACCGTAACGTTTGCCGTGTCTCCGGGCATGATCATTTCAATGCCTTCTCCGAGGATGACTTCGCCGGTTACGTCCGTCGTGCGGAAGTAAAATTGCGGCTTGTATCCCTTGAAAAACGGAGTGTGGCGCCCGCCTTCCTCTTTGGAAAGCACATACACTTCGGCGGTGAATTCGGTATGCGGAGTAACGGAGCCGGGTTTCGCGAGTACCTGACCGCGCTCCACGTCTTCCTTTTTCAATCCGCGCAGAAGAATCCCCACGTTGTCTCCGGCCTGGCCTTCGTCCAGGATTTTCTGGAACATTTCCACGCCGGTTACCACGGTTTTCGCGGTGGGGCGAAGACCGATGATCTCGATTTCTTCGTTTACCTTTACCACTCCGCGCTCAACGCGACCGGTTACCACGGTGCCGCGCCCTTCGATCGAAAAAATGTCCTCGATCGCCATAAGGAACGGCTTTTCCCTGTCGCGCACCGGCTCGGGAATGTGCGAGTCAAGCGCGGCGACAAGATCAAGAATCGGCTTGGCATCCGCCTCTTCCGGCGTTTTGGATTCCAATGCCTTCAGCGCGGATCCACGGATGATCGGGGTCGTGTCGCCCGGGAATTCGTATTTGTTCAAGAGTTCCCGAACTTCGGATTCCACCAGGTCAATCAGTTCCGGATCGTCCACCATGTCTACCTTGTTCAGAAAGACAATGATCGCGGGCACCCCCACCTGGCGGGCCAAGAGGATGTGTTCGCGGGTCTGAGGCATGGGGCCGTCAGCGGCCGAGACCACGAGCACCGCGCCGTCCATCTGGGCCGCGCCGGTAATCATGTTCTTGATGTAGTCCGCGTGACCCGGAGCGTCGATGTGCGCGTAGTGGCGCTTTTCCGATTCGTATTCCGAATGGTGCAAGGCGATCGTGATTCCGCGCGCTTTTTCTTCCGGAGCGTTGTCGATCTGGTCAACACGCTCTTCTTTGGCGAGGCCTTTCATGTGAAGAACGTGGGTGATCGCCGCGGTAAGAGTCGTCTTGCCATGGTCAACGTGTCCGATGGTGCCGACGTTTACGTGCGGTTTGGTACGATTGAATTTTTCTTTTTCTGCCATATTGGTTTTTTATAATTATGTTTTCGACCTATTAATAATGCAAATGCGTGCGTTCGTAATTGTATCAAACTTTTCTTATCTCTGCAATGGTTTCGGATTTTTCCTTATGTTTCGAAGCA
>CAYXNB010000014.1:0-17051 GCA_964466475.1 uncultured Candidatus Saccharibacteria bacterium
CGAAATTCCCCGATGATCTGGAAGACGAAATTCGGGAAAGATACGAAGCGCTCGAAAAAAAATACGGCAGGCACGCGGACGTGGCGGTACGGTCTTCGGCAACCGCCGAAGACCTGCCGGGCGCGAGCTTTGCCGGAGAGCATGAAACGTATCTGGGCATCCGCGGCGCGAATTCGGTCTGCATGGCCGTAAAAGCCGCGATGGCCTCGCTTTTTACCAACCGCGCGATCTCATACCGCGTGGACAAAGGATTCGGACACGACGAGGTTGCGCTCTCGGTTGGAGTGCAAAAGATGGTGCGTTCGGACAAGGGATCGTCGGGCGTCATGTTTACACTCGACACGGAGTCCGGCTTTCGGAGCGTAGTGTTGATAAACGCGGTCTGGGGATTGGGGGAAATGATCGTGCAGGGCGAGGTGACTCCCGATGAATTTTTGGTTTGGAAAAAGGGAGGGATTATTGAAAAGCGGCTCGGCAAGAAAAACAGAAAAATGGTGTACGGAGAATTTCACCCGGGTATCAAGGAAACAAGGGTTATTTCCACTACTCCGACGGAAGAAAATAATTTTGTCTTAAACGACGACGAGATCAAAATTCTTGCGAAGTGGGGGATGATGGTCGAGGAGCATTACTCAAAACGCGCGAAAAAATGGACCCCCATGGATATGGAGTGGGCAAAAGACGGAAGAAGCGGGGAGTTATTTATCGTGCAGGCGCGGCCCGAGACGATCCACGCGGAGCGGGATTATTCAAAAATCCGCGAATATGCGCGAAAAGGTGGCGGAACTATGATTACGGAAGGAGCTTCGGTCGGATCAAAGATCGCAACAGGCAAAGCGCGGGTCATCTTAAGTCCCAAAGATATCGGCAAATTCAAAAAAGGCGAGGTCCTGGTCACTACCATGACTGACCCCGATTGGGAACCCATCATGAAAATCGCCTCCGCGATTGTAACGGACAAGGGCGGCAGGACTTCACATGCCGCGATCGTTTCCCGCGAACTCGGGATTCCGGCAGTTGTGGGCACCGAAAACGCGACCAAAAAAATAAAAACCGGAGACATGGTTACCGTTGATACCACGGGAAGCGACGGGCTGATTCTTCAGGGCGCCTTGAAATTCAGCGTAAAGGAGCATGACGCAAAGAAAATCCCAAAGCCCAAAGTAAAGATCATGGTAAATGTCGCCATGCCGGAGACCGCCTTTGAATATTCATTTTTGCCGAACGCCGGAGTGGGGCTTGCGCGCGAGGAATTTATCATCGCCTCGCAGATCGGAGTTCATCCCCTGGCGCTTTTGGAATATGAAAAATGCTCTGCCGAAGTGCGGAAAAAAATTGACGCGAAAACGCGGGGGTGGAAAAACAGAGCGGACTTTTATATTGACAACCTCGCCTTTGGCGTCGCCAAGATCGGAGCCGCCTTCCACCCGAATCCCGTCATCGTCCGGTTTTCGGATTTTAAGACAAACGAATACCGCACCCTGCTTGGCGGAGAAGCATATGAACCGGAAGAAGAAAATCCCATGCTCGGGTGGCGCGGGGCCTCAAGATATTATGATCCGAAATTTCTTCAGGCGTTTGCAATGGAATGCAAAGCGATACGAAAAGCGCGGAGCGAGATGGGGCTTCTAAATATCGTCCCCATGATTCCGTTTTGCCGCACGCCGGAAGAAGGAAAAAAGGTGGTGGAAATTATGGCGAAAAACGGCCTGAACCGGAAAAAGGACAAGACGTTAAAAATCTATGTAATGTGCGAGATCCCATCGAATATAATCTTGGCCGAGGAATTTTTGAAGATTTTTGACGGAATGTCCATCGGGTCAAACGACCTGACCCAGCTTACTCTTGGATTGGATAGGGATTCCGGCGCGATCGCCCACGTGGCGAATGAAAATAATGAGGCGGTGAAAAAACTCATTGCGCAAGTTATTAAAATATGTAAAATAAAAAAGAAATATATCGGAATTTGCGGACAGGCGCCTTCGGACTACCCGGAATTCGCGGAATTTCTGGCAGAAGCCGGAATAGAGAGCATGTCTTTAAATCCCGATTCCGTGGTACCCATGACAATGAGATTGGGGAGGAAAAGAAAATGAAGATTACTTTTTACGAAATCGAAGGGTGGGAGGAAAAAATTATACGGAAAGAATTTTCCAAAGAGGAAGTTGCGCTTTCGCCTGAACCTGTTTCCTCCCTCCATTTGCCCAAAGATCGAGAGAGCGGAATTATCTCCATATTCGTAAATTCGCGCATTGACGCCGAGGTCTTGAATGCCCTGCCGAATGTAAGGTGCATTGCCGCCCGATCCACGGGGTATGACCACATTGATCTCGCGGAATGTAAAAAACGGGGGATCGCCGTGGTTTATGTGCCGGGATACGGAGACAACACCGTTGCGGAATTCGCCTTTGGCCTGCTTTTGAATTTAACGCGAAAAATGTACAAAGCAGTGGACCAGATTAAAGAAACGGGATCATTTTCCCTTGCCGGACTAAGAGGCATGGATTTAAAAGGCAAGACCATGGGAATCTTGGGAACAGGCAGGATAGGCAGGGAAATGGCGAAAATTTCACGCGGATTCGGCATGAACCTTTTGGGCTTTGATCCGTATCCCGACCAAAAATTCGCGCAAGAAATCGGCTTGAAATATTGCGCGCCGGAAGAAATGCTCGCCTCCTCGGATGTAATCTCGATCCACTGCCCGTACACTCCCGAAACGCATCACTTTTTAAACATGAAAAATATCGGACTGATAAAAAAAGGCGCGTATTTGATAAATACCGCGCGCGGAGGAATTTTGGAAACCGAGGCCTTGGTCTATGCTCTGCAAAACGGCATCTTGGCGGGCGCCGGGCTTGATGTGCTGGAAGAAGAAGGGGACATGAAAGACGAACTGAATCTTTTCTGCGCGGAAGGGCACCCGAACGCCGAGGAACTGAAAGTTATTCTCGCGAACCATGTTTTGATGAAAATGCCGAACGTGCTCATCACTCCGCACAACGCGTTTAACACCGAAGAGGCCTTGGCGCGAATTCTGGGGACCACAATCCAAAACATCAGCGGCTTTTTGAAAGGGAAGCCGGAAAACGCAATTTCGTAAGAGACATCATCTGTAAAAGCGCGCGCAGGCATTGAGGTAGCGCATACCACCCGCTTCCGCCGTTTAGGTGGCCGCCGTTTTTTATTATTATACACTTCGCGTTCAGTTTTTCCGAAAGTATTTTTGCTTCCTGCAAAGGGACAAGAGGGTCGTTATCTCCATGAATTACGGCAAATGACCCTGATTTTGATTTTATCTTTTTCCAATCAAAAGGCGCGTTTAAAAAATTTTTGAGACGCGGGTGCTTTATCGGGAGGCAGGGGCCGGAGACCAAAACCGCGCCCGCGATTTTTTTCACATTTGGGGATTCCAGATATCGAAGTATGGCGGGGACTCCCAAACTATGGCCAACAAGATATATCTCGTCGCCACTCATAATATGTCGCGCGATTTCAGCGACCCATTCTTTCACAAGCGGTTTTTCCGGAGAGGGCATCGCGAGGGCAGAGGTGTAAATATCTTTTTTTTCCAGTTCCGCCATGAGCCAGGGCCTCCACCCTCCGTTCGGGCTACCCTCAAATCCGTGAATGATAAAAACTTTTTTCATTTCTTTAACGCGATTCTCCTTCAAAATCGGGTTCTACGATGCCCCATTGCATTGTTTCCGGGTTAATCTTCAGATACGCGCTTTTGCCTACGGAAGGTTCTGCGGTCATGGGTTCGCCCGGGGCGCGGTCTGCGTAATTTACCACGATGACGTTTTTATGCCTCGGATTTTGGCTTAGTTCCGTGGTCTGGGGCGCGATTCTGTCGCCAAGGAAATATCCGTCCGAGCCCACGTATCCGTCTGTGGTTTTTACAGCCCCGACGGCATAGAAAAATGTGCCGGAGCCGCCCGGGCTTTGGGTCAGGAGGAATACCGCGTCGTCATTTTCCCCGTCAGCGTCAAGGTCGGTTTTCAATTCATTGCCGAAGTAGCGGGTTGCGGGGTCGTTTCCAAGTTTTACTTTTTTGCCCTCGATTAAGTACTCTATATTTTTGTAATCCGCCTCCGTAACTTTTTCGTCAGCCCTTTCCTCGTTCCGCGCCTTCGGTACAAGAGATATGAAAAATATGGTCCCAACGATGATTGTGATGTAAATGATGTTTTTCCGCATACTTTTTATTTATTATTTGTTCACTTTTTATCTTCATTATTTTTCGGCAACCCCCACTGCCAATGCGGCCTTTCTCCTTTCCAGAAACCGAAAACGAATATGAGCAAAAACATGAGCACGATGCCCAGGAGCGCTGCGCCGGGCGCGTCGTCAGCGTCTCCGACGTATATGCCAAAGGCGGCAATGGCTATACCGATAATAATAACAAGCCAGCCCTGCCACTTCACCGGAGTCCAGCCCCAACCGTAAAGTTTTCTTTTAAACCAATAACCTTTGGGATTATCTTTGAGGTATGCAGAGTATTCTTTGAGCATATAGGGTGATACACACTAATTTTTCACCCTTTCCACGCGAAATGCAATCCGGTAAGAGGCGGGATCCGGTTCTTCCGTAGAAATTTTTGACGGCTCCACGCCGATAATGGAAATTTGCGCTGATCCGAAGGGGCGCGGAGCCTCATCCGAAGGCATATTGAATGTTGTTTTTCCGGCCTCGCTCTGAAGCGTAATATTCGCGACAATGCCTCCGGCCTGGATGCATTGCGCGTCAACGGGGCAACGATAGTCCTGTACTACGCTATGGAGGGCAATGCGTATTCCTCCAACGAGTTTTGTTTCGCCGACACCAACGCGCGCCTCGTTTGTTTCTTTCAAGACGGGCGTCGGCTGTATGTTTGTCCCGTCCATGTTTGTTCTGTAGGCAAATACCTGTCCGTTTACCCGAAACACCGCCTCATATCCCGGAGTGATGACCTCCGCGCACATTTGAATTTGGCCGTCCGGCGCGCTTTCTATGCCCAGGCAGGCATTTGGCCAGTCCTTTTGGCTAACCGAAAGAATCTCTACCTCGTCCTCGTTTGCCTTTGCTTGTTGCGCCGCGTATGTGAGCGCGAGAAGCACCGGCTTTGGTGTGTCCTTTGATACGTCCGCGGAAGCCGCGTTTGTTTCTGAAACATGCCGCAATACCCGTTGCGCCGAATCCGAACACGCTTCATACGCGCCAAGCGGATCGTAGGGAAGCGCCACAAACCGATCTTCTCCCGTTTCCGGATCGCTCCAGCGCAATTCAACAACTCCGCGCTCCGCGTAGAGCGCGCTGTCCACCGACACCGGAGGAATATTTAGATCCGCGCAGTCATCTAGTGTTTTTACGACAGAAGAATCCTTCGCGGAAAAAAATAGGAGGAGAAAAAACGCCCCCAAAAGCGCGACACAAACCATTGCGCCCGCAAAAATATATTTTCGCATGTAATTTATATATTACTTTCCGCGCCACTTTCAGCAAGAGGATTCGCCTGAAATCGCATCATCAAGATCGCGCCGGTTTCGTCCAGCACCGGCAGATCCGCTCCGTCAAAAATGCCATCTCCGTTGTCTTTGTGCAGCATGGCGATATATGTCTTGCCCTCTTTTAATGATTCGAAAAGGATTATTTCCACGTTGGTTGATTTTCCTGCGTTCAATAGGGCGCTTGCTCCGATAATGTTTGCTGGATTTTCACCTGCTGTTTCGTGTATCGCGACATACCCCTTTTCTTCTAATATGACAAGAGAAGCAACTGCCGAAAGACCTGTTTTTTGCTCATCAATGTTTAACGTGTTTTTGCCGATCATAAGCCCCTGGGAGTCGCTTTTTTGACCGATGTCTGTGAGCATAATTCCTCCTGCAACGGCAAGCGCGACAAACGCCGCCATACCAAGTGTAATTTGTTTATTCATAATTTGGGTTAAGTTAATTAATTTTTCGGATTGGCCATCCTTGATATTCTACGAATTACAAAGAAAGACGTAACAGGTAATTTAGTGCCAGCGATACCGAAGACCCTGATGAGCAAAGCGAAGAAGGGCTGCGCGTCGTGCGCGAGGTTCGAACTTACATCTACCGGGAACTGACGCCACCGAGCGTGACGAGTTAATAGCAGCCGTCAAAGCACACTACGATTCCGCCTCAAGGACAACCCAACGCTCGGAAAGGGCTGCGGCTTGTTCGAGCACCGTTTCCGTCGCCTTGGCTTGTTTGTCGGGCGGATAACGATATTTGCGCAAGATGCGTTTCACCAGCACGCGCAGTTGCGCCTGGACATTCTCTCGGATCGTCCAGTCGAGCCGGACATTGGCGCGGACGGTCGCAACAAGTTCCTGTGCGATCTTGCGAAGCGTCTCGTCACCCAACATCCGTACCGCGCTGTCGTTCGTTTCAAGAGCATCGTAGAAGGCGATCTCGTCGTCCGTGAGACCTAGCGCTTCGCCGCGTGCGTTCGCTTGACGCATTTCTCTTGCAAGCGCAAGCAACTCTTCGATCACCTGCGCCGCTTCGATGGCGCGGTTTTAGTAACGACGAATCGTCTGTTCGAGCATTTCGGCGAATGATCGCGCCTGTACGACGTTCTTGCGGCGGCGGTCGCTGATTTCGCCCTTGAGCAGTTTCTTATTATAATTAGATGTCAAGGGGCGTGCAGATTCACGCTTTCCGCGTCAATACTGGGTGCGCACGGTCTAACTGATGGGAAGCCCGTGTCTGCGTCGCACCGTGCTGGATGCTGGGGTTATGACATGGTACATGCAGAGCGATCTTGGTGCGCCGTCCGGGTCGGCAACCAGTTGACAGCGCCCCGCGTTCCCCGCAGAATCTTGCGCGAACGAACCGCCAACGCGCTCCGGAAACCTCACGGAGTCGCGCAATGGCGCAAAGCGTCGGAAGCGCGCAAATACGGACTCTCGCTGACGCTCAGCCATCAGACGCTGGAGCAGTTGGACGACCTGATGCGCGGGGCGGTGTTCGGGAATGTCGGGACGCTCGTCTGTTTTCAGGTGGGCGCGGAGGACGCGGAGTACCTCGAGAAGGAGTTCGAGCCGACGTTTCGGAAGGAGGACCTGGCGAACCTGTCCCGCTACGATTTCGCGGTCAAACTGATGTGCGAGGGGATCGTCTCGCAGCCGTTCTCCGGGACGACACTGCCGCCGATTCCATAAAAGGCGGCGATTCAAGCGTCAACGCCCGTTTATTGACAGATTGTTACCAAATGTTAGGGTGCTTCCAGTGACCGAATCGACTCCTCTTCGGACAAGAAAGGGAAAAGGACGGTATGAATCTGCGACGCATCGCACTCACCGGCGGACCCTGTGGCGGCAAGACCGAAACCGCCAAGCAAATCCGACGACGACTTCGCCTCCGCGGAATCCCCTCCTACATCGTTCCGGAGCCTGCCAGCGCACTCTTCCATCCCGCCGGCGTTCCTCTTGATCTCTCTGATCTTCCGGAGTCGGCGCGATACGCTATTCAAAAGGCGATCTTCCGGACGCATCTCGCCGTCACGCGGGAAATCGAAGCCGTCGCGACGGCGTTGCACCCCGGCCAGGACGTCGTCATCCTCTGCGATCGCTGGCTTGCGGACGGGAAGGCATACGACAACGCCGTCGTCGCGCGGATCCTACAGGAAGAGGGATGGTCGGACGACCGCATCCATAGCGAATGCGAACTGGTGGTCGTCCTCCAAAGCCCCGCTGTGGATGCGCCGGAGCGATTTTCTCGCGCCAACAACGAAGCGCGCATCGAGACCGATCTCACCTATACCGCCGAGCTCGACCGACGCACCCGACAGGCGTGGGAAGGACATCCCAACCGATACGTCATTCCAAATACGGAATCCGACGGCGTCGCCGTCTCATTCGAGGAAAAAGTAGATCGTGCCTATGCCCTTGTCTGCGCGCGCCTGTTCCCATCCGACACTTGACCGCGCATTAACCCACTGGCACATTCGACGAAAACTGCCGACGAAAGTCGGCAGTTCTTTATTGTGAGTCCGAAAGAGATCCGTGTGTTCCGGTTGAGATGGCGGGTGATTCATCGAACTGAACGCCAGCGCGCCGCAGTTCCCGAACGAGCGTCTCGATTCCAATTCCGTAATACTCGATCCGATATGGGTAAAAGCCGATCGGCGTGAAGATTGATGCGGACATGTCGTCCAGCGGGTTGTACGCCGCCGCCCACTCCGTCACGGGACGGGTCGAGACATAGGCGGCGATCTCCGACTCCGCGAGGCGCCCGCATCGGAGCGCAACGGCATTGATCTCGGTAGTCTCACGCCCATCGCGCGTGTCGATCACGCAGATTCCGGTCAGCGCGCGCCCTTGCTTCCCCGCAAGTTTGCGAAGCGTCTCCGCCGCTTCCTCGCGCGTGCCCGGCTTCTGGTATTGTTCGCCGTCGTACACCGAAAAAGTATCCGCCGCAACGATCAGTCCAGACGCTTTCGCCGCGACATCCCGCGCTTTCGCCCGCGCCAGCAGACGAACACGTTCCTCGATATCCGGAGCCGTAATTCGATCTTCGTCGATTTCGCTCGGTATCACGGAAAACGTGACGCCGAGCGATTCCAAGAGTTGGCGGCGATTCTCCGAGCGGGACGCCAACACAACGATTGGTTCTCGATTCATCATTGAACTCTTCATAATAAATGGAGATGCCCGCGTCAACTGCGGACGCGGGCGATCGGTTAGGGGTAGTGTGAAACGACTCGGTCGCCGTAGAACGATTCGAGCGCGCGCATGACGTAGCGTCGTACCTCGCCGCTGGGTATCTCGGCGATCCGCAGATCGTCCGGAAGCCAAGCGTGTTCTTCGGCGCGCTTTTTCGCGCGATCCCGAAGGTCGTCGACCGATCTCTTCAGGTATTCGAGGCGGTCGAGCGTTTCGGGTCTGCGCTCGGCGAGCAGGCGGTACTCCAGCGTGCCGGGATACGGCTTGAACTGGAAGACGCTTGCCTCGCTCATCCCGAGTTCCTTCAGTTCGGAAACGAAGCGCACCGTGTCCTCAATCTGGGATCGGGTCTCTCCCGGGAAACCCAGTATGAAGAATCCCTTCGCCTGGATGCCGTGCCGCGTCAATTTGCGAACGGCCTCACGCATCTGGTCCGTCGTCGTATGCTTGCGGATACGCTCCAGAACCGCGTCGTTGCCGCTCTCGACTCCCAAGGCGATTTTCCAGCAGCCGGACTCGCGCATCCGGCGCATCGTTTCGTCGTCGAAGTCCGGACGGAGGAGAATGGCGGCCTTGGTGAGTCCCCGCCATACGAACTCGCCTTGAAGCCCGAAGTCGACGACGCCCTGATGGAAGTCGCGAATCTGGCGACCGGAAACGAACGCCATGTCGTCCAGAAAATGCACCGCGTCGGCTCCCAGGTCCCGGACGACGTGTTCGACTTCGCGGAGAATCCGCGGCACTCCGGGACGCATATAGGGAACGGAATTGCCGCGATCCACCATGATCGGCGACGAGCAGAAGGTGCAGTCAAAGGGACATCCGTAGGTGACGAAGAGCGTCGCTTCGCGTATCTTGCGATAACGCGCGCCGTCGAACACCGTATGCGTGTAGACGGGCTGTTCGACGTAGACGTTCTGGCGCACCATCGGGATTTCGCCGGGGTTCAGTTTCGGAGCGTATGTGTCCACAAGGGGCAGTTGACCGCGATACCAGACTCCCGGCAACGTGGGTTGGGCGTCGCGCAGAAGGACGGAGAGGACTTCGCCGACGGCGATCTCCCCGTTGCCGCGCACGATGGCAGCGACACTAGGGAAGTCTCGGCGCGCGCCGATCGGATCGAGCGTCGCATGGATACCGCCGAGGATGTACCGGATGTTTCGTTCATCGCAGATCCGCGCGATGGCGATCGCTTCGGGCACATTGACGGAGGTCGGATTGAGTCCGACGATCCGGGGAGAGGAGCGTTCGATCTGGGCGGCGATGTCCTTCAGTGAGAGTTTCAGCCGATGGGCGTCGAGGATGCCCGCACCGTAGCCGTGCGTCTCGCGGGCGGACGCGACCACGCGGAGCAATCCCCACGGCGGCTCTTCGCCGTCGGGGATCAACCCCTGCTGATAGGTGGAGGGAACGTTGATCGCGAGAAAATCGTATCGCCGGTCTTCAGGCAGCGCCATGCGGTAGCGATTTTTTGCGTCGCGGATGCGATGGCTCTGATCGAAGAACGTCTTGATGCGGAATTCGTCAGTGTTCACGCAAACCTCCCGTTCGGATGTGTCCGACATTCACCTCATCTGCGCAGCCTACTGCCGCATAGTAAATGTTTTAACGATACTGTGTTTATATTACAATACTATAGTCATATGTCAATTATTTATATTGTCTGGAATCAAACTGATAATGCTGGAGGACACGATTGAGGAGGGCGGAAACTCGCCTTGGGATAACAGCTGGTCACTTGATGGCATGACGGATTGACGCAGCGAGCGCGACGGCGAGAACCCCGACGATCCCGTACGGTTTGACGCCGACGCGCTTGGGTGTCTCCGGCAACCGGCAGACGGGATGACGCTCCGCGACGGCGGCGATCAGGTCGGCTCGCGTCGCCGACGCCGAACCGCAGAGCAGACGCTTCGTTTCCGCAAACGAGATGCGGCAAACGCCGTTCGCCTCCACGCGATCCTTGATGACGACTCCGAGCGCGCGGTTCAGACCGCCTCTCTCCGCCGACGGGGGCGGGTTCCTCTCAACGACGAGACGGACATCGGAACCGGCGAGTCGCATCAGTCCGTCGAGAACGACGGCGACGCGCCTCTCGAACCTCGCGCCACTCCTCGACGCGACGACGACGCGGCAGACCGCGAACGGGCGTCTCCTCCGAGTCCTCGACCGACTCGAGCGCGCCCGTGCGAATGGCGCATCCGTCCAGTTCCGTCAGCATCCGATCCACTCCCGGTCGTGTCCGCAACGGCTCCCCAAACGCGACCGCGTCGGTCGCCAAGCGCGACCGGACATACGCCAACGCCTCTTCCGACTCCTGTTCGGTCGCCCGCATCACCCAGCCTTGAAGAAAAAATAATATACTATAAAATTAAGTAAGTATTCCGCGACGGGCGCGGAAGGTCATCTTGGAGTTCCATATGCCTATCGTCAGATGGCGCGAAAATGATGATTGGAGAGTTCCGCTTGCGCAGCGGGCGTTTCCAGATCATCCCGACGCGCGTTCCGCTTTTGATGCTGCCGAGGAGGAAGCACGGCGACACGAAAAGGCGACAATCCATGACGGGGAGTTCGTGTACTGGCGGGACAAGTGGGGAAATCCTCACGAGACTCGTGACGTGCCCGATCCTCGATACTGGTAAATATAGGACGGCTACCGTAATGGTGGCCGTCCAAGTCATTCAGACGCCTGCATTACACGAGGGCATCGAACACAACGTAATTCTATAATATAATCGTCATACTATGAATAAGATAACTATATATCATTTATCTGCTCTGGACTCTGCGGTAACAGACGCTCCTTTATGAACAGCGTGAGGTGGATCACCCGCATCGCTGCCTCCCGCAATTCCTCGTCATTGGCAAAGGTCATCTTGTCTGACTCCGCAATTCGGCGGAATTCCCGTAGCGCTTCGTCGCTTAACATGAACTCATAGTCCATGCCTTCATCCTCGTCATATACGGACGCGCTTCAAAGAGAGGAGAACTACCTACTTGCGGGAAGTCTGTTACTGGCTACGCTCATGGTAAAATGCATTTATGTCGTTCACACAAATCATCGTCATCCCATCCAGTACCCCTGAGGCGGAGCGACGACGCCGAGTTCGACAGGCGTACAGGGTTCTCTTGGAAGCCGCGGAAAGAAGGAAAACAAGGGAACGGAGTTGCACCACGGCGTGTAGGTGGGCGAAACGATCACAGTAGCGTGGATCGGCACACAATGCATCTCAAGAGATGAATGGTTAGAACTTGTGACGTCTCCATCCACGCACTTGTGTTGTACGGTATCCCCGTTCGGATCGTAGTCCCGCTTGCGCGAGAAAAGGTCGGTACGTCGTATGTCATCGCCCAATCATGACCTCACGCCCATCTTCCATCCGCTACTTCGCCTATGTCCGCAAATCGACCGAAGGCGAGGAGAAGCAGGCGCTCTCCATCGAGTCGCAGAAGGAGAAAGTCCGCGAGTTCTTTCCGCATCTTCCGATCGCGGACGTGATCGAGGAGCGGCACAGCGCCTTCCTGCCGAACAATCGCCCCGCCTTCGCCGCGATGATCGGGCGCATCCGCAAGGGGGAAGCGCAGGGCATCGTTGCCTGGCACCCGGATCGACTCTCCCGAAACGAGATCGACGCCGCCACCCTGACCTACATGATCCGCACGGGCGAGATCAAAGACCTGAAGTTCGGCTCCTACCATTTCATGAACTCCCCGGAGGGCATCATGATGCTCCAGCTTGCCCTCTCTCAGTCGCAGTACTCGTCCGCGAAATTGAGCAAGGACGTGAAGCGCGGGCTGGAACAGAAGGCGAAGATGGGCTGGATGCCCGGCGTCGCTCCCGCCGGCTACCTGAACACCCCGGAACGCAAACTCGGCTGCAAGATCGTGGAGAAAGACCCGGAGCGGTTTCCGCTCATCCGCAGGATGTGGGACTTCATGCTGACAGGCAATTACACCCCGCCCGAAATCCTCCGCATGGCAAACGCGGAGTGGGGATACCGGAGTCTTCGTCGAAAGACGATGGGCGGGAAGCCCCTGTCCCGAAGCGGCATCTACAAGATATTCCGAAGCCCCTTCTACTACGGCTAGTTCGAATTCCCGGTCGGAAGCGGTTTCTGGCGCGAGGGCAAGCACGAGCCGATGGTGAGTCAAGAGGAGTACGAGCGCGTTCAGTCCCTTCTCGGCGGGAGACGCGGCCCCACCCCTCACAAGCGCGAGTTCGCCTTCACCGGGCTCATCCGGTGCGGCGAGTGCGGCTGCCAGATCACGGCGGAGGAGAAGTGCCAGGTCATCTGTTCGGACTGCAAGACCAAGTTCGCGTCCCTGAACCGCGATTCCTGCCCGAAGTGCGACGTCGCCGTCGCCAAGATGCGGAATCCCACCGTCCTCCGCTACGTCTACTACCACTGCACCAAGAAGAAGCCCGGAGTCCGTTGCTCGGAGCGGAGCGTGGAAATCCGGCGGCTGGAAGCGCAGATCGAGGAGTACCTTGCCTCTATTCAGATCAACGAGCGGTATCTGGAGTGGGCGATCCGGCATCTGCGGAAGATGCACAAGCAGGAAGCCACGACCCAGGACGCGCTCCTGCACTCCCAGCACAAAGCGGCGCGGGAAGTCGCAAAGAAACTGAACCGCCTCTTGGAAATGCGACTCGCCGACGAGGTGAGCGAAGAAGAATACCGCGCGAAGAAAGCGGACTTGGAGCGCGAGAAAGCGAGATACGAAGAACTGCTCCGCGACGGAAGCAACAGGCAGGACGCATGGCTCCGCGTCTCGGAAGAGACCTTCCGCTTCGCCCGAACCGCCCGCAGATTGTTCGCCGAAGGCGATCTCCGAGCGAAGCGGGAGATCGTGGCGACGCTCGGCTCGAACCTAATCCTGAAGGACGGAAAACTCCGTATTGACGCGCCCAAACCCTTCTTCGTGATCAAAGAGGGTCTTCGCGCCGTTCCCGAAGCAAAGGAAGGGTTCGAACCTGCGAAAAACGCGATGAGCAAAGGGGGAGCCGTCGCTCCATGCGACCCGAATCCACATTGGCTGCCGGGCAGGGATTCGAACCCCGATAGCTGGGACCAAAACCCAGAGTCCTACCGTTAGACGACCCGGCAATAAGGTAATTTTACCACATTTTTTTTGATTTTCTAGGCCCTTAAATAAAGAATATTATTTTGAGATGAAAAAGGACTTTAGAAAATGACACGAGAAGAAATCGTGGATAAATAGAATACAAAAAACTTTTGACTAATTACAAAAAATGTGTTTTGCTATATTTAGCCACTAACTCAAATCGAATATCACCCAAGGAGGGCGTGATTGGAAAAAACGTTTGTTCTCTTGAAGCCGGACGCGGTTCGACGCGGCCTGGTTGGCGAGATCATCACCCGCTTTGAACGGGCGGGTTTTGAGATAATCGCCGCCAAAGTCGCGCACGCCACGCCAGAAATGGTACGGCGTGCAGCGCCGAATACGCCAGAGTGGTTTGCGTCGGTGGGACAAAAAACCATCGACAACCACAAGGTCGCGGGGTGTGATCCGCGCGCCGCGTTCGGCACCGATGTTCCCGAACAAATAGGTCGGATTGTTCGGGAAAGAGTCGTCGAGTATCTTTCCTCCGGCCCCGTATTCGCAATGGTGCTCCAAGGGGAGGGTACCGTTGCAAAAGTCCGACGCATGGTCGGACACACATTCCCCAACATAGCTGACCCTGGGACGATTCGGGGGGATTACTCCTCCGTGTCCGGGGTTCAGTCAGACCTCGCCGGAAAATCCTGCGAAAATCTCGTTCACGCCTCATCCGACGGGGAAGAGGTGGAACGAGACATCGCGTCGTGGTTCTCTTTTCAGGAAGGAGCGAGGGGATGAAAACCCCATTGGACGAACTGAAGCGGCAGTATAAGGACTGCTGTGCGACCGATCCGTTTCGTGCGGGAAAAATCGCGTTTGCTCTTGCAACACGCGCCCGCGATGAAGCGGAGAAGTACGAGTGGGCAAAAAAGAGCGCTTCGGCACTCGATCGCGCTCACAGTGGAAATGATTCCATAGAAGCGTGTTGCGCCGGCGACTTCGTCGGAGGGGTCCCGATGCCGGACCTCCTCCATGCGAACCTGGTACGTCAACGCTTCGGACTCGCAGTCTGAGGACCCGCGAATCCGCGAAATGCCGCCGGCTTCCAAAGGAACCGGCGGCATTCACTTTTGTAATATTTTGGCGAAAAAACTCGTGCAATAAAAATAATTGACAAATTTTTTTATTTATTTTATAAAAATTTCGGTTTTCGCAACATGAAACGGGGCAAAAACCCCAATCAGGAAGGAGACAGAAATGTCTTCGTTTAGGATCTGGCCGTCGTCAAAATACCCGTACACCGAGAAAACGGTACGGGAAATCGTTCGGAAGGCGGCGCCCATGGGCGCCAAAGAAAGTTTCGTTGTTCGCCCATGCGCAGGCGGGCAATACTTTTTCGCACAATTCACCTGCGCCATTCACCCAGGGTGGTTCCTCCGACGTCTCGAATTTCTCCTGGCCGACCAGGAAGGAGCATGGGACCGCGAGGGGCGTCGGCAGGAGCGCCTCGTCCTGCCAAAGCGCCGGCGAGCAATCGCCGGCTGACGCGCGCCACGAATTCGCCGCTTCTCTTCGGAGGAGCGGCGATTCATTTTTGAAATATCTTGCATTTATAATTGTCCACACAACACACCACCTTCGACGCTACCGAAGGCAGGATATTTTTGGTATACTATACACATGAAACGCGCAATTCCATTTTTTGTCGTTCTGGGACTTTTCGCAGGCACCTCTCTCGCGTATATAAAACACGCAGGGCAGGGAGGAATTCAGCATGTATTCGCCGAAGTAAAGCGGGGAAATCTGATTTCCGCCGTAGAGCGCGTAGGCCAGGTGCTTTCCCTCCAGGAAGTTGAGATACGATCCGACGTTTCCGGCAGGGTGCTTTTGCTCGGCGCAAAGACCGGAGAATATATGAAAGCCGGAACTTTGATAGCGCGGCTGGACCCGGCAGAAGGAGAAGAAGTTATACGCGAAGCGGAAAATGATCTGACTCTCGCCCGCCTTGATTTGGAAGAAATCATGGGCCCTCCCGACGAACTCGTCCTTGCCCGGGCAAAACACGCCCTTCAGGAAGCCGAAGAAACAAATGAAAAGGCGGGGATAGAACTTCGGAAATCGTACGAGGACGGATTCGACTCCGCCGGAAACGCCTTTCTTGATCTTCCCCGCGTTTTGACCGGACTTCAGGAAATATTTTACGCCACAAACCTCTCCGGCGGGGGAGCATGGAATCTGGATTTTTATTCCGCCCACGACGAAACGCTTCGAGGCATTGTAAAGTCCGCGCATGAAAACGCCCGCGTAGCGCATAAAAAAGCGTTTTCATGGTACAAAATGTCCACCCGAAGGGACGAAGCCCATGTGATCGTAAAACTCATCGCGGACTCGCGGTCCGCTGTTCAAAAAACATTGGATGCGGTAAAAAGCGCGGAAAATCTCGTCCGCGCGTACCGGGATGAGGTAATTCAAAAAAATGGATCCGCCCACCCCATTTCAAATGAGCACCTCGCTCTTTTGCGGGAATTCCGCGAATCTATGGATCGCCACTATTCTACTCTCGCTTCCGCGGAAACGAATATTGAGGAAAAAAAGACGGGACTTTCCCGCGCGGAACGCGCGATAGAGGAACAAAGGATCGCGCTTCGAAAAACCGAAGACGGACCCGAGGAGTTTGAAACGCGGGCGCGCCAACTTGAGGTGGAGCGGCTCGAAGAGGCTCTTCGGGAGGCAAAACAAAACCTCGCCCGATATGAAATCCGCGCGCCATTTGACGGAATCCTTGCGAAACTTGATATTTTAGAGGGAGACCATGTTTTTCTGACCGATCTCGTCGCGACTTTTTCCACCCGGCAAAAGATCGCGGAGATCACTCTGGACGAAAAAAATATTCAGGAAGTCCGACTGGGACAAAAGGCAACGCTGACATTCGACTCGATACCGGGACTTTCCATTGCGGGCGAAGTTGCGGAAATAGACGCCGCAGCATCGCCTTCAAGTAATGCGACATACGACGCGAAAATCATATTTGACAGCGACGATCTGCGAATAAAGCCCGGAATGAAAACGAACATATCCATTGTTACCGAGTCAAAAACCGCGGTACTCCTCGTGCCGAATTCCGCATTAAAACAAGAGGAGGCGATCTCTTTCGTGCAAACCCCGATAGGAAACGATCTAGCATCGCTTAATCCTCCGTTGCGGCGCGTACCGATACGGGTTGGCGCCTCAAACGAAGAATATACGGAAATTCTCGGCGGACTTGAGGAAGGGGACAGGGTTTTTGTACGGACGATATGGACAAAAAGAAAATAAT
>CAYXNB010000015.1:0-14489 GCA_964466475.1 uncultured Candidatus Saccharibacteria bacterium
GTTCCACCCTTTTCTTTTTTATCGGAGCAGTTGCTTCCTCGCGCTCCCGCAATTTTTCGCGGATCATCCGCATTTGCTGGCCAAAATGGAACCTCGCGACCTCTTCCAATTCGCGCTCCACTTCCAGGCGGCGTTCCCAGCGTTCTTTTTGTTTTTTCAGAAATTTCAGATGCGGGGCTATCTCTTCCACCATTGCCGCAACTTTTTCGAGATTTGTTTTTGTTGATTCAAGCTTCCGTTCCGCTTCGCTTTTTTTGAGCCGGTATTCTTTGAGTCCCAGAATTTCCTCCATCATAAGACGGCGTTCTTCGGGATTTGATCTTACGAACACGTCGCTTTCTCCCTGGCTTACGATCGTCATCCCTCTTGCTCCCATGCGGGCGCGTGCGAGCATGGGGGCAAGATCCTTGAGGCGCACTTCCGCGCCGTTCAGAAAAAATTCCGAATTTCCAGACTTGTCCACGCGGCGCTCGAGGACCACCTCATCCGTGTCTGCGGGCAGAAGCTCGCTTTTTTTCATATACAAGGCAACGCGTGCGAAGCCCGCGGCGGGCCGCTTCGGGGTGCCGGCGAAGATGAGGTTGCCCAGAGACTCTCCGCGCAGGTTTTTAGCGGCGCGTTCGCCCAGAATCCAGCGCACCGCATCCACGATGTTTGATTTTCCGGACCCGTTCGGGCCCACGACTCCGATGATGTGGGCCGGAAAACGAAATTCGGTTTTTCCGGCAAAGGATTTAAATCCCTGAATTTCGAGTTTTTGAAGAAACATTATTTTTTCCAAACTTTCAGCGCGTTCGCGGCTGCGGCGCGCTCCGCGTCCTGTTTTGAAAATCCCTCGCCTTCGGCGATCTTTTCGCTTCCGAAAAATACTCCGGCGATAAATTCCTTTTCATGGTCAGGCCCCTTTTCTTCCAGTACTCTGTAGGTGGGAGTTGTTTTCATTTTTTCCTGTATGATTTCCTGGAGTTCGCTTTTCGCGTCTATAAAAAGTTCTTTTTCCAGCACTTCGTTCAGGTGGCAGAGAATGTGCGCATTGATAAATTTTTCTGCTTTTTCATATCCCTGGTCCAGGTAGAGCGCACCTATCAGGGCCTCCACGGCATTCGCGAGTATTGCCTCTTTTGCCCTGCCGTTTTCCCGCGCTTCCCCGCGCGAAAGGAGGATAAAGGGCTCGAGCCCGAGTTCCCCGGCCACTTTTGAGAGCATGATGTGGTTTACCAGCGCGGCGCGGATGCTCGTCATGTCCCCTTCCTGTTTTTGCGGGAAGGTTTTGAAAAGATAGGTCGTTACCACAAGTTCCAGAACCGCGTCTCCCAGGTATTCCAGGCGCTCATTGTGCGAGGTTTCCCACCTGGGATTTTCATTCAGATACGAACGGTGAGTAAGGGCCTCTTGGAGCGCGGCCTTATTTTTGAATGTTATCTTCAGTTGTTTTTCGAGTTCACGATTTTTCGCTTGGGGCATTTTGCATTTTTATTTCATTATATATCGTTCCCAGCACTCCGTTCACAAATTTTGAGGAATTCTGCCCTCCGTAATTTTTGGCGAGTTCGATTGATTCATTTATCGCCACTTTGTGCGGCACCTCTTCTTTATCCGCGTAGAGGAGTTCGTAAATGCCGATGCGGAGGATGTTGCGGTCCACGATCGCGATTTGCGGAATGGGCCAGTCGGGCGCGGCGCGCTCGATCACCTTATCAATTTCCGGGAGGTTCGTAACTACGCCGTGGATTATCTTCCAGGCAAACTGAGGCTCGTCCACGTCCGCGCCAAACGTTTCAAGGTTTCTTTCGACAATGCTCGCGAGGTCTGTTTTTCGCTCGTAGAAGTCCCACTCGTAGAGCGACTGGAGCACGATTCCTCTGCAAAGATGTCGAGTAGCCACAGGTGTTTATAATCTCTAAATCCTATTTTTATTCAGAGATTTCTTCGGGCGCGCTTCGCATTGCGGACAAGCGCGGTGCGGAAGCGTGGGCGCTTTGCATGCCTGGCAGGCCCTCATTCCCGTGTTTTGCTTTAGGGCAAGATGGGCGCGCCTTCTGCCAACTTTTGATTTCGAATGTCGTTTTTTGGGAACCATAATGTTTCAAATGGTAACGCATTTCTTGATGAAGGTCAATCTGTGTAAAACGCAGGGGCCAAATTTTTTTATTGCCTGAATGTGCGTCTTTGTGCCGTATCCCTTGTGGATGTGAAATTTATACTCCGGATATTCTTTGTGTTTTCTTTTCATATACGTATCGCGAGTTACTTTTGCCGCGATGGAGGCGAGTTTTACGGCGTTTATTTTTTCGTCGCCCCGAACCAGTGATTTGGCCACCAGGGTATAGCCACCAGCCACTAGTATCGTTTTGTTAATTTTTATTCCGGCGTCGAGATAGATCCGCGAGTTACTAGTCATTGCGTTATCAGCTATTAGTTTTCCCAACGCGCGAGTTGCCGCCAAATTTACTGCCTCCGTGATGTTCATTCCATCAATGGTTTTGGGACGGACCATTACTACTTTGTAAAAAATTTTTGGATGTTTTTGGATATATTCAAACCATGCTTCGCGCGCCTCTTCCGGCAGTTTTTTGGAGTCGCGGAGCGGGAGTTTTGTTTTTGGATTACGCAAACGGATTGTTTTGGGAATAAGAACGACTCCCACGGCAACCGGCCCCGCCAAGGGGCCGCGTCCTGCTTCGTCTATTCCCACGATATAACGCATACGAGGATTAAGGATTAAAGGTTATTGTACATTTTTAAAAATGCGAAGGGGAGGCGTAGCTGTGCTATCCTCCCCGTTTGGCGATCTTCATTGGCAGTGAAATTCGTATATTTCACGTGCCAACGAGGTCGCTAGCTTTTGGTGATCCACGGATGGATTCACGAAAGCTCCCATTCGAACCCTGATTGCCGCCTCTGCCCCGAGACGGGTCAGTTTTCGGTAGGTGGGATCGATCTGGAAACATTCGACCCCGATTATGTTCTTAGAAACAAGTGCAATACTTCCAGAAACTTTCGGGTTCTGCTTTCGCGAGCAGACCCGAATCGAGGCCCCGAACTTTTCGAGAAGTCCGGCGGCTATTTTTGCGTCTTGGTCGCACTCCCACACGAGCACGACGATTCCCGAGAGATCCATGCCTTCCTCCTTTGCCCCAACCCAGATGCGGGGCTTTTGTGATGAGCGAACCAGGCCGACCTCCGACCTGGAAACTATGTTTTGGAGATTCGGTCTCCAAAACGCAGTTTTCAGAGCGGATGCTTTTTAATGAAAAGCCCCCCTTTCGGGGGTCTTGGGATTGTTTCTTTTTTCGTAATTTTATTTGTTTCCCAGCCCCCGAATACGCGTAAAGGACGCCTTTTTAGAGGTCGCCGCCGCAATATTCGTCTGGAAACGCATAAAAATCATATTTTTGCTATTTTACTCTTTTGCTTTTTGGAATGTCAACCCGGCAGTAGAAATGCGATAGCGACGAAGTTGCATGATATGAAATAATCGCATTTTCACTGCCGGGTCAATTCCTTGTGGATATCGCAAGGAACCATGTTTTCATGACTTTGTAGTATCGTTCCAGATTTTTCAGATCCACCCATTCGTTTTCCGCGTGATGTCCTCCCCCTTTTGGCTGCGCAAGGATTACCGGAATCCCTTTTTTATGGAAATAATGGGCGTCGGAGGAGCCGTGCGAAACGGTTCGTTTTAACGGACGGCCTTCCATGTTTCTATAGATTTTTTCGAATAGTGCCACATCTTTGTGTGCGAAATCGGTTTTTGCCGGGGCCGCGTACACCACTTCTTTTATTTTTATTTCGCGCGCCTTTGCGAGGATTTTTATTTTTTCCCACAGGTCATTTTTTGATGTTTCCGGAACGTGGCGAATGTCTATGTGCGCCGCGGCGCTATCCGCGACTTTGTTTGTGGCTTCCCCGCCCGTTATTTTTCCGATATTTAGGGTGTCGTGATAGTGTGATCCGTCGCAGACGCAGGATTCATCCGGGATGATGCTTTCCAGATCACGCAAAAAGTGGAGCAGTATTTTTATCGCGTTTTTTCCGGCCCATGGGCGGGATCCGTGTGCCGAGGCGCCTTTTGCTTCTACCTCAAGATGCCATGCCCCCTTGGCAGCCTCTTCAATGCTTTCCGGCGCGCAGCCGTCCGGCAGAAATGCGATGTTGCCGCCATATCCTTGCTTTAGAATATATCCGGTTCCATTTTTTCCGCCTATTTCTTCGTCTGAAGTTATCATGATGCCGAAATCATGTTTTTTTGCCTCATGGCCCAGTTCTTTTACGAGCCGGATGTAGCAGGCCGCGGCGAACTTCATGTCAAAGGCGCCTCGGCCGTAGAGTTTCCCCGCGACAACGCGGGGCAGGAAGACGTTTTTTGACCCGGGGACCACGTCGTTATGCGCGGCGAGCCATACTCTTGGTTTTTTGGTTTTCCGCGTTGTGGCAATAAGCGAAGGATAGCCCGCGCTTTTTATAATCCGCGCCGAAAGGCAGGGTGTAATTTCTTTTTTAATCCACCGGAGCGCGCGTTCGTTTTCTTTTTGGTCGCTTGAGATGGTTTTGAACGAGATCAGGGTCTTTACAATTTTTTCCATGGCTATTGTCGCAGTAAAAAGTTTTTTAGAATTTCGTAATATTTTTCGAGTCCCGGAATGTCCACCCACTCCCTGTCGCTTCCCATACCCCCTCCTTTCGGTCCGAATTCAATGGCCGGACATCCTACGCGGGCAAAATGTCTTGCGTCCGAAGATCCGTTTGCGGAGAGAATCAGCGATTGTTTCCCGGTGTGTTTTTCCACTTCTTTTTTAAGGGACTGCACATGCGGATTTTGCGCGGGAGTCGCGAGCGCGGGTTCTTTCGCGGCCACTTCCAGAGAAAATCCTTTTGGCAGCATGTTTTTTATTTTCGGTAAGATCGCCTCGCCTTCTTCCGGTATGTGGCGGATGTCAATCAGGGCTTCGCAATCATCCGGTATTTTGTTGAAGGTTTTATTTTTTGTTTCCACGCTTGCGAGGTTTATGGTGGTTATCCACTTTGCTTTTTTCGGCGAGGGGTATGCTTTTCGCAGGGCGTTCAAAAAATCGTTCATTTTCGCGACGGCGTTTTCTCCTTTCCACGGGTAGGCGCCGTGCGCGGACCTTCCTTTTGCGCGGATTTTCAGCCAGAGCACGCCTTTTGCCCGATTTTCAATATCCAGATTGGTGCTTTCTCCGATTATTGCGAAATTTGCGCGTACGCCTTTTTCTATCTGATATTTTGTGCCGTCAAATCCTCCGATTTCTTCGTCTGTTACCAGCTGGAGCCCCAGCGGATAGCGGACTTTATCCGCGGCTTCCTGAAACGCGGCGATGAGGCAAGCGACGTTCGCCTTCATATCCATTGCTCCCACGCCGTAGAGCCGCCTGCCCTGAATAAAGGGCTTGTACTGGTCGTCTTTGCCGGGGATGATGTCCAGGTGCCCGTTTAGAATGATGTTGAATTTTTTATGTCCCTTTTTTTTGTTGTGGATGAGCGCGCTTTTTACCCCGTTTCGTTCGAAGGGTTCTATGGTGCGGGTTTTCAGGCGCGAGAGCACGAGCGTCAGAGTTTTTTCCAGCGCTTTTTTGTTGTCAGGCGTTGAGGGTATTGAAATGAGTTCCTTGGAAAGCGAGATGATGTTTTTCAGCATGGGGTTATTGTCGCGTATTTTTACTCAAAAGAAAATAGAAAGAAAGAGCCGCGCACTGCCCCGGGGGGCTGGTGCGCGGCACATGGTTAGTCGGTGATCTCGGCCCACACCGTGTGGTGCGAGCCGTGATTCCGTCCGTTTTTCGCCTCTGTCGAGTCCAGAGGCATCAGGGAGCGGAATCCACCGAGGAAGCGGATTTCGTCACCGACGAGGCCCAGGAAGTTTCTGTCAATAAAGACAAATTCCTTCCCGGTTTCGTTGATGACGACGGGGCATTGCAGTTCCGGCTGGGCCACATACGGCCCTCGGTCCTTCAGGCCGCGGCGCAGGTCGCGCCGCACCCGGCCTTCGGGCAGGGGGCCGCTCACGTGCCCGTAGCACCCGTAGGTGCCTTGGGCGGGCTTTAGTCGGACTGCACGTTGGCCTTCTTCAACTTCGTTGGGGCAGGACCCGAACGATTCGAGAAAGGCCACGAATCCTGTGGAAAGACGTTCACTTTCCCACTCGGCGTAGGGTTTCCCCTTTGCCAGGTGGGCGGCGAACGTCGGGGTCCAGAGATCCTCTTCATGAACGACACTATAGGCCATGCCCATGGGCGGCATGTACCACTTTGTGTCGTTGATTCGGCGAGAATCGCCGACGGGCCAGAACGGATCATCGATATTGAATGTAACAGAGCACTCTTTGATGACCCGACGCATTGCCGCGTCGGCGAGGAGGGGGTGATCCACCGCAGTATCCGGTCGCTTGAGTTTCGCGACCGGATCGGAGGAGCGAACGTAAAGCAGGTATTCGCATCCTCCACGTTGTTCGAGATGTCCACGAAACTCGGCCGGGCCGAACAACCTGTCGAAGCCCGAGAGTTTATGGACTTCGGCGTCGGTCAGGGCTTCCCCTTCCGACTTGCCGAATTCCGAAGCCCTCATGGCCTCGAGCTTCTGGTCGGTCACGGCCAGAAGCGCGATCGGCCGGCTAGTTCGGCGACGAATGTCCTCCAGGACGGCGCGGTACCGCGCCTTGAAAAAGGATTCCCGGCTGTTCCAGGCGAATCCTCCCTCAAGGAGCGAGTACATTGCGAGGGAATTTTCTATTTCAAAGATCATTCCTCGCAGTGTTTCGCGCACGTCTTTTTGCGGCATTTTCGCGGCGTTCCGCAAAAATTCCTCGGTCAGGCCAACCATGTCGACCTGGACCGCGAAATTCGCGGGAACGCCGTCCGGGGTGACGGCAAACCGGTAGTCCGTTTTCCACTCCCGGTTTGCCTCAACGAGCGGCTCGAACGCGGCGTTATACTCGGCGAACAGGTCGCCGAGCGCCGCGACGATGACTTTTGGATACCGGACCTTGTAGTCCGGAAGTACCCGGAAAGGAGCGAGTGAGGACGGGATGTCCTGTCGCTCCACGATCGGACCGAGATTCATGGCGCATCTCCTTTCAGGAGATCGGGGTTTGGTTTCAAGGAACATTCAGACCTTTCGGTCTGAAATTTACGAAGTTGGACTTCGTACATTCGCAAATTTCAGACCAAAAACAAAAATTCCCCTTACTAGGGGCTTTTCTTCGGTTATGGGTTACTAACTATGAGTTATTTTTGAATGTGGAAAAGCTCCCTAGCGGTGGGGGGTAAGATACATGCTAAAAAGAAGCTGACTTTTTTGAGTTGAAATTTTCGGAGCGAATTTCATACTTATTTTTTTAGTATATTCATTTTCGATATTTATGTCAAATTTTAAAAATTCAAGAGTCCGCGATGAGGCGGACTCTTGCGAGATGGTTTCAGCGGGCTATTTTGATCGGTACCGCTTCAACCATGGATTTCTGGCCGCTTTCCGCGCGCAGACGGAAAATCCGGCGGGTCGGGGAGGAAATTTTGCTGTCTTCCTCGCAGGACACGCATCCGAAAACCATTCCTCGGACATCTTCCGGCGATATGGTTTCCAGGTCCATGTCCAGATTTTCGAGATGGAGCAGTGCCCCGCTGCTCCAGTATTGAGTCAATTTTGTCATGACCCATCCCTTCCGTTCTTTGTAAAGGAACCGCACAGGTTTCAGCCTGTGTCGAGGGTTCACCATGAGCCCTCGATTCAAGCCAAAACCAAAAACCTCCCGCGGGCGGGAGGTTTTTGGTTTTGATCGCGTTTGTTTATGTTTATGCCAAAAATTCCCGCCCTTCGGAGGTTTCAATAATGATGCTAATAATGGTGGTGTTTTTTTGATACATGATATCTAAATTATTATTTTGAATTTTGATTTTGCAAGGCGCGCCGG
Source organism: uncultured Candidatus Saccharibacteria bacterium (assembly GCA_964466475.1). Lineage (GTDB taxonomy): Bacteria > Patescibacteriota > Minisyncoccia > UBA6257 > GWB1-50-10 > JAUYPG01. Next base: position 7,928 of record CAYXNB010000015.1, read on the forward strand.
GATACCGGGGCGCCTTGCGTTGGCACACTAACCTACCTAAAGAATCCGTCGTTTCATGACTTCTTTAGTGCGTTTTGCGTGCCACTTGAGGCGTTCGCGTTTTTCGGGAGACATGCGATCTCCCTTGCGTTCGATTTTTGCCTCAATGGCACGGACCTGTTCAATTTGCCGGTCGCGCTTGCATGCTCCCGGCACATGGTCGTCGTCCAAATAGACCACGGCTTCTCTCCTGATTTTGAAGTGCGGCGGCACGCTCTTTACGCCACCAAAGAGCGCACCGTTCACCTCAAAATTTTGTATAAAATTAAAATCCCCCCGGCAGGGGGCGGTTTGTTATTAGTTGTTAGTAAAAATGCCCCCTACCTTTGCGGCGGAATAATGGAGTTTACAACGACCATTACAAAAATGAGGTTTTTTACCATGATTTTAGTATATGGTTTATTTTTGTCTTGTGTCAATATGTCCTCAAACTCGAACCTCTCTCGCAATATATTCCAGCCCGCGTTTCCTGTGAATATTCCGAATATCCAAGGCGCGACGAGGAGATTAGTAGCCAAAAGCTACAGATCTAAGGAGCAACGCAGGAGATTCGGAATATTCACGGAACCCGAAGGGATATGGCAAATTTCCATGATGCTTTTGTCGCTCGTCCTCAATGTGCCGCACGGCACGTTTTCGTCCTCGCTCCTCGGCCTCATGGAAATTTGCCTATATCGCGGGCGGAAGATATTGCGAGAGAGGTTCTGCCACATATGCAGTCAGTTTGAGGATGGCGGACTTTGGAAGTTGTGGAAAACAGGAAAAGTTGCGAAAATGAATTTATTATGTCGTCTCGTTTTGTCCGTCTTCACGCATACCCATCCCGAACAAATTTTTCTTCGCTCAAATTTAACGGGGCAAGCGGCCGCCTGATATGAAATTTATCCATTTACATACACATAGCCATTATTCTCTTCTTGACGGGCTTTCAAAGGTGCCGGACCTGATTGCCCGCGCCAAGGAGTTCGGGCAGGACGCGATTGCCTTAACAGATCACGGAAATTTGTACGGAGCCGTGGATTTTTATAAAACCGCGAAAAAGGCGGGCATTAAGCCGATCTTGGGATGCGAGATCTACCTTACGCCCGGGAGCCGGCTTAGCAAGGAGGCGCGTGTTGATGACGTCCGCTACCACTTGCCGCTTTTGGTGAAGAATGAGACGGGATGGAAAAATTTGATCCAACTCGTTACCAAGGCGCATTTGGAGGGCTTTTATTACAAGCCGCGCGCGGACAAAGACCTTTTGCGGGAATATCACGAGGGGCTTATTTGTCTGTCGGGATGTTTTTCCGGCGAGATACCCAAACTTTTGCATCAGGGCAAGCGGGAGGAGGCGCGGCAAGCCATGGAATTTTATCGGGAAGTTTTCGGAGAGGATTTTTATATTGAGATCCAGCCGCATAACGAGCCGGAACTTGGGGCCGCGCTTCGCGCCTTCGCGCGGGAATATTCCCTGCCGCTTGTCGCGACTTGCGACGCTCATTACGTGCGGCCGGAAGACAAAACCGCGCACGAAGTGCTTTTGGCGGTGCAGACCGGAGCGAAAGTTGATGATGAAAAGCGTTTCAGCATGGCCGGATTCCAGGCACATTTGCGGAGTCCGGAGGAAATGGAGGAGGAGTTTCGGGACGTACCGGAGGCGATTGAAAATACTTGGCGCATCGCGGAAAAATGCAGTATTGAAATCCAACTCGGGAAGACGCGCTTGCCGAAATTTCCTCTGCCCGAAGGGTTTTCTGACCCGATGGAATATTTGCGGCACCTGGCCCGGGAGCGCCTCCCCTTTCGTTTTGGAGATTCGGTCTCCAAAGCAGTGGAAGACCGGCTTGAGATGGAAATCGGCGTAATTCAAAAAACCGGATTCGCGGATTATTTTTTAATTGTTCAGGATTTTATCAACTGGGCAAAGGCGCATGGAATCGTGGTGGGGCCGGGCCGCGGAAGCGCGGCCGGGAGTCTGCTTTCGTATGTGCTCGGCATTACGAACATTGACCCCCTGAAATACGACCTGCTTTTCGAGCGATTTTTGAATCCGGAGCGCATTCAGATGCCTGACGTGGACATTGATTTTACCGATGTGCGGCGCGACGAGGTGATCGCCTATGTGCGGCAGAAGTACGGGGAGGATTGCGTTGCCCAGATCATCACCTTTGGAACCATGGCCGCGCGCGCGGCGATACGGGACACGGCGCGGGCGCTTGGATTCGCGTACGGCGTGGGAGACCGCATGGCAAAACTCGTTCCTTTTAACGGAACCTTGGACTCTGTTTTGGATGAGGTGCCGGAATTCAAAAAACTTACGGAGGAGGATTTGCAGGCGCGCCAGGTTTTGCAGGAGGCGCGGCGGCTTGAGGGCACTATCCGCCATGCTTCGGTGCACGCCTGCGGCATCGTGATTTCCGCGGAGCCTCTAACGAACATCTTGCCTTTACAGAGAGCCCCTGCCGGAGAAGAGACGATTTTAACGCAAATTGAAATGCACGGGGTGGAGGACTTGGGGCTTTTGAAAATGGATTTTCTCGGCCTGAAAAACCTGACCATTATTGAAAAAACGCTCCGGCTCGTGAAGGACTTGCACGGAGAGCGCATTGACATTGATTCCCTGCCTTTGGACGATAAAAAGGCGTTTGAACTTTTTCGCGCGGGCGAGACCACGGGCGTGTTTCAGCTGGAGTCGCCGGGGATGCGGCGGTATCTGGTGGAGTTAAAGCCCACTGATTTGGAAGACATTATCGCGATGATTGCCCTCTACCGCCCGGGGCCTATTGAACTTATTCCCTCGTACATCAAGCGAAAGCACGGGAAGGAAAAAGTGACGTATCTGCACCCTTTGCTTGAACCGATTTTGCGGAATACGTATGGAGTAGGCATTTATCAGGAGCAGATGATGAGAATCGCGCGGGATTTGGCGGGATTTACGCTTGGCGAGGCGGACGTGCTTCGCAAGGCAATCGGAAAGAAAATCAAAGAACTTTTGGACGAACAGCAGGTAAAACTCGTGGAAGGAATGGCGGGGCGCGGCATTGCCCGCGATGTGGCGGAAAAAATTTGGGAACTTTTCCCGCCGTTCGCGCGTTACGGCTTTAACAGGAGTCACGCTGCCTGTTACGCGATGATCAGTTATCAGACCGCGTATCTGAAGGCGAATTACCCCATTGAATTCATGGCCTCGCTTTTGAATGTTTCGGGGTCGGACACGGAGCGGATTAATTTTCTGGTTTCGGACGCCAAGCGCATGGGGATCCCGGTCATGCCACCGGATGTAAACGAAAGTTTTGAGGAGTTCGCGGTCGGCACCTACCACGACAAGCCCGCGATCCGTTTCGGGCTTTTGAAGGTCAAAAATCTGGGGGCGAATATTGCCCACGAGATTATCGAGGAGCGGCGGCGGGGCGGGCCGTACCAAAGTTTGCCGGATTTTTTGCTCCGTATTCATCATCGGGATATGAACAAAAAGTCCCTTGAAAGCTTGGTAAAGTCCGGCGCGCTGGATTCTTTCGGCCACAAGAGGCGGAGCCAACTCATCGGAAATCTGGAAGATATGCTGAAGTTCAACCAAGAGGCGAAAAAGATGGCAAAGACGACGCAGGGCGGGCTTTTTGGGAACTCCATATCCGCTTCTTCTCTGCAATTCAAGGAGGTGCCGGATATCGGCACGCGGCAGATTTTGGAGTGGGAAAAGGATTTGCTTGGCTTGTATCTTACTGACCATCCGTTTAATCCGTATAAAGAACATGAAAAGGTAAAAAAACTTTCCATTTCCATCGCAAAGGCGCGGGAGGAGCCCCTGGAGCGGGGGCGGTCGCGGCGGATCGTTATCGCGGGAGTAATAATTTCTATTCAAAAAATTCCCACCAAAAACGGGGATCCCATGCTTTTTGTTTCGCTTCAGGACATGACCGATACCATTGAGGTGCTTGTGTTTTCGGATTTGCTCGCGGAGTCGCGGGAGGTGTGGCAGGAAGGCAAGGCGGTTATTACCCGAGGGCGAATGTCCGCGAAGAACGGGGAGGCAAAATTTGTATGCGAGGAGGTCAGAGAATTAAAATTATAAAATAACGAACGGCACGCGCGGATGCGTGCCGTATTTCGTGTGCGGGAGCGATTACGCGCCTCCCGCCCTTTGCCCTGCGCGGAACGCGGCGAAAAGTGCCGCGTCCACGGCGAGGGCGAGGTCCTCGTGGCCATCGTAGAAGGTCACGAGGGCCGAGAGCGCCTCTTGAACGTCGTCCTTGGGGGCGAAGATTTTTTCCACAATTCCGCCCTCCGGGATTTTGTTCAGGTGGACGATGGGACCATCCTCATCGTCTAGTTCGTCCACGACCACAAAGATTTCGCTCATTGCGAATCCTTTCGTTTGCGAGAGGTTTATTCCGTCCCCCATATTCCCCTTTTCGGTTGTTTTTTGCAAGAGGGGGTATATAATTTGATTTATGCGAAATATCGAGCATATCCGGCACTCCTTGGCGCATCTTTTGGCGGGGGCGGTGCAGAAAAAGTATCCGAAGGTGAAGCTCGGGATCGGGCCGACTATAGAAAACGGATTTTATTACGACTTTTTTTTGCCGAAAGGCGTGACTTTGGGCGAGCAGGACTTTTCGTGGATTCAAGAGGAGATGCGGAAGATGATTTCTTCGGCACTTCCCTTTTCCGGCAAAAAAACCACTTCGCCCGCGGCGAAAAAAATTTTTAAGGATCAGCCCTTTAAGGTTGAGCTTATTGATGAATTTCGAAAGGCAAAAAAGCCGATTACGATATATTACACCGGAGGATCAAGGATCAAGGATCAAGGATCAATTGTTTTCATGGATTTGTGCAAGGGCGGGCACGTGAAAAATACGCGCGAGATTCCGGCTGATGCTTTTCGTCTGACCAAGGTTGCCGGAGCGTACTGGCGCGGGGATGAAAAAAACAAAATGCTGACGCGCGTCTATGGAGTCGCTTTTGAAACGAAAAAAGAACTGGACGAGTACCTGAAAATGCTTGAGGAGGCGGAAAAGCGCGACCATAAAAAACTGGGACGCGAGTTGGATTTGTTCGTATTTTCCGATCTCGTTGGTCCGGGGCTTCCGCTTTTTACTCCAAAAGGCACTTTACTTCGCGTGCTACTGGACAATTTTGTGTGGCAGTTGCGTGAAAAGCGAGGATACGCCCGGGTTGAGATTCCGCATATCACCAAAAAGGAACTTTACGAAACCTCCGGACATTGGGAGAAGTTTAAGGACGAACTTTTTCGCATCAAAACCCGCGAGGGACATGAGTTCGCGATGAAGCCCATGAATTGTCCGCACCACACGCAAATTTACGCGCGGCGCGCCTGGAGCTACCGAGAGCTTCCTCAACGATATGCTTCCACTACCATGTGCTATCGCGACGAACAGACCGGAGAACTTTCCGGACTTTCGCGCGTGCGCGCTTTTGCCCAGGATGACGCGCACGTGTTTTGCAGATTTTCACAGGCAAAGGACGAGTTTTTGAAGATATGGGACATTGTGCATGAATTTTACGGGGCGTTTGGATTTAATCTTCGCGTACGGCGTTCGACTCATGATCCGAAGCATCAGGAAAAATATCTTGGGGATAAGAAAAAGTGGAGGGTGGCGGAAGATATGCTTCTGGAAATTTTGCGGGAAAAGCAGGCGGAATATTTTGACGGAATCGGCGAGGCGGCCTTTTACGGCCCGAAATTGGATTTTATGGCGCGCGATTCCCTGGGCCGCGAGTGGCAGGTGGCGACCATTCAGCTTGACATGAATATGCCGGAGCGGTTTGAACTTTCCTGTGCGGACGAGACGGGCAAGCCGGAACGGATCGTGATGATTCATGCCGCGATTATGGGTTCTATTGAACGATTTCTTTCCATACTGATAGAGCATTATGCCGGAGCGTTTCCTTTGTGGCTCTCCCCTTTGCAGGTTGCGGTACTGCCCGTAGGAGAGCGATTTTCCGGATACGCATTGGATGTCTTGAAGGAACTTCGCGCAATCGGCGCGCGGGCAGAGGTATTTGGGGACGACTCTCTGGGTAAACGGATACGCGAGGCGGAATTACAGAAGATTCCCTATGTTTTGATTGTCGGGGAAAAGGAGGAGGCCGCGAAAAGTGTTTCTGTTCGCAGGCGCGGGGCGGGAGATTTGGGGGCGAAAGAGCTTTCATTATTTTTGAATGAACTCCGGCGTGAAATTCAACAAAAAGCGTAAAACGCAAAGCGAAAAGCGAAAACTTATTGTAATTGTCGGCCCTACGGCTTCGGGAAAGAGCGAGGTCGCGGTTCGGCTTGCCCGGAGATTTAACGGCGAGGTGATTTCCGCGGACTCGAGGCAGGTATATCGGCACCTTGATATAGGCACTGGGAAGGTGCCGAGAGATAAAATTTCAAAAACAAAAAATGTCATTTTAGATGCGGTCGCTTCTAAAATGACAGAAACTAAAAAAACACATTATTTTTATAGGGGGATTCGCCACCATCTGATTGATGTCGCCTCGCCGAGGCGGCAGTTTAGCGCGGCGAGATTTCAAAAAT
>CAYXNB010000015.1:14589-16312 GCA_964466475.1 uncultured Candidatus Saccharibacteria bacterium
CTGATTGATGTCGCCTCGCCGAGGCGGCAGTTTAGCGCGGCGAGATTTCAAAAATTGGGACAAAAAGCCCTGCGGGATATTTTGAGGTCGGGCAAGACGCCTATTATTGCCGGAGGCACGGGATTTTATATTGACGCGCTTTTGTCGCCAGATGTTATTTCTTCGGTTCCGCCCCGGCGCGGCCTGCGGCGGGAACTGGAGAGGCGCACCCTAGAAGAACTTTTTGAGGAGTTGCGAGGGGTTGCTCCGGAGCGGGCTGCGACCATTGATCGTAAAAACAAGCGGCGGCTTATCCGCGCGATTGAAATTGCATTTTTGGAGACCGAATCTCCAAAGAAGAATTTTTGGAGACCGAATCTCCAAAAGAATCTTCAAAATTATGGGGTGGTAAAAATTGGACTTTTGGTGCCGAAGGAGGAATTGAAGGAAAAAATACGGAAAAGGTTTATGGAGTGGCTTGAACAGGGATTTTTGGATGAGACACGGAATTTAAGGAAACCGTTTTCGGCGGGCGGGCAGGGATTGTCTTGGAAACGAATTGAAAGTTTTGGATTGAATTACCGCGTGGCCGCGGAATATTTGCAGGGGAAAATTTCAAAAGAAGAAATGATCGAAAAGTCGGTGAGCGAGATTTATAAATACGCGAAGCGGCAGATGACGTGGTTTAAGAGGGACAAGGAGATTGAATGGATGTTGCCGGAAAAAGTTTGAGGGAGCCGACATTGGAATGGGCTCCCTCGCGCCGCCAGCTTTACTTCTGTCGCCGTTTGAAGAGGCGACGGAAGAAGAACTTGGCGGGGTCAAAGCGCGCGCGGAGAAACGTAACTTCTCCGCGCCCAGTCCATCGGGTTTCGCTGTGAAAGCGGAACCCGAAGTTCTGGAGACGTCCGATCTCTTGGGGCGGAATCAGATCCGCCTCAACCCGGCGTCCGCGCAGTAACGTTACGATGATCCTGTTCATTCCCCTGCTCCTTCCTTGTCTCTTGAGGGGGAAAACGGGGAATCATCGCACTCGTAGTAATATCCTAATTTTTATATATCATATTTTTATTATTTTGTCAATATTTTTTTTAAGGCATCCTGAATACATGCCGGATTTCCCTGCCCTTTTAGTTTTTTCATAGTCTGGCCAACCAAAAATTTGAAGGAGTTTTCATTGCCTTTTTTGAAATCCGCCACGGCTTTTTCGTTTTCCGCGAGTACTTCTCGGGCGGCTTTTTCAATACTTGCCGCGTCAGAGACCTGTGCTATTCCTTCTCGCCGCATAATCTCGCGCGGGTCAACGCCCTCCTCTACCATGTGGAGCAGGATGTCCTTTGTCATTCGGGAAGAGAGCTCCCCTTTTTCCACAAGCGCGACAAGGTCGGCGAAGTTTTCCGGATTTACTTTGATGGTGTCAAACGTCAGGTCGCGGTCTTTCATGATGCCAAAGAGATCGCTTGTCAAATAGTTGTACGCAAGCAACGAGCATTTTTTTACATTCTCCGTCTTACATTCCGAAACGCTTTGTTCGTAAAATTCCGCGGCGCGCGGATCAAGCACCAGGACCTCCGCCTGTTTTTCGTTTAGGCCGTACTCGGCCATAAAGCGGGCTCGTTTTTGATCCGGGAGTTCGGGGAGTCCGCGCCTCAGAAAATTCAAGTCAATATCCGGATTATCCGTCAAGTCGAGAGGCGGCAGGTCCGGTTCCGGAAAGTAGCGGTAGTCGTGCGCCTCTTCCTTG
>CAYXNB010000016.1:0-15002 GCA_964466475.1 uncultured Candidatus Saccharibacteria bacterium
CACCCTTGCTTCCGTGTCGCGCAAAATCGCGTAGGCGAGGTTTGCTCCGGGCGACTTTGTGTCATCATACTTTAAACCTAAATGTATAACTACTTTTTTTATGTCGTCCACCTTGTTTTCCATGCCTACATCAAGATTCTCGCCCTGCTTTGCAAACCACTCGCTTTTCACAATCTGTTCCTCTCCCAAGCGAAGGGCTTCCTGCGGATCCGTAACCGCGGTTTCCACGACTGGCTCTGACGGCTCCTCTGCCGCCGCCGTTTCTTCCGGCAGAGCATCTATCTCATATTTTTCTTTAATGTCCGCCCAGGCGCTTGTTGCCGCGCCGCTTCCTTCTATTTTTTGAGGCGCTGGCGCCTGCGTTTCCCCGACTTGCCCTGACACCTCCTCTGCTGCCGGCATTGCGACCGGCTCATCCGGATTATTTCTCAGATTTTCAACCAGAAATTCCTTTGCTTTTGTTTCCCAAAGAAACCGCTCCAAAAACCTCTGCCTCTCTTCCGCACTCTCCGGTCCCGGCATGTCTTTTTTGTCGTTTATCAGTTTCCATATCAACTGCTGTAATTGATATCTTTCCGCCACAATGTTCGGGTTCGCCTGCTTGGCGATGAAGTCCGGCGCAAGCACTTCCCGCAGCGTGGTCTCCCCGCTTATCGCGTCCCGGTCCAGATTAATTCCGTGCTGTTTGATAAGTTCGGGGATTGAAGTTTCCACCGGAAAATTCGCCGCCTGCCGCTCCGACTCGGTTACCTCCCCCAGAAGATCCTTCAAATTTCCGAATACGTTCTTGTTGTTTGTGTGAAATAATATATCTCCTACCCGCGCCCTGATAAACTCCTTGCCTTCAAGCGTCATATTTTCCGCCTTATAGAGCGCCTGCAGGCGCACGAGCTCCGCGGCCTCGCGCCTTATTTCGTCCGTCAACTTTGGCCGCTCTTTTTCTCCTCCGCCAAACACGTATGTTTCCCCATCGGGTTTTGTCGGATAGTATTTTTGCAGCGCGTTTTCGTTTAATACGCGCTTTATTACAATTTCGTCCGCGTATGGCTCCGCGCCCTCCACCTTGCCCGCCCAGTCAATGCCCGCGATCAGTCCGTTTGCGTCATACTTAAAAGACGCCTGCACTCCGTCATGAAAAAATCTCTGCGGCATTTCCACATACGCGACTTCCGGCCTTGGTTCTGATACCTGCAACTCCGGCGGTTCCGGCAAGGGCGTATCTACCAGATCCGGGGGCTTGGGCGCCCCCGCCCATATTGGCGGGGATTCTACCAATGATTCTAATGGTTCTGCCTTATATCTCTCTTTTATGCCTGCCCAGGCATTTGTCAGAGCCGCGCTTCCTTCTATTTTATTTTCTTCTATTTTTTCAGGCGCGAGTTGCGACGGATTCGCGTCCGGCTCTTGATTTTCTTCCGGCGCTGACCCCGACTCCGTTTCCGATTCCGGTTCCGGCTCATATACGGCCTGCCCGACATCTCCTCCTTCCACCGGGATTTTCCTGCCCTCCTCCGGTTTTGCGCGGCGTTCATACTCGTTGTATTCGTATTCGTCTATCTCATTTTTTTGGTCATTGCCCTCGTCTATCTGCCTGTCCCACTCCCCGCTCTTTTCCAGCCGAAACTCAGCAACGCGGGGCGTGCCATCCGCGTCTTTTTCCAGCACATACGAAACCGGGTGATCTTTGTCCCACACAACCCTGGTTTCCAGCCCGTCTTTCATGTATTCGTCGCGCTTCAGAATGTCCCTTGTCGCGCGGTTTGACCAGCGATTTACCTCGTCCGCGTTATCAACATTCCCCGCAAACCCCCATGTCTTCGGATGCGCTTTTAACTGGGCGCGTATTGCCTGCCAGATACCTCCCTTTTCTTCAACTTTTCCCAGATTTATTTTTGTTTCCAGAGAAAGTTCTTCTGTTTCCTGTTTTTCCGGCGTTGCCGACGTTTCCGGGGTTTCCGCGGCGGAGGGCGCGCCGCCCTCCTGGGAAACAGTGCGAACCGCATCTGCCGCGTTTCCGCGAGAAGTTTCCGTGGGCGTTGCCGTGGCGCCTGTTTTCGCGGGCGCTTCCTGCTCGGGGCTTTGTATTGCGCTCATTGACTCCTCTTCGCCCCAGCCGGTAATCCACTTCCAGCCGGATCCTGCCATGCGCGGATACGCGGAAAACGCGCGGACGGGATTTTTTACAAAAAGATCCGTTGCGACATTGCCCGCGATTCTGCCCGCCCCTCCTTCATATTTATTTTGAAGCGCTTCGAGAAGAGCGGCGCCTCCTCCGCCTGTCTCGGCTCCCTGCAGAAAATCGCTGAGCGCGTGCCCGCCCAGACCAAGCGCCCGCGCCGCGGCGGCATACGCCTGTACTGCGTCAATCCATTTTTCTTTTCCCTGTTCCCTGCCTTCGGTTTTCCCCTGAAAACGCACCGCCCTCCACCATTCTCCGGCCGCGACTTTGGTCAGATCGTTTATAATATGCGCCATCCGCGTTTCGGGCGCTTCTTCGTTTTTGCCCGCTTCTTCTGATATTTCTTTCTGTATTTCCTGCCAGACCTCTTTTTTCTTTTCGGGATCTTCGATGCCCTCGTTTTTTATTCGTTCCCGATACCTGATGGCTCCGGACTTATTCCTCCGCGTCTCTATTTCCCGTTTCCATTCTTCTTTTGAAAACCCCTTGTTTGCTTTTGCGGTACGCTCCATGGCGCCCAGGGCGCCGTAGGCAAGCGCCCGACTCCCGCCCGCGGTTGCGGCCTCAGCAGGCACAAGAGCGCTCAACCCCAGGTTCATCCAGTCGCGCGCGATACGCCACCCGTTTACCTTGCCCTCCAGATACGCTCCTGTAAGTTGACGCACCTCTTTGTCCCTCTCCAGATGTAAGACCTGTTTATCGCCTCTGTGTTTGTTTATAACAAGGCCGAGCTTGTGGGCAAATATCTTTTTCTCGTCAGGAGAAATTTTCGCTTCTTCCAATTTTTTCTTGAAATTCTCGGCTTCTTTTAATTTTTCATCTTCCGGCCTTCTTTCCCTGCCGGCCGCCTCCTCTTTTACCCCTTCCAGCGCGCTTTCATATTCCCTTTTTGCCGCGCCGGCTTTTTCCCTGTCCTCATCGGTCGCGTTTTCACCCTTCTCCTTTATTTCCTTTTCCAGCGCAAACCAGGCGTCCCGCGCCTCACGCATTTTTTGTCTTGCTTCCGAGGGCGCTTCCGCCTTTTTTTGCCTCGCGTATTCCGCGAGATCGCCTACTACTTCCCGAACCTCTTTTCTTTCTTTTTTTGTCTTGGTGTATTCATACAAGTCCCCTTTTTTTGCAAACAACAGCCCGACGTCTCCCAACGCCTTCAGACCAACCACCGCGCCGATGGTGTCATATGTTGCCTTCATCAAGACCCCCCTCCCTTCTTTTGTTTTCGCGAATCTTCCGAACTGCTTCATTCCCTCCCATTTCCGCGCAAACCATCCGGGGCCTTTTTCCGTTTCCGGTCTTTCTTCCTCTCCTTCCGCAATCCCCACCCTCTCTCCTTCTTCAGGATTTTCTCCCGAAGGCACGGGAGCCGCTTCGGCATCTTCCTTCGCTCTCCCCTCAGATCCCCCCTCGCTACCCGGCACGTCCGCCTCAGGATTCCTGTGCTTCAACTTGCTCCGGTCAAATACGTACATCCTGGGATGCTCCTGATGAACATCATACGGAGAAATACAAAAAAATTTATTTTCACCAACCGGAAAAGGCCCGTGCACCACCATCTCTCCCCTTGGCGTCATGACGTAGTCTCCGGCCCGTATTTCATTTTCAGGCCCCCCTTCTCCTTTTTCTTCCCGCGGTTCTTCCTCCTTCCCAACCTCGGGCTCCGGTATTGGTACTTTTTCCGGCATATATAGAGAAATTATATTCCCGGAGCGATCTCTGCTCCGACTTTTTTATCCAATCCGGCATCCAGTTTTCGCAGTTCGGCAAGGGCGCGTTCCGCTATTTTCGCTTCTTTTTTTTCGTATTTCGCGATCAGTTTTTTTATTTCTTTCGCGAATTTTTCATCCTCGTTTTTCGTTGCTTCATGCAAAAAACGCGCCCCGAGCACGTCCTCTATTTTTTCCAACTCTTCCAGGGTACATTCCTCCAAAAGATACATTATCGCCTCCTTGCCCTCATCGGAAATATCCAAAAGAGAAACAAGGGCGGCAAGGCGCGCACCCAAAGAAACCGCATATCCCACCGCTTCTTTCGCGGCCTTTTCGTCGGGATTTTTTACCCTTGTCATGGCGGTATTATACCACAAACGAAAATCCTGCTTGAACGGCTCTGGAACCTATTTCAATTCTTCCACAAGTTCTTTCGCTTTTTTGGAGAGGTGTCTGGGGAATTTCAATTTCAGAGACACATACATATCTCCCCTTTGGGAGGGGGCGGTGCGGTGCGGCATTCCGCGGCCCGCCACCTTTAATTTTTTCCGCACATCAAATCCCTCGGGAATCCGTATGGAAAATTTCTCTTCCGCAACCCCCCGCACCTCAACCTTCTTCCCCAAGAGCACATCTCCCAGCGCAACCTCGATCTCCCTTATAAGATTTGCTCCCTGCCGCTCCAGATCGCGATGCGGTTTTACGCGAATTACGACGTAGAGGTCGCCTGCCCCGCCTCCGCGCGTTCCGGCCTCCCCTCCGCCCGAGATCCCAAGCGCCTCGCCGTCCTCAACTCCGGCGGGGATACGGAAAGAGACGCTCTTTCTTTCCTTTACTTTGCCTTCGCCGCGGCACTCCGGGCACCGTTCTTTCGGGGTCTTGCCCTCGCCATGGCAGGCGGGACAGGCACGAGCCTGCACCATGTTTCCCAAAAATGTCCGGTGCTCTTCGCGGATCTCGCCCTTGCCGTTGCAGGTTTTACAGGTCACAAGTTCCGCGTTTTTTCCATACCCTTTTCCGTTGCACGCTCCGCACGAAACGAACGCATGGAATTCAATGGTTTTTTCCGCGCCCCGAAACGCGTCTTCCAGCGTAATTTCCTCGATAACCTGAATGTCCTGCCCGCGCTTTTCCCGCGCGCGCCGCCTGGTCGCGGTTCCGCCAAAGCCAAAGCCGCTGAACATTCCTTCAAAAATATCGCTTGCGTCAAAATCCTGCCCGCCAAAACCGGAGAATCCCGAAAAATCAAAGCCCGCGCCCCCTCCCGGAGCCGCGCCCTCGAACGTGCGGCCAAACCCGTCATACTGCGCCCGCTTTTCTTTGTTTGAAAGCGCCTGATAGGCCTCGTTTACTTCCTTGAATTTTTTTTCATCCCCTCCTTTTTTGTCGGGGTGATACTTGTGAGCAAGAGCGCGATACGCTTTTTTTATCTCTTCTTCGGACGCGCTTTTTGAAACTCCCAAAATCTCATAATAATCCATAGCAAAAATGTAAAGTTAAAAACGAAAAGCGAAAAATTACATTTAAAAATTTAATTTTTTCTTTTTCCCCTCAAGGTCAGAACGCTAGCGCCCAGCATGTTTGCTATTTCTTTTGTTTCCTGCAACAACTTTTCCGCATCTTCTCTCTTCGCCTTCCCGGAATCTCGTAATAACCCCAGCCAAAATTTACACTCGTTTGCCGATTTTAACGCGTGGCAAAAAAAATTCGTAAAATCTTTTTTACTGCTACCGGCCTGTGCCTCTATAATGTTCGCGCCTATACTTGTCGCACTTCGGAGTAATTGCTTCGATATAACCTGAACGCTGTAATCGCGCTTATCCAGCGTATCTATAAATTTCATTATTGCAAGCGCATAAACATATGCCCTGTGTTTTATTTCTACTTTTAGTTTTGAATTTTCGTTTTGCACTTTTCGCTTTTCACTTTACACTCGAATAATCGGATTATAGTTCGATTCGTTCGCGGCTTGCGGATTCAAAACTCACCTCCGCGAATCCAAGGGCGAGAAGAATTTTCAATATCGCGACTGCGGCTATTTCCGCGATCCAGTTTACAAGAAACGCCGCCGACTTCAGAAGTCCGAACAGAATGACCGCGATCAAGATGCCCGCGAATCCCTTCAAGCCCCCGGACGCGTCGTTTGCCGCCCCCGCCCGCGCCTTCAATATGCGGTAGAGCGCGTCCTGTACTTTTTCGCTCCCCTCGATCGGACCCGCGACGCGGACCATTTCTTCCTTTACCCTTCCCATAATCTCCGCCACCCGTTTTTCCCTTTCTTCCGGAGCGAGAAGGTCAAAATCGAATTCCGCGCTTTGTTCTTTCGCGGCTTTTGTTTTCAGTTTCCGAATCTCGGCTTCCGTCGCCACGCGCAAAAACTCATCCACGGTCTGATCCGCGCGCGCGCCTTCTATCCAAATATTCAAAACCGGCTCCGCCTCTTTCCAGAGTCCGCTCGTCAGGCGCCTGCCCACCTCGTCGCTCCATCCTCCCCAAACAAAGTAGGTGAAATAGAAAAGAATGGCGGCGACCATAATGATTCCCGTGGTTACCTTCGGAATGACCGCCTTTACCGCCTGCAGTAGTTTTACTTTCAACGAATTTTCCAGCATCGCCCTTCCTTCACTCATGCCGACGATCTGAAAGGCGAATAAGAGCGCCATCGCGACAGCAAGAGGGCTTTTGTCCCAAAACAAGGCAAGCGGCGCTCCGGCCTGCAGAAACGCCAACGCAATCAATATCCACACGCGCCCCACCAAAACCGCCTCGATCGCCGCGACCACCAGAAACGCCAACGCGAAGAGAAGCGCGAGCCAAGCAATCCGCAAATCTCCGCCCACCAGAAAGCGCTCCGCGTACCCCACCATCGCGATCGAAGAAAGCGATCCCGCGATACCAAGAGAAGCGACTTTCACGAACTTCAGCATTTCGCTCTTTTTTGCTTCTTCGTTTTTCATCACGCCTTATTCTTCCTTTACCTCCTCTGCTCCCTCGCCTCCTTTTTCTTCCTTCTTGTCTTCCTTTGCTTCTTCTTTCTTCGCATTATACAACGTTTCTCCGGCTTTCTGCATTTCTTCCTGCAGTTCGCGCGCCGCCTTTTCAATTTCCGCCTTGTCTTCTTTTGTTTTTACCTCGTTTACCTTTTTTATTTTTTCTTCTATTGCGGATTTCTTTTCAGCCTCAATTTTTTCTCCGTGCTCGCGGAGCATTTTTTCCGCGGCATATACCGAGGACTCGGCCTGATTTCGAGCCTCGATGAGTTCCTTCTTTTTCGCGTCTTCAGCGGCGTGGGTTTCGGCCTCCTTTTTCAGGCGCTCCACCTCTTCCTTGCTTAAAGAGGTGGCGGCCTCGATGCGCACGGACTGCTCTTTGCCCGTACCCTTGTCCTTCGCGCTTACTTTCAAAATTCCGTTCGCGTCAATATCAAAGGATACTTCGATCTGCGGGGTGCCGCGCGGGGCGGGAGGAATGCCGTCCAAAATAAACTGGGCCAAAGTTTTGTTGTCCGCGGCCATGGGGCGTTCGCCCTGCAACACATGGATCTCTACCGAGGGCTGGGAGTCGGCCGCGGTGGAAAATACCTGGCTTTTCGCGGTCGGGACCGTGGTGTTTTTGGCGATCATGGGAGTTGCCACTCCTCCCAAGGTTTCGATGGCAAGCGTGAGAGGCGTAACGTCCAAAAGCAAAACGTCTTTTACGTCCCCCTGAAAAATTCCCGCCTGAATTGCCGCGCCCACGGCGACCACTTCGTCCGGATTGATGTCTTTGTGCGGATCTTTGCCGAAACATTTTTTCACCTCTTCCTGAATTTTCGGCATGCGCGTCTGGCCGCCGACCAAAATCACCTCATCAATGTCTTTCAGGTCCAGGCCGGCTCCTTTCGGCTGTTTTTCGGTTACGGTTTCCCTGATGAGCTGTATGGATCTCTGAATCAGATCTTCCACCAATTCCTCAAGTTTCGCGCGCGAAAATTTCATCACAAAGTGCTTGGGGCCGGAGGAGTCCGAAGTAATATAAGGAAGGTTTATTTCGGTTTCGAGCGAGCTGGAAAGTTCGAGTTTCGCCCGCTCCGCGGCCTCCTTCAGACGCTGGAGCGCGAGCGCGTCTTTTGAAAGATCCGTGCCCTCGGTTTTTTTATACTCCTGGACAAGATAATTCAGTATACGTTGGTCAAAATCATCTCCTCCCAGATGAGTGTCCCCTCCTGTTGCCTTTACCTCTACCGTATCGTCGCCCACCTCAAGTACCGAGATATCAAAGGTCCCTCCGCCGAAATCATATACCACGATTTTTTCGTTTTTTTGCTTGTTCAATCCGTACGCGAGCGCGGCGGCAGTGGGTTCATTTATGATCCTCCGCACTTTCAGGCCCGCTATCTCTCCGGCAACCTTGGTCGCCTGCCTCTGGGAGTCGTCAAAATAGGCAGGCACGGTAATGACCGCTTCTTCTATTTTTTCTCCCAGGCGGGATTCGGCGTCTGCCTTCAATTTTTGCAGAATCATTGCCGATATTTCTTCCGGCTTGTACCAGCGGTCGCCCATCTTGACCTCCACGCCTCCGGTATCCGATTTCCTTGTTTCGTACGGAAGCCACTCCTTGTCCTTTTGCACGTTTTCGTCGTCGTGCCGCAGTCCGATCAGGCGCTTTATGGAAAAAAGCGTGTCTTTCGGATTTACCACGGACTGGCGCTTTGCCAGCAGCCCGACAATGCGCTCCTTGCTTTTTGACATCGCCACAACCGAGGGGGTCGTGCGATTTCCTTCCGCGTTTTCGATAATGCGCGGTTCTCCGCCCTCCACAATCGCCATGGCGGAGTTTGTGGTTCCCAAATCAATTCCCAGTATTTTCATAAAAAATTAAAAATGAAAAATGAAAAGCGTAAAATATCGGTCCCTTTCTAAAAATTTTTAGAAAGTTCTTTTATTTTTCGCTTTTATTTTTGCACTTTTAGTTTACCTTGCTACTTTAACTTTTGCCGGTTTTATGACCTTTCCGTTTATCGCGTATCCGGACTCCATTTCTTCGACAACCTTGCCGGACTCCGCCGCGTCTCTTTCCACCATTTCTATACACTCGCTCGTTTCCGGATCAAAGGGCTTACCCACTCCGGAAGGCATCTGTTCCGCACCGTACCGCTTCAGCGTTTCTTCTATCTGATTTTTGATGAGTTCCATTCCGGCCCGTTCCGGCCCTTCTCCCCTCCACGCCTTTAGTCCGAGGCGGAAGTTCCCCAAAATCCGTATCAGTTCTTCCGCGAACATCATTCTCTGGAAATCAAGCGTGTTTTTCAGGCGGCCTTCTTCTTCTTTTTTATAATTTATAAAATCCGCTTTTGCCCGTTTCCAGCCCTCCAGATATTCGTCCCGTTCTTTTTTTACTATTTCTTCTTCGTTTTTTATCTCATCTGTCATACCATAAGACGCTTTAGCAATTGTACCGACCGTTCATAATCCATTCGCTTGGGCCCCACGGCCACTATGAGCAGGCCCCCTTCTCCCGTTTTTCCCACGACAAGAGAGAGGTCCGAGCTTTTTGTGATCGGACTTTTCCCGATAAATATCTGCGGCCATCTCGGCTCTTCTTCCCACCATTCCTGCTCCTCCAAAAGCCGTTCGGACATATGCTCGACGTCTTCCGCAATACTCCATACCCGATCCGCTTCGTATCCTTCCATGGCACGCAAGAGGTCGCCCAGGCCGCTCTGCCAGACCTCTTCGCGTTCAACGTCAAAACACATACCAAGAAGGCCCAGTTCTTCGGCAAATTTTTTTACAAATTCCCGGTGGCGCTTTTGTGAAACGAGTTCCGCCATACGGCCAACTCTCCTTCCCGCCCGATGCCTCTCCTGGCCGCCTTCGGCTCCGAGCACGCATTCCGCGAAAAAGCGAAGCGCCTTGTCCGAGGGGATTCTTCCGCCCGAGGGGTGCGGTTGGGTAAAAAAATCGTTTTCCGTAAGATCGTGCAGTTCCCACCGGATCATAGCCGGCTTGATGCCGAAATCGTAATTTTGGTAGAGGCCGGCAGAGGTTACCGGATGGCCGGTTTCGATGAATTCCCGCACGCTTGCTTCAAGTATGCTTTGTGCGCGTTCCGTCAGCATGAAGTTATCATAAAATTAGCACTCTTTGATGTCAAGTGCTAATCATTATCTTTTTCCTTAATTACAGCTTCCGGTCGTTACGCCGCCCAAATCAGTGACAATCACCTTATAGCACGTGCCGTTCGGCGATCGAAGAAAAATTCCGTTCCCCGCCCCCGTAAGTTCCATATTTCCGCCCACCCCAAGCTTTGCTCCCGCGCCCGGAGTCGCGCCAATACCGACTATGCCGGAAAAATATCCGTCCCTCCAGTTTTGCGCCTGCGTTCCGACATTCAAGTTTGCTCCGGTCGGTACGAGATCGGAATCAAAACTCGCGGCGGAGATTCTTGTCATCGCGGACTCAACTACTCTGGAAAATTTTGTTTTTTCATTCGGCGTATCGTAGCTTATGCCGATCGCCGTTTCCAGGATCGCCTTACCTCCGGGATTTTCCAACTTGGTTGCCTTGAAATTTTCCACCACCACGTTTCCCTCCGTAAGCGCGCGGGGGGGTCCCTCGCCTTCCCGCACCCAAAGACGCCCGTTTTCAAGATACACCGCGGTAGGGTCAGATTCCGCCTGCGACATACGGAGCACGATTTCGGATTTTGTTTCTCCCGGCGCCATATCGATCACGCTTGATTCCGCCACCTTTCGCTCCAAAAATTCGTTCACGAAACGGATCTGGCGGTTTACGGCGTTTACCGATCCCTGCCGCACCTGAACCTTGGTAACCGAAGTCAGGATCGCCACAAGAAAGGTGGAGCTCGTCACGAAGATCGCGATGTATATTAAAAGTTCGATGAGGGAAAATCCTTCTTCCCGCTTTTTGTTCTCGCCCATATGTTCTCAGTATACCATACGCCAAACTCCCGGTCTTACCGCACATATACTTTTTCCGGTACGCGAAAATCGAAAACCTGCCCCGCCCCCGCCCCCCGCGCTTCCCGCAAATTCTCCAGTACCGCGCTCAAACGATCGGGCACGCGCGTGAAGTCAAACAGGAGATTTTTCCCGTCAGATGTTACAATGCTCCACTCCTTTCTTTCCCTGCTTTCTACTTCAACCGCGCGCACCTCGATACCCGAGGCCTCAACGCCTTCGATAGTTCTGCGGATGTTTTGAAACCATTCCGCGTTTCCCAATACCCGGTCTCCGACCCCGATCGGCACGCCTTTTTCTCCCGTTATTTTCATAATAAGGTACCCCCGCGCTTCCGGCGCCTCGGCAAACAGGATTCCGTCCTCATTAAACGCGAAGCATCTGCCTTCAGGCGACTGCCCGTCCAGAGGCGCGGCGCACCATATTCCTTTTGCCTCTTTTTCTTCCACCCATATCGTTATTGTTCGTTTCCACATATTCCGCGAGATTTTCGCGGTTTTCAGTTTCGGCAACTCCTGAACCATCTTTTTTGTTTCTCCGGAACGCCAGAAAAGAACATGGTTTTCTCCCAGCGCGCCCCTCCACCAACTCTCGCGCGCGATTTCTTCCGCCGCCTTTTCCTTAATCTCTTCGCCCGGCACCAGCCTGTTCCCTCTTACTTCCACGGCCTGCACTTTTGGTATATCCGAAAATATGACCGCGTACACTCCTCCCGCCACAACCATGCCCGCACATACGGCGCCCGCGTACAGAATGATTTTTCTGCGAATTTTTTTCCGTTTCGCGGGAGTGAATTCTTTGCGTTTTTTCATACACCGAAGAAAAAGGATTAAGGATTAAGGATTAAGGATCTTAAAATCTCAATGTTTTTTCGGTCCGGGCCTTCGCCGTCAAAACCGGGAACTTCCAATATCCAGTCTTTTGTTTTGAAGGCGGGGTGTTTGGCAAGATTTTTGAACCCTTCCTTTCCTATATATCCCTCGCCGATATTTTCATGGCGGTCGTGGCGAGAGCCGCACGCGGTCTTTGAGTCGTTCACATGCAGGACGGGAATGTTTTTCATTCCAACCGCCTTTTCCCACGCTTCCGCGAATTTTTTGACCTGTTCCGGAGCGTATTCCCTTATCATGCCTTCCTCAAAGGCGTGGGCCGTGTCCACACAGACCTTTACGCGCCGGGATTTTGTATTTTGAAAAAGATTTCCGATGTCCTCCAGCGATCCGATCTTTTCTCCGCCTCCGGCGGTGTTTTCCATAAAAAGCGCCGCCCTGCCCGGAGCGTTTTTCAGGACTTCCTTTATTGCCCGCGCTTCCTGCTTTAGAGCGTCTTCTTTTTTCGCGTGGCCCTTTGCGGACCCGGGGTGGAAGATGAGGCCTTCCGCGCCCAGCATATTCGCGATCCGCAGATGCGCCGAAAGATTCTGGATCGATTTTTTCAAAATTTCTTTATTGCCGCTCGCGAGATTTACCAGATAACTCGCGTGGAGATAGACCGGGCCGAGGCCGCTTTCTTTTAGATTCGCTTTGAATTTTTTCACCTCTGCTTCGTACGGAATCTTCGCCCCCCACTGCCGCGGCGAGGCGCCGAAAATCTGAAAACACCGCGCCCCTATGGTACGCGCCTCTTCCACGGCAGCGGCGAGCCCCCCCGCGGTTGAAACATGAGCCCCGATATTTGGCATCTATCTATTATCTCCGCTTCCCCCTATTACACCCCTGTTTTTTCGGGAAGCGAGTTTTTGCAGATTCGCGTCCGCCACTTCTTCAAGCGGGATTTCGAGCACGGAGGCGATCTCCGCCACATACCAGAAGATGTCGCCGAGTTCCATTTTCAGCGCTTCTTTTGTTTCATCGTCTATCTTCCCCCCCTTGTCGCGAAATACTTTTTTTACCTTGTTCGCGAGCTCGCCCGCCTCGCCCGCGAGCCCGAGCGCGGGATACACGTATTTCTCTCCCACGGCCGGGTATTCCGCTGTTTTGTGCGCTTCTTTTTGGTAATGATTTATGTCCATATTACCATTATATCTTAAAAATCTTTTATTGTTTTTTCAATTCCGGATCCGGACCCGCTATGTATAATGCTTTTCCGTCCACTTCCACAAACAAAACCCCTTCTTTGTCCGCGTACACGTCAAACCCGTCATCGCTCTTTATTCCGACCTTGTACGACTCTCCCCTCGGGACATACGGCTGCCCCAGGACGGGCAGATACGCTCCTCCCCCCACCTCCTTTACCCCAATCCCGAGACGCGTAAAATCCGCTCTGCAATTCACTCCTTTTTCGCAGTCCTTTTTTGGCTGAACGGGCCGGGTCCACACCCGCCAGACGATTACGATCGCGGCTATCGCCACGACCCAGATTAAAATTTTTTTTGTCTCCGTTTTTTCCATACGCTAATTCGCTCCGCGGAACTGCCTGCCGCGCAGACGCCTGTGGTAGGTTATGGCAAAACGATGGGCTTCGTCGCGGACACTGACCAGCATATCCTCGCTTGCCCAGGCCGGAATTCTGCCGAAAAATTCATTTTTCTTCCGGTCCGGTCCCTTTGCTATTCCCACAACATCAATTTTACACCCTGCCTCCGCAAGCGCCAACCTTGCCGCGCCCACCTGCCCCTTGCCTCCGTCTACAAGGAAAAGATCCGGCAGGGGCCATTCCCTGTGTTTCAGGCGCCGATCCAGAACCTCGCGAAGCATGGCGGTGTCGTCGGGTTTATTTCCGTCCCGTATCTTAAATCTTCTATATTCATTTTTATTCGGCGCGTCCCCCTCAAACACCACCATGGAACCGACCGCGGAAGTTCCCGATATGTTTGATATATCGTATCCCTCAACCCGCTTCGCGGAATCTCCAATCTCTAATTTCGAGTCCCTAAATTTTTCTTCACCCAGCACGGCAACGTCCTGAATATGTTTTAGGGAAAAAATCTGCCGTTTTATTACGCTCG
Source organism: uncultured Candidatus Saccharibacteria bacterium (assembly GCA_964466475.1). GTDB lineage: Bacteria > Patescibacteriota > Minisyncoccia > UBA6257 > GWB1-50-10 > JAUYPG01. The sequence continues at coordinate 13,794 of CAYXNB010000016.1, forward strand.
CGCGCTCAAACTCCAGATTTTTACTTGCGGCCTTCATTTCGCGCTCCAGTTCGCGGACGATCTGCTTCTTTTTTCCGCGGAAAAAGAGTTTGAGTTTGCGGATCGTTTTTTTATATTCTTTCACGTCCGCCTCCCCGACACACGTTCCCGGGCACAAGCCAACCTGCGCGTCAAAGCACGGGCGTTTTATTTTTCCCACGGATTCCGGCTCGTGCACATTCCACGGAAATATTTTTCGCAAAATCCGCAGGGCCTCGCGTATGGCGCCCGCGTACAAAAAAGGGCCGAATCGAATATTACGAAGTCCGACTTCGTTCATTTGTTTTCCGCGGACGAGGAGGGGGCGAGAGAATTTTTCTTTTGTAAATTCCACATACAGAAAACTTTTGTCGTCTTTTTGCAGAATGTTGTAGGGCGGCTGATGTTTTTTTATGAGTTCCGCTTCCAAAAGCAGGGCTTCCAGGGCGGAGTCCGTCTTTTTATACTCTGCTTTCGCGATCTTCCCCACCATCTCCTCGATTCGGGAATCATGCGCCTTTTGAAAATACGACGAAACACGCCGTTTCAGGTTTACGGCTTTGCCGATGTAGAGGATTTTTTTCTTTTTGTCCTTGAAGATATAGACCCCGGGAGTTTGAGGAAATTTTTGCCAGAAATTTTTCCGCATTACTTCAATTTTAACACCTTTTTCAGATACGCTCCGGTAGAGGACTTCGTGTTTTTCGCTATGTCTTCCGGCGTTCCCGCGGCAATTACCTTTCCCCCCTTTTCCCCTCCTTCCGGCCCCAGGTCAATCACCCAGTCCGCGGACTTTATGACATCCAGATTGTGTTCAATGACCACAATCGTATTGCCCCGCTCCACGAGGCGGGTCAGGACCTCAAGCAGTTTTTTGATATCGTCAAAATGCAGGCCCGTGGTCGGCTCGTCCAAAAGGTAGAGGGTCCGGCGCGTATCCCTTTTCCCCAGTTCTGCCGCGAGTTTTACCCTCTGGGCTTCGCCTCCGGAGAGGTGCGGCGCCTGCTGACCGAGTTCCAGATATCCCAGCCCAACTTCGTTTAATATAGAGAGTTTGTCGTGTATCCACGGGATGTCTTTGAAAAATTCCGTCGCCTCTTCAATCGTCATCTTGAGGACGTCGTACACGTTTTTCTTTTTGTATTTTATTTCCAGGGTCTCCTTCATGAATCTCTTGCCCTTGCAGACGTC
>CAYXNB010000017.1:0-14497 GCA_964466475.1 uncultured Candidatus Saccharibacteria bacterium
ATAAATTGACAAAATCTTAAAAATAGTATATTAGTAAGCCACTTTGGGAGGGTCCTCCCTACCGAAGCATGACTGGTCTTTTACAATTCATACATGTTTCATGTTTCGGTGCTTCGGTTTTGTTTCACCTCCTCTCGACGAAAGGGCTGACCAATGTTGTTCCGTATTCTCGCGACCTTGCTTGCTCTCGCTTCTTCGGCGGCTTCGGCCGCCATTTTCCAAGTTCGCGGGAGCGTGACTGAGTCCGGCACTCCGGTGCCCGGACTTTCGGTGGCGGTTTCTCATGCCGGCGGATCCACGCGGACCGCCACAACGGATGCGTCCGGTTTCTACCGGACGACGTTCAACGAACCCGCGACTGCGGGAGACGCGCTATCTGTCATCGTTTCCGAGTCCGGCTCCCAAATCGGGACCGGAAGCGGAACGTATGGTGGGGGCGCGTTCGTGGTGATTGACGTTTCCGTCACCACCTTCCCCCCAACCATCTCGTCGTTTTCGTCCGCCGCGTCCATTGTGAACGCGGATTCGGTTTTGCTCGTCGGCACGACGAGCGAACCGAATCGTAGTGTCGCGGTGACGCGCGGCACGGATTCGTTTTCGACAACTACGGACGGGAGCGGAGCTTTCGAGCTCACCGTTCCCCTTCTGCAGGATGCTGTAAACGAATTCGTCGCGACTATCGCGGATGAGTTCGGGAAAACAGTGTCGTCGAGTTTCTCCATCACCGAGGACTCGACACCACCGTTTGCCACCGGACTCCCTGGCGACATCACGAATCGGGATGTCGTGCTAGAGGTTGTTGGAGGAGAGGCGACCTTGAACGGGACGTCATATATCTCCGGTACGCCGATTACCGAAGACGGAGAATATGCGCTGACTGTGCGGGACGCAATCCACACGGTCACCTACCCTTCTTTCGTAATAGACAAGACCCCCCCGTCATCTCCGGTTCTTGATCCGGTTCCCGCGGACATCAACGCGGACCGGATCGTAATTTCTGCATCTGGCGATCCCGTGGCGATCTTCCGCGTTTCTGCGTCGGCATCGGGCGTGAACGCCGCGCCGACCTTTGACGCGAACGGCCGTGCTTCAGTCGAGGTCCCGCTGGTCCAGGATGCCGTGAATAGGATCACGGTTTTCTCCATGGACCGGGCGGGCAACTCGACGGACCTTGTCGACATCCTCGTTCGCGAGGACTCGACACCGCCAGTTATAACCAATCCTGTGAACTCACAGGAATTTCTGTCCGGGACCACCCTTGTCTTCAGTGGCGGAAATGGGTTCCTGGACGGGACTTCTGTGAGTTCCGGCACTTTTGTTTCCGGCATCGGATCCCACACGCTTCGCGTGCGGGACGCCGCCGGGAACGAGACGACCGTTGGCTTTTCCGTTCGGTCGCCGAACGCCCCGACGATCTCGGGGCTGGCCATCGCTGTTTCAGGCACTTCTCTGGTCTTGTCGTGGACAGGAAGCGCGGACTCGTTCGAAGTCTTCCGGGACGGGCAGTCCTTAACGTATCTGTTTTCTACGTCTTACACCGATCCGTCGGTGAAGGCGGGGAAGACATATTCGTATAAAGTGACTGCTCGAAGGGATGGACTCGAGGCCTCTGCCGAGGCATCAGGTCGCATCCCGATCCCCCCCGATCCTGCTAAACCTGTCGAGACGAACGTGCCTGCTGTTGCTGGCGAGCCGTTCGTTTTACGAGTTATGGCGGAGACGGGTTCCAAGGTGACTGCCGACGTGTCGGGACTGAACCCGACGCTTGGCGAAGTCGCTTTGAGTGAGTCGAGCCTTGGTGTGTTCGAAACTTCGGTGGATATCACCGGAGAACCTGGTTCGCACTCCGTCCCGGTAACGGTGACGGGGTCGAACGGCGACTCCGTAACGTCCACCATCGCTGTCGTCGTCGAAACGCCGGACACGCCTGTGTCCGATGTCGTCCTCGGCGACGGCGACGAAACTGTGTCGATTCAACCCGGCGGGTCCTTGCCCGTCTCCGTTCGCGGAGAATCGGGCAAGCCCGCCAAAGCGGAGCTCGTCAACGCGACGACCGGAATCGTGGTCGCGAGCGCGTCGCTCACGGAGACCACGCCTGGCGTGTTCACGGGCGACGTCGTCGTTCCCGAGGGCACCGGGGATGCGACCCTAGACCTGCGGGTAACTGTGGGAAACCGGGTCGCGACGGCTCCTGGTGCCGTCGTGGTTGACGGCACGCCGCCTCCCGCCCCGAAGGTTTCCGGCCAGTCCGATCTGGATTCTAGCGATGGATCCGTGGAGATCATCGTTGAGAATCCGGACGCGGAAAGTGTTTCCGCGGACGTTTCAGGTCTGAACCCGACACTGACGGAACCTGTCGTGTTGGAAAAGGATCCGAACGTCGCGGGGCGTTTCCGTTTGGTCGTTTCCGTTGACCCCTCGCTTTCGGGCGAGCGGGCCATCACGGTGACGGCTCGCGACAAAGCCGGAAATGTATCGACGTCTTCACAAATTGTCGTTCTGAAGACGTCGGCGGTCGCCTACACCCTTTCGATTCCCACGGGCCAGATTTCTCTGGTCCACCTGCCGCTTCGCGTGGCGGGGGTCGAGAGGGTCAGCGACTTGCTGACCCTTTTGGACGGCGACGTGATCGCACGTATTGCCATTGGTTTTGTTGGGGGTCGTTTTGTGGCTTATGTAAGCGACATGGGCCTTGATTCCTCCAACAACTTTCGACTTGAAGGTCGTCCGGTGATCCTCAATGTCGGAAGCAAAACCAACAAAAAAGATGTGGCGATCACAATTCGGGGTACCGCGTTGAATCCCGAGGTCGTCCTCCGGCGGGGGATCAATCTCATCGGCGTGCCCCGCCAGGACCCCCGGATTCAAACCTCCCACGATCTCCTCCGCTTTCTCGGCGATGGCTTCATAGTCATCCCCGAAGAAGGTGGACGCTTTTCCGCCAACACCTTGTTCGGCAACGGACGGGTGCATGGCGCGGAAGCAGAGGTTCGCGGGGGGCGCGGATTCATTATCCTCGCCCGTAACGACGCGACGGTCGTCTTCCAGGGCTTGCCCTGGCAAGATGCCGTCAAGGAGGGCGCCAACGCCAACCCGGCGCCTTCTGCCATCCCGACGGGTCGGGGGGTTTCGCAGGAGCGATTGTTCGCTCTCCTCAACGACTTTGAAAGCGGTCAAAAGTCGTTTGAGGAGGTTGAGCACGCTCTCGCGGGAGATGCGGGTACGGCGAACCAGCCGACTCCGCTCCCGCAGGAGACGCGTCTCCTGCTGAACTACCCCAACCCGTTCAACCCCGAAACATGGATTCCGTTCCAGCTGTCGCTGGACGCGGATGTTTCCCTGACGATTTACAATCTGAAGGGCAACATTGTCCGCATCCTCGACCTGGGCCACCTCCCGGCTGGTTCCTACACCAGCCGCGACAAGGCGGCCTACTGGGACGGTCGAAACGCGCTCGGCGAGCTAGTCGCGAGCGGACTCTACGTTGTAGAGCTCCGCGCCGGCTCGCGCTCATTCCGGGCGCGGATGATGCTCCTCCGCTAGGAGCGTCCCGGAAGCCCCCTCGACCACGCGGTCAGGGGGCTTCTTATTTTTTATTTTTTGTCATTTTAGATGCTATAGCATCTAAAATGCCGTTTTTTAAAATTTTATTTTTTTCCTCGAGAAATCCATTCTTCTATGCGGGAGGTGTCGGGGTGGAGTTCGAGTTCGTTTTCGTCCGCGTAGAGTCGAGTGGACAATCCCATAGAATTGTCTACTTGACTTTCTCGAGGCCCGACTTTGTTATAGATGCGATGCAGTTGGTATTGCATGAGGAAACGCTCTAGAAAGTCGCCAAACGCGCCCCCCAACATCTCTTCCGCCCAACTGCGGAAAAGATGAAATCTCCTTGCCTTAAACGCCGGCATGGCACCCGAACGGCCACACCAGTCGTTTGCGGAAAAAAATTTTTTTATCGCCTCTTCCCTGCCGTAGATTGGAACCAGACGCCGATACAATGTTTTCCAGTATTCGTTATAGGGCGGGCGAAGGGCGTAGGAATCAGGGGTTACGAAGTGATTAAAACAAAATTTATCTTTTGATTGCTCTTTCGTATATTTTCCTTTTCTCCGTTTCCCTAAAATATTAAATACGCAAATCGTAAAAGCGCGGGCGGTAAACATTCTTCCTTTTTTACAACCGAGAATTATGTCAAAATCAGAATCCTCGCGCGCCTCGCCGAGCGCCATGGAGCCGGCAACCAGAGCAAAGTCAACGAACGGAATCCAGGCAAAGGCCCGGCGCCACCTCAAGAGTTCTTTCCATTTTTTTTCTTCATTCATCGTCAGCGGAGGGCTTATCCAAAGCGAGCGCGTCATACTCCGTCCCCTCTCCGGTCAGGCGCAAGACATCCTTGTCCACTTTTTTCAGTTCTTTTGACGCCGCGTTGTAGGCGTTGACCGTGGTGCCGAGATGGGTTCCCAATTTCATCATGTAATCCTCGTAACTCTGCAGGTGGCGGCGCAGGCCTTCCACGTTTTTCAAAATTTCTTTTGTTGATTCCTGTATCTCGTATGCTCTCATGCCCTGCCACATTGCCTGAAGGGTTACATAAAACGTGGTCGGGGAAACAATATACACTTTTTTCTGTCCGATGGCGTAGTCAATCAAATCACGGGTATTTACCTTTATCGCGCCCACCTGATTTACGAGCAAGTCGTAATAAATTCCTTCCGCGGGGATGAACATAAAAGCGTATTCCGTGGTACCTTCCGCGGGGCGGATATATTTTGACGTCTCGTCTATGCGCTTTTTCAGATCTTGCTTGAAAAGTTTTTCCAGTTCTTCGCGGCGGGTCGGATCTTTTTCCTCAATAATCCTGTTGTAGTTTTCCAGAGAAAATTTGGAGTCAATGGGAATTATCTTGTCCCCGACAAAAAGCGCGGCGTCCACTATTTCTCCGTCTTTGAATTTGTACTGCATCTCGTACTGCTTGGGCGTGAAGGCGTTTTTGAGCAGGGTCTCCAAGTAAAACTCGCCGAGGATCCCCCGTTGCTTCGGATTTTTCAAGATATCCTGAAGGCGTTCAAGCTGGGAGGCGAAACTTACCACCTGCTTGTTGGTTTCATCGAGCTTAGTCAGGCGCTCGGTTACTTCGCGGATTATTTTCGCGCTTTCCGAAAATTGGTGCTGGACGGATTTTGAGGACTCGCCCAATTTTACGTCCAGAACTTTTGTGATTTCCTGCAACTGATTTTGAAGCATTAAAAAGGACTGGTCGTCCTTTTTTTCTTCCTCTTTTTTTGGGGTAAGAGACTTTGCAATAAAATAGAAGCCCACAAGAAGGACTATGATCGCGGCGATTCCAAAAATGATATACAGCATGGTAATTACGAAGTAATTAATAGTAATTTATTGTAATTAATGGCAATTTCAATTGATTGAAACAATAAGACCCATGGCGATAAGAGTAAAAAGCGCGACAAGACCCGAACCCCAGATAAAGAGCATGGCGAGTATCCGCTCACGGTAAAAAAGTTCCCTGGCGAGAAATCCATTGCTGACAATGAGGAGCCCGCTCATAACAAGAATCCCGAGTGCGCCCATGCGCGTACCCAGGGTCTGGATTCCTTCGGCGGCATTGAAGCGGAGTATCAAGTCCCCGACGGGCAGACCGCCGAAGTTTAAAAAAAACACAGCGCATGCGGCTACATAAAGCAACACCGTGACGGCCGCTGAAATCATCTCCTGCTTTTTTATCGTTTCTTTTATATTTATATTCATATCTCTTTGCGAAGAAGCGCGCTTAAAATCGGCGGGGTCGCGAGCGTTGTTAAAATCACCATCACGACTACTATGGAAAAAACCTCCGGACTTATAACCCCAAGCGATGCGCCCACGCTCGCGAAGATGAGGCCGACCTCGCCGCGCGGGACCATGCCGAAACCTACGATCCATCGATTTTTCTTCTCCGCGGCAAAACCGCTTATTATTTTTCCAACAAATGCCGCCGCGGTTACGGCAAGCGCCAACATAAGCACGCGTCCGTTTCCCAAAACAGTTATGTCAACCTTCATTCCAACCCAGACGAAAAAGAGCGGCACGAAAAGAAAGGCAATCGGCTCGATAAGCTCTTCCACGTGGTGCAGGGTCGGATTTTCGAACGATTTAAAGTGCACGGCCTCCAACACGAGACCCGCGGCAAAGGCGCCTATAATAGGTTCAAGGCCGATCCATTTCGCTAGATAGGCGAATACGAGCCCGAAGGCGAGCGCCATAGTAAACTTCATGCCGTGGCCGGTGTGAATTTTTGAAAGCATCTTTCCTAAAAATGACCCAAAGACGCCTCCCGCAATAATCGCACCCACAAGAAATACCGCGGCCTTTACAATAATCCAACCTATGAGCCCCGCGCTTACCGCCCCCGCGAGCGCGAGAGCGGAAACAACTGCAAGAATCACAAGCCCCAGCACGTCATCTATGACTGCCGCGCCTAAAACGATCTGCGCCGCTCCTGTTTTTAATTTTCCCAGATCCTTAAAAACCCGCGCGGTGATACCTACCGAGGTTGCTGTCAAAGACGCGCCAAGAAAAAGGTATGCCGCGGAACCCAGGCCGGGAAGTACGAGCGGTCCCACAATATAGGCGCCCAACACGAAGGGGGCAACGACACCAATTACTGCTGCGCCAAAAGCCCGCATCCCGACCTTTTTCATGTCGTGAATGTTCGATTCCAGCCCGATCTGAAAAAGCAAAATCACGACCCCGAGTTCGGCCAAAAAGGCAAAAATCTCGTTTGTTTTTATGGGCTCAAAAAAATTTATCCCGAAAAGCGCAAGGTTGCCGAGCACGATGCCGGCTACAAGCTCCCCTAAAACAGCGGGCTGACCGAACCTTTCCACCAGTCCGGCTGTTTTTGCCACCATAAGCACGATCGCCACCCAGAGAAAAATTAACGCGAAATCAGCATGCATGCCCTTATCATACCTTCCTCCGGGGCGCACGCCAAGAGCGCGTTATCTTCTGTATTTCTGGTGGACCTTGATCCTCGCCATCTCGTGGTCAAGGATCGCCTGTAGTTTCGCGAACTGGATGTCGTCCAGATGCTCCTTTTCCTCCAGCATTTTACGCGCCCTGTCTCTCGCAACTTCGGCGCGCTTCAGATCAATCTCCTCCGCGCGTTCGGCGGAATCCGCCAAAACCACCACCTCGCTTTTCGGACGCACTTCTATAACGCCGCCGGCAACCGCGAAGGGCAGGCGCGCGCCTTCCTTTTTTACAACCATTTCCCCGGGCACCAAAAGAGAAACAAGAGGAGTGTGATTCGGAAGAATGCCGACTACTCCGGCTCTGGTGGGCAGGACGACTTCTTCCACCTCGCTTTCATAAACCACTTGTTCGGGAGTTACTATCTTGAAATGAATGGTTTTCGTCATTTATTTCACCTCATCAATTCCGCCTTTCATATAGAACGCGCTCTCGGGCTTGTCGTCGTGCTTGCCTTCCAGAATCTCCCTGAATCCGCGCACGGTTTCTTCACGCGGAATATAGGCGCCCGAGATGCCGGTAAACTGCTCGGCCACGAACATGGGCTGGGAAAAGAACCGCTGAATTTTCCTCGCGCGGGAGACGGTTAATTTATCTTCGTCCGAGAGTTCGTCCATCCCCAAAATAGCGATGATGTCCTGAAGATCCTTATACCTCTGGAGCGTGCGCTGGACATCGCGAGCAACTCTATAGTGTTCTTCTCCCACGAATGCGGGGGTGAGTATGGTTGAGGCGGAGTCGAGCGGATCCACCGCGGGATAGATCCCCAGTTCGGCCAAACTTCTCGCGAGCACCACAGTCGAATCGAGGTGGGTAAAGGTGGTCGCGGGCGCGGGGTCTGTGAGGTCGTCCGCGGGAACATATACCGCCTGCACCGAGGTAATGGATCCCTTGTCCGTTGAGGTGATGCGTTCCTGGAGCGTACCCATTTCCGTGGCAAGGGTCGGCTGGTATCCCACGGCCGAGGGCATGCGCCCAAGAAGCGCGGAGAGTTCGGAACCGGCCTGGGTGAAGCGAAAAATATTGTCTATGAATATAAGAAGATCTTTGTTTTCTTCGTCCCGAAAATATTCCGCCATGGAAAGCGCGGAGAGCGCCACGCGGGCGCGGGCGCCGGGCGGCTCGTTCATCTGGCCGAACACGAGCGCGGTCTTTTCCAGCACGCCGGAGTCCTTCATTTCATGATAGAGGTCATTGCCCTCGCGGGAGCGTTCCCCCACTCCGGCAAACACCGAATATCCTCCGTGCTCGGTGGCAATATTCCTGATGAGCTCCTGAATGAGCACGGTCTTCCCGACTCCGGCGCCGCCAAAAAGCCCAACCTTGCCTCCCTTCAGAAACGGACACAAAAGATCAATGACCTTAATGCCTGTTTCAAATACTTCCGTTTTTACGGACTGACTTTCCAGGGACGGAGATGCCCGGTGAATGGGGTAACGTTTTTTTGCCTTTGGCGCGGGGAGGGCGTCTATGGGATTGCCCGCCACGTCGAACATCCTGCCCAGCGTTTCCGGACCTACGGGGACGGAGATGGGGGCTCCGGTGTCTGCCACCTCTTCGCCTCGGGTAAGGCCGTCGGTCGAGCCCATGGCAATCGCGCGTACCTCTTTTAACCCCAGATGATTTTCCACCTCGAGGGTCAGCGTTCCCTTTTTTGTTTTTACCTCGAGCGCGTTGTAGACGGCAGGCAGATCGCCTTCGAACCGAACGTCCACTACCGCTCCTATTATCTGGGTTATGACTCCTGTGTTTTTGTTCATATATGTGTTATTTAATCTCTAAATCCTAATTTCTAATCTCTAAACAATTTCAAAACTCTAATATCAAATTTCAAAAACGTTTTTATTTTTTTGGATTTTGGCATTTGAGATTGTTTAGAATTTAGGGATTAGAGATTAGATATTCTGCTACTGCAACGCTCCCGCTCCGGCGGCAATCTCGGATATTTCTCTTGTTACCGAATCCTGCCGAATCCGATTATACGCCAAGGTAAGATCTTCCACAATATTCTTTGCGTTATCCGAGGCGTTCTTCATTGTTACCATGCGCGCACTATGCTCGGAGGCAAGCGATTCCAGAAGCATCTGATAGATAACGGATTCCACAAGACGCGGAATGATGGTGGCCTGGACCTCCCGGTTTGTGGGCTCGAAAAGATACATGGCGAGCTCCTTTTCCCTCTCTGTTTTTTGTGCCGACTCTTTTTCTTCAATAATATTTTTGATAATTTCCGGATGCACGGGCAGGAGTTCGCGTGCGGCAGGCCGGCTTACCAGGGCCGAGATGAAGTGGGTCGTAAAAACCACAACTCTCCGGCACCCTCCCCCTGAAAACTCATCAAACAAAATCTTGCCGATCCCCCCGATATCTTCCATGCCCGGATAGTCGGAAATATCTGTGAAACTCGCTATAACCTCTTTTTTTTGCTTTCTTGCCGCCCGCTCCGCGTATCTGCCTACAGTGACACATCGGATCGTCTCATCCCCGCGCTCACGGACGTATTTCGCGAACGCGCGCATTATCGTGGCGTTAAATCCTCCGCAAAGCCCCTTGTTTGACGCCATAAGCACCACGATCGTTCCTTCCCCCTTGCCCGGATGGAGAAAGGGGTGGTCGGCATCCTGTTCGCGCGCGAGGTGCGCGAGGAGCGCGAGCGCTTCGCCGGAGTATTCCCGTGTCTGGAGCGCGCTTTTTACCGCGCGCTTCATCTTGCTCGCGGAAACAAGCTCCATCGCCTTCGTAATCTTGCGAATATTCCCGACCGCCTTTATTTTTGTGCGTATTGCCCTTGTTGACGGCATGTTTTTGGTTTAGTTGCTTTTTTTGAATTCTTCAACGGCCTGTTTTAATTTTTTCTCGATATCGTCGTTCCAATCTTTCACAAGGTCTTCCAAAAGATCGCTTTTTGCCGTCTTCATAAACTCGAGGAAATTTTTTTCCCATTCGCGAATATCCTGTATTTCCACGGAGTCCAGGTGGCCGTTATTTACCGCGTATATCAGCGACACCTGCGCGCCTACCCCAAGCGGAGCGTACTGGGGCTGTTTTAAAAGCTCCGTAATGCGCTCGCCTCGGGCAAGCTGGCGCTTTGTTTCCTCGTCCAGGTCCGCGGCGAACTGGGAAAACGCCTCGAGTTCGCGGAACTGCGCCATAGCGAGCTTCATCTTGCCCGCGGTCTTTTTCATAGATTTTATCTGCGCGCTCGATCCCACGCGGGAAACCGAGAGACCAAGGTTAATGGCCGGACGTATCCCTTTGTAGAACAGGTTGGGCTCGAGATAGATCTGTCCGTCCGTGATCGAAATCACGTTCGTTGGGATGTAGGCGGAAATATCTCCGGCAAGAGTTTCAATGATGGGCAGTGCGGTCATGGATCCCCCTCCGGCTTCCTTGTTGCGGCGGCAGGCACGCTCCAAAAGGCGCGAGTGCAGGTAAAACACATCTCCCGGATACGCCTCGCGGCCCGGAGGACGGCGGAGCAGAAGTGAAAGTTCTCGATAGGCGATGGCGTGTTTTGAAAGATCGTCATAGACGATCAAAACATCCTTTCCCTTGTCCATAAAAAATTCTCCGATCGCGGCTCCGGCATAGGGCGCGAGATACGAGAGTGCGGCCGGACGCGAGGCGCCGGAATTGACCACCACGGTATATTCCATCGCTCCGGCCTCTTTCAGTTTTTCAATAATGCGCGCCACCTTGGATTCCTTCTGCCCGATCGCGACATAAATACAGAGCAGGTCCTCCCCTTTTTGATTTATAATCGTGTCTATCGCAATGGCGGTTTTTCCGGTCTGGCGGTCGCCGATAATAAGTTCGCGCTGGCCGCGGCCGATCGGAATCATGGAGTCAATAGTCTTTATTCCGGTCTGCACGGGCTCGCTTACGGCCTGCCGCTCGATTACTCCGGGAGCAATGCGCTCTACCGGATAGGTTGCTTCTTTTGAAATAGGGTCTCCGCCGTCCAATGGATTACCCAACGGATCCACCACGCGGCCGACAAGGTCTTCGGATACCGGAATAGACAAGATCACGCCCGTGCGCTTCACTGAATCACCTTCTTTTACGGAACTCCAATCCCCCAAAAGCACGGCCCCCACGGAGTCGGATTCCAGGTTCAGGGCGAGGCCCGTTACGCCGCCCGGAAATTCAAGCATTTCAGAGGCCTGAGCCTTCTCGAGGCCGATCATGCGGGCGATGCCGTCTCCGACCTCGACAACGGTGCCGACCTCGCGCACATCAACTTTAAAATCCGTTTCGGTTATTTTCTTTTTCAGTTGTTTTAATAGTGTATCGCTTTTCATATATTTAGGAGACGTAGAGTTCTTTTCGTAATCTTTCCAGATATCCGGACACGCTTCCGTCGTAGAAACGCCCGCCGTACCGGGCAGTAAATCCCCCGATAAGAGAGGCGTCCCGAACCACCCTTTCTTCAGCCTCCTCGCCCGCACCCACGCAGGCCCGTATGCGCGAGACAAGGCCGCTCTCTTCCGATGAAGGCGGCAGGGTAATCACAACCGCTTTTTGCTCGATTCGCCTTTGCTCTTCGCGCTCCAAAGCGTCCAGTATGGCAGGGATCTGGAGGGTGATGCCGTGATCTTTTGCGAACCGCAGAAAGTTTTCCGCGATTTTTTCGCAATCTGCCCCTTTTCCCTCGGCCGCGTCCAGGAGGGCCCTGGCGATTGTTCTTGCTTTTACCATCTTATTACTGCATGAGGCGCCTTACCAACTCGGCGTTTTTCTTTTCATCCACGACGTTTTTTAAAACCTTGCCCACGCCGTCCACGACGAGGTCCACGGTTTCTTTTTTCAGCGCGGATTCCAAGCGCGCCTTTTCCTTCTTCATCGCCTCTTCCGCTTCTTTTCGTTTTTTCGCCGCAATTTCTTCGGCCTTTGTCGCGGCTTCGGCCAAAATCACCTCTTCCCGCTTTTTCGCTCCGGCAACTATTTCGTTCGCGTTTCCACGGGCCTTTTCCATTTCACGCTCTGCCGCTTCTTTCGCCATCATGAGTTCGGTCTCTGCGCGCCTGGCGTCTTCCAATCCTTTTTCTATCTTTTCCTTGCGCTCATCCAGCACCTTTTCAATCGGACGAAACAAAAACCGCTTCAACACCCAAAACAGGATGACGAAGTTTACCAGGTTCGCGAGCGCCACGCGCCAGTCGAACCCGATGTTTGCCAGTGCTTCGCGGACAATGCCCATATATTGAAGTGTTTTTTATTACTATACGCCGATTACAGAATAAAGAATGCGACAAGCGCGTAAATGGCCGTTGATTCGGCCATTGCCGTGCCGATGATCATTCGCGCGAAGAGTTCTCCCGAAATTTCGGGGTTTCTTCCCATGGCCTCGAACGCCTTTCCTATCAAGAATCCTTCGCCAAGCGCTGAGGCGCCCATTCCGAGGGTGGTCATTGCCTTTGCCACAAGGCGCGTTGCTTCTACGATATATTCCGGATTTGTTTCCATGAATGTTTCAGCATTTTTTGCTTTAAATATCCGCGACGACCTTTTTTGACTCTTCTTCTTTTGGTTTCAGGGAAATCATGTAGTAGGCGGTTACAAGGCCGGAAAAGACCACCGCCTGGATCAGCGAAAAAAAGATGTTTGCCGAAAGCCATACCGCGGGGAGCACATAGGCAAGCCCTCCGAGAAAAATCATGGCGATCACCTCTCCGGCGTAAATATTCCCGAAAAGGCGCAGAGAGAGCGAGATGACGCGAGAGATTTCGGAAACGATGTCCAAAAGACCGATAAGGAATTCGATAATAGATTGCATTCCGGCTCCGATCCCCTTTTTGAATCCTTCATATACCTGCCGGAATTGGAAAAATCTTCCGAGATACCCGAAAAGACCCCAGTCCCTGATGCTTATTACCTGGATAAGCAGGATGAGCGCGAGGGCAAGCCCGAAGGTAACGCTAAAATCGGTTGTGGGCGTACGAAAAAGCGCGACTCCTCCGTACTCGATGCTCGTAAGACCCGGCACGGCGGCTATCACGTTTGACACCCCAAGATATACAAAAATAGTGCCGATGAGCGGCAATATCTTTTTGGTGTGCTCGGCGCTTGAGGTAATCTGGCTCACGAGCCCTTTTACGCCTTCGTATACGATTTCAACCGCTGCCTGTCCCCTGCCCGGATTCACGCGAAATGTTTTTACTACCCATGCCGCAGCGGCAACAAGGAGGATGGTGATCACGACGCTCAGGATGAGGGAATTCCGGACCGGAAGACCGAAAATCTGAAAAAGGGTCTCCGCTTCCACGCCGGGGATGTCTCGAGAAATTCTGAAAAGCGTATCCATGTGATTTACCTTTATTTATCTTCCATTTCTTTCCGTATCGCCTCGTCAGCGGCTCTCAACTTTTTACTGATGCTCCGATACCGCACCACGACAATAATCCAAGAAAATACAAATGTAAAGACGAGAAAAGCGAAGGTAAACTTTTTTCCCGCGTCGTAGTCGGCGTCAAATTTTTTCCCAAAAAAATAGGCGAGCGCCGCCGGTATCCCGAAAATAACGGCGATCTCCAGCATCATGGCGAACGCCTGGGTGCGATAGCGCTCCCGGATTTTTTTCAGGTCTTTCAATGTTTGGGGATTTTGCTCTTCCATAATTCTGCTGAAACGCTCGCAATATATCACATCTTTTACCGCGGCGCAACAAATGTGATATAGTATTTATATATGAATCATGCTCTCCCTCAACTTCCGTACGCGTATGATGCCCTGGAGCCGTTCATAGACGCAAAGACCATGGAAATCCATCACGCCAAACACCACCAGGCGTATGTTGATAAACTGAACGCGGCTCTGGAAAAATACCCCGAATTGCAGGAAAAGCCGATTGACGAACTTTTAAAGAATCTGTCCGTTGTGCCCGAAGATATCCGAGGCGCGATACGGAATCATGGGGGGGGCCATTACAACCACTCGCTTTTTTGGAACTGGATGGCGCCGCCGAATACCGGAGGCGATCCCGGAATATTTGAAAAATACAAAGAAGAGTTTACCGCCGCGGCCCTTGGCCGGTTCGGAAGCGGCTGGGCCTGGATTGTAAAAGACGCTTTGGGAGCAGTTAAAGTAACCTCAACCGCAAATCAGGACAACCCGATTTCCGAAGGTCTTACCCCGCTTCTGGGCATCGACGTGTGGGAGCACGCATACTACTTGAAGTACCAAAGCCGCCGGGCGGACTATATCGCGGCATGGTGGAACGTTGTTAATTGGAGCAAGTAGCCCAAAACCCTCTTTTTGCTGCTCTTGCTTCTTCTTCCGCTTTTTTGAGGACTGCTTCGAACTTGGTGTCCGGCGGATAGGGAGTTGCAATTGCCGCCCCTTCCGAAACAAGTTTTTCATTTATCATAATCCACCGGCCATTTTCATCTTCCGCGTACACGTACCGCAAAATGCGGTTTAGGGGGTCGCGATCGCTGGTGTCCTTCACAAGGCGCACGGACTTTCCCTCTGC
>CAYXNB010000018.1:0-7509 GCA_964466475.1 uncultured Candidatus Saccharibacteria bacterium
GCAAGCTGCTCCGCGGTCTGTCCCTGGGTTCCGTAGGAGGGGTTGAACTGGGGAGGGGCATTGATCACATACTGCGCCGAAAAGTCGGAAAGCGTGGGGGTAAGCGCCCCTCCTGCTCCTGTAAAGTAAGCCTCGATCTCAAAC
The DNA here is from genome assembly GCA_964466475.1 of uncultured Candidatus Saccharibacteria bacterium. GTDB lineage: Bacteria > Patescibacteriota > Minisyncoccia > UBA6257 > GWB1-50-10 > JAUYPG01. The sequence continues at coordinate 145 of CAYXNB010000018.1, forward strand.
CAGCGAAAAACAGGGTTGGGACTTGAACTCGTAATGGTCGCGGAATTAGAGGAAGTTGAATAGTAGGAAGACCAGGTTGCCGAGGAAAGCGCCCCCTCCCCTTCTGCGGTGGTGGCTCCTCTTGTACGGAACTTGATCTCCGTGCCTGCGGGCTGGGTCGTGGTCCATGATATGGTGTTCCAGGTTGCGTCTCCTCCGGCGTCGATCTTGAGATTGGTGATGGAGCCGGTTGCGTAATAGGTCGTGTAGTCCACGGACAAGGAGTCCACGGTTGCGTCTCCGGTAAGGTCCGCTCTCCACATGAGGGAGGAGCCGGTCGAGGTTGCAAGAGTGATGGTCTGCCCCGCGGTTGTGGAATACCAGTTCGCGCCTCCGTCAGAAGAAAGGTAGTAGGCAATGGAGCCGGATCCCGGAGTGCTTGTAGCGGTCAGTTTGGCATGGGAGATATTGAGGGATGTGGAGTCAATGGCGTTGGAGCGGGCGGTGTAGACCCCGCTTGCAGGAGTGAAGTTGGCTGTGACGTCGCTAAATGTCGCACCGCTCAAGAGTTCTACGTAGTACTGGATGTAGCGGTGGCCGTCGGTAACGCAGTTGTTCGAGGAGATGTCCGCGCCCGATGTGAGGGCATTGCATGAGGCAAATGCCGTAGCCCCCGACATGGTGGAAGAATTTGAAGTGCGTACCTTTACCGTTGTGGAAGCAGAGTTGTTTGTTGTCCAGGACATGGTGCCCCAAGTCGCTCCTCCGTCGGAGAATCTTGTGTCAAAGATATTGGAGGTGAGGGTGCCGGAAGCAACGCTCTGTGTCTGCTCAGATCCAAAAGTATTGTACACATCCGTCATGGACTTGTACTGCGCCCGGATCCAGGAAGCAGACATCGTTGTGGAGGCAAGACGAATTTCATCAAGCGTACCGGTAAATCCGTATCCGCCGCCCGGATAATTACCAAAAGCAAGATTTAAAGTTGAATTCCCGATAGATCCGCTTGCCGCGGAAGGAGTGCCCGCGACTCCGTTTCTGTAAGGCCTGATATTGGAATTATCATACGTCCCGACCAAATACTGCCAGTTGTTGTCCCAGGTAGTACTGATATCAGCGGCAAGACCCGGAGATGAAAGGTATAACCTGCCGGTTGTCGTACCCGGAAAGTACACAGTATATCCCGGACTCCCCCCCGCTGTAGTTGTCTTCCCAATGATTTCGTCATATGTATCTTGGGAACTCGCCTTGGCCCAAAGCTCCACCGTCATACTGGTCGTAAAATCAAGAGAGCCGTTCGCGGGATCCGTAACACGCACTTCGTCCGCTCCGTCGAATGTAAGGGCGTTCCCAATTTGCCCCGCCACAGGGGCTGCCATAGAGCCAAAGGTTTGTCCGTGATTCACGTTTGGCGAGCTGTCTTTTATCTCGTTTGCAGCTCCCGATGGCGTCTCCTTCAAATGCCATACTCCGGCATAACTCGACCATGTACTCGTAACCTGTTGCCCGTCGCTCGCGGAGGCATTGCCGTAATACATGTAAATAGAATCGCTTGTGGAAGTGCCGTTTATGGTGGGAACCTTCACCCAAACGCTTGCTCCTGTCGTGGAAGAAGCCCAGCTCTCGATTTCGTATGAGAGTTCGGTTGAGCCGTCGGAGTCAGTGAAACGAACGTCCGTGCCTGTTGCATGGAATTTGGTAAAATCAACGGTCGAGGAGGCAAGTTTCACGAGGACTGGGAAGTTCGTAAGGTCTTCGGTTGAGGAGCCGTTGTCAAAAGTAATCTGACGCCTGTACGTCCAGGTGCCGCCTGTGAGGGAGTATCCTCCCGCGCTTACAGAAAAAGATCCGCTTGATGTGGAAATGGAAGTTGAGGTCGAAAACCCGCTTGCCGTGCTTGTGCTTCCGGAGCCATCGGTCCAGTCGGTCTGCGTCCAGCTTGAGGAGCCGATGGCAAGGGAGCCACCAGTTACGATTGCAGAGGAGGATGCGGTTGCGAGGCCGGAGGAGTCGGAGAACGCTTCGGATGCGGTTGAGGTGCCCGTGGTCTGGAGGATAACGGTATTGTCCGCGGTCGTGGTCGCCTGGGTAATGGTTGTTGCCCCCTCCCCTGTTACGTCGTTGTTATTGAAATCAGCGGCAGTAGTCCATGTCTTGCTTATGGTGGCGGCGGAAGAAAACGGAAGCTGCGAAGGCAGGACATACCCGATGACAAGAGAGAATATCAAAACCAGGGCAAGTGCGGTGCCCAGGCCGTGGTGGGGGCGGAGAGTTCTTACCCGCTGCGCTTCGTTCATAAAAATGAGTAAATATTATTAAAGATTGAATATATTATACAACATTAAAATCTTATATAATAAAATTAATAATATGGTAATCTTCGTCATACTTGATGGTTGGGGCATAGGACGGGCCGACGACTCCAATCCCATCCACGTCGCAAACCCCGAATGGTTCAATTATCTGAAATCAAACTTCCCTTTCGGCGGCTTAAAAGCCCATGGTCTTGCCGTGGGAGCCGGGTGGGAAGAGCCGGGATCGAGCGAACTGGGGCATCTGACCCTCGGTACCGGACGAACCGTATCGCAAACCGAACGGGAACGCCCCCCGATTCCAAATCCCCTGGTGCAGGCGGCAGCGAACGCGGGCAAAACCACCCTGAAAATAGCGGAATCCTGCAAGGAAAAAAACATCGGATATTACCTGAACGGCATGAACGAATCAGCATTCCGGGGAGAATTCCGGACCATCCTCCCTCAAAAACAAAAAGACGCGCGCCCCGAAGCGCATCCCGAAATGCGGGCAGAAGCCATAACAGACCGCGCGGTGGCGGCAATAAACGAACGCGGTTTTGACCTCGTCATAATAAACTACGCAAATGCGGACATGATGGCAGGCACGGCAAACTTCGACGCGACGAAAAGAGCCGTACTCGTGATAGACAAGGAACTGGGACGCCTCTATGAAAATGCGGTCCCCCAAGGCCACGCCATGCTCGTCGTCGGCTCCCACGGCAATGCAGAAAGTATTCTAAACCCCGTAACCGGAGTCCCGGAAAAAAACGACAACCGCAACGCAGCACCCCTGATTCTCATAAAAAATGATCTCGCTCGCCACCGGGAACTCCCGCCCTACGCCGCAACCCCGACCATCGGTCTCCTTTCCGATGTCGCCCCCACAACCCTGGAACTTATGAATGTTCCCGTCCCGCCCGAAATGACCGGCGAATCGCTATTACGACAACTAACATGAAACTCATAAGCAATATAATTCTTCATCTCGCCGCAAACATTCTTGCCATTCTTCTGGCGGACTATCTTTTTGAAGGATTCTCGTTTACCGGAAATTTCAAAGACCTCGCGATCGCGGCCCTCGTTTTAACCGCGATAAACACCTTTATCCGCCCCGTCGTAACCCTCATTCTCTCCCCTTTTATTCTGATTACGCTCGGCCTTCTTTCCATAGTAATAAACGCCGCGATCCTCTATATCCTTGACATTTTCCAAAATCCGATTAGTATAGAGGGGTACAAAACGCTCCTCCTCGCGACACTTATCGTAAGCGCCGCGAACATCGTTCTGACCGCGAGCGCGAAAATCTCCTACAAAAAGGAATAACGTATGCTAACCGCCCTTCAAGTAATTACATCAATAATTCTCATAATTCTGGTGCTTCTCCAAGAACGATCCAGCGGACTCTCAAATGTGTTCGGCGGAGGCGGAACTCCATTTGAAACCAGGCGCGGACTGGAAAAGCGCATATATCAGGCAACCATTATAGTGGCGGCGGCATTTTTCGTTCTTGCCGTGGTAAACCTCATCGCGTAGTTGTGATAAAAAAAATATTCACCTCTCTAACTAAAAAAGAGCGAAACGTCTTCATCGGCGCATGCGCGGTATTTGTGATAAGCGGGATCACAGCCGCCGCTTTCGCCATGAATCAAAACAGCGCCTTCCTGCCCGTGTCGGGAGGAGTCTACCGCGAAGGCGTGGTGGGTCAGCCAATTGCCATAAACCCCGTTACTTCGGCAAATCCGGTTGATCTGGACATAAGCGAAGTTGTATTCGGAAAGGCGGGCGACATCATCACGAACTACGAAACCACGGACGAAGAAAGGGTCCACGTCATAAAAATCAAAGAAGGCGCGAAATGGTCCAACGGCAGACCGCTCACGTCAGACGACATCATCTTTACCATCAAGCAAATACAGGATCCGGAAACAAAGTCCCCGCTCTACAAAAAATGGACCGGCGTGGTTGCGGAACGCGTAAGCGAAATTCAGGTTCGATTCACCTTGCCGAGCCCGTTCGCCTTCTTCCCGCAAACCATCAGGGATCTTCCCGTAATCCCGGAACACATTTTCGGGAAAATACCTCCGGCAAACCTGAAACTCTCCGACTACAACCTGGCCCCGGTCGGATCCGGACCGTATAAGATGAAAAACCTGGCGAAACGGAAAGACGGATTTATAAAAGAAATTCGCCTGACAAGAAACGAACACTACCCTAAAGACCGGGCGTTTATAGACGAAATTGTATTCATATTTTTTGAAACCGAAGAGAGCCGCCTCACCGCCCTTAAAACAAGGCAGATCGACGGGCTGGGAAGCGGCGCGCCCCGCACCGGACCGGAGGAAAAAAATCTTCGCGGCACGGAATCCGTTACCCTTTCATTCGCAAGGAGTTACGCCATCTTCATAAACGAATCAATAAATCCGGCGCTCAAAAGCCAAACAATGCGGAGGGCCCTGCGAGATGCTCTGGATAAAACAAAAATGCCGGGAATCCCGATCGAGGGGCCGATAATCCACATCCCGCAAATCCCTCCGGAAAACAAAATGAGCGAAGGCGAAGTGCGCGAATACATTGAAAAAAGGAGGAGTGTTGAGGGAGAAATTGTCCTGAATCTGGTAATCCCGGACGTTGATTTTCTGAAAGAAACCGGAGAAATAATTAAGACAGCGTGGGAAAATGCGGGCATTGATTCCGTCAACCTGATTATCCTCCGATCCGAAGATGTCCTGGAGAGCGTGCTGAGGCCGGGAAATTATGAAATGCTCCTTTTTGGAACCATTGCCGAAATTCCGGAAGACCTTTTTCCTTTTTGGCACTCCTCCGAACGGTTCTATCCGGGATTGAATTTGTCTCTCTACAAAAACACGAGGGCGGACGGCCTGATGGAAAAAATCCGAAAAACCGCGGACGAAACGGAACGCGCCGGCCTAGTAGAAGAGTTGCAGGACATCATAAAAAATGACGCCCCCGCCATCTTCCTCTACACCATTCCCTACACGCACGTCCACATCAAAAAATTACAGATCGCCCCGCCCGAGACCGCATGGATTTCCTCCCCATCCCAAAGATTCGAACACATTGAAAAATGGTATGTGAAGCGGGCGCGAATAATAAAACCGAAAGAAGAAGCAACAAGCACGACGCAGTAACATATGCCCCCGTGGCGGAACTGGTAGACGCGTAGGCTTCAGGAGCCTATGGTCGCAAGATCGTAGAGGTTCAAATCCTCTCGGGGGCACACCAAAAAAATAAAAAGGTCAAAAATGAAACTACGCCGACATTCGTAGATTCGGATAATTCGTAGTTTCGGAACGGATATATGAAAACAATAGAACGTAAAAAATCGGCAATGCGCCGCCCGCCAAAACGAGAAAATCTTGGGGTAGTTCGCGTTGCCCGCGAACCCAAAAAGGACTCGGAACGGGATGAAAACGCCCTCCGCTTCGCCGCCCTGGGCGGCCTGGAAGAAATCGGCAGAAACATGATGTTTCTGGAATACAAGGACGAAATCATAGTCGTAGACATGGGCCTCCAGTTTCCGGAAGAACAAACTCCGGGAATCGACTACATCATTCCCGACATTACCTATCTCGAAAAAAAGCGGCAAAACATAAAAGGGATAGTGATTACCCACGCCCACTTGGACCACATCGGCGCGGCACCCTATCTGGTAGAACGCCTCGGCAACCCCCTGATCTACACCACAGAATTAACCAAGGAAATAATGAAAAAGCGGCAGGACGAATTTCTGAACGCCCCGCGCCTGAATTTCAAGATCGTAAAGTCCGGAGAAAAAGCAGCAATCGGAGAGTATTTTTCCGCCGAATTTTTTGATGTTCAGCACAACATTCCGGACACCATAGGACTCGTCATCGAGACCCCGGTCGGAAACATCGTCCACCCGGGCGAATATAAACTGGATCGCTCCTCAAAAACGGGAAAATCAAAAACGCTCGACACCTTCAAAAAAATCGGCGAGCAGAATATCCTCGCCATCCTTCAGGACTCAACCGGCGCCACCAAGCCCGGATACTCGGTAACAGAAGAGGTGGTGGTGCAAAACATCGAGGAAATTTTCAAAGCCGCGCCCGGAAGGATTATTGTCGGCACCTTCGCCTCCCTCTTGGACCGCCTCTATGAAATCATCAAAGTCGCGGAAAAAATGGGCAAGGTGGTAGCGACCTCCGGCTTTTCCATGAAAACCAATATCCAGATAGCGCAAAATCTGGGATACATGAAGATCGGCAAAGGTGTGATGGTAAACCTCGAAGATCTCGGGCAGTTCGACGACAAAAAAATAGTAATTCTCTGCACCGGAGCCCAGGGCGAACCGGACGCCTCGCTTATGAGAATAGGCAACGGCGAACATCGCCACATCCAGACCAAGCCCGGCGACACCTTTATCTTTTCTTCTTCCGTTATTCCGGGCAACGAAAGGAGCGTGCAGGTGCTAAAAGACAATCTCTCGCGCCAGGGAGCCATCATCCACACCTCGGAATCCATGGACATCCACTCAAGCGGCCACGCCCCGCAAGAAGAAATTAAAGAGGTGGTAAAAGCGGTAAAGCCGAAATTCTTCGTGCCCATCCACGGATACTACTTTATGCGCTCCACAAACGCGGGCCTTGCCGCCCAAGCCGGGGTAAAAAAGGAAAACAGCATAATCGTGGACAACGGCGACATCATCGAATTTACCAAACAGGGCGCGAAAGTAACGGGCGAACGGGTCCCCGCCTCATACGTATTCGTTGACGGTCTCGGCATCGGCGACATCGGCGAAGTAGTGCTCCGTGACAGACGGACACTCGCGGAAGAAGGCATGATCGTAGTCATCGCCTCCATCAACAAAAAAACGGGAAAGGTGATAAAAAATCCGGACATCATCTCGCGCGGCTTTATCTACCTGAAAGAAAACAAAGAAATGCTGGACGAAGTTCGCCGCCGCGTCCGCGCTATCATCGGCAGAATTCCCCACTACGAATCCGTTGACCCGGACTACATAAAAAGCATCATGAAAGACCAGATTGCTGAATATCTGTATAATAAGACAAACAGGCGACCGATGGTCCTTCCTGTGGTAATTGAGATATAA
>CAYXNB010000018.1:7609-11369 GCA_964466475.1 uncultured Candidatus Saccharibacteria bacterium
CAGTACAAGGACAAAACCTCGCGCGGCATTCCGACCACAGCCGGACTCTTTGATTATCCGGTCCTCATGGCCGCGGATATTCTGGTATACAAGGCCGCGGTCGTGCCCGTGGGAGATGATCAGGATCAGCATCTGGAACTCACAAGAACCCTCGCCCGTTCATTTAACGGCAAATTCAGCAACACATTTCCGGAGCCGAAGGTTGTGCATACAAAAACCCCGCGCGTTATGTCCTTGGACGACCCGACGAAAAAAATGTCCAAATCCGCCCCAAGCGGCTGTCTATTCCTAACCGACGCGCCCGAGGTCATACGCAAAAAAATCAGCCGCGCAATCACCGATTCGGAAACCACAATCGCCTATTCCCCGGAAGCTCGGCCGGGTATCTCCAACTTAATAACAATATTCGCTGAGTTTATGGAAGCGACACCCGATAAAATCGTCAAAAAATACGCGGAGCATGGGTACGCGGAGTTCAAGCGCGACCTCGCGGACGTCATTATTAAAAAACTCGAGCCATTCCAAACCAATTTCAAAAAATTCCAAAAAAATAAAAAACTGGCGGACTCCGCCTTCAAAAAAGGCGGCGCGGTCGCGAACAAAATCGCCGAAAAAACCCTGCGGGAAGCAAAGCAAAAAATCGGCCTCCTATAAAAAATGAAGCGCGTCCTTGTCCTCGGGTCCGGCGGAGCCGGCAAATCAACCATATCCACGGAACTCGCGAAAATATTTAATCTCCCCGTGATTCGCCTTGATGAACACTACTGGAAGTCCGGCTGGCAACGTCCGGAGCATGAAGAATGGGAGGAAAAAGTAAAAGAACTCGTAAAAAAAGAAAGGTGGATTATGGACGGCAATTACCAGTCCACGCTCCATCTCCGCATCCCCCGCGCGGATGCCATCATATTCATGGACGCCCCGCGCCTCGTCTGCCTCGCCCGCCTCATCTTGCGTCGCGTCACAAAACCGAATACCATCGTAGCCCCGGGCTGCGTGGAACGCCTGGACAGAAAATTTATGTCCTACGTCTGGCACTACCCCAAAACCCACCGCCCGGAAATCATAGAAATTCTTGAAAAATACAAAAACGAAAAACAAATCCACGTCATCCGCTCCGAACGCGAAATGTGGAAATTCCTTCGCTCCATTAAAAACGCTGAAACCTCAAAAAATTCCCAAAATTAAAATCTGTCATTTTAGATGCTATCGCTACTAAAATGACAAAAAACTTTCAACACAAAAGTTCCAAAAGTTCTTCCGGCGTAGAAATAATTTCGTGAATCAATTTGCGCGGAGACGGCTCTTCGTATAAATCATTGGGATACGTTCCCATAAGCACGCGGTCGTCCAAGGCGTACACCGGCTTCCCCAAAGCGGCGGCGGCAAAAAGTTCTCCGGCGGTATTCACGCCGATATATCCGTTCTGATTAAAAATAAAGCACGCGTCCGCTATCCTCACCTTGCGAAACAAATGGTCGTACACAAGACCGGCGATAGTTGCGCGATACATTTCATCCTGCTGAAGGCGATCCTTTTCGTGGGCCATCATAAACCCCCTCGGTTTCTTCTCAAAATTCGGAAGATAGATGACAGGCGATTCTCCGCGCACCCGCCCCAGACGCCGGAGTTCGGAAACAAATCCCTCCATCTCTTCTTTAAATCTTTGGCTCGAACAAAAACAAATGGATTTCATGGACTACCATTATAACCCACTCCACATACACAACCGCAAGCCCTTTTTCAATGTCCTCAAAAAATCTGCATATGCAGATTTTTTGAGGAAAATAACGCAAATAATCCAAATACCGAACTACACCTTCTGAAACTGACACCGCACCTTCCCGCCCTCAACCTGCAATTCCCGAATAGAAAAATTTGAACCGGAACCCAATACGCCCCGCGTAACCGCGGTGCCCGTGCCTTTTGCGCCCGATTCCATAATCTCAAATTGCGAATCCGAAACATTTTCCACCAAAAGCACATTCTCCTCCCCGACACGGAATCCGTCCTGTTTACGAATCTCCTGAATCGCTCGCCGCACGGCGCGCGCCTCCCCCTCCCTTTTCAATTCTTCCGTAATCGTAGTATCAAGCAGAACCTCCTCCGCGATGGAATCGTCAAACACAACCTCCTTCACATTCACCTCGTCCTTCAAAATCTCCAATAAATCACTTCGTCCCTTGATCCTTGATCCTTGATCCTTAATCCTAAGCAATCCAAGCGGCTGCCTCACCACAATTCCCGCCTCCGCCCGCTTCGCGAGCGCCTTGCTCGCCAAATCCCGCGCCAACGCCATATGATGAACCAACTCCTGTTCGCCGCGAGAAACCTTTTTAAGCGCGGGCCACTCCGCAAGATGAACCGATGCCGCGCCCTCCCCTCCAAATAATTCGTGTATATTGCCGTATAACACCTCCGCCAAGTGCGGCATAAAAGGTGCGATGATTTTGCTCGTGGTAAAAAGCGAATGAGAAAGCGTGGCAAAAAATTCCGCATCCGTCCGCCCGCGCGATCTCCGCACATACCACGTTGAAAGGTCATCAATATATTCCATGATTACCCGAGTCGCCCTGACCGCGTCATACGCATCCAGCCCCTCGGTAACTCCGGCAACCAATTCTTTCGTACGAACAGAAATCCATGTGTCTAAAAGAGCGTTGCTTTCTGTCGCCTTCTCCCCTCGCGTCCCGACACTCCATCCGGCCTGTACGCCGTACGTCCGCAAATACTGAAAGCAATTCCACAAGATCGTAACCACTTTGCGGTGAACAATTTCCAAGTCCTTTACGTTAAAATTCAAATTTTCCGCCTGCATCACAACGGAATTCATCAAATAAAACCGCAGAGCGTCCACCCCGTATTTTTCAATCACAACCCACGGGTCCGGAAAATTGTTTTTGGACTTCGACATTTTCGAGCCGTCCTCGGCAAGAATAGTCCCTGTAGTAACCACGTTTTGAAATGGCGCTTTTTTGAACAACGCGAATCCCAAAACGTGCATCACATAAAACCACGCCCGCGTTTGCGCGATGTATTCCGCCACAAACTGCGCCGGATACCGTGACTCAAAAATCTTTTTCTGTGATAAATCAAACGGGTAATGATACTCGGCAAATGGCATTGACCCCGCCTCCATCCACGAATCAAATATCTGCGGTACGCGGCGCGCATCGCCTTTGCACGAGCACTTCAAAACAACCTCGTCAATTCCAGGCCGATGCAAATCCTTCAAATCCACTCCCAATTCCTTAATACTCCCAACCACAATATCTTTTTTACAATCCCCGCACCGCCAAACCGGAATCGGATTCCCCCAATAACGATTGCGCGAAATATTCCAGTCCGGCGCGGATTCCACGCTTTTTGCATATCTCCCTAATTTTAGGTGGTCTGGAAACCAGTTAATCTCCTTTTCATTGGACTTCAATAAATCCTTTTTAATTTTCTGAATATTCACAAACCACGCGGGAATCGCGTTGTAAAAAAGTTTGTTCGAGCACCTCCAGCAATGCGGATATGAGTGTTCGTGCCGCTTTTTGCCGAAAAGCAAACCCCGCTCAGGCCTTTCCAGGTCCTGAATCACAAGTTTGTTCGCCTTCTCAAAATACGCATCCCGCAAAAACTCCGGCGCCTTTTCGTTAAAGTGGCCTCGCTCATCAAGCAAAGGAATGACCGGAAGCCCCTCCCGCAACCCAAGGTTATAGTCGTCCTCACCATACACTACCGCAGTATGCACAATCCCCGTCCCCTCATCAGTCGT
>CAYXNB010000019.1:0-11306 GCA_964466475.1 uncultured Candidatus Saccharibacteria bacterium
AAGAGAGAACATTTGTGGAGTTCTCGGTGTTGAAAGGGCTTGAGGTGAGGGTTTGGGTTCCGGACTGATACTGGGAGTAGGAGATGGAAATGTCATAGAAGGAAGGGGTTGTGCTAGTTGCCGTCGTGGAGGCGGTTACCTGGTACTGGACATACCTGTGGCCGTCTGTAACACAGGAGTCACTTGAGATGTCCGTGCTGGAGGTGATGAAATTGCAGGAGGAAAACGCGGTCGCACCGGACATTGACGCGGAATTGGAGGTACGGATCTTTACTCCAACGGAGGTATTTGCAGAAGTGGACGCTGTCCAGGACGCGGTGCCGTATGCCTCGTTCCCTCCGGTGTCTATGATCTGGGAGGTGAAGGTTCCGGAGGTGGCGTAGGTTGCGGGTCCCCCTTCTTCGGATCCGAAGGTGTTGAAAACATTGGTCATGGATTTGTAGGATGCGCGAATCCAGGAATCCGAGCGCGCGACGCTCGAAAGACGCCATTCATCAAGAAACCCCGTATATGGCGTATTAATACTTTGCCCAACCTCTGAGGTGCTCTGAATAGTGATGCTGCTCTGTGCGGCAGTGGTGTTCGCGGTTGTTAAATTCTGCTTCATAACCCAGTTGCCGCCGGATTCCGTGGTCATCGTAAGATAATGCCATGCCGCCCTGCCCGTCGAATCAAGAGCGCTGGTTACCGTTATGCGCGCCGAACGAAATGATCCCATATACACAGTGTCTCCGGTCCACGGATAATGAAACGTTTCGCTGCTTGAGAATCCATCAATCCATCCATTGCCGCTTGTATTATCAGTCTTTGTCCAAACCTCGTATGTTGCGGTGCCGGAAGTAAAATAACTTCCCGCGTTTGATATGGTAAAATAGTCGTTCGAAGCGCCCTCAAACTGAATCGCCTTGCCGATATATCCATCCACTGAATTTCCTGACGTGATGCCTCCGGCGTTTGTGCCGTCAATGTTGTTGCTCGTACTGTCATTCGCGCCCGCGCTCGGATCCGCGTCATTCGCGTGCCACACCAATTCATAGTTATTGCTCCACACGTCCGCAACATTCTGCCCGTCGCTCGCGGAGGCATTGCCGTAATACATGTAAATAGAATCGCTTGTGGAAGTGCCGTTTATGGTGGGAACCTTCACCCAGATGATTGCTCCGGTGGTGGAAGATGCCCATGTTTCAATTTCGTAGGAGAGTGATGTGCTTCCGTCAGAGTCAGAGAAACGGATGTCAGTGCCTGTTGCGTGGAATTTGGTGAAATCCACGGTCGAGGAGGTGAGTTTTACCATCACAGGAAAATTGGTGAGGTCTTCCGTTGAAGAGCCGTTGTCAAAGGTGATCTGCTTGCGATAAAGCCATGTTCCGCTGAAAACGGAAAACCCTGCCGAAGTATTTGTCGCAATATCCAGTCGTCCGGATGCTCCGCTGCCAAGAATAGTGGTGGAAGCCGTAGTGCCGGAGTTAAAATGGGTGTCCGTGGTTTCCGTGGAAGATGTGGTGCTCGTGGTAATGGTAAGAGTTGTAGAGGTCGCGATAGACGAAGAAGCGCTTGAGTAGGTTGCCCATCCGGTTCTGTTTGAGGCGTGGGTACCCGTGGCGTTCGCGCTTTCCGTAGTCCACGCTGTTTGGGTGAAGGTATATGATGCCGCCTCTGAAAACGGAAGCTGTGAAGGCAGGACGTACCCGATGACAAGAGAGAATATCAAAACCAGAGCAAGCGCGGTGCCCAGGCCGTGGTGGGGGCGGAGTGAGGTGCGGAACGACGCATGCATGCATATATTTTATCATATTCACCGCGCTTATGAAATTATTTTATGATATAATACGTTCACACGTCCATGTCTTCCGTCATTCAACTTGAAAAAGTAAATTTTTGGTACGACCGCGGAAAGCCCGCGGAGGTTTGGGCCTTGCAAAATGTTTCCATGGAGATCGAGGAGGGCGAGTATGTCGCCTTCTTCGGCCCCTCCGGCTGCGGCAAGACATCGCTCCTCTATGCCATTTCCGGAATCGAACAGCCGCAAAGCGGAAAGATCGCGGTCAGCGGAAAAGATATTACCCGACTCTCGCCCGAAGGCCTTGCCCAGTACCGGCAGGACGGGGTCGGAATTGTTTTTCAGAATTTCAATCTCTTCCCTTCTCTTACGGTTGTGGATAACGTAGCGCTCCCCATGGCTTTTCTCGGCATCCGTCCGGCGGAGCGGGAAAAAAAGGCGCTTACGATTTTGGACCGCCTTACCATCAAGCATCTCGCAAGCCGGTATCCGCACGAACTTTCCGGCGGGCAGCAGCAGCGGGTGGGCATCGCGCGCGCGCTCGCGAACGATCCGCCCGTCATCGTGGCGGACGAGCCGCTTGGCAACCTTGATTCCGAAAGCGCGAACAAGGTGTTGGAATTTTTGAAGGAACTGAACGAAAAAGACAAGCGCACGGTCATCATGGTCACGCACGAGGCCTGGTCTCTGCGGGACGCGAAGCGGATATTTTTCATGAAAGACGGAAAGGTACTGAAATCCGAGACCGTGCAAAAGCGGCCGGAGGTCGCCAAGTCCATTACGGCGCACATGTTTCAAGAACTTCTTACCACTTCTTCGGACGGAGTTACCGCCCTTGCGGCTCCGATCGGCGGAGGTGAAAGCGCGGGAAACAAGACGGGATCCCTTCCTTCGGCCGGAGTTGTGGCGCAAACGCTTTCGACCATCCTTCTTCGCGGCTACTCGCCGGAGGAGATGCAGAGGTTCCGCAAATTTCTTGAAGAGCGTTTCTCGAACAAACTTACGGCGAATCAATTTCGATATAAACTCGACCAGCCTTTCCAGAAGGGCGGTGTCGGCCTTTGGAACCAAAAGGCGCGGAATCTCAGTGAATATATTGAACGTATTATTTCCGAGCGGCATCGTATTGATTCTTTTTACAAGCACCTCGCTGATCATCCCCGAACCTCGCTTCAGGCAGAGGTGGAGAGCTTGCGCGTGTGGCTCCTGGAAGAATACCGCGGGAAGATCAGCGCGGCGCAGAGAAGAAATATAGACGAACTTATCGAGGGGCGAATCCGATCAAAAGTGCCTCCCGAGACGTTTCGCAGCCGTTTGCACGCGCCGACCCGGAGCGGCGGGGGGGGTGTATCGTTCCGCGCGGCCCAGCACGCCTCGGAGCGCATGGAGACGATCTTGCAGGGTTCGGGCAGCGCCCCTCTGCCCGCGGAAGGAGAAAAGTCCGTACCAGTAAAAGTTGGGTCGGAAGACACCAAATCGCTTCTAAGCAAATATGCCAAGTAGCGCTCCGAAAAAAACAATCAGGAAGCATCACGGCCTCCGGACCATCGACCTTCTCCGCCTCTCTTTGCGCACATTCAAGACAAAGCCGGCGCGCACGTTTCTTACCGTAATCGGCATGTCGTTTGGCATCGGCACCGTTATTTTTTTGGTGTCCCTGGGATACGGCCTTCAGTACACGCTTATCGGAAAACTTGTTTCCACCGAGGATTCTTTGATCAGTTTGGAAATGTTTTATCCTTCGGAAACCGGGGTGCGTATCGTCCAGGACGACTTGGACGCGCTCTCGCTTATTCCCGCGGTCGCGGAAACAAGTCCTGTCGGGGAATTTGCGGGGGAGATTCACCGGGATGGGGCGGTGGGACTCGTCATCACGCGTATCGTGGAGCCCAATTATTTTCGCCTCTCCGGAGAGGTGCCGAACGTGGGCGCTCCCCTAAAAGAGGGTGACGAGGGAATTATTGTTTCAAATTCGGTTTTGAAACTGACCGGCCTTTTAAAAGAAGAGGACGTCCCCCAGATCCCGGCTCCCGGCGCACCGCAAAACGGAGACGCTTCCCTGCCTCCGGTCCAACTCGACACCGAGCAATACGATCGCTTTCTTGGCGAGGCGCTTGATTTTACTATATTCCTCAACAATGAAGAGGATATCGTAACGGACGTCATCCCCCTTTCCAGGCCGCTCCCCATTTTGGGCATTGTGGTGGACGAACTCCAGCCGCCTTTTGCCTTTATCCCGCGCAATCTTATCGACAAACCGCTTCCCTTCTATACCAAGGTGCTTGTGAAGGCGCAGGACGCTGAAAGCGTTGAGCCGCTCCGCGACGCGCTTCTGGAAAAAGGATACCTCATTTCCGCGCGCATCGACCTGGTCCGGCAGGCGACGAAGGTGATGCGCGTCATCACCATCGTGCTCGGCATTTTCGGCATTACCGCCCTTGTGGTCGCCGCGGTCGGAATGTTCAACACCATGATCGTGAGTTTCCTTGAGCGCACCTATGAGGTGGGCATCTTGAAGGCGCTCGGGGCGACCGACTCGGACGTGCGAAATCTGTTTCTCGCGGAATCCTTTATGATGGGTGTTTTGGGAGGAGTACTGGGCATTGTCGTAGGATACGGGAGCGCGGAACTTGTAAACCTGGGATTAAATTTTCTTGCCCATCGGCTCGGCGGGCAATCCATCGACATTTTTATTACCCCGATGTGGTTTGTCGGACTTGTACTCGGATTTTCCAGCCTGATAGGAATTGTCGCGGGATTCTGGCCCGCGTACAAGGCGACGCAACTGCCGCCAAAACAGGCGTTTACAAGGAAATAAGGGTCATATACCATATTTCTCATGCACCCTTAGCTCAGTTGGTTAGAGCGTTCGCTTCACACGCGAAAGGTCGGGAGTTCGAATCTTCCAGGGTGCACAAAAGAACACGGACCAAAACAGAAAAGAACACAGAGCGACACAGAAAAATCTTTTCTTCTGTGCGCGTCTGTGTTCCAATCTGCGTAAATCTGTGTGTTATTCCAAAGTAACGGTCGCGCCCGCCTCTTCCAGTTTCTTTTTCATCTCTTCCGCGTCCGCCTTCTTCACCCCTTCCTTTATCGTCTTTGGCGCGCCGTCCACCAAGTCCTTTGCTTCTTTCAGGCCCAGGCCCGTGATTTCCTTTACCGCCTTGATGACGTTTATCTTCGCGCCGCCGCCGTCTTTCAGGACCACGTTAAAAGCGTCCTTTTCCTCCGCGGCTCCTCCCGCGGCAGGACCCGCGACTGCCATCGCGGCTGCGGACACTCCGAATTTTTCTTCAAGCGCTTTCACGAGTTCAGCGAGCTCCACCACCGTTAATTTCTCCACTTTTTCTATGATGTCATTGTATTTTGTTGTGTCGGACATATTTGTAAATCTCTAAATCCTAATTTCTAATCTCTAAACAATCTCAAATATCAAAACTCAAAAACGTTTTTGATATTTGGGTTTTGGGTTTGTTTAGAGATTAGGGTTTAGAGATTAGAGATTATTATAATTTTTTCCCTCGTTCATTTAGAACGACCATAAACGACCTTATCGGGCTTCCCAGCATATATACCAGTTGCCCCAAAAGAACTTCTCTGGGCGGGAGCGCGCCTATCATTTCCACTTCGGATTTGGAAAGTACCTTTTTTTCTTCCATCTCCACTCCGCCAAGAATCTTGAACCTATCTTTATGCTCTTTCAAAAAAGCATAGACCTTTCCCGCGGTTTCGGATATTCCTTCCGGCGAAACCACGAGTCCGACCTGTCCCTGCAGGTCTTTTCTTTCCACAGATACTCCGTGCTCCTTCAGCACTATCCCGAGGAGACGCTTTTTCATGACGCGGTATTTCGCGCCCAGTTCCCGCAGGGATTTGCGAAGCGAGTTTGCCTCGTTTGCTCCGAGCCCGGTGAAGTCCGTAAAGATAAGGGTTTTTGAATCCCGGATCCCTTCGGTTTCATTTGTAATCACTTTTTCTTTTTGTTTGCGTGTCAGCATATGGGACCGCTCCGAACCTACGAATGATCCGAATCTCCGAATGTTCGTATTCGTTGATTCGGAAGATTTGTGGTTTGGGAGCGGTTAATAAAAATACGACCTTTTGGCCGCAGGAAGTTGGTGTCTAGCCACTAGTGGCTAGCGACTAGTGACTTGCTTTTCCTCGGCAGGACTTATGGATGCCTGCTGTCTGCGGATGGTGCTTTATTTTTACACTATCTTGCCTGTTTATGTCAACTTTTTTAAAAAACTTTATTTATATAGATTTTTGTGGCTTTATATGTTAAATATTGACTTTTTATTTTTTATATTGTATAATAAACATACAGCATTGACTGACCTTTGAAAATTCAATAAAACATGTGTTTTTCCGGTGTTTTGTGTTTCAGGGGAGGATTTTGCTGCTTATTTCACCTTTGTTGTTCCAGTCATTTTTTTTCTGTCATTCCAGCAAACACTGGAATCCAGTAGTAGATAAGCAATAAAACCCTCCCTTGAAATAAGGAGGTTGCGCTCCAACGGAAGGTCCGTCTGGAGTACGTTTCTCAACTCTAACCATGGAGGAGTAAAATCCATGGAAGACGAAATTCGCGATGACGTCCCAACGATCGGGGACGATGCGACGACCGACTCCGGCGTCCCCGATGACGCCCGCCCCCTGTACTTTACCGCCGAGGAAGTCCAGGCGCTCGTCGTTTCCGCCATCAAAGCGGACGCCGAGCTCCAGGAACTCTTCCGCGGTCCGCAAGGCAATCCCGGACCCCAGGGCCCCGAAGGTCCGCAAGGACCCGAGGGTTCCCAGGGACCTGTCGGCATTGATGGTTTTCGTGGTCCCGAAGGTCCGGAAGGTCCTGCGGGACCTACTGGTCCGCAAGGACCCCGCGGCTTCGACGGCGCGGACGGCGCCACCGGGCCCGAAGGACCGCAAGGTCCTCAGGGTCCGCAGGGCGACCCTGGGCGCGACGTACCCCGGGGGTTGCTCTACGGAGCCCTTGGCGCCGCGGTTCTCGGAATCGTTTTCGGGATCGTTTTCGGGATCGTTGGCTGGGGGACGCCTCGTTACGTCGAGGTTGACCCCACCGTGGTGCAGACGGCAGTCGAAACCGCCATCTCGGAACAGGGTCTCATGACCCGCGAAGAGGTGGCGGCGGAAGTCGCCCGGGCGGTCACGAACGTGCGGCCCGCCCCGGCTCCGGCGCCCGCGCCCGTCCCGACCGACACGACCGACCCCCTGGCGAATTACCGCCAAGGCGGGTCCGCCCCGACAACGGAAGACCCCCTTGACCACTATCGCTAAGGGGTAGCGACCGCGACACGCACGAGCCGGTGGCTACTTCGGTAGTTGCCGGCTCATTCTAAACGAAGGAACGACAATGACGCGCATTTTCTTTTCGCTCGTGGTTCTGTTCGGATTCGCGATCTCGGCGGCGGCTCAAAAACCGTCCGCCTACGACTCGAAAGTCCAAGACCCCGCCATTCAGGCGGTGGTCAAAGACAACGCAGGGCAAGACGCGGCGCTCCGGACCTTGGTCCGGAACAAC
This sequence comes from uncultured Candidatus Saccharibacteria bacterium, assembly GCA_964466475.1. Classification (GTDB taxonomy): domain Bacteria; phylum Patescibacteriota; class Minisyncoccia; order UBA6257; family GWB1-50-10; genus JAUYPG01. The sequence goes on from CAYXNB010000019.1 coordinate 7,323, forward strand.
GATTCTCAGGATGCCGCGCTCCGGACGCTGGTCCGGGATGTCGACGCACTCAAAAACGCGCCGACGCCTGTACCGGCGCCGACCCCGGCGCCCGCGCCCGCCCCGACCATCCCCGCCGGAACCGCAACTCGACGGTGGACGAACGCCAACTTCGCGTCTCTCCCCGCCGACGTGGATTTTGCGACGTTTTACATCGCGGCGGGCCTTAACGAAACTCAGGCGCGCACCCGTTTGGCGGAGGTCCTGAACGGACTCCGTAAGGCGGGTCGTCCGGTTTTTCTCGAGATCGCTATGGCGGTAATGGCCGACGCGATCGCGGTCGCGCGCCAGAACGTGGCGCCGACCGACTCACAGATCCTGGCCGCAGTCCAGCCCTCGCTTGACGCGAAGGCGGACGCGGCTGTCGTCAATGGCCTGGTCGCCGTCGTCGGCACCCCGGCTGCGGACGACAAACCCGCCACCGGGCTCGTCGCCGACGTCGCCGCTCTCAAGACGGCCGACCAGAAGGCGGCGGAATGCTTCAATAGCATTCTCGCCGCACTTCAGAATGTCGGCCGCCCCGCGACCGAGGACGCGCCAGCAACGGGCGTCTTCCAAAGACTCGACGCCGTCGAAACCGGGCTCGCGACCAAAGCGGATTCCGCCGAGGTTGCAAGGGTCGCGACAAGCGTCGCCAACCTCGAGACGACGGTTGCCGCCCAGGAAGCCGTTCTGGGCGACACCGTCGCCCGAATCGACACCCTGGAAAGTGCCTTCGCCAGCGTCGCCGAGGCGTTGGCGACCTTGGACCCAGAAAAGACATCTGAAAAGAAACGGATTCGGGCCGCGGCTGCTGCCGCGCTCGACTCCATCACCCCCTGACCGCGCACATGCGCGGCAGGGGCTCACAAAAGAGCCGCGCTGAGTATCCATCCTCACCGGCTCTTTTTAATTTTTGATTTTTCGTTTTTTGTTTCTTTAGTTTTTTATTTTCTTCCCCTTTTTCATCTTCCTCATCTTCATCTTTCCATCTTTTCTTTTCTGTCAATTTAGTAGCGACAGCATCTAAAATGACAGATTATTTATTCTCATTCTCACTCTCTTTTTTCTTCTTGTTTTTCTTTTTATGTCATTTTAGATGCGATAGCATCTAAAATGACATATTTACATTTTTCCCATATCTTCCGTTTTATATCTTGTTTATATTTTGAATGTCTTCCACAACTCTTCTTCCCCGGAGATTGCTTTTACTTCTATTATTTTTACACACTCTTTTATTTCGAATACCGACATAATGAAATCCAATTCCTTTTTGCAGGCGTACGGGCAAATGAACACGCTTTCTTGAAGCGAAAAGAATCCGATGTCCTGTAATTTTTTTCTAAACCCGTCCCGTTCCCGCTTGCGGCGTTCCGGTATATCGAAAGCGACTATTCTCCATACTCCGTCCCATTTTCTCTTTATCTCCTTTCCCATTGTGTTAAAAAGAACGAGAAACATTTTCGCCCTTCCCTTTTCCGTCAACTTCACCTGATATTTTATTTTGTCCACCTTTTCCAAATTTATGTAATTGTGGCGTTTCAGATATTGCAGTTTTTCCAGCGTTCCCTTTTTATTAAAATATGTCTTCCGGCGGAAAAGTTTTCCGTACACATAAAATACATTCGGAGCAACGAGCGCTATGGTGCAGAGACCCATTACGGCGAGCGCTTTCAAAAGGACTTCCGTCGTTACCAAAGTCGCCTCTTTTCCTTGCGCGACCAACTTTTCTTTCTTCGCCTGTTTTTGAAGCGCGTCCCATTCTTCCTTTACTATTTCCAAAAATTCTTCTTCCTTCTTTTCAATCTTTTTTACGAGTTTTGTTTCTTCCGCTTTCTTTTTCACGTTTTTTCTTTTCTGTCATTTTAGATGCTATCGCTACTAAAATGACATTTTTATATTTTTGCGCAATTTGACTTGCGAAAACTTAAAAAGAACTTGCTCTAATCGCCCTATGCCTGCGCCACGCCTGACGCCCGATCTCCGGGGAGGGCGGCTATCAGTTCTCCGTCAATAATGTTTTCGGGATTTACGTTGATGTATTTCTGCACCTCGAGGTCCGTGGCGCGCAGGGCCTCGCCGAACGTTCTTTTGCCCCCGTCCGGCTTCGGCTCATTCAAAAATTTCATAAACAGCATGTTGTAATATGTAGAATATATACCGGGCAACCCCCCTTCTTTTTCCCGCAACCTTCCTTCCTGATTTATTTCGTACGGCTTTGCCTGCAGGAATACGTCAAGACGATCTTTAACTCCCGGACGTTTCGCGAGATCCATCATCAGATCGCGGAGTCCGCCCCCTTCGCACGCGACTGTTGAGATGTAAAATTTCGTGTCCGGATATTTTTGTATAATGTCTGCCAACTCTTCCCCGGACAGACGCGGCGCATCTGCGGTTGCGCCGAAAAATATTCCCTCGGCGCTTCCGTGTCCGTTCAAATCCAAATAAATGTCCCGCACGTTTTTGCCGCGCATGGCTTTTACGTACTCTTCTATCGCTTCCGCGGCGTTCTGGCTATCCATGTGTGCCACGCTTCCCGTTTCCGGCAATACGAGATCGTATCCGTGCTGTTTTAAAAGCAGAGGCATGTGCTTTGCCTGGTCCACGACTCCCGCAACGATAGGATCTTCCTGCAGTTCTTTTTCAGGCGGTATAAAGGACAAAAACCCGACCTGCCTGTCTTTCGGCAGATCAAATTGCTCAAGTTTTTCCGCCGATGCTTCCTGATTTCTAAAATTTTCCTCTGCTACGCCAATCCAATGTTCCAATCTTTCCCTTACCGGACCGCTTCCCCAGTTTCCTCCGTTTTCCTCGATCAGGCGCTCAAAATCCTGGTGCGGTATTGAAAAGAATATCCCATTTTCCGCCCCCTCCTTTACGAAATCAACGTTTGTCAATTCCTGGACCCGTTCATGTGTAAAATAATCCGGTCTATCAAATTGATCCCCATACCAGGGCGCCTCCACCACCTTCCAGCGCCCCTTCATCGGACCCTCGGTAAATTCCAGCACAAACTTTCCCGCCTCTTTTTCGCCGAAATTCCAATCCTTTCCTCTGCCCGACCATCTGCGGAACTCCTCTGCCATCGCGGGACTCAAAAATTCCTTTTGGCGTTCCAGTTTTTGAATCCTTTCATTCAGGTTTTCCATAAACGCGCCTAGTGTTTGCCTTTCTTCCGGCGCAAGAGGCGCTGTTTCTGCAGGGAGTTCTTCAGCGGAGACCTCTTCAGGCACCGATGTTTCCTCGACGACCGGATTCGGTTTATCCGCAGCCGGGGGCGTTTCAGCGGGCGCGGGTCCGCTTATTTTATGACTAATGCCTTCAAATTGTTTTCCGTAAAATTGCACGAGGGCCTTTTCTTCCGACGCGATTCTCTCTTCCAGCAAATTCTTTTGCGGACCCGTGAGATCCGGGTCTTTCAAAAGGTCCTTGTATGTCATTATTTTTGCTATGCGTAGAGGGATGTGGTCCCGCGCGCTTGTGAATTTATTTAATGCAATACTTTCGTTTTTACTTGTTTTCCGTAAATAATTCAAAACATTATTCCTCCATTCGGCATCTATGTCCTTTAACATCATTTCTCCAACTGCCGGCTCGAATCCGTTTGTAATCCGCACCTCTGTAATCCTCGTGCTTCCTTCCACCTTTTCCGTAAACACCGCTTGGGCGCCTACCGGTCCCGCGATTTCCACTCTCTCCGGTACTATCGCATCTACCACTACCGGAGATGGTGGCTCTTCAAGGGGTTTTAACTCAAGCACCTTATCGCGGTATGCAAGAATTTCCGCCGCGGCTTCCGGCGTAATCATGTTTTCGCTTTGAGCCCATTCCGCCCATCTGCCTGCTGCCCTCCCAAAATCCTGATACGTTTCCAAAAATACCGGCGATATCCCATCAACCTTTCCATTTTTCACCCTTGCTTCCGTGTCGCGCAAAATCGCGTAGGCGAGGTTTGCTCCGGGCGAC
>CAYXNB010000020.1:0-10932 GCA_964466475.1 uncultured Candidatus Saccharibacteria bacterium
GAAATTGATCACTGCCAGTGCCTCCATAATATGTTGCCCAAACTCTTCCCCCAGACGCTTCCTGCAGTATGCGGAGGAAGTTTTTGCTTTTTGAAAGCGTACGGAGCGTTTCCAAGATCATGTCGTTCCAGTCGTACATCCTCTTTTCTTCCAGTTTTTTCTCATACTCTTTGTAGAGCATGGCGAGTTCCGCCTGTTTTTTGATCTGTTTTTCTTTTTCCGCGTAGGCGCCCTTCATCTTTCCTTGATGAGGGCCTTTTTCATGCTTCAGGTCCGGAATATCCAGAAATTCCTTTTTTTCTTTCTTCACGATCTTCGCGAATTCTTCGGGGGAAATGCCCTCGCGTTTTAACCTGTTTATCGCGCCCAGAATATCGCGGATATAGAAAAAAAGATCGCCGAAGGGGCGGAGAGCGATATACGTGCCGTTTTTTATGATACTCTCCAAGAGGCGGAGTTGGTCACCCTCGGTCGCCGGATTCCTGCCCGCGATTCGCGGAAATTCCTCCGGATAAGACCGGATGAGATCATTGCAAAATCCGTGAAATGTCTTGATGCCCACGCGATAGGCCGGCGAACCGATGATTTCCGCCAGGCGGCGGCGCATATTGGAGGCCGCGGCCTCTGTAAACGTAAGCGCTAAAATGTTTTCCGGTTCGGTATCGGTTTTTCGGAGAATATTCGCGATGCGGAGGGTGAGGACGCTCGTCTTGCCCGTGCCGGGGCCGGCAACCACCATAACCGCGCCCTCAATCGTATCCACGGCTTTTTTCTGCTCTTTGTTCAGGCGGCTGTAATATGTTTGGAATATGGTGTTTTTCATGTGTTCAGGAATATGCCGCAATCTCCTCGCTCATTCTCGCTCGTCCAGCGACTCGCTCCGAGGCCTCGGCCGTTTTGCTCCTCCCCCGCCTTGGTGGGGTCGGAGACCATGCCAAAACGGCCTCAGAATCCGCTCGGAGACAGCGGCATATTCCTTCCAATTATTGCAAAAACACGTCTGATGTAGTGGTGCTGGTGCTAACTTCAATGGTTGAGGTGGGCGCCGGTCCGACGGGAAAAGCGAGAATGGCGCAGTTGTTCATTTCGTTCGACTCCGCGATCTTTTTTCCCGAATCCGTGCAAATTTCCGCCCGATGTATACCCTCCGCGGCCTGCCAAACATTATCCCATGCGACTTGTACGGACGAGCTGGTCCTTACCAAATTCAGAGGGTATTCGTTCGGGAGCACGTCATAAATGCCGTTTCTGTCCGCGTCGATCCGAAGACGCGAATGAAACAGCCCCCGGACCGTGCCGCCGTCATTTTCCACCCGGGCCTCGATGCGGATCCAGCCCCCCTCCGCCGCACTTTCCGGAATCACCCGCATTCCCCGGACCACCAGGTCCGGAGGGTCGAGTTTGCACGCACCCCTTTTGGCAACCTCGATTCCCGCTTTTTGCGCCTCGCACGCATTTCCGTACGTTATATCATCTTTTCCGCAAACCGGATCGTATTCCGCCGCGCACATCACCGCCCCGGTGCTTGTCGCGGGCCCTTCCGCTTCTTCCGCCTTCTGCTTTTCGACAACTTTCGGCACTCCCCCTGTCGGCACCTTCGGATTTTCCACAATCCCGCCTCCGGTGCCCACGTCGTCTCTTTTTTCAAATTTTTTTGTTTCTTCCCTTACTTTTTCTTCCACCTTTTCCTTATATTCTCCCCTGATCTTTTCCGCGGCAATCGTAAGCGCCTGCCGGACCTCCGCCCCCTCTTTTCTTCCGTATTCTTTTTGCAACCCTCCCATCCGCAGAACAAGCCGTATGGCGGAATCCTCACCGCTTGTGATGTTCGCGACATATTCAGCCAATTCCCCCCGGATATCTTCCGGCGTACGCGACACCCGCTCTTCGAAAATCTCGAACAGCGCCTGCTCCTCCTTCTTTAATTCTTCGCTTTCCTTGTCCGGATAATAGCCGCGCACATCTCCGATAAACTTCAGGCCCCGAAGCGCGAAAAACGGACCCGTATTTTTCCTTTGCGTTTCCTTTCGAACCGCCTTCCATACTTCCGCATCTTCCCGCACCTCAAATATTCTGCGCGCCGCGCTTATCACTATGGCCTTTCTCGCCTCGCTTATTTCCCACACATACTGAATGGGCGCACTCACTTCGACGCCCTCCAAAAGAAGGGCGGCGCGCACCCTGGAGCCGACCTCCTGCGCCCCGAATTCCTTGCCGAGACGCAGAGAAACTTTTCTTGCTTTTTCAAAATCAGACGTCATGGCGCGGATTATCTTATCAATTCCCTTGTAATCGCCCGAGCGCACCAGCGCCGCCACCTCCAAAAGACGCTCCTCGACACGCGCGAGAAGCATCTCCCTCTTTTTTATTTTATTCAGAGTAAAAAATATTTTTCCCCTGACCCAGGCGTCCTTAAAGATGTACAGGCCACTTCCGGGCAGAATTTTCGGCTCCGCACCCCGTATTTGCGCTGCTGCCCAGTCCCGTTCCGCCAGCGTTTTTCCGGACGTTTTAGGACTCACGGGCCGCTCTTCCCATGAATCTCCGGCGTTCACGCTTACCCGTACCCGCTCTACGCCAAGGGGCTGGCTTGCGGCCCATTCCTTCAGATCCTCGAATTTCTCCGGCGTTATAAGGCGTTTCTCTCCTTTTTTCAGTCCTTCTTCCACACTTACTTCGCCCGCCTTGCCAAAAGCGGCGCATGATCCTGAGGCATTGCAGCGCATCCACTCGAAACGTATTTTCACTTCTTCTTTCTCCTCCTCTCCTTCGTTCCGCACACTGACCACAATGCCGTCTTTATTAAAGTTTACCCACTCAATAACCAGGTCCCCGCCTTCGTGTGCTTGCGCCGGCGCTGATGCGGCTAGCGCAAGCAAAAAAACACATACGAGCATCCAGAAAAATTTTTTGTTCGTTGCCGTCATTTCGTTCTCATTATATACCATCGTTTGTTTTTTGCATTTTAAAATCTGCTATTACTGTTCCCACGGCGAAAACCGCCATATTCGCGAAGAAAATCGCCTGAAGCGCGAACTCAAACGAGACGAAATATCCCAAAAACAAGAGCGCGCTCCGCAATTCCGGGTCAAACCCCGATTTTTCCCGTATCACGCGGGAGAGGACGACGGCGAATCCGGCAAGAGCCGCGGTTTTTACCTCCGCGTATCCGGAGAGCGCGAGGGCGAAAAAGATCATATTTTCTCCCGCCGCCCCCATAACCATGTCCAATTTATTCCCTATTCTTTCCGTGCGACTCAACAAAATGGCGAGGAAGAGAATGCCGAGCGCAATCTCAACCTCGTCCGCCGCAATCGCGAGCGCGACTCCGCTCCGCGCGATAAACCTGATCCACGATATCTGGGCCGGAGAAAATTTTTCTTTTATAGAAGCAAGATGAGGCATAGCGAGGCTAGATTAACCGCCGTCTCCTTCAGGCCAATCCTGCTGCCCGTCAGGGGGCCGTTTGTCGAACGGGCTGAAAAAGGATACCAGGGGAATTTTGGATAATCGGCCAGATAATCCAATGCAAGATGCAAAAGAAAAAACACCACGGGGATCGCGCTCCCGAGATACAGGGAAAGCGGGAGGATCCACAAAAGCGCGATCGGCTCCTGGAGCGGAGTGCGCCAGGTATAGTATCGCCTTATCCCCAAGCCCAGCACCTCGTATTTATGCTCCTTCATTTCCACCTTTCGTATGAAGCGGGGCTTGCCTTCCGATATTTTGTACTCCCTGTTTCTGAACTTTTTATCGTAGAGCGGGATTTTTATCAGGTGATCGAGGTCAAGCGCAACTCCGAAGGCGTAGGCGAAGATCAGGTCGTTACCCTCGAGTCCCAAAACATGCACTCCCGCGGTTGTCGAGAGGATGTGGGGAAGGATGGACATGCTTTCAGTTTGTCATATTGTGCTGTAAAATAAAAGCACGTTCATGTTTTTAACCGTTACGCTTTTTATCATCGGATTTTATATTCTCCTGAAGGGCGCGGACCTGCTCGTGTCCGGCACCTCTTCCATTGCCGCCCGCTTCCGCGTTTCCCCTTTTCTCATCGGACTTCTTGTCGTCGGTATCGGAACCTCTATTCCGGAATTCGCAACATTTTCCATCGCGCATCTTTTGGGAGACGAGCATATAGGAGTCGGCACCATTATCGGCTCCAACACCTTCAATATCCTTTTCATCCTCGGCGCCATCGCCCTTTTTTTCCCCCTCGCATTCAAAAAAGAGTGGGTGGAACGCGATCTGCTCTGGAATATCGTTTCGGTTGGCGCGGTCATGGTCTTTTCCCTTTGGTTTACCGGCGGAGTCATTGCCCGCTTTGACGGATTCCTTCTTCTCGGCCTTTTTCTCTACTGGCTCCTTGCCTCCATAAAAACATCTCCGACCCTCACGGATCCCAAGGCAAATCTCGCATTTCAGGGCGGCACACTCTTGCGCACTTCCGGGCTTCTTCTCGCAGGACTTTTCGGCGTTCTTTTGGGCGGCACATGGGTTGTGGACGGAGCAGTCGCCATCGCAAAACTCCTCGGCATGAGCGAACGGATCATCGGACTTACCGTAGTCGGCATCGGCACCTCTCTTCCTGAAATCACGGCTTCTTTTGTCGCTGCATATCGCAAGGAGCCCGGCATCGCGATCGGCAACATCATCGGTTCAAATATTTTCGACTTCCTCATGATCTTCGGCTTCGGAGCGCTCGCGAAACCGATTATGATCGGTCCCACCGTTTCATTCGATCTCGTCATCACTCTTTTTGCCACAATTCTTCTGTACGGCTCCATGTTTATCGGCAAAAAATACACCCTGAAATCCTGGCAGGGCCTTCTATTCGTGTTTCTTTATGGTTTTTATTTCTGGAGTCTTTTGCGCGGGGCCTGATTTGGCGCAGTCGAAGGGAATCTTTCTCCTCCGGAGCCAGGCGCGCCCGCTTCATCGTGCCCCGCACGCGCGGGCGTCGCCTTTGATTCCTGCCAGTCGATATCCCCAAAGGAAGCGGCGTATGATTAGCCGCTTCCTTTGGGGATGGTGCGGGTACGGGGAATCGAACCCCGATCTGTTGCTTGGGAAGCAACCATTTTACCACTAAACTATACCCGCATATTAAGGACGTCAGACGTCCTTAGTATTTATTCTTTTACGCTTGTCGCGGCTTCCGGAACGATGATAAACAATTTTTCGTCCGGAGCGCGGTAGTTAAACTGGGACTTTGCCTCTTTCAGCAGATTTTCTTCGTCTTCGTAATACGTAATTTCTTCCTGTAATTTTTTGTTTTCCTCAAGGATTCCGGAAAGTTCCGCCCGGAGAATTTCACTCTCTTTTTTCAAATCCCTTTTTTCCTTCCACAGATTCAGGAGGCCCGCTCCGACTACGAGGGTTACGCATATACTTACAATGATTTTCCAAAGAGACATATTCAAATTATACGTAAAAAATAGAAAATATAAAGTAGAGAATAGGGTGTCCTGCCGTTTCCTCAAAATATCCACATATGCAGACATTTTGAGGACACTACCCCTCCCAGCAGGCGAAGGTGGACATGGGGAGCGGGTGTCCGTTCTTTGCGCTTCCTACAAGGACAAATTCTCCGGTTTCTATTTTGCCACTCCGATTTCCTATCGCGTCCCCAAGAAGATTGCCGAGTACAATGGAGGATTCGCCCATCCGATAGGTGGTTAAAAATACAAAAAGCGGACTTTCACTTAAAAGCGCGGCCGAGGATTCGAGGAGCCCCTCAAGACCTTCTTCTATTTTCCAGACCTGTTTTTGCGGGCCACGTCCGAATGTCGGAGGATCGAGGATAATGGCGTCATATTTATTTCCCCGCCGCGCTTCGCGCTTTACGAATTTCAGAGCATCGTCCAAAATCCACCGGATATCCGCCTTTTCAAGACCTGAGGCCTTTTGATTTTCTCTTGCCCATTCGAGCGCGACTTTCGAAGCATCCACATGGGTCACCGAGGCGCCCGCGCTTGCCGCGACAAGGGAAATAATTCCGGTATAACCAAACAGATTCAGTACACGGATCTTTCTTCCTTTTGCGGCCCTGATTTTTTCCTCCGCCCAGCGCCACTCCGGGGACTGCTCCGGAAAGATGCCTACATGCTTAAAATTTCCGGTTGTTTTCAAAATCACGGAGACGGAATTATAGCGGACCGCCCACGAGGTCGAATTTCCGACGGAAGACCGATTTTTCTCCCAAACATCCTTCGAAAGCGTGCGCCTCCACCACGCTTTAGGCTCTTCCCGAATGAGAGTTTGGGACCCAAAACGTTCCATTCTTTCTCCATCCCCGGAATCAAGAAGTTCGTATTCACCCCACTCGTTTTGCCAGATTTTTATTTCCATATTTATCCCAGGGGCCGTCTTGGAATCCGAACTTCCAAAACTAACTGGTCCCATTATTTTTTCAAAAGTTCGCGGAAAACCTCGGGAGAGATCTCCACGTGTGCGCGTTCTTTTAATTTTTCCTTTCCTTTTTTCTGTTTTTTCCAGAGTTTCATTTTTCTTGTCCTGTCCCCGCCGTAGAGATGGCCCGTTACATTTTTTCGCAGAGCCGGAATGTCCTCGCGCGCGATAATCCGGCCAAGCGCCGCGGCCTGCACGGACTGGGCGAACTGCTGCCTCGGCAAAAGACCCTTCAGGCGTTCCACGGTTTTCCGCGCCTCGGTTTCAAAGGTGCTTTTATGGAGCAAACGGCTCATACCGGGGATGATCCCGCCCGCCACCAGAAAATCTACACGCACCATTTCCGCGCGCTCATAACCGGCGAGTTCATACGAAAACGAGGCGTACCCCTGTGTCCCTGATTTTAACTTGTCGTCAAAATCGCTCATAAGTTCGGAGAGCGGCATCCGTGCGCGGACCAGCACTCGCCTGCCTTTTGTTTCGGTTTCCATGGCGCCAAAGCGGAAATGCTGCTGGAAGGCGAAAAAATTATTGACATGCGATTCCGGCACTAAAATCTCCACACTGACCACAGGCTCCTCAACCGCTTCATGGTCCGGAGGCAGATCTGCGGGATCGGTTACTATCCTCCATTCTCCTTTTGTTTTTACGCGATAGGCAACCGAAGGAAAGGTTGTTGAAACTCCGATATCAAACTCCCTTTTCAGGCGCTCGGTGATGATTTCAAAATGCAGTCCGCCGAGGAATCCCACCTTGAATCCCCGCCCCAAAACCTCATTTGAATCCGGTTCAATGCTTAAGGCCGAATCCGTAAGCCGGAGTTTGTGCAAGGCCTTACCGAGCTCTTCGTGTTCGTCCGCATCTTCGGGATAAAAAGAGATGAAGACCACGGGATTCGGCTCTTTGTATCCGGTAAGGAGAAGCGAGGGGTCGGGCTCGCGCGCGCCCTGTATCACGGTGTCTCCGATCTTAATACCTTCCACGTCTTTTACTCCGGTTGCGATGTAGCCGATCTCGCCTTCCTCCAGTCTTGTCTTTTGGGTAAGTTGCGGACTGAAGATGCCGATTTCCTTTGGTTTCCATCTTCTTTGCGTTGCAAGAAAAATCGTTTCTTTGTCGCCCTCAAACACACCGTTCATTACCCGCACCGAGGCAACGATACCTTTGTGGTTGTCGTAGAAAGAATCGAAGACGAGGGCGCGGGATGGCAAAATTACTCCTTTGTCCATCCTTTTGGCGTGGGGAGGGGGGACTTTGTCCACAACCGCACGGAGAAGACCTTCCACGCCCTGCCCTGTTTTTCCGGAAACGCGGTGAATTTCATCCGGATCGACATGAATGAGTTCCGCGAGTTCCAGAACAAGTTCGTCCATGCCCGGCGGATTCATGTCAACCTTGTTCAAGGCGCCGACAACGGTAAGGCCCGCGATTTCCGCAGCGCGCAGGTTGGCAAGAGTCTGAGCCTGAATCCCCTGGGTTGCGTCCACCAAAAGAATCGCGCCTTCTACGGCCTGCAGGGCGCGGGAAACCTCGTACGAGAAGTCGCTGTGCCCGGGAGTATCAATTAAGTTTAAAGTGTAAAATTCAAAAGGAAAAACTTTTGGACTTTCCTTCGGCGAACTATTTTCGATTTTTTCTTCGTTGTTTTGCGCTTTTCGCTTTTCACTTTGCGCTTGCGGATGGTACACCATCCGCACCGGGGCCATCTTTATTGTGATTCCGCGCTCGCGCTCAAGTTCCATTTGATCCAAAATCTGCGCCTTCATTTTGCGCTTTTCCACAGCATTTGTGAGCTCCAAAAATCGATCCGCCAGAGTGGATTTTCCATGGTCAATATGGGCGATAATGCAGAAGTTGCGTATGTTCATGCGGAAGAAGTGTAAGGTGAAAAACGAAAAGTGTAAAATAACGATTCAAAATGTAAAACTTTTGAATTCTTATCTCTTGTTTTGCGTTTTTCGCTTTACGCTTTTATTTTTTTATAAGGTGGAGCTCCACAATTTCCCTTGCTTTGGGGCTGGGCCGCTCAAAGCGGTATATTTGCTCCCCGGATTCCTGCCAAACATATCCCAGCGGAGCGCGCAGGTCAATGCTTACGGGACTTCGGACCCCGGACTGGCGCTCGAAAATCAGTACATACGGCTTTGCTTTTTTCAAATCCTTGTTCGTTTCTCCCGCGATTTGGTACTGCAGGGCAAGGGTTTTTGCTTCGCCTGCGGGAGTATTAAACCAGGTCGCGAATACTTTTTTTCCGAAGGCACTCATGGTCCAAACTCCTTTATCCGCGATGAGTACCGAGGTCTCCTCGATTGCCTTTAGTTCCGGAATTTCCTCATACACTTTTTTATCGTATCTTCCCTCGTATTTTACACCTTTCGTGTTGCCTTCCACCCCCACAAAACTTGCGTCCGGATTCGCGAAAATCTGCGCGTAATTTTTATTTTCCGCCCGATACCAGCGATCCTTTTCATTCTCGCCGCGATGGGCGCGAAGAATGCCGAGATGCACGAACGAACTTCCGTCGCTTGAGACATCAATTTTTCCCAAAATACTCTGCTCCATGAATGCGTCCGTCTTTTCTCCCGCAATATTCGCATTTACCACGGCTATATAAGATCCCCAAAATCCGTTCGGAAGATCATATACCCCACCGTCCTGACCGCGAGACCTTAAAAAACTCGCCAGGACTTCGTCTTTGGAGTAGAACATAATGTCCTTTTCTTCCACGTGGATGCGCAGTTTTTCCATTAACTGCCTTTTCGCCTCGTCACCCAGGGCGCCGAGACGATCCAGGATAGTAGGTGTTATAACACTTAGGATGCGCTTCGGATTTTTACCCGGCTCCTTGTCGCGTCCGGTCTCCACTTCGCGCTGGAGTTCGGGAAGAAAGTTGTCCTTGGTGATCGTCATTTCATATTCCGGCGCTTCGATCGGCCCAACAACCTCTAGAATACTTCCCAACACATTTGTATTGACGGCAATCGCGGCGTCAAACGTGGTGGTAGCTTCTTGGTATATTTTTGACGATTCCAGAAATCCGATCACGTTTTTTGCGGATGCCGGAAAGTCGAAAAACCAGTTGGCGTCCCGCGCACCCCAGTCGGTCGTGATCCGCTGGAGCGGAAGCGGAGGGACTACTTTCCGTTCAAAATTTTTCGGATGATCGGGCCAGTAGATGTCTCCCACCTCAATATTTTGCATCTGCCCTTCGCGAACCACTATATCCCCATAGGAGCCGATGAATCCTCCGGCAGGGCGAATTTCCGAAGGATTGTGGAAGATGAGGAGGATGTGGCGATCGGTTTTTGACCCCAAAAGCGCACTGATACTCCGGAGGGCTCCATCCCATCCATACAGGTCTGCGGTATATTTCACGTACGCGTCGCGAAAACTTCCATTAAATTTTTCAAATGATTCGGAAATATTTCCCAGTCCCGCGCTTTTTTTCTGGATATCTGCCGCGCTTTCCGTGAGACGCCGGATCACCTGGCGCGACTCCTCCAGGAGCGCCATAAACTCCCCGCCGTCCCGCATAAAGTAATTCAATCCCTTTGCCTGAAGTTCGGAAATAAGCCCCGTGAAATGCAAAAAGGTCAGATTAAACTCCGAGACGTCTCCAAAAAGTCCGAGGCCCGCCTTGATACCCGGGAAAATCTCTCCCAATCCGCCCAGAAGTATTCGTTTTTTGCCCCCTCCCACGAACGTTTCGATCCCTTCCAACTCTTGCCGGTTTTCTTCCAGGATTTTTTTTGCCTCTTCGGGGTTTAAATCTTTTATAGACCGGATCGAGGCGAGTATGTTTGCGGCCACCACCTCTCCCTTTTCCGCAGCGACACGCTTTATCTGCTTCGTGCCCATCACAAATATCCCGCCAAGCAAAAACACCGAAACAATACTTATGCCGATTCCGATCCGCAGATTCCTCCTCGGCTCTTTTTTCGCGCGAACGCCGCTTCCGAGATACACGGTGCCGATGCCCGAAAGACGCCGGTAATTCAAGCCCGGCGTTTTTACGTCCACCAGAACCGCGTCTATGTTTTGCTTAGGAACTTCGCGCATATCCTTTTTATTCTATCCTGAAAAATACTTTTCGAGAAGCGCCCGGCGGATTTCACGATATCCGCCCTGCCAAATCCCGTCTCCTCAAACTCTAGTATCGCTTTTTGCAGACCCTCCGCGGACTGCTCTTGAAACAATATTCCCGTTTTTCCATGTTCCACTATTTCTTTTGCCCCGCCCGCGTCGTAGGCGATGACCGGCAGGCCGCATGCCTGGGCTTCCGCAGCCACTAATCCGAAATCTTCCACCTGGGGGAAGATGAGTGCGCCCGCCCTTCCGTAGAGCGATCTCATCTCTTCGTCCGAAACTCTGCCCAGAAATTCGATACTCCCTGAGCCGCGCCGAAGGGTTTCTTTCGCGATTTTTTTTAATTCTTTTTCTTCCGGTCCGGTTCCCGCGATCTTTAATTTTTTTCCAAGTGCCTGAATCGCTCTGATCCCCAGATCAAACCGCTTGTAATAAATG
>CAYXNB010000021.1:0-10615 GCA_964466475.1 uncultured Candidatus Saccharibacteria bacterium
TTCCCTCAAACACCCACGCCGACAGCAGATAGAGACCAACCTGTCTCACGACGGTCTGAACCCAGCTCGCGTATCACTTTAATTGGCGAACAGCCAAACCCTTGGAACCTTCTCCAGCTCCAGGATGTGATGAGCCGACATCGAGGTGCCGAACCTGGTCGTCGCTGTGGACGCTCGGACCAGACTAGCCTGTTATCCCCGGGGTAGCTTTTAGCCGTTGTCTCCGACCTTTCTATAAAGATTCGTCGGGTCGCTAAGTTCTGCTTTCGCACCTGCGCGACTTGTAGGTCTTGCAGTCAAGCTCACTTGTGCCTTTACGCGTCCTGCCCGATTTCCATCCGGGCTAAGTGAACCTTAATAAACTCCTCCGTTACACTTTGGGAGGAATCCGCCCCAGATAAACTGCCCGCCAGACACTGTCTCCAATGCGTTTTGCGCATCAGGTTAGACGCTAGCAAATGAAAGATGGGTATTTCACTGGCGACTCCATCCGCCCCGGAAGGCGGACTTCAAAGTCTCCCCACTATGCTACGCATTCACCCGCTAGAGCCAATATCAAGCTACAGTAAAGCTCCCGGGGTCTTTTCGTCTTGCTGCCGGTAACCCGCGTCTTCACGGGTATCGCATTTTCATCGGGCTCCTCGTTGAGACAGTTCTCCAGTCGTTACACCTTTCGTGCGCTCCGGAACTTACCCGGAAAGGAAATGCGCTCACGTTTGTTGCATTGCGTATTACGCAAGGGCAGGTCATTTCTGCCTGCCTCTCCATGTCGCCATGAAGGTCGGACTATATCTTCCTCATTTCGCCAATAAGCAAAAATGAGGTCTGGCATATAGTCTCTGAGGATTTTAGGAACGTTTCTTTTTTCGATTCATTTTTCCCGCAAGATTAAGGATTTTGTTCCATCCTTTTTTTGTAAGATGTTCTTTTTTCACCATCATTCTTATAATCTTTTGGAATATCTCGAAATCTTTTTGTTTGTATGTGCGAAGTCTGTATTGAGAGAAAAAGGGCAATATTTTATCATTCAATTCTTGAACTGAACGAACGCAATATCTATATAAAGGCTCATTATGATTATCATATCTTTTATTTATAAAGATATTTCCACAATCAAAAAACCTTTTTGCGATATAAAGCGCTTTAACACTCTTTTCTCCCTGACTTAACACGAATTCCGGAAAGATCTGTTTTCCGAATCTGGTCGTTTTGTTGTTTATTATCGCAACTGAAAAACAACCCTCTCCATCAACAAATCCCGTAATCCAGTACGCTGTTCCTAATCTTTCCTGCTGATTGTCTGCGCTGGATACATTTTTACTACGCATATTGCGATTCTATGGTCGCATTATACCATAGTAGTACCAGATACTGCAGGGTTTTACCCACAGACGTTCCAGCATATAGCCAGATTTTACTAAGGCAATCCATTTCACCTTAGAACGGTTATAGTTACCGCTGACATTGACGAGGGCTTCGGGCAGTGAGCAATACCTTGCGGCATCACCCCCACCGTTAACCTTCTCGCATCGGTCAGGTGTCACCCCCTATACATCCTCTTACGAGTTAGCAGGGAGCTGTGTTTTTGTTAAACAGTCGCCAGAGATCTTTCGCTGCGGCCCCGACTTCACATCGGGGCAGGCCTTATCCCAAAGTTACGGCCGCTTTTTTGCCGAGTTCCTTAACGAGGACTCACCCGTTCCCCTGAGGCTGCTCGCCTCGCCCACCGGTGTCGGTTTTGGTACGGACTCTTCTTCAGAACCTTAGAGGTTTTTCTTGGAAACGCGCTCGAAAAACTTGCGGAAGGAAACCCTTCCACTCGCCCTTGCTCTGGAATTCGCGATTGAACGCAGGAATGCGGATTTGCCTACATTCCATTCTCGATCAGGGACGCCAAACCATTAAAACGTTCCTTCTACTGCGCTTCGTCCCCCCATCGGACGATCTGAAAAAGAGGGGCTGGAATATTAACCAGCTTTGCCATCGGCTCCGGCTTTCGCCATTACCTTAGGGTCGCCTAACCCTCCGCCGATTCTCGTTGCGGAGGAAACCTTGGGCTTGCGGGGGGCCGGTTTTTCACCGACCTTGTGATTACTCATGTCAGCATTCTCTCTTCCCAACGCTCCACAGGCCCTCGCGGGTCCTGCTTCGGCGCATTGGGAATGCTCTCCTACCACGCCGCGCTCTGCGCGGAGATATCGACATTTCGAAATTTCGATATATCCGTGCAAAGCACGGCATCCGTGTCTTCGGCACCATGCTTTAGCCCCGATAAATTTTCGGCGCCAATATCCTCGAATAGTGGGTTGTTACACACTCTTTAAAGGATGGCTACCTCTAAGCCAACCTTCTATCTGTCTTAGGATAAAGACCACCTTTTACACTTAGCATGGATTTAGGGACCTTAGACGACGATCAGGGCTCTTTCCCTCTTGAACATGGAGCTTAGCCCCCACATTCTGACTGTCCGCGAACATTATCCGCCATTTGGAGTTTGACTGAAGTGGCGAGATTTCTCCCTTTCCGCTTCAACCAGTCGCTCTACCTGCGAACAATTATATTAACGAACGCTAGCCCGAAAGCTATTTCGGAGAGAACCAGCTATTACCAAGCTCGATTAGCTTTTCACTCCTTACCTCAGTTCATCCGAAGATTTTGCACAATCAACCGGTTCGGGCCTCCATCCCGCCTTCGCGGGACTTCACCCTGACCAAGGTAAGCTCGCCTGGTTTCGGGTCTTATACGTACTACTAAATCGCCCTATTAAGACTTGGTTTCCCTGCGCCTCCGGACATCGCGTGTCCTTAGGCTTGCAGTACATATAAACTCGCTGACTCATTCTTCAATAGGCACGGCGTCACCCTTGCGGGCTCCGCCTCCTTGTAAGTACGTGGTTTCAGATACTATTTCATCGTCCTCACCGGACTGCTTTTCACCTTTCCCTCACGGTACTAGTTCACTATCGATCACCAAACGTATTTAGCCTTGGGAGATAGTACTCCCGGATTCCCTCAAGGTTATCTTGCCATGAGGTACTTAAGAACAAAGACAAATTGGTGAACGAGTTTTCGCCTACCGGCCTATCACCGTCTGTGGCGCCGCTTTCCAGCGGCTTCGGCTAACGCGTCCATTTGTAACCAATCTTGAACCTCTCGCCTGAGGAACGATCCTCAGGCAAGGGCTCAAATGTCCATGTCTTGCAACCCCCGCGTGGCAAGCCACGCGAGTTTAGGCTCTTCCGCTTTCACTCGCCGCTACTTACGGAATTCTTGATTTAGTTTCTTTTCCTCCGGGTATTTGAATGTTTTCGTTCCCCGGGTACGCCACCGCGCCTTGCGGCACGGCTCGCCGAGGTTTACTCGGCGGGGTTTCCCCATTCGGAAATCTCCGGATCACGGGTTGCTACGCACCTCCCCGAAGCTTATCGCAGCTACACTACGTCCTTCATCGCCATTTGGTGTCAAGGCATCCACCACGCACCCTTACGCTTGCCCGGTACTACAACACATTTCATTGCAGAACCGGATTTCTTTGACATGAGCAATACTTGGGTAATTCTACCCTAGAAAATTTGCTTGTTATTTTTTTCGTATTCGGTTTTCAAGCACCAGTCGCTCCGGGAAAAAAACAACCCGCTATCAAAGCGGGCGGACGCACTAAAAAAGTGGCCGTTTCACGTACATGCCCCGCCTTGATATGTTATTTTTACCATCATTCTGACGGAGGGTATTCTACTCTACCCCGCGAAAGATTGTCAACCTTTTTATCTGTGGACAATTCCGAAATCAAAGGTACGAAGCGAAAGCCGTAAAATACCTCTTTTTCAAAGGTTTTTTCGCCTGTTTTTCGGAGGCGGACGATGCTTTCTCTGACTGGAGCCACGATACAGCCCCCTTCTTTTAATTGCTTTTTCCAAGCCGCGGGAACATGTTCCGCGCTTGCCGCGGCCACGATCCTGTCAAACGGGGCTTCCGCGGGAAATCCGAAAGATCCGTCCCCTTGGATTATTTCCACCCGCTTTGCCAGTATCTTGTATTTCAAAATATTTTTCCGAGCGAATCCCGCAAGTTCAGATACGCACTCAACCGCGATTATTTTTCCTTTGGTGCCCACAAGTTCGGCAAGAAGCGCGGCCTGCCAGCCCGAACCCGTGCCAACGTCTAAAATTTTCTCCCCTTTTTTCGGCTGTAAAAGTTCGAGCATAAAGGCGACCACAAGCGGCTGGGAAATGGTCTGTTCGTGGCCGATGGGCAGGGCGGAGTTTTGATACGCGATTTCTTTTTCGTTTTCCCGCACAAAATCCTTTCTATCCACTTTTTCAAACGCCTGAATAATGGCGGGGGTTTTCAAGTATCCCTCGCGCTGAAGTTTGGAAAGGAGAACCTGCTTCTTCATGTTTACCCCCCGAGAAGCACGCCCACAATATACGCCGCGACCGCGGCAATGCCGCCCACAAGAAGCATCTCGATTCCGGAACGGTACCATTTCGTGTCCACCACTTTTGACTTCAGCGCACCAAGAAGAAAAAGTGTCCCTCCCGTCAAAATGCAGGCAGTTAAAAATGCATAGGGAACAAGTCCCGGCACAAAGCCGGCGAGTACATAGGTAAGGAGCGGAATAAAGCCAAAGAGTGCGAAGGAAACAAATGTTACAATTGCGTTTTTTGCCGGGGACTCGCCGTCCTCCATGATTCCCAATTCTTCCTTCATCATCACGTCCACCCAGGCATTTTTATGCTTCGAGAGTATTTCCACAAGTTCGCGAGCGTCCTTTTCAGAAATGCCTTTCCCCATATAAAGTTCCACCATTTCCTTTTTCTCGCCCTCGGGATAATTCTCCACTTCCCATGTTTCCCGTTCGCGTTCCGCGGCGTTATAATCGTTTTCCGCCTTGGTGCTTAAATAATCCCCGATTGCCATGGAGATGCCGTCCGCCACAAGGTTCGCGAAACCCAAAATAAGGACAATCTTTGCCGCAAGAGATGCGCCTGCCACGCCCGCCACAACCGCGAATGTGGTAATAATGCCGTCCAGACCCCCGTATACGAAACTTTTTACGTATTTTCCGGAGTGCCCGTGCGGCTCATGGCCGTTTGCATTGTGCGCCCTGCGAGTTTCTTCAATATTTTTATGCTTGAAGGCGTGTTTTGCTCTGTCGAGATTACGGGAAAGCATATGATGAAAATTAAGGATTAATGAGTACTTTAGTTTAGTAAAGTACTCTTTATAGAATATTCGGATTTAAAACAATGCGATCCATGCCAAGTTCGGAATACACCTCCCCACAGGCGATGGATTCTATCGCGTCCCGCACGTGATGCATCAAATTTTCAGGAAGAGCGTCTTTTGGAAACCACCTCATCTCATCGCACTTGTGCGGCTCCGCGATCACGGGCTCCCCGTCCCACTTTGTTGCGACAAAAAAATAATCCGCCCGGTCACCGGTTTCATCGTGCTTTGTGCGATACATAGCGTGAGCCGGTTTGATATTTTCTTTTTCAAGTTTAATTCCTATCTCCTCCTCTGTTTCCCGAATCAGGCAGTCAATCGGAAGCTCGCCCTCCTCCACATGCCCCGCGGGCACTGAATACCAACCGTCGTAATATCCGCTGTTTTGTCGCCGCATCAAAAGAATCCTGCCTTCTTTTTCAAGAATCAAATAACTCGCGGGCACTGCTTTAGAACGACTAAAAGACATAAACAAATTCGACAACATGCGACTTCATTTCCTAACTGGCGGAGGCGGGAGGATTCGAACCTCCGAGACCCTTGCGGGCCACGGCTTTCCAAGCCGTTGCAATAGACCGCTATGCGACGCCTCCTATAAAACTAGAATATAGTATTTCCCGAACATTGAGAAGGCCCGCCAGTCATTGACCAAAATCTAAGGAAAAATGATGCGCCTCGGGACGTATCCGCGCTCAACGCACACGACATCCCCCGCAAGAATCTGCCTCACCAAGCGGTCAAACCGCTGTGGAGTGAGGCAAATTCCGTAAGCGAAACGAAAGTTTTTTTTCAGACGCTCCCAATCGGACCGCGGAAGACGCCCGGGATTGCGACGCGAAGATTGTCGACAACCCATGCTTTTACCTCCAGAGTGAAGGTTTGAGTAATCAGTCCGCCCTCTTTCTACTCCAAAATACGACTCGCGTCAAAACACAAGAGTCCCCTCCGCCTCTTTGCCCCCCAAAAGACATTGCAAGTTTTGAAGTGAGGGGCCAACCACAATGGCGCGCACGCTCTCGCGCTCCGCGAGCCGCGCCGCCACCGGATCCACCGGAGCCGACGCTCCGGGAATCCATTTTGCCGGAACCAGTTTTTTATACTCCTTCCACCTCATTTCCATATACGGCGTAGCGTCCGGAAATGCGCGCGGGTCTTTGGTATACACATGATCCGGATGTCCCATAATGATCGCCTCCGGCGCGCGAAAGTCCGCGGCAAGCCGGATAGCGACATAATCCGTGGAATTCCCGGGCCTCCAACCCGCGGCAACCGTAACCGGATGCCGCAGGGACTTCACCCTGCCCCGCTCGTCTATCATTACAGGATTCGCGACCTCCCGAAAAATGGTTCGGAGCAAATGCCCGTTCGTGCGGCTCGCGTGAATCCCGATCCAGTCCTTGTCCTCATCCGTAACCCGCGTAATCTCCTCCGCCGCCTCCTGATACACGCGGCAAATCTTCCCCCCTCCGACCACAATCACAAATCGCCGCTTGTGGCGGCGAATCTGGTCCGAAAGAAGAATACGAAACGACTTCAAAAATTCAATGTCAATTTCACGGGGATACACGATAGACCCCCCGAGTTTCAAAATAATGGTTTTGCCGAACTGATATTTCATACTCGAAGTCCGCGTAATGCCCTCACCCTTTCCTCCACCGGCGGATGGGTCATAAAAAGTTTGTGAAACCACGGCTTCCTCGCGTACCGTTCCCCGCGCGGATCGTCAAACGGATCGTCAATCCAAAGATGCGCCGTGGTGTTCCCCGAAAATTTCATGGGAACCGGGCTCTTCGAAATCTTCGTGAGAGCCGAAGCAAGCCCCTCTGGATACCGCGTTAAAAGCGCGCCGGAGGCATCCGCCAAAAACTCCCGCTTCCGCGAGATCGCGAGCTGGATAAGCATTGCCGACAAAGGCGCGAGTATTGAAACCGCGACTGCGACAATGAGCATAAAAGCCCCCGCGCTTCCGCGATCATCCCCCCGCCCGCGCCATATCAAGGAACGCATAAAAAAATCGGACAAGATGGAAATAAACCCGACCAAAACCACGGCCGCGGTGGATACGAGCATGTCCCGATTGCCGATATGCGCGAGCTCATGCGCCAAAACTCCCTCCAGTTCGCTTCTATCCAATATATTCAAAAGCCCCTCGGTAACAGCAACCGCGGAATGTTTCGGGCTCCGCCCCGTGGCAAAGGCATTTGGCTGGGCCTCGGGGACGATATATACGCGAGGCACGGGAAGTCCGGCTGTCATGCAAAGGTTTTCAACGATATTATAAAGTTCGCGATGCGACTCACGCGTTACCGGCTTCGCCCGCGCCATGCCGAGCACGATCTTGTCCGAATACCAGTACCCCAAAACATTCATAAACAAACTAAAGCCAACCGCGATATATAAAATAGAGGAATCCCCAAACGCCTGCGCGAACACCCACCCCGCTCCAATCACGATAACCAAAAAGAGCGTGAACAAAATCCACGTTTTTCGGACATTTACGCTCTGCTCTGTGTACAAACTCGCCATTAAAAACTAACGGAAACGGGTTTGCCTTCCGCGTTCTCGTCAATATCAAAAAACTCGCGCTTTTTGAAGCCAAACATTCCGGCAACGATATTTGAGGGAAAGGATTCCGCGTACGTGTTAAAGTCGCGCACGTTTGTGTTGTAAAACCTTCGCGCCGCCTGGATTTTGTTTTCCGTATCCGCGAGTTCTCTCTGCAAGTCCAAAAAATTCGCGTTCGCCTTCAGGTCAGGATAATTTTCCGCGACCGCGAACAGGGTCTTCAGCGCGCCGGAAAGCATATTTTCCGCGGCCCCTACCTGCTTTATATCCCCCTTTTGCTCCGCGCTCATGACCCGCGTCCGCGCCTCGGTAACATCATCAAAAACCTTTTTCTCATGCCCCGCGTATCCTTTTACCGTCGCGACCACGTTCGGAATCAAATCCGTCCTTCGTTTCAACTGCACCTCAATATCGCTCCACGCCTCATCTGCTCTGTTCCGCATCCGGATAAACGCGTTAAACGCGACAACAAGCCACAAAAACAGAATGGCAACCACCCCGATAATTGCCCAAATTCCCATAGATATTCCTAAAAACATATGATTATAAAATTAAATAATCTCGACTTTTCTGTAGTATACAACTTCTTCGCATAGACACGCAACCCAAAGCCCCCTTTCAGGGGGCTTTGTAGCGTCTGTTCCAGCACTTGGTTTTGCGTCAGTTCTGCGGCTTAATACATATCCTCCATTCCCCCTCCGTGTCCGCCATGCGGCTTTTCTTTCTTTTCCGGAATATCCGCCACAATCGCTTCGGTAATAAGGATCATGGAAGCGATGGAAATGGCGTTCTGCAGGGCGGAACGGGTAACCTTGGTCGGGTCCACGATGCCGGTCTCAAAAAGTTTTTCATACTTTCCGTTTGCGGCGTTAAACCCGTAGTCCGCGTCCCCCGAAGACATAACCTTGTGGAGAACAACGGACCCTTCGTGTCCCGCATTTTCCGCGATCTGTTTTAAGGGAGCGAAAAGCGTCTCAAGCACGATCTTTGCCCCAACCATCTTGCCGATGTCATTCTTGCCGAGCTTGTTCACATACTCCTCCACGTCGTGGGCCGCGCGCACAAGAGCAACTCCGCCTCCGGGAACGATTCCTTCCTCGATCGCAGCCTTGGTAGCCGAAACCGCGTCCTCGATCCGGTGCTGGGCCTCTTTCTGCTCCACCTCCGATGGCGCACCTACCTTAATGACTGCAACCCCTCCGGAAAGTTTCCCAAGGCGCTCCTGCAATTTTTCCTTATCATAATCCGAATCCGTCTTTCCGATCTGCGCCTTGATCTGCGCCACGCGCGCCTCGATCTCCTTTTTCACGCCCTTGCCATCCACGATCGTAGTATCGTCTTTGGTGGCAACCACCCGATGCGCAGACCCCAAGTCATCCAAATGCACGTCTTCAAGCTTGCGCCCGAGCTCATCGGAAATCACCTGACCGCCGGTCAAAACCGCAATGTCCTGCAACATCTCCTTTTTCCTGTCTCCGAATCCCGGAGCCTTTACCGCGAGTACGTTAAACACTCCGCGAATTTTATTTACCACCAAAGTCGCGAGCGCTTCGCCATCCACGTCGTCCGCGATAATTACAAGTTCCTTTTTACCGCTCTGAATAACCTTCTCCAAAACAGGCAAAAGTTCCTGGATCGAAGAAATCTTTTTATCCGTGATCAAAATATACGGACTCTCAAGCGTTGCTTCCATCCGCTCCTGATTCGTCACCATGTAAGCGGAGACGTATCCCTTGTCGAACTGCATTCCTTCCACGATCTCGTGCGTCAGCCCCAGGGTCTTTGACTCCTCAACCGTTACCACTCCGTCCTTGCCGACTTTCTCGATCACATCCGCGATAAGCGCGCCCACCTTGGGGTCGCGCGCCGAAATTGTCGCGACCTGGGCGATCGAGTCCTTGTTCGCGCCGACTTCTTTGGAAAGTTTTTTCAAAGAAGCGACTACGATCTCTTCGGCCTCGGCCATGCCCGCGCGCAGAGCCATGGGGTCAAGCCCCGCGGAAACGTTTTTCACGCCCTCGCGGACCAAAACCTGCGCGAGTAGTGTCGCGGTCGTGGTGCCGTCTCCGGCAACGTCATTGGTTTTCGAAGCGACTTCTTTTACCAAGTCCGCCCCGATTTTTTCGATCTTGTCTTCAAGTTCGATCTCCTTCGCGATCGTTACGCCGTCAAGCGTAATAACAGGCGAGCCATATCCCTTGTCAAGCACAACTGCTCGCCCGCGCGGACCCATGGTAACGCGCACCGCGTCCGCGAGTTTATCAACTCCGCGTTTTAAGGCCGCCCGCGCCTGTTCGTTAAATATGATTTGCTTAGCCATATTACTTTTCGATTATTCCCAAAATATCACCCTCATCGACCAGATACTCTTCCTTGCCGCCGATTTTCAGCTTATCGTCATCGCTCCACGGCTTTTTGAAAAGCACCTCGTCTCCGACCTTTACCGATACGGGAGTTCGCTCTCCCTTGTCGTTCACCTTGCCAGGGCCGGCGGCGGTAACTTTGCCGCGCAAAACCTTGGACTTTTCGACCGTGTCGGGAAGGATGATCCCGGAGCCGGTCTTCTGCTCCTCGTCCACGGGCTCGATAAGAACCCTGTCCGAAAGTGGTTTTAACTTCATAATAAATTATTTTTTATTATTAGCAGTCGCGACCTTTATCTGCTAATGCATCTGCAAGTATAGAGAAAAGGGTTGGATAATGTCAAGAGAAAAGATATACTAAAACCATGAACATAGACGTCTCGCAACTCCTCAAAACTAAAAACGGCCCGATGCCGGAGGAAGACCAGGCCCTTGTTAAAAAAGCGTATGATTTCGCAA
>CAYXNB010000022.1:0-10438 GCA_964466475.1 uncultured Candidatus Saccharibacteria bacterium
TTCCATCTTCGCACACCCCATGGACACCTCGCTCGCACTCCGCAATTTGAAGAAAAAAGTGGCGCAGATCGAGGCGGAACTCATGGAGCGCGAGGAAAAAGGTCTTGTGCGCGACCCGCAACTCGAAACCGCGTACCAGGACGTCGAGGCGCTCCGCGACTCCCTGCAGCAGGCAAGAGAAAAACTTTTTCAGATAGGCATCTATATGACGCTCTACGGATCAACGCTCGAGGAGCTGCAAAAAATAGAAAGCCTGGTTCTCTCAACGCTGGAGAGCCGGCTTGTGTATGTAAAACCAGCACTTTTTCAGCAACTTGAAGGTTTTTCTTCCACTCTGCCTTTGGGCCAGGACAAACTTCAGGTTACGACTCCGCTCAACTCCGGTCCTGTTTCCGCCATTTTCCCCTTTGTTTCCCCGGACTTAAGTTCGGATACGGGCATCCTCTACGGAGTGAACCTACATAACAACTCGCTCATCATTTTTGACCGGTTTTCCATGGAAAACGCGAACGCGGTGGTGTTCGCCAAATCCGGATCCGGAAAATCATACGCCTCGAAACTCGAGATTATCCGTTCGCTTATGATGGGCACGGACGTTATCGTGATAGACCCGGAAGACGAGTACCGGAGCTTGTCCGAGGCCATTGGCGGGAGTTATTTTAAAATTTCGCTTTCTTCGCCCAACCATATCAATCCTTTTGACATCCCCCTTATTCCCGCGGACGAAGATCCGGCGGACGTGTTTCGATCCCATGTACTAAACCTGACCGGACTTTTGAAACTCATGCTCGGCGCGATTACGCCGGAGGAGGATTCGCTTTTAGACCGGGCGATTTCCGAAACATACGCCTCGCGCGACATCACGCCGGAAACGTTCGGAACTGCCAGTCTGCAGCCGCCGCTCCTTGAGGACCTGCAAACCGTGCTTCGAAACACTGCCGGAGGCGCACAGATCGCGGAGCGCCTCGAGAAGTATACCCACGGATCATACGCCGGATTTATGAATTCCACGACAAATGTGGACATGAAAAACCGGCTTATTGTTTTTTCCATCCGCGACCTGGAGGACGAACTCCGGCCCATTGCCATGTATATTATTTTAAATTTCGTCTGGAACCTTGTGCGGGTAAGTTTGAGACGGAGGATTCTGGTGGTGGACGAGGCGTGGTGGATGATGAAATACAAGGATTCGGGCTCCTTTCTTTTCGGCCTCGTGAAGCGGGCACGGAAATATTATCTGGGAGTCACCACGATCACACAGGACGTGGACGACTTTTTGAAATCCGAATATGGCAGGCCGGTTATCACAAACTCTTCCATTCAGTTGCTTTTGAAACAGGCGCCGGCATCCATCGATTCCGTGGGGCAGGCGTTCGGCCTTACAGACGGAGAAAAGACGTTTCTTTTGGAAACCAAGGTGGGGGAGGGGCTTTTCTTTGCCGGATTAAAACACGTTGCAATTAAGATCATTCCGTCTTACACCGAAGACCAGATAATTACGACGAATCCGGAGCAGTTGTTACAAATAAAAGGGTTGCAATAAAAATTGGTAATTTATGGATGAGGACATAGAAACAACCGAAGAAGAGGGCGCGGAGGAAGGGGATGGCGGGGAAGAGAAGCCGAACAAAGATCATAATAAATTCAGCGCGGCGGAAGTGCTTTTAGGGATCAGTTTTTTTGGCGGCCTGGACTCCATCGCCATCCTTATTGACATCACGGGGGTTGGGCTGGTCATTGCGCCTGTCATTCAATCTTTCGGCACGCTTACGCAAACCCTTTGGTTCTGGAGCAAGGGGGACAAAAATTCCCTGAAGTTCGGTCGGCAGGCCGTAAAATACGCGGCGAACGCCCTGCCGATCGTCCCGACGCTTACAATTGCTTTTTTTGTCGAGGCGCAAATACATAACAATCCAAAACTGCAGGCGGCGGCGTCAGGGAAGATCGGGGGGGCGACGAAAGCGGCATGATTTATAATGATTACCATGATTAAGGACCAAGGATTAAGAGTTGCCGGATTGATTTTTCTTTTTCTTCTTATTTTTTCCGCGAACACGACGGGGGCGCAGACGAACTCCGAGCTGCTTTTAACATGGGAGGCACAGAATTACGCTCCGCCGGAATACATCGGAAAGCGTCTCGCGACTCCGGGTTCCGTGATCGCGGTTTCTGCCGAACTTGTCGCGGGCGGCAAGCTCCAGGACGCGCGGAGATCCGATTTTTCATGGTATGTGGACGGGGCGCTTTTCCGGAAGGGCGCGGGCGCCAAGGAAATATCGTTTCCCGCCAAAAAATCCTACGGCAATGAATATCTGGTCCGCGCGATTACGAAGTCCGAGGGGAAATCCGTTGAAGGAACGCTTCGCATTCCCGTCTCCCGCCCGGAAGTCATCATTCAACACGCGTATCCGAACAATATCATTCCCGGGGGGGAGGCGAGACTTCGTGCGCAGCCATATTTTTTCGCCGTTTCTTCTCCTGACCTGCTCCGCGTCGCCTGGTCGCTCCAAGACGTTCTTCAAAACACTCTTTCCGGGATACAGGATTTTGTTTTTGACTCCTCGGCGCGGCGCGGACAAGAAGTCCGGGTTTCGGCACGGATTACCAACCCTTCCCGAATTACGGAATGGAGGGAGGGGGTGGTGAAGTTGAATGTACGATAACAAACTATGAATAAGATTAAGGATCAAGGATTAAGGATTAAGGAACGAAAGGCGCTCTTTGTTGCGTTCTTTGTTCTTTGTTCCTTGTTCTTTGTTGGCGTTGCCGATGCGGAGGTGCAGTCAATCGTGTCCGCGGAAAGCGGCGGATTCATCACCTCTATCGGCAATATCTACAAATACGCGCAGGGACTCGGAGTGGCGCTCGCTATCCTCATGATTACCGCGGGGGGTATCTATATAGCGATTTCCGGCGCGAGCCCCTCGAAACAGCAGGAGGGGAAGGATATGATAAAATCCGCGATCTTCGGGCTCATCCTCCTTTTCGGCGCGGTCCTTATTTTGGAGACCATCAACCCCGAACTCACCCTGCTTTCCGCGCCTGCCAGAAAAAGCATTTCTTTGGGGGTAAGGCCCTGCAACAGGGGAGATGTGGTCCATAGCGACCTCATCAGCCAAGATTGTGCTTTTCAATGCGACGGCGATTCTTCGCGGGGAGAGGATGCTTACGATTTTCTTTCAGAAGAAAACAAGAAAAAATACGGCTGCACCCCCCAGAGCGACATTTGCACCGACCCGAAAGACGAAAAAATTTCCGAGGGTAAGTGTACCTACTTTTTAAAACCCTGTAATAAAAACGAAGACCCGGGGTACCCCCCAAAATGTTACGCGGAAAATAAGGTTTGTTCCGCAACCGTTATACAGGCATGCGCTCCAGCGGTCCTTACTTTTGGTGTTGCCTCTGCGGACCTTGAAGAGGTGCGGGCACAACTTCGGGCCGCACGGGAGGCGTGCAAGGACAAAACTATAAATACCGTTACAACTCCCGAAGGACTTGTAATGACGGAAATCGAGCTCTGTAGAGAAGAGCAGGGCATTGATGACCTTGAGGCGCAGGAGCGACAAATCATTTCCCAAGGAACCTCGGGCGCCTTTGTTGACGCAACTGTTCCTCGATGTGGTTTGTTTTCTAGTTGTAAAAACGGCATAAGCGCCGCTGATGCCGCCCCCAACATAGAGCCCGGGCTTCGATATAAACGCCTGCCGTACTATCCGCAAGACTTAGGCCCTCAGGACGCGGCATGTATTTTAGTCGCTTACGAAAAAACGGAGGAAAAGGACGGCGAGCAAAGCCTTAAGATCAAAGATTATGGCAATCGAACCGGACTGAAGCCCTGTCCTACGTCAGGATCCGGATCCCCCTCCACATCTACGCCAAGCGCTGTTCCGCGCACTCCGGCTGAGGGAGGCGGAGGGGGGGGAGGCGCCACAGTTGTATCCGGAGCAAGCTGTCCAAGCGTACCCCCTCTTACTTCCTCACAGCAGTCACTTCACGACGCGCAAGTTGCCCGGTTTAGCTCTTCCATAAGTGTAAACAGCACTTGCAGGTGCTCCAACCCAAATCATCCCAGGTGCACTGGACTCATTGGGCTTCCCGTGAGTACCATAAACTTACTTAACAAGGTCGCCGCCGACTGTCCGAGCTGCAGCATCCAAGTAACCGGCGGCACGGAAACCGGCCATAGTGCTCACGGACCAGGGAAGCCCGTGGTTGATCTTCATTGGGATCGCGCAACTGCCGCGTTCCTCAAAAATAACGCCGCAACTTATGGAGTTGAACGCATATGCACCCACCCAGACCATGCGGCGTATCGCATTGCCTGCAATTACAACGAGCAAGTCCCTCATATTCATGTAAAATTCAAGTTGAATCCATGAAATCCCCGTATTATAAAATAATTATTTTCTCTTTTCTTGTCCTTTTTCTCTTTATTGGCCTTATTTTTTGGTGGCGCTCTTTTTCTGGAAACAAAGGCACTTCCTCGTCTGCGGGGGTCGCGACTTCTTCCCTCGATTTTCCGGCGGTGCCTCGCGCGGAAGATGCTTTATTTTCTAATCCTCCTTCATCGGAACAGCCTTCTGACGATGCCGCTTTTTACGCACAATTCCCTCCAGTTGCGGATACTTATGCCGGGCCTGTAGATTCGCATGGCGAGCCCCTTCTTTTTGCCGCCGGACCCGCCTTCAATCAACTCTCCCTTACCCGACTTTCCGACCAACTGGCGTTTTTTCAGTGGTCAATTCCGAGCACCGGGGAGGTGTTTTACATGACTTCAAACGGCAAGGTGTTTGCCGCGGAAGAGGGAGACGACCCGGAAATTTCCTCGCAGGAACTGCCTTCTCCCTTGCGCCGCGCCCTTTCTTCGGAAGACGGGCGGCTTGTTCTCGGACTTTTTGGGACGCAGGAAAATCCCAGATGGGGAATGTATGACACGATAGATGCCGTCTGGAGGCCACTGCCCGGGGCGGTGGTAGACGCGGCCTGGGGAGCAAGCGCGGAAACCATTCTGGCGCGAAGAAAAGAGGGCGACCTCCTGCAACTCGGAACCATAAACGCCGGCGACAGCGCGCTTCCCTTTACTCCTCTTATCCAGGACTTTCGCCTGAAACACGTTTCCATGCATGCGCTTTCGAGGGATGAGGTTCTGATTGCCGAAGACCCGGCCCCGGGTTCGCCGAACCGTTCGTGGGAACTCAATGTAAAAACACTTGAGCTCCGCCTCCTTTCCGCAGGGGACGCCGGAGCGATGTACCACGTTTCTCCCTCAAAAAATCTCGTTTTGAAATACGCGAGTCCGGATTTTTTTCAGATCCTTGATTCGAACTTTGAGGAGCAGGCGCCCGTCTTTTTCCTTACCCTTCCCCAAAAATGCGGATTTGAGGGCGCGAACATATTTTGCTTCCGCCCGACCGAAGACCTCACCGAGACCCCGCTTTTTTTCGACGACTATCTCAAACAACGAATCCTTACCACGGACATTCTTGTTTCATTCGGGCCGAACGATCTTGGAGAAGACACTCTTTTCACGAGCGGCGGACCGGACACGCCCGCAATCGATGCCGCGCATCCGAGCTTCGCAAAAGGATCATACACCTTTATCAACCGGTATGACGGGTACGTGTACCGGCTCGCGCGCTAATTTTCTATACGTTTCACCACCACGCGGCGGTCTTTGGAGTCGCCGATGCTTTCGGTTACCAGATCGGGCTTGTCGGCAAGTTCCATGTGCACGATGCGCCTTTCGTAGGCGTTCATGGGCGGGAGTTCCACGCTTTCCTTGCGCAGGGCGGCCTTGTGCGCCGCGGCGCGGGCGAGCTCGACGATGAGCCGTTCCCGCTCTTTGCGGTAAAAATTCAAGTCAACCACGTACGAGGGCAGTTCTTCCTTGCGAAGCATGAGATTACAAATATGATCCAGAGCCGGGAGCACGCGCTCGATCTGGGACTGAATCAAGTCGTCGTCTATCACTACTGAAATTTTTCTGTAATTATCGTCCTGGGTCACTCTTGCGCCCCGAAACCCCATGAGCTCCACGATTTTTTTAATTTTTTCCTGAATCTGTTCCATGGATTTCTTTTAATTCTTTTTTTACCTCTTTTGCCGCGTCTTCCTCGTCCCGCGTCTTTAGGGTTTTCATAATATACGCGTGCTGGCCGATGGAGAAAATTGTGGTTGTTAACCAATAAAGGCCGAGCGCGGCGGGGAAGTTCGCGAGAATGAGCAGCGTCATTGCGGGAAGCATATAGACCATCATTTTTCCGGCTCCGGCCATCGGGTTCGAGCTGCCTTTTTCCTCTTTCGGCATGCTCATCCTTGCATGAATATACTGGAAGATCGCCGTTATAACGGCCAATATCAAACTTTTTTCCCTTACGTTAATAAAGCCCAAAAACAAAAAATTGTCAAAAAGTCCTCCGCTTACCTCTTTTAATATCACCTGATACAGCCCGATCACGATTGGGAGCTGGATAATAAGCACAAGAAGAGAGGCAAAGGGATTTACTCCGTGCCTCTTGTAGAGCTCCATGAGTTCCATGGCCTGCTTTTCTTTGTTGTCTTTGTGCTTTGCCTGGATTTCTTTTATTTTCGGATGGATTTTTTGTATGAGCGCCTGCTGTTTAGCGCCTTTATAAAAAAGCGGAAAGAGCAGAACGCGCACCGCGACGGTAAGGATGATGACCGCGAGGCCAAAGTCCTCCCATGCCGCATATTTATATATCCAGACAAGCATCTGAAGCATCGGTTCGTAAAAGAAGGCGTGGAAGAAGTTGGACATATGACGAGGATTAAGGATTAAGGATTAAGGATTGTTTTTCGATTTCTTTTTGTAATTCCTGAAAAGAAATTGTTTTTGCGGCGGGGTGGGCGATGATGACATAATTTTTCCCGCTATCCGCGTTTTTTTGCATGATCGCCCGGATGCGGCGGCGGATTTTATTCCGCTCCACGGCTTTGTTTGAAACACCCAGACCCACGATAACGGTATTCCGCTTACCAACCCCGCGTTTTTGCGATTTTACCGTTACTGCCTTCATGTATATTAAACAACAAATCCGCCCCACCTAAAGGGGCGGATTTTTAATTAGGCCGCGAGCCGCTTCCGGCCCTTTCTCCTGCGGCTCTTTAACACGTTTTTCCCCCCGGGGGACTTGGAGCGCTTCAGAAATCCGTGTGTTCGCGCTCTTTTTCTTTTCTTTGGCTGCCACGTCCTTTTCATATAAACCGCTCCGAAACTACGAATTGTCCGAATCTGCAAACAGATGCGAATTTTGCGCGCTTCGGTTTTATTAACAGGTTGTAAACAATTAAAGCACACTTTGATTATTTATTCAACGTTGCAAGGTTTTTCGTAATCGGTATTATGATGGTAAATGAACCCTCAAGAACTTTGGAAAACCGTACTCGGAGAAATTGAACTGCAAATTTCCCGGCCAAATTTTTTGACGTGGTTGAAGCAGAGCGAACTCGTTGAAAAAGACGAGAAGACCGGGGTCGCGCTCGTCGGTCTTCCGCACCTTTTCGCAAAGGACTGGGTAAAATCCCGATACCACAAAATTATTTTAGGTTCGCTGCGAAGTTTGGACGGCACGATCCGCGGCGTTGATTACGTTGTTCTGAACTCCCAAAACGCGGAGGTATTTAAAAAGCGGGCGGAGAAGCGGCTTGCGTCTTCAGTGTCCGCCCAGACCGCGATTCGAGCCCAGGAGCCGCTTTTGGAGCTCCGGGTTGACCCGCAAACCAACCTGAATCCGCGTTACACACTCGAAGCGTTTATCGTCGGATCCTCAAACGAACTCGCGCACGCCGCCATCCAGGCGGTTATTGACGATGTTGGCACGAAATACAACCCGCTTTTCATTTACGGCGGAGTTGGTCTCGGGAAAACACACCTTATTCAGGCCGCCGGAAACCAGATCCAGGCGAAATATTCCAAGCGCGTGCGCGTGCTTTATGTTACTTCGGAAAAATTCGTGAGTGATGTCGTGTGGGCTTTGCGCAACAGGCGCATGGACGACGTCAAGGCAAAATACCGCGATGTGGATGTTCTTATTATCGATGACATCCAGTTTATCGGCGGCAAGGCCGCGACTGAGCAGGAGTTTTTCTATACCTTCAATACGCTTTATGAACACAACAAGCAGATTATTATGTCGTCCGACCGGCCGCCTGCGGCCATTCCCACGCTCGAGGAGCGTCTGCGTTCCAGATTCGAGGGCGGGATGATTGTTGATGTAAGTTATCCGGACTACGAAATGCGGCTCGCCATCCTGCGCACCAAGATCCAGCAGCAAAACGTTTCACTCGACGACGAGATCCTGGAACATCTCGCATTAAAGATCCAGAACAATGTACGCGAACTGGAGGGCGTGCTAAACAAAATCCTCTTTACCCAGCAGTACCGAGGAGAACGCGTGACCACGAAAAAAGTTGATGAGATCATACAAGAAGTCACACACGTCTCCTCTAAAAACATCACGGTTCAGGATGTAATAAAGACGGTTGCCGACTTTTTCGGCGTATCCCCGCAGGAACTTACCCAAAGAAGCAGAAAAAAAGAGATTGTGGAGCCGAGACAGGTGTGTATGTATCTGATGCGCGACACCCTCAATCTTTCCTATCCGCACATTGGGGAAAAACTGGGGAAACGCGACCACACCACCGCGATCCATGCGTATGAAAAAATCTCGAAAGAGATCGGCCAAAACCCCCAATTAAATCAAAAAATCACACTCATCAAGGACCGGCTACAGAAGACGTAACAACTAAAAAGCAACGGAGGGTAGTATAGAATACAGAAAGGGGATAAGATGTAGGTACGCACCCGCACCAAAACCCATCCCCACCAACCCCACACCATAATCCACAGTTTCTGCGCCAGAAATCAGCAAGTAAGAAATTAGATATTTTCTCCTTATCCCCATATCCACCATGCCTACTATTACAACTAATAATTTATATATAACAGTATTACGTAGTAACTTATTGCGGGGGATTGGGGTTGTCGCCGGTTCGGTCGGGCCCGAGTCTTCGAGCCTACCCGTGCTTCGCTCGGTTTTGATTCGCGCGGATCTTGATAGGGTTTCTCTTGTCGCCACAGACCTGGAAGTTCTCACGGAGTATTCTTTCCCCTGCAAAGTTTCCCATTCTGGGGCAATCGCGGTTCCGTTTCAGGTTTTTTCCGGGGTGGTGAAGAATTTGAAAAGCGAGCGGTTAACGCTTTCCACAGAAGGACTTACTTTACAGGTGCTTGCGGATAATTATGAGGCGAAAATATACGGGCAGAGCGCGGAAGATTTCCCAATTACTCCAAACATCGAGCGTCCGGGCGCTGAGATCGCGCTTGCGGCTCCGGTGCTTTTTCGAGGGCTTTGCGGGGTTTCTTTTGCCACCCAACAATCGGATATCCGTCCGGAGATAGGCGGGGTGCACGCGCACGTGGATGGAGAGAGTTTGGTGTTCGTGGCAACGGACAGTTTTCGTCTGGCGCGCCTTTCTTTCGGCGGCGAAGAAGTTTCTTTTTCCCGGGATACTCTTTTTACGATCCCGATCCGCACGACGCAGGACCTGCAAAAAATCCTTAACAGTTCCGAGGAAGAGGTGAGGGTTGTTTGCGACGGTTCCCAGGTGTTTTTTGAAACAGGTTCGTGGAAGCTTGTTTCGCGTCTTCAGCAGGGAAAATTTCCGGACTACGGAGCCATCATCCCGCGCGAGTTTCAGACAAAGGTGGAGGTGAGGCGGGAGGAGTTTTTGCAGGGAGTAAAGATTGTAAGCGCGCTTTCCGGAAGGGCGAATGATATTTTTATCCAATCGGGGAGCAATAAAAAATTTTTGGAAATACGGGCCTCCGAGAGTACGCTGGGAGAAAATACGTATAAAGTTCCCGCGAAGATTTCCGGAGAAGATTTCAAGGCGACGTTTAACTGGAAGTATGTTTTGCAGGGGCTTCAGGCCTCGGACGGGGAGGAGATTTTAATGCAGGTCGCCGGCCCGGAAAAGCCAGTGTGTTTCCAAAACCCGAAGAACGCGAGATTTTTGTATGTCGTGATGCCTATAAGAGGTTAAATTCCAAGCACCAAATTATAAATGTTTGGAATTTTTGTTATTTGAATTTTGGTATTGTTTGTAATTTGTAATTTGTTATTTGGGATTTATGGTAATACTTGGTATAGATCCCGGCAGTACTCGGGTGGGGTATGGAGTTGTCCGGCACGAGGGCGGGAAATTTTCCCATATCGCGAGCGGAATTTTGTCCCTTCCTTCCGGCGATCTTCCCTCGCGGCTTTCTTCCATCTATCGCGAAACAACCCTGCTCTTAAGGCGTTTTTCTCCGGAGCGGGCGGGAATAGAATCCCTTTATTTTTTTAAGAATCAAAAAACAGCGATCGAGGTCGCGGAGGCGCGGGGAGTGCTTCTTCTTGCGATGCACGAAGCGGGG
>CAYXNB010000023.1:0-9979 GCA_964466475.1 uncultured Candidatus Saccharibacteria bacterium
GCTTCAAAAGCCACGGGGTATCCGCTTGCCTTTGTTGCGGCAAAACTGGCTTTGGGTCACGCCTTGCCGGAGTTGCCAAACTCCATTACTAAAGTTACTTCCTCGTGTTTTGAGCCGGCTTTGGATTATTTGGTTTTGAAGATGCCGCGGTGGGATCTTGCAAAGTTTATGAACGCGGTGCCGCGGATCGGCACGGAGATGAAAAGCGTGGGAGAGGTGATGGCTATCGGGCGAAGTTTTGAGGAGGTTTTGCAAAAGGCGATTCGCATGCTTTCTATCGGCGCGGACGGATTTACCGCGCACCGGAACGGGAATTTCCAAACCGAAAAATACATGGACGAGATCAAGAATCCCACGCCGTACCGCGTGTTTCGGATCGCGCAAGCACTCTGCGAGGGGGTTTCGGTTGAAAAGATTCATGCCGCGTCAAAAATTGATTTGTGGTTTTTGCGGAAGATGGCGCATGTGATTGAAGTTGAGGCCCGGGTTCGGGGCGCGAAGCGCTTGGATGCCCGGCTTATGGCGGAGGCAAAGAAAAACGGGTTTTCGGATATTCAGATCGGGGTTTTGCGAAAGAAAACCGAGAGGGAGATCCGCGCTTTGCGGCTTTCATTCGATATTACGCCTTTTGTAAAACAGATCGATACTTTGGCGGGCGAGTTTCCGGCGCATACGAATTATTTGTATATGACGTATCACGGGAGCGAACATGATATAGGGCGGGGGCGGAAGGCGATCATGGTTTTGGGGAGCGGGCCGTATTGCATCGGGAGTTCCGTTGAATTTGACTGGTCGAACGTGGAGACGCTTCGCGCGCTGAAGAAGCGGGGGCACGAGACGATTATGATCAATTCCAACCCGGAGACGGTTTCGACGGATTATGACGAGTCGGATCGTCTGTATTTTGAAGAACTCACTTTGGAGCGCGTTTTAGATATTCATGATTTTGAGAAGCCGCGGGGAGTGGTGCTTTCCATGGGCGGGCAGATTGCCAACAACCTCGCGGTTTCACTTTATGAACGCAAGGTGCGGGTGCTCGGCACTTCGCCTATGGACATTGACCGGGCGGAAGACAGGTCGCGATTTTCAAAACTGCTTGACGAACTTCAGGTCCACCAGCCCCTGTGGGCGAAACTGACCACCAAAGAGGAGGCGGTTCGGGTGGCGGAGAAGTTCGGGTATCCGGTTTTGGTCCGGCCTTCGTACGTGCTTTCGGGAGCCGCCATGAGCGTGGCATTTGATAGAGAATCGCTTTTGAAATTTTTGGAGCGGGCGCGGAACGTTTCGGACAAGTATCCTGTGGTGATATCCAAATTCATTGAAAACGCGCGGGAGATCGAGATAGACGGGGTCGCTTCGCGCGGGCGCATGGTTATTTATGCCATTACCGAGCACGTGGAGAACGCGGGAACGCATTCCGGAGACGCGACTATTGTTTTGCCGCCTCAGAGGACGTATGTGGAGACGATTCGAAGAGCGAAGAATATTACGCGGCAGATCGTGAAAGCGCTCCGCATTTCCGGGCCGTTTAACATTCAGTTTCTCGCGAAAGAAAATCATCTTCAGGTCATTGAATGCAACGTGCGGGCTTCGCGGAGTTTTCCTTTCGTATCAAAGGCGACGGGATACAACTTTATTGAAATCGCGACGGGCGCGCTTTTGGGGGAAAAGGTTTCCGGCGAATATCAGACTCTGGATCTGGATTACGTGGCGGTAAAGTCGCCGCAATTTTCATACCACCGGATCAAGGGCGCGGACCCTTTGGCGCATGTGGAGATGGCTTCAACGGGCGAGGTCGCGTGCTTCGGGGAGACGTACGCGGAAGCGCTTTTGAAGGCCATGCTTGCCTCGGGCATGCGTTTGCCGAAGAAAAATATTTTTGTTTCTTTGGGCAAGGAGGAAAATAAGGTAAAACTTTTGCCCGCCTTGCATGTATTACACGAGATGGAGTTTCGTTTGTTTGCCACGGAGCATACGGCGGACTTTTTGCGTGCCGAGGGAATTCCGTGTAAAAAGGTGTATAAGATTCACACGAAGAAAAAACCGAATGTTTCGGATTTGCTGGTGAAGGGCGCTTTGGACCTTATCATCAACATTCCGGCGCGCGCCCTAGCGCGG
Source organism: uncultured Candidatus Saccharibacteria bacterium (assembly GCA_964466475.1). Taxonomy (GTDB): domain Bacteria; phylum Patescibacteriota; class Minisyncoccia; order UBA6257; family GWB1-50-10; genus JAUYPG01. The sequence goes on from CAYXNB010000023.1 coordinate 2,119, forward strand.
GAGACGGAGGACGGGTTTATCATCCGGCGGAAGGCCGTGGATCTGAATATTCCCCTGATTACAAACCGCCAGCTCGCGGAGGCGTTTATCTTTGCCTTGCAGGAGGCGGGAGAAAAGGGACTTTTTTCCAAAGCGCGGAATGAATATGGAAACGAATCATAAGAAAAATACGATGCCCGCGAACGCGAAGATGGTGTTTCGCGGAAAAATATTCGAGGTGTGGCAGTGGGAACAGAAGATGTATGACGGCACCACCGCTATTTTTGAGCGTTTGCGGCGGCCGGACACTACGCAGATAATCGCGGTTGTCGGCGATACTATTTTGTTTCAAAAGCAGGAACAGCCGCACCGGTCCGCGTCCTTTCGGTCGCTTCCGGGCGGGCGCGTGGAGGAAGGAGAGGATTCTCTTTCCGGGGCGAAGCGCGAGCTTTTGGAAGAAACCGGATACGCTTCCGAGGACTGGATACTTTGGAGAGAGGATTGTCCGGTGGCAAAGATGGATTGGACTATCTATACCTACGTCGCGCGGAATTGCAGGAAGGTTGCGGAGCAGAATCTGGACGCGGGGGAGAGGATAGAAAATTTTTTTATTGATTTTGAAGAGTTTTTGGCGCTTTCCGATGATGCGGATTTTTATGACCGCGAACTTGCCGCCTTTCTTTACCGCGCGCGATTTGACGCCGCGGCGCGGGAAAAATTTCGGGGCTTGCTTTTTCCCGTTATCGGAGCGTAACCATGACGGGGTCGTGGTCGGAGAGGGGGCTTTGCGGCTGCGGTACGATGTCGTTTGAGACCGGCGCCATCCTGAGTTTTAGGAAGTTGCCGAAAAGCACGTAATCGAGGCGGAGCGGGGTGTCGCCGTTGTTGAATCTGGTGTGGGTAAGCGGATTTTCCGGGCGGTAGGACGGCATGATTTTTTCTCCGGTCAACTCCGTAGAGTCAACGAATCTTTCCTGTTTCAAAACTTCTTTGAAACGAATGGGATTTTTCAGCGCGTCTTCATTCAGGTCGCCCGCGAGCACCGAGGGCATTGCTTCGCGCCGTTCTTTTGTTGCTTTGAATATTTGGTTTAATTGATAAATGCGCACGGCTGAGGCGTGGACGCTGCGCAAGCTATAGAGGTGGGTGTTTATGACAAGAAGCGAGCCTTTTGGCGTTTGGATTTCCGCGGTGAGGTATCCTTTTCTGCCGATGCGCTCCTGGACGGAGCTCAAAATTGGATTTTTGAACGGTGTGAAGGTTGCGCTTTTGATGGGGAATTTTGAAAAGATGACTAGGCCGCCGGTTTGGTCCATGCGGCCGAAGACGAAGACGCGGCGCATCAGGCCTTCTTCATCCGTGGTGTGGTATGTATTTTTGCCAAGCGCCTCGTGGATCATGTCGCGGTGCTTGGTGTCAAAGGACTCCTGAAGACAGATAATGTCCGGGTTTTGGGTTTTCAAAAAGCCGCCGAGGCGGTGCATGCGTTCGTGTCTTTTGGTGGCAATCCAAAATGGCGTGTCCCAGACGTTCCAGGTGAGGATTTTCATGATGACCGATGCAAATCAGCGAATGAATGCGAATCTACGAATACTATTATAGCACACTTTAGGCGCATAGTTGCCCTTTTGTAAAGAGTCGGTTATATTTTTATGTAAATTGGAGACGGTCCCTTCGTCTATCGGCTAGGACGCTGCCCTTTCACGGCGGAAAGACGGGTTCGATTCCCGTAGGGACCGCTTTTTATTTTTGGAAGAAAAAAAGTACTTGCGGAGGAGGTGGGAATCGAACCCACGAGAGACTTGCGTCCCCACAGTTTAGCAAACTGATGCACCTAACCAGCATGTGCCTCTCCTCCTTTTGGGGTAATGGTATATTATGCGCTATATCTTTTCAAATGTTTTGGGTTATGAGAACCCACCATTGAAAAATATTGTTTGACGTCGCTTATATTATCGATTCGTACGTCTCTCCCGTTTTTTGTGAGGCGTGGAGTAATTCTTACGTCGTATTTAAGAATTTGCAGTACTGAATTCGTGAGGGGCGCAGAGGCACTTGTAAAACAGAGTTTTTTATATGCGTAGTATTTGCCCCGTACTTTATATCGGTGCGTAAACACGGATCCGTCCGTATCAAAAAGTCCGCGTACGCAGGCGATTCGAAAATTCTTTTTTTCTTTTATCCATTGAGGAATATCGAATTGTTGTTTTATTTTGTTGCCGATTGGCAGTCCAAGGAGGCGGAGGTATTCTATGAGTTCGCTTCGCGAAATTACTATGTTGTATATAGATTTTTTCGGATAGTGGTAAATACTCGGGCGTATTTCAAAAAGATTTTTCATTAGGGCGATTACAAATTTGCTGTACGCGAGATCGTTTTTGTGATGAAGAGAAACCGTTACCTGATATCTTGTTATTCCTCCGTCGCCCATTATGATTCCCAAGAGCTCGGCGAGATTTCCAGAGAGCGGCGGCTTCTTCCATGGGAGTGGTTTGAATATTTTTTGTTTTTGATGCTTACCGATTGTTTCCCACCATTCTCGCCATTTTTCTTTTTGTTTCGCTGGGTCGCCGATTTTGTTCCCTTGTTTTTTGTACGAGCGAAGCCCTCCTAGGCGCGCGCCCTTGGTGACATACCAGAATTGTTTTTTTGATGTTTTTGTTTTTGGTATCGGTATTCCACTTTTTTTTGATAATATGCGGGCCGCGTTAATTGGCAGCAGAAATTTTTCTCGTTTCCAATCCGTAATTGTGCGAACGCTTACACTAAGAAGATTTGCGGTTCTTTGGTTATTGAAGTTGAGTTTTTTTTGGCATTTTGCGATAAAGTGATTTTGCAGATTTTTTCTGAATTTATATCTATTTTTATATAACATTTTTGCCATACCTCTATTTTATCGCATAAATATCGTTTTGTCTTGTTATTTTTACCGCTTTTCTGTAATGTGGTTTTATGCCTAACGACGTATTAAAAACAAGGCCGCCGATCATCGTAATTCTTGGTCATGTTGACCACGGCAAGACCACGCTTCTTGACCATATCCGCGCGAAATATATCGAGCGCGCTCGTCCGCAGGCGCCGCGCGAGGCCGGGGGCATTACCCAGGCAATCGGTGCGTATGAGATAGAAAGGAGGGGCGAGAAGTTTACGTTTATTGACACGCCCGGGCATGAGGCGTTTTCCATTATGCGCGCGTGCGGGGCGGAGGTCGCGGACCTCGCGATTTTACTCGTGGCGGCGAATGACGGAGTAAAGCCGCAGACCAAAGAGGCCTTTGGGTGCATTCAGGCCGCGAAAATTCCGTACGTGGTCGCGATAAATAAAATTGATTTGCCGGAGGCGAACGTGGAAAAGACGAAAAACGACCTCGCGCTTATGGGCGTGTATCTTGAGGGGCTTGGGGGAGATGTTTCTTGGCAGGGGATCTCGGCAAAGAAAGGGGAGGGGGTGGAAGAACTTTTGGATCTGCTGTCTCTTGCCGCGCAGATGGAGGATTTGCAGTACAATCCGGAGGCGCCGGCCGAGGGCGTGGTTATTACAAGCGGCAGGGATTCGCGGCGCGGAATTTTCGCGGGCGTTGTTTTGAAAAACGGCACTTTGCGGCAGGGAGAGGCACTTGCAACCGCGGCTTCGACGGGGAGCGTAAAGGCGCTTGAAAATTTTTTGGGCGTTGCGGCTGATTCGCTTACGCCCTCGGCTCCCGCGCTTCTTTTCGGCTGGGGGGAGGTGCCGAAAGTCGGAGAGGTATTTTTTTCGGGAAAAGACGTTTCCGCGTTGCGCACGCTTGCCGAAGAGACGGCTCAGAAAATTTATCACAAGGCGGTCGCGCCCGCGGCTTCCGGGGAAGACGCGCTTTACGTTTTTTTGAAGGCGGACGAGTCCGGATCGCTCGAGGCGCTGAAGGGAGTACTTGCCCGCATCGCGGAGCAGGATGGCGGGGTCCGCGTTCTTTCCGCGGATGTCGGCAATATTACGGAGGCGGATATTAAGGGGCTTGGAGGCAGGCGCGGAATCGTGGTTGGCTTTCGTTCAAAGGTGGATAAGGCCGCGGAAAATCTGGCGCGCGCGGCGCACGTGCGGATATATACTTCCGATATTATTTACGAACTTGAGGAGCAGATCATGAAACGCGTGCGGGAACTTTTTCGCAAGCCGGCGGGGGTTTTGGACGTGCTTGCCGTTTTTGGCGAGCGGAAGGGGCGGGAGCAACTTGTGGGCGGCAGGGTTTCGGAGGGCGTTATTCGCAACCAGTCCGCGTTTGAGGTCAGGACGAAAACCGGAGAAATTTTTACTGAAGGGAAGATAAAGAATTTACAATCAAAGCGGCAGGATGTTGCGGAAGCAAAAGAAGGGGCGGAGTGCGGCATACTTGTGGAATGCGACGCTCCGATTGAGGTGGGGCATCAACTTTATTTTTTCGCGTAGTGTATGCAGGCGCACAAAAAAGAGCGGTTTGAAAGTATTTTGCAGAGCACGTTTAATTCCGTTTTGGTGCGCGAGTTTCATGTGTCCGGGGCGCTTTGTACCGTGCTTGGAGTCGCGGTTTCCAAAGACGAACTTGATGCTACGGTGCGCATCGGCGTAATTCCCTATGAAAAGGAGCTTGAGGCGTACGCGGAGCTTCGGCGGCTTGAGCCCTACATCCGGCACGCGATTTTGAAGGCGACCCGTTTGCGCCGCGTGCCAAAGTTTCATTTTCAGATCGTGCAGGAAGGGGCTCCACAAAGCGAGGAAAAGAATGTAGAATAAAAATATACGGCACCGTAGGCAAGTGGTAAGCCAAGAGTCTGCAAAACTCTTATGCGCGGGTTCGATTCCCGCCGGTGCCTCTCTTTGATTGCCCGGGTGGCGGAACTGGTAGACGCGACAGACTTAAGATCTGTTGTCCGCAAGGACGTGTCGGTTCGATTCCGACCCCGGGCACTTGAAAATTCAGAATGAAAATCGAAAAAAATAAAAAGCGGGAGGTTGCATGGCGGGCGGCGGAGCATGAGTATCATGAAAAGGATGTTTCGTGGTACTGGGTTCTTGGCACGGTTGCCGCGATTCTGATCCTGATCGCCGTTTGGCAGAGAAACTTTTTCTTTATCGTCTTTTTATTTATCGCGACTCCCATGATGTTTTTTTTCGGCAAGCGGAAGCCGCGCATTCTCGCGCTTTCGGTAAATGACGAGGGTGTGGGCGTGGGGAAGGGGGTGTTTTACCCATACGCCGAGCTTCAGGGATATCGCGTTTTGGAAAATGAGGGATCTTTGGACCAGATTGTGTTCAGGAAAAAGGGGAATTTCAATCCGTTTTTCCGGCTGCTGATTGATTCGGGAACGCGGGCGAGGGCGGAAGAGATTTTGCGCGATCATTTGAAGGTTATTGACTACGAGCCGACTTTCTTGGATATTGTAAGCGAGTGGATGGGGTTTTAAATTGTTGCCCTCGTCGTTCAACGGATAGGACGCAAGATTGCGGATCTTGTAATAGAGGTTCGATTCCTCTCGAGGGCACAGGCGCGGACATGAAGCGGGCATAGTTTAGTGGTAGAACAGCTGGTTGCCAATCAGCTAGTGGGAGTTCGATTCTCCCTGCCCGCACCAATGGGGATTTACGGCGTCCAGAGGCGTTGTTTGTCCACTGTTTGAGCGACTTTTCGGAGGTTCGAACTCCTCTCTTGCCTCTGGAATCTTTTCGAGACCTTCTTCGAGAATCGAGAACGGTTCCGCCGCTTCAATCCTGAGCGTTTTGTCTTTGAGGACGGGGTTCGAACCGATAGTCGCCAAAATCTCCCGTTTTCGGGCTTCATCCCCTTCGGCGAACCAATACCGGGCGTTTCGGGCGAATTGGAACGTCCGCTCGGATAGTGTCAACCATTTCTCCTGACCCTCGCCGGTGTCAGCCAATAATTCCTCGTAGTGAGCCTTTTCTCGGATGAGAGTTGCCTTCTTTTGGCGATACTCCTCTTCGGTGACTTCCTCCCGCATCCGCATCTCCAGGAGCGCGTCCAGCTTCCGAGAGGTCTGCCGGAGCGCGTGCTGTTGGGACTCCAGAAGCTCGTCACGGGAGGCGCTCTCGCGCTTGTGCGACTCCCGCAGGTATCTGATCGCCCAATCGAGGTATTTCTGGTTGATCTGGATGCGCCGGAGAGCGTCCGAGATTTGCCGTTCCAGTCGTCTCACTTCAATGCACCCCTCTGAGCAGGTTGTCTCCACTTTCCGCTTCGCACAGTGGTAGTAGACGTATCGGCGGAAGGTCGGGTTCGCCATTTCTTCGATGGGCGTCGCACACCGGGGACATGTCTGCCTTGCGATGCAGGAGAACTTCTCCTTGCACGTGGAGCAGACCACGTGACGCTTCTCCTCAGCAGTCACCATGCCGTTGCACTCCCCGCACCGAATCAGACCGGTGAAGGCGAAGGTCTTGGTCTGAGGCGCGGACTTGCCTTTGCGCCCCAAGAGCATCTGCGCCCGCTCGAACTCCTCTTGCGAGACCATCGGCTCGTGTTTGCCCTTGTGCCAGTTGCCGCTGCCTTTGGGATACTCGAACTGGCCCGTGTAGAAGGGGTTGTTGAAGAGCTTGTACAGGCCGCTCATCGGGAGAGGCCGGTCGCCGCCGTTCCGCTGTTTGGGCGTGCGATAACCCCATTCGTTGTTCACGTTGTTCAGGATGCGCGGGGCGGTATAGCGTCCTGAGAGCAACAAGTCCCACATGCGGCGCACGAGCGGAAAACGCTCCGGGTCTCGGACGATGATACGAAGCCCTTGCTGTCGGTCAGGAGTGTTCCGATAGCCGGGCGGGACACGGCCGGGGATCCATCCCATCTCCGCTTTCTTCATTAAGCCCCGGCTCACATCCTTGCTGAGCTTGGCGGAGAAGTATTGGGAGTGCGACAGAGCCATCTGGAGCATCATGATGCCTTCCGGCGAGTTGTCGAAGTGGTAGGAGCCAAACTTCAAGTCTTGGATGACACCGGTGCGCACCAGATAGACCAGAGTCGCCGCGTCGAGTTCGTTGCGGGAGAGTCGGTCGGGATGCCAGGCGACAATGCCCTGAGCCTTGCCTTTCCGAATATCGTCAATCATCCGCTCGAAGGCGGGACGGTGATGAGGCAGGAAGGCGCTCTTGCGCTCCTCGACGACTTCCACGATGTCCAAATGCGGAAAGAGGGTACGGATACGCTCCTTCTGAGAATCAATGGAAAGAGCTTGTCGCTCTTCGCCTTCGGTGGACTTGCGGACATAGGCGAGATAGCGAATGGGAGATGGAGAAGGCATAGATTGAGAGAATGAAAGCGAGCCCATTATCCCGTACCGTAGAGGTCTGTCAATCCTCTGGGGGAATCGGCTCGGAGACGGCTTCGACGGCGCGAAGAACGCGAATTGCCATGTCGCAGAGTTGCTCGTCGGAGAGAGTTTCGTCGAAATGGTCTGCTTCCCAGAGAGTCCGAAACTCCGCCAATGCGTCGTTGCTCAGGTGCATACTCTCAGCATGAACGGAGCAAAGGAGAGGCGGTAGAGAGGAGAAGTTCCCGCCACAGGCGAAAAACCCCAAGCGTTGGCTTGGGATTCGGGAATTGAGACGCTAGGGCAGGAGGTTCAGACGTTTCAGGTCGTCCTCTGTCCATCGGGTCGCGTCAAGCAGTTGTTTGAGCGTCTTGGGGCCGAACGTGTCACTCAGTTTGTGGTAGACCACCAACACGCGGCGACCATCGGAGTGGGTATACACATGGTGGGAGCCCCGACTCTTTCGCGGAGTGAAGCCGTCGCGTGTCAGGGCTTGGAGCCAGTCGCGGGCGGGAACGTTCTTTAGGTGGTCGTTCATACACAGACACCCACTGTGAGCGACGCCTGGCGAATGGTCTGAGGGTCTTCAATCGGGATGGGCTCGCCTTCCT
>CAYXNB010000024.1:0-9722 GCA_964466475.1 uncultured Candidatus Saccharibacteria bacterium
TTTATCTTTACGGTTCGGATTCATATAGAAGGGGGCTGAAGGCGCGGGAGCTTTCGTCCGCATATCGGGCAAAACACGAACAGGCGGATTTTTTGGACGTGGATTTGTCCGAGAGTTTTGAAGACTGGATTTTGGTGCGGGATTTTTTGGATCAGACTTCGCTTTTCACTCCCTCGAAATTTTGTCTTGTCAGGGAGTCGGGATGCGTGCCGGAAGAGAATGTGAGGGAGTGGATCAAAATTTTGCAGTCGGTTTCGGACGCCTCGAATGTATTTCTCGTTATCTCAGATTCTTCGAAGCCGGTTAAGGCATTTTCTTTTTTGCTTAAGCCGCCGGTCAAGAATCAGGAATTCGGAGAACTTGCCGGCAAGGAACTTCAGTCTTTTATTTTGAAGGAGGCCGGAGCGCGTGGCGTGAAATTCGACTCCGCCGCGCTCCATGTGTTTACGGAATATTGTTTCCGCGCGAAGGAAAGAACGAGAACGGCGGTTTCGGAACTGGAAAAAATTGCGCTTGCCAGATTTTCCCAGCCAATTGTTATTCAGGATTTACAAAAAATAGTTTTTTTGGAAGCGCATGACGAGAGTTTTCAGATCGCGCTTCATCTTTTGCGCGCCCGCGGAACCCTGCGGCTGGAAAGATTGGAAGAGATCGCCCTGAAGGGCGACGAGCCGAGATATACATTAAACCTGCTCGGGAGTTTGGCGCGGGGAGAGGATGCCGTCGCGCTCGCGCGGGCGGACGAGATGGTGAAGGGGGGGGAGAGCGAGGATGAGGTTGCGCTTACGGGGTTTGCTCTGGGATTGTAGCGATTTTGTGTTAAAATCCCGCCGCAATCTCCTCGCTCATTCTCGCTCGCCCAGCGGCTCGCTCCGAGGCTTCGGCCGTTTTGCTCCTCGCTTCGCTCGGAGACCATGCCAAAACGGCCTCAGAATCCGCTCGGAGAAAGCGGCGGGATTACACTCTATTTACTTGATTCGTTCGGAGACGCGCCAACCGGACGTGCCTCCGAAAATACAAACCCCGCTTTTCGCGGGGTTTGTGAGTTAAGAGAGTTTTTTCGTTAAGCGGGACTTCAGGCGGGAGGCTTTGTTCTTTTTTATAATATTTGTCTTTGCGGCTTTGTCGAGTTTTTTGTAGACTTCGGGGAGGAGTTTCGCGGCCTCTTCCTTTTTTCCTCCGGCAACGGCTTTTTTGTATTTTTTTATAACGTCTTTTAATACCGCCTTTTTTTCCAGGTTTTTCGCGCGGCGGCTTTTGTTTTGCCGAAGGGCTTTGATTGCTGAAGTTGTGTTTGGCATATCCGCTCCGAAACTACGAATTATCCGAATCTACGAATACGGCGTAGTTTTGTTAGTTTTGATATAGTATAGGGTTTTGGTGGACGTGTCAATTTTTGCAGAGTATTATCAATGCATGATTTATGCATTGCGGGGGGAAGTGGACTTGGTTCGGGACGGATTTTTTACGCTTCAGGCGGGAGGCGTATTTTACAAGATTCAGGCGGGGGAGCGGGTGCTTACCGAACTTCGGAAAGACCCAGGACTCAGGATTCAGGACTCAGGATCCGGGATTCAGGTGAAAGTTTTTTGTTCTCCGTATATTCGGGATGAGAGTGTGCCGGAACTCTACGGATTTTTGGACGAGGAATCGCTCCGGTTTTTCGAGCTTTTGATTTCCGTATCCGGCGTTGGGCGGAAGACGGCTTTGCGCGTGCTGGATGGCGGGAGCGTGGAGGAGATTTCTTCCGCAATCGCGGAGCGGAAGACGGATTTGTTTTCTAAAGTTCCGGGAATCGGAAAAAAGACGGCGGAGCGCATTGTCCTTGAACTCGGGGAGAAGATGGCGGTGGTTGGTTCAAAGGACGTGGTGGAGCGCATGGAAGCGGATCGAGACGCGATGGACGCGCTTTTGCGGCTTGGTTTTTCGCGCGACAAGGTCGCGGACGCGCTTCGTAAACTTGGCGCGGAGCCGAAGCGGCTTGAGGACCGCGTGCGGCAGGCGCTTAAATTTTTGGGAAAATGATCTCTTTTTTGCGAAAATTAACTCCGAATTTTTTGATGAAGGCGTATCATTATGCCTTGGCGTGGCTTGCGCATATTTGGTACGGGATGCCGTCAAAGAAAATGTATGTGATCGGAGTAACCGGGACGAAAGGCAAGACCACGACGTGCCATATGATTCGCGAGATTTTGGAGGAGTTGGGGGAGAGGGTCGGGATGACGAGTTCGGTGCAGTTTTTTATCGCGGGGGAGCGGCGTTTGAATGACTTAAAACAAGGAATGCCGGGGAGATTTTATTTGCAAGGGCTTTTGGCTGAGATGGTGAAAAAGGGATGCACTCACGCAGTTGTTGAAACAACGTCAGAGGGTATGTTGCAGTATCGGCATCGGTTTATTGACTATCGCATGGCGATATTTACCAATTTGTCGCCGGAGCATATTGAGCGGCACGGGGGATTTGAAAATTATCGGGCGACCAAGGTGGGGCTTTTTGAAAAACTTGCGCGGCGCAAAGATGGGATTGGGGTTTATAACCTGGACGATCCGAATGTGGGGTATTTTTTGAAACCCGAGGTTTCTCGAAAAGTAAAATTTTCGCTGTCGCAATTACAAAGTATAAAACTTACTGACACTGGTTCGAGTTTTGATATTGAAGGAGTTCGTTTTGAAATTCCTCTGGTTGGGGAGTTTAATGTGTACAACGCGGCGGCGGCGATTTCCGCGGCGCGGGCTTTAGGGGTGTCTTTGGAGAAATGCGCGGAGGCGCTGCGGAATCCCACCAGGGTTTCGGGGAGATTTGAAATAGTGCAACGAGAGCCGTTTGCGGTTGTGGTGGATTACGCGCACGAACCCAAGAGTTTGGAGGAAGCGTATAAGGCGGCGAAGTTATTTTTGAAAGACAAGGGGCGGCTCGTTTGTGTTTTGGGGGCCACTGGAGGCGGACGGGACTCTTGGAAGAGACCAGAGATGGGGAAGGTGGCGGCGGGGTATTGCGATGAGATTGTGCTTACGAATGAAGACCCGTACGATGAGTCCCCGATTGAGATTATTCGAGACGTGAGAAAAGGCGTTGATGAAGGATTAAGGATCAAGGATCAAGGATTAAGGGTTTATGAAATTGTTGACAGGAAAGAGGCGATTAAAAAGGCGATATCGCTTGCCGGACTCGGGGATGTGGTTATTTTAACGGGCAAGGGAGGAGAGGTTTGGATGTGCCTGGAAAAGGGGAAGAAGGTTCCGTGGGACGAGACCAAAATTGTTGAGACGATTTTGGAAGAAGCAAGGCGCCAGTGATAGAATACCTGGACTATGAATCATCTGGACGCTTTGAATAAGGCGCAGAGGGAGGCGGTTACGACAACCGAGGGGCCTTTGCTTGTGATCGCGGGGGCGGGGTCGGGGAAGACGCGGGTTATCGAGCATCGGGTGGCGCATCTTATTGAACAAGGCGTTGCTCCGCAGAATATTTTGCTTTTGACCTTTACGCGGAGGGCGGCGGAGGAAATGTTGCGCCGCGCCTCGCGCATGAATCCGGAGGCCGCGCGGGTCAATGGGGGCACGTTTCATTCGTTCGCGTTCAAAATGCTCCGGCAATTCGGCGAGGCGGTCGGGGTTTCAAAGTCGTTTTCCGTTTTGGATGAGGGAGACGCGGAGGAGGCCGTGGGTCGGGCGGCAACGCAACTTGGGGCGTATGACGCTGACGAGCGGTTTCCGAAAAAGGGAACTTTGCGGAACATTATCGGGCAGGCGTTTAATAAGGCGATTACGGTTGAGGCGGTGCTTTTGCGCGAGTATCCGCATTTTTTGCATTTGGCGGATGAGATCGAAAGGGTGGGGAAGAAGTACGCGGAGTATAAACTGGAAAAGGGATACATGGATTATGACGACTTGCTTCATTTTTTGCGTGCGCTTTTGGGGACGGAGGGGGGGCGCGGGATCGCGGAGCGTTTTACGCACATCATGGTTGACGAATATCAGGATACGAACAAGGCGCAGGGAGACATCGCCTACCTTTTGGGCCGCGGACATAAAAACGTAATGGCCGTGGGGGATGACGCGCAGAGCATCTACGGGTTTCGGGGCGCGTCTCATGAGAATATTATGGAATTTCCGCGCCGTTTCCGCGATACGAAAATCATTAAACTTGAAGAAAATTACCGGAGTACGCAGAAGATACTGGATGTGGCAAATGAGGTTTTGAACAACATGGTTTCAAAATACGCGAAGCGCATGCGGGCAGGGAGACCCGCCTCCGCAGAAGGCTCCGGCGAGGCAAGGGCGGGGGTTGATCCTATGTTTCTTTTTTTTGAAAATTCATACAAAGAGGCGGAATGGATCGTAAGGCATATTAAAGAGGCGCGGGACGGGGGACTGGATTTTTCTAGGCAAGCAGTACTTTTTCGCTCGGCCTATGTTTCCATTCCGTTGCAGGCGGAGCTTACAAAGCGGGGTGTTCCGTTTCAGGTGTTCGGGGGAGTGAAATTTTACGAAACCGCGCACGCGAAGGATATTATTTCGCATCTGAAGATTTTACAGAATTTTCGGGACGAACTCGCTTGGAACAGATGCCTCATGCTTTTGGAGGGTATTGGGCCGCGAAGCGCGGAGCGGATGCTGGAAGAGATTTTGACGGCATCAGGGCCTTCGGAGGCGTGCGATGTTCTGGACTCATATTCGTCCATCAGCCGGCACGGGGAGGGGATACGGCGGCTTGGGGCTTTGGTGCGGGATTTTTATGCCGTGCCGTCGCGGAGCGTTTCTGAAACGTATCGAATGGTCAATAAATATTATGAACCGATATTTCGTTCAAAATTTGATGATTGGCCGAAGCGGCTCGGAGATTTGGCGGTGTTGCAAGAAATCTCGGAGCGGTATTCCGGCTTGGACGAGTTTTTGGCGGATTTTGTGATTGACCCGCCTCAACTCGGGGGCCGCGCTCCCGCGCGAGACAGCGATGAAAAGCCGCTTGTGCTTTCCACGATTCATTCCGCGAAGGGGCTGGAGTGGGAGGATGTGTATTTCATCGGGCTTTTGGAGGGGGTACTGCCCTCGGGGTTCGCCATGGGCCGCGATGATGAGATTGAGGAGGAGCAGAGATTGTTTTATGTCGGGGTTACGCGGGCGAAGCGGAATTTGTATTTGTGCGCGAGTTATATGCCGAGCCGCGGGGGGGCGGGGTCGGGCGAGATATCCAGATTTGTTTCCGCGCCGAACGTGATCGCGAAATTGAAACAGCAGTTTTTTGGGACATCAGCGAATGGCTCGGCTTCGCTCAGAGAAAATTTTGACGACGATGGAATCGGTGGAGTTAGTTCAGAGAATACCGTAATTTGGTGATTATACGGCAAAGGTAATGCCGAATTTTTTGAAGACCTCGCTTACGGATTTTTTTTCGTGGATGTTTGCTATCACCTCGGCAAGGAGCGGGGCTATGGAGAGGACTTTTAATTTGGGGAGGGCGCGCTGTTTTTCTTCCGATACGGGAACCGTGTCCGTAACCGCGACTTCCTCCACGCAATTTTCATTCAGGAGTTCAAGCGCGTTGCCGACCAGTATGCCGTGGGTCGCGGCTATGTAGACGGGTTTCGCGCCGGCTTTTGCGAGGGCGCGCGCCTGCTTTATGATGCTGCCGCCCGCGATCAGGTCGTCCACGATGATCGGGGTTTTGTCTTTTACGTCCCCGATGATTTCCGCGACTTCAATTTGCTTTCCCCCCACGCCATCGCGCCGTTTGTGCATGAGGACCATGGGGAGGCCGAGGACTGCCGCGTATTTTTCCGTGAGTTTGGCGCGCCCTACGTCCGGGGAGACGACAACCGCGTTTTGAATATTTTTTGTTTTGTAGTGGCGGGCGAGAGTCGTGATCGCGGTCAGGTGATCCACGGGCACGTCAAAAAATCCTTGGATTTGAGAGGCGTGGAGATCCACGCTTACCACGCGTTCTACTCCCGCGCGTTGCAGGAGGTTTGCCACCAGACGCGCGGAGACGGGCTCTCTGCCCGTGGATTTTCTGTCCTGCCTGCCGTATCCGTAGTAGGGGATGACCGCGGTGATCGGTCCGGCGGAGTTGCGCTTCAGCCCATCAGCCATGATAAGGAGTTCCATCAGGTTTTCGTTTACGGGCGGGCATGTCGGCTGAATGATGAAGATTTCTTTGCCCCGGACGCTTTCTTCTATCTGGACGTGGATTTCGGAGTCCGGGAAGGTGTTTATCAATATTTTTCCTAACGGGATTTTGAGATGTTTTGCTATGCTTTCCGCGAGCGCGGGGTGGGCGCGTCCGGAGAAGATCGTGAAGTTTTTTTGCATTGCGGCAATTATATCACACATACACATGAAGCCGCCCCGTGAATCGCTTCGCGGGGCGGTATGGATGAGTGTGGTTTTTCAGACGGCGAATGCAACTCCCGCGCCATTTTCAAAAACAGCGCTCAGGGAGTCACCATTGTGGATCCTTCGGATTGCCTCTGCCAGTAGCGGCGCGACGGAGAGAACTTCCAGGTTCGGAAGCGCTCTCTTCTTCTCTTCCGGCACTGGCACCGTGTTCGTGACGACAATCCTTTCGATGCACTCCTCGTTTAGCCATTGGAGCGCCTTGCCGACGAGGAGGGCGTGGGTTACGGCCACGATGGCGGGTTTCGCGCCGGCTTTTGCGAGGGCGCGCGCCTGCTTTCTGATGCTGCCGCCCGCGATCAGGTCGTCCACGATGATCGGGGTGCGGCCCTGGACTTCACCGACTACGACGATTTCCATCTCGCCGTTTCCCCCAACGCCGCTGCGCTTTTTATGCATGAGCGCGAGATGCAGGTTGAGGACGCCGGCAAATTTTTCGACGCGTTTCATCCCTCCGACGTCCGGCGAGACGATGATCGCGTCTTCCGGGGCGAGTTCGTGGAGGCGACTTGCGAGAAGCGTCATCGCTGTCAGGTGATCCATCGGAATGTCAAAGAATCCCTGAATCTGCGCGACGTGCAGGTCGACGGAGACGACACGACTCGCACCTGCGCTGGCAAGCAGGTCCGCAACCAACCGCGCGGTGATCGGTTCTCGTCCGGTCACCTTGCGATCCTGGCGGGCGTACCCGTAGTACGGCACGACCGCGGTGATCGGCCCGGCGGACGCCCGACGGAAGGCGTCCAGCATCACGAGGAGTTCCATCAGATTTTCGTTCACGGGCGGGCATGTCGGCTGAATGATGAAGATGTCCGCTCCGCGTACACTTTCTCCTATTTGAACATGTGTTTCCGAGTCCGGGAAGGTGCTGATTTGCACCTTTCCAAGCGGGGCCTGCAGCAATTTTGCAATCTCTTCGGCGAGCGCGGGATGCGCTCGGCCGGCAAACAACCGCAAACCATTCGGGTTTGCCATTTCGCGACTCTCCTGTTTTGTGCGCGCCTTTTGGATCGGCGCGCGGTTACGTTTCCAAACTTATGCTACTCGTTTTTTGGTTTTTGGCAACTTTGATATACTTTGAGCATGCGGTTACATTTTCACGGAGGCGCGAAGTCGGTAACAGGCGCGAATTATTTATTGGAGGTCGGGCATACGAAAATTTTGATCGATTGCGGACTTCAGCAGGGGAGCCGGTATTCGGAGCGGCAGAATTTTGAACCGTTTCCGTATGATCCGCGCGAGATTGAGGCGCTTTTTGTTTCGCACGCGCACATTGATCATGTTGGGCGAATTCCCATGCTCTACCGGCAGGGATTTCGGGGAAAGATATATTCCACTCCGCCTACCAAAGATTGCGCGGAGTTTTTGCTGCTTGATTCCGAGCATATTCTTGCGCGTGAGGCGGAAGAAGACGGCAGGGAGGCGCCGTATGACGCAAGCGACGTAACCGCAGTCATGGGTCTTTGGGAAAAGCGGCGATATCATGAAGAGATGCAGGTTCGCGATATTCGGATTCAGTTTTGGGATGCGGGGCACGTGCTCGGGTCCGCCTCTACCATGGTTTTTGCGGAGGGCAAGAGAATTCTTTTTTCCGGCGATCTTGGCAACGTGGACTCCCCATTTATCGTTTCCAAAGAATATCCCAAAGAGGCGGACTATGTGCTTACCGAGTCGGTGTACGGAGGGCGGATTCATGAGGACGTGGAATCGCGAAAGGAGAAGATGCGGCAATGTATTATTGAAACCGCGAGGGCGGGCGGGGTGCTTATGATCCCGGCCTTTGCCCTTGAGCGCACACAGCAGCTTCTTTTCGAGCTGAACGATCTTGTGGAAAATAAAAAGATACCTTTTCTTCCCGTATTTTTGGACAGCCCGCTCGCCATCAAGCTCACTTCCGTGTATCAGAAATATTCCCGAGATTCTATGTATTTTAACGCCGAGGCCATGAATCTTATCCGTGGCGGGGACGCGCTTTTTGATTTTCCCGGGCTTCGTACCACGCTTACCACTAGGGAGTCGAGGGATATCGCGCATGTGCCGCCGCCCAAAGTCGTTATCGCCGGGGCCGGAATGTCGAACGGAGGGCGTATTTTACATCATGAAAAAATTTATCTTTCCGATTCCCAGAGTACGATTTTGTTTTTAGGATACCAGGCACGCGGATCTTTGGGGAGGCAGATTTTTGACGGGGCGGAGGAGGTCAGGATTTTGGGAGAAAAGGTTCCTGTGCGGTGCAGAGTGGAGGCCATCGGCGGATACAGCGCGCACGCGGACCAGAATGAACTCATTCATTGGCTCTCCGGCTTCCGCGGGTCGGTGAAAAAGGTTTTTGTAACGCAGGGGGAGGAGGAGGAGGCGAACGCCTTGGCGGTTCGCGCCAGGGAGGAGTTTGGGCTTCAGGTCGAAGTGCCGGAGGCACAAAGCTCCATAGAACTCTAAGTGTAAAATTAAAAGCGAAAAGTGCAAAACAGATATTTTTTTCAATCCATCGGAATTCTCGCCGGAACCGCCATGGGCGCGGGGGTGTTTGCTTTGCCGTACGTGTTTTCGCGGGTGGGTTTGTTTTGGGGCTTCTTTTTTTTGGTATTTTTCGGGTTCGCGTATTTCGGGATCCATCTTATGTACGGCAGGACGCTTTTGGAGTCCCAAGGGACGCACGACTTTTTTTATCTCGCGCGGCGGTATTTGCCGCGCGGCGTTTCGCGCATCGCATCTTTTATCATTATCGCCGGGCTTTTATTTTCTTTGTTGGTATATTTAGTTCTTGCGCCTGCTTTTTCCGAACTCGCGTTCGGGTTTTCGTCCGCCGGCTGGCGGATCGCCGCGGTCATCGTGTTTTGGGCATTGGGGAGCGCGTTTATGTTTTTGGGCACTTCGGGGCAGTCGTGGGCCGGATTCGCGGGCGTGCTTGTGATGGCCGGGATTATTTTGGTTGTGTTTGGCGCGAGCTTCGGGCGCGAGCTTGCGACTCCCGTATTTATTGACATTTCTCCTTTGTTGTTTTTTCTTCCGTTCGGCCCGATTCTTTTTTCATTGGCTGCGCGGAGCGCGTTGCCGGAGGTTGTTGCCTTATACCGCGAGGCGCGGGAGGGGAAGCGGGGATTTCCATTTTCGCTTGCCGTGTTTTTGGGCTCCATTATTCCGGCGATTGTGTATGGAATTTTCGTGCTTGGGATTTTACGTTTGAATCCCGCGCCGCCGGAGGAGGCGATTTTGGGGCTTGCCCTGCCTTCCTTTCTTCTTCGGTTTTTGGGCGGATTCGGGCTTATTGCAATCTGGACTTCATATTTTGTAATTGGACGGAATGTGCGGGACAACTTGAAATTT
>CAYXNB010000025.1:0-9541 GCA_964466475.1 uncultured Candidatus Saccharibacteria bacterium
GGAGCGAAGTCGAAGGACCGCATTGTGTTCCCCCGCCCGATGATTCATGAAAAAAATTACGACTTCAGTTTTAGTGGCCTAAAAACCGCAGTCCTCTACTATCTCCGCGACAATAAAAAAACAAAAAAAAATGAAGTCGCGGCATCGTTTCAAAGCGCGGTCATAGACGTGTTGACCGCGAAAACCCTCCGCGCCGCGAAAGAATATAACGCCAAATCCGTCATATTATCCGGCGGCGTCGCAGCAAACTCCGCCCTCCGTTCCCGGTTGCGTCAAATGTCAAAAGTAAGTGGTCAAATGTTTATTTCAGCAGAGCCAAAATATCAAGGCGACAACGCCGCCATGATCGCGATCGCGGGATACATCACGCATTTTCGCAAAAAAAGCCCTGCCCCGCGACGAAGTTTTGCGGGATACCCGCCCCTAAAGGCAAAAGGACGGATGGATATATAAAAAATCAAGAACATGACAGGAATTCGTTATTCGCTGATACCCCCCATATCTTCAAAACGTCCTCAAAATATCCACATATGCAGATTTTTTGAGGACGCTACAAAAAACAAAAACCTGTGCTACAATGGCCCCATGAATTACGCACCCTACCCCCTCGACTATCTCGCCCTTGAATTTGTGAGGGTAACAGAATATGCCGCCATTGAAGCCGCGAAATGGATTGGAAAAGGAGACGGCAAGGCTGCGGATAAGGCCGCGGTGGATGCCATGCGCAAGGCCTTAAATGAAATAAATTTCTCGGGCGAAATCGTGATCGGCGAAGGCGCGAAAGACGAATCCCACGAACTCTATGTGGGAGAACGCCTGGGACAAGGAAAAGAACCGGAAGTGGATATTGCCGTGGATCCGTTGGAATGCACCGATTCCGTGGCATTCGGAAGAACGAACGCCATCACCGTTATCGCAACAGGTCCCAAGGGCACGCTCTACAAAGCCGCGGATTCCTACATGGAAAAACTCGCTGTCCCCCCCGAAGCAAAAAACGTCATTGATCTGGAGGCTCCCATTAAAGACACCATTCAAAAAGTGGCGCGCGCGCTCGGCAAGGATATTGAAGAAATCACAGTCGCGCTCCTTGACCGCGAACGCCACGAAAATATAAAAAAAGAAATCCGCGAAGCAGGAGCGCGCCTTCAGCTCTTCTCGGACGGCGACGTTGCCATGGCAATCGCGACCTGCCTTCCCGAATCCCCGGTGGATATTTTAATGGGAATTGGCGGAAGCTCCGAAGCGGTACTCGCGGCCGCGGCCATGCGGGCACTCGGCGGCGAACTCCTCGTCCGCTGGAAACCAAAGGATGAGAAGCATATCGCGCGCCTGAACGCCGCTGGCATCACGAAATTTGATGATATAATGAAAGCGAAAGACCTCGCCAAAGACGATGACCTGACCTTCACCGCGACAGGAGTGCTCACAGGCCCTCTCGCAAACGGGGTCGTATTAAAAAACAACAACCTCACAACCCATACGCTCGTAATATCGTCAAAGTCGAAAACAATGCGATTCATTGAAACCCGCCACAAGATTCTTAATCCTTGATCTTTAATCCTTAATCCTAAACACATGAACAAAGACATTCTCATCCAAACAGCAAAACAAATGGTCGCCCAAGGCAAAGGCATCATTGCCGCGGACGAATCAAGCGGAACCTGCCAAAAAAGATTTGACGCCGTGGGCCTCCCCTGCACCGAGGAAACCCGCCGGGCATACCGCGGAGCAATCATAGAAACGCGGGGAGTCGAAGAGTATATTTCCGGCATTATTTTGTACGACGAAACCATACGCCAAAAAAACGACGCGGGCATATCCTTTTCGCGAATCCTCGCGGAAAAAGGTATGATCCCGGGAATCAAAGTTGATGCCGGAGCAAAAGACCTCGCCCTGCATCCGAATGAAAAAATAACCGAAGGCCTGGACGGCCTGCGCGAACGGCTGGCGGAATACTTTGCAATGGGCGCGCGCTTCGCCAAATGGCGAGCGGTCATTACGATAGGAGAAAACATTCCCTCCCCTGCCTGCATTGAAACAAACGCGCACGCGCTCGCCCGCTACGCCGCGCTCTGCCAGGAAGCAAACATCGTGCCCATGGTTGAGCCCGAGGTCTTGATAGACGGCGATCACGACATTGAGAAATCGTATGAGGCGACGGAAAAAACCTTAAAGCAGATGTTCAAAGAAATGGAAGTCCAGGGTGTCGCGCCCGAAGGCGCGATATTAAAAGCAAGCATGGTCATCGCGGGCAAGTCCGCGGCAAAGCAATCCTCGCCGCAAGAAGTTGCGGATGCAACCGTAAAGTGCCTCATGGCCTCGGTTCCGCAAAACCTTGCCGGAGTTGTCTTCCTCTCCGGCGGACAAACGGATGAGCAGGCAAGCGCGAATCTCAATGCCATGAACAAGCTCGGCTCCCGCCCCTGGCCCCTCTCCTTCTCCTACTCCCGTGCCATTCAAAATCCCGTCCTGAAAATCTGGGCCGCAAACCCCGCGGAAAACAAAGAAAAAGCCCAGGCCGCTCTCCTTTTCCGCTCCAAAATGAACTCCTTGGCATCCCAAGGAAAATACTCCCCGGATCTCGAAAAAGAACGTCCGTACTAATTCCGCTATGGACCCTCGCTATAATCCCCAAGAATCCGAAGAGAAAATCTACTCCCTCTGGGAGCAATCCGGCTTCTTCAATCCGGATTGCCTGCCAAAATCCTTAATCCTTAATCCTTCATCCTCGTTTTGCGTCATCATGCCTCCCCCCAACGCAAACGGCGCGCTCCACATCGGGCACGCGCTTTTTGTTACGCTCCAGGATATCATGATTCGTTTTAATAGAATGCGCGGCAAAAAAACGCTCTGGCTCCCGGGCGCGGACCACGCGGGCTTTGAAACCCAAAGCGTGTATGACAAAAAATTGGAAAAAGAAGGAAAAAACCGCTTCCAAATTCCGCGCGAAGAACTCTACAAAGAGATGTACGAGTTCTCAATGGAAAACAAAAAAATAATGGAAGGCCAGCTCCGCCGCCTCGGCGCCTCGTGCGACTGGTCGCGCGAGCGGTTTACCCTTGACCCCGAAATCGCGGAGGAGGTGCAAAATACATTTATAAAAATGTACAAAGACGGCCTTGTGTACCGCGACCTCCGCACCGTAAACTGGTGCGTAAAGCACCAAACCGCCCTCTCCGGACTTGAGGTAAAAAGAAAGGAAGAAAAAGGAAAACTCTACTATATGAAGTACGGCCCGTTCACCCTAGCGACCGCGCGGCCGGAAACCAAGTTCGGCGATACCGCGGTTGCCGTACACCCCAAAGACCCGAGGTATAAAAAATACATCGGAAAAGAAATAGAAGTGGAAGGACTCCTCGGGAAATTCAAAATAAAGGTGGTGGCAGACGATGCCGTAGATCAAAAATTCGGAACAGGGGTGATCAAGGTAACGCCCGCGCACGACCCCACGGACTTTGAAATCGGCCAGCGGCACAATCTGGAAATAAAACAGGTTATTGACCGCTACGGAAAATTAAACGGCCTCGCGGGCCCGTACGCGGGAATGAAGGTCGCGGAAGCGCGGGAAAAAATAACCGAAGACCTGAACACAAAAGGACTGCTCGTCAAAATAGACGAAAACTACGCGCACAATCTCGCGGTCTGCTACAAATGTGAACGGGTACTAGAGCCCATTCCCCTCCCCCAATGGTTTGTGAAAATGAAGCCGCTCGCAAAACCCGCGATTGAAGCAGTGGAAAAAAACAAAATCAAAATCCTGCCCGCGCACCAGAAAAAAATCCTGCTTCACTGGCTAAAAAACATAGAGGACTGGAACGTCTCCCGCCAAATCGTCTGGGGCATCAGAATACCGGCATGGTTCAAAGGAGAAGAAGTGCGCGTAAGCCAAAAATCCCCGGGCGAGGGCTGGACCGAGGACCCCGACGTTTTCGATACCTGGTTTTCCTCCGGCCAGTGGCCATACCTTACGCTCGGGTTCAAAGACAATGGGAAACACCAAAAGGACTTCAAAGAATTCTACCCGACCTCGGTTATGGAAACCGGCTCCGACATCCTCTTTTTCTGGGTCGCGCGCATGATCATGCTCGGGCTCTACCGCACGAAAAAAATCCCGTTCAAAGCCGTCTATCTCCACGGCCTGGTCCGCGACAAAGACAGGCAAAAAATGTCCAAATCAAAGGGAAACGTCATAAATCCGCTCGCTGTCGCGGATGAATACGGAGCGGACGCGGTGCGCGCCGCCCTCGTTGCCGGCATCACGCCCGGCCGCGACAGCGCGATCTCCGAAGACAAAATCCGTGGCTACAGAAATTTCTCTACAAAACTCTGGAATATCGCGAGATTCATTTCCATGCAACAAAAAGATCAGATCTCCTCTGAAGATACGATCTCAAAAACTTCAAAAACAAACTCAAAACAAAAATCTCATCTGAAAAAACTGCGAGAAACAAAAACAAAAGTAACCAAGCATCTGGAACATTACGAATTCCACCTCGCCCTGGAAACGGTCTACCACTACATCTGGCACGAATTCGCGGACAAAATCATAGAGGACTCGAAAAAAAATCCCGACCCTGAACTCCTGAAAAAAATACTGGGAGAGTGTCTCGTCATGCTCCATCCTTTCATGCCGTTCGTAACCGAAGAGGTCTGGCAGCGCCTCCATGAAAAGGAAAAAGATATGAACAAAAATAATCTGCTTATGGCAAAAACATGGTAAAATAAACTATCGCTATCAAAAAAGTTTTAAAAACAAACTAAAAAACATAAAAAAGTTTCGATAGCGCACCATGCAATTTTTTATCCTTGTAAGCATAGCACTCGCAACAGTTCTCCCCGCCCTCGTCTGGCTCCTTTTTTTCATAAAAGAAGACATCCACCCCGAACCAAAACGCATCATCGCTCTCACGTTCGGCATAGGCGTATTATCCGCCCTCCCCACCCTCCTCGTCCAAATTATTTTTAAAGACCTTGCCGGAGAAGGCGCGTCCCTGTGGCTTGTCTTCCTCGGTCTTGCGACCATCGAAGAAGTTTTTAAGTTTCTCGCGGCCTGGTACGCGGTAAGCGGCTCAAAATATTTCGACGAACCCATTGACGCCATGGTCTACATGATCGCGGCAGCCTCCGGATTCGCGACCATTGAAAACGTGCTTATCGCCCTCGGATCCATCGAATCCCTCACCCTTCCCTCGCTCTACGCCACCGGACACGTCCTTCTCCTTCGCTTCATAGGAGCGACCCTGCTCCATATATTGGCGTCCGGCGTTGTCGGTTACTACTGGGCAAAATCCATTGCCGCGCGCCATGATCATCGCGGACTGCTGGTATATGGGATTGTGCTGGCAACCATAGTGCACACCGTCTTTAATTACCTCATAGCACTCTTTGGAGACCAAAACGTAACCTACGGAAGCCTGATCCTTATCGTGGCCGCCTTCTTTGTCTTGAGCGATTTCGAAATACTGAAGCACAAACCCCAATTCTCCTCCGCCCCCACCAAGACCGCCTAGATATGTTAAAGTTCAAAGTACAACCTTCATAAAAACCATAGATGACAAAGGACTCATAATCGCCTATTTAATTTCTGGATTCGTGTATCTATTTATTTTCGTACTCGCCGTGCGTGGTGATAAATACAAAAAAGAACATGACAAAAAGTGATTTGCTATTTTATATAACCGCGTATACTCTCGCGATCGGGATGGTTATTTTCATAATCATCTACCCCTCCATCCTCGACAAGCACGACAAAAATAAAAAATAATACCCACTTCGCGTAAGTTGACAAAATAAACAAAAAAGTATAAAAAAACATCGGTTTAACCTCCACAAGAAAGGGGGTCAAGATGAGCACGATCGTATTCGTGCGAATACGTCCCGAAACAATCTGGCAAGCGTCCGTGGTTGTCCACAAAACCACGGCAGAATTCCTCACCCAGGACGTCCTACGCGCGCTCATGTCCGAAAGAGGCATAAGCGTTACAGATCTTCTGGAATACGCGGGATACTCCCTCGCCGAAGCAGTGCGGAGGAAATGGATCAGCGTAGAATATCGAGGGGAACGAGTCTCCCCTCATGAGCGATGGCCACGGGGATGTTCGTGGCAAACCGCGCGAGTAATCGAACAGACGGTCTACGAAAACGGACCTGAACTTCGACGCCTCGAGCGTCGACTTGGAAAACGAATTGCCGTATGTTCGAAACACGGCAACGAACTCGTCATCACCTACCTTTCGCCGCTTACCGGGTCCTAAACACGAAGCGGCGAAAAACGAAACGGAGCATGCTAACCCATGCTCCGCTTCATATTATCCCATTCCGCCTTCATCAAAACCACCGCAAAGAACAATTAGCACAAATCTCGATAGGAAGAAACAAAACGATATTGATTGAGAAAAATGTCTCGGAGGCCAAGCGGGCCGGTTCCGAGCGTAGCGAGGAGAGCGAGGCCGAGAGCAAGCGGGGATTTTCCCGCTGGGGAAAATCAACCGCGGTTTTTCGAAACAATATCGTTTGTTTCGCGCAAAAATTATTTCTTCTCCAACTGCTTCAAACTAAGCCCTATCTTCCCGTTATCCAGCTTCACCACCTTGGCGCGGACGCGATCTCCCGTCTTCACCACGTCCGTTACGTTTTTGACAAAGCCTTCCTTAAGCTCCGAAACATGTATCATGCCGTCTTTTCCCCCGCCCAGATCCACGATCGCGCCAAACTCTAAAATACGGACAACCGGCCCCTCCACAACATCTCCGAGCTTGTACTCGTGAAACATCGCCTCGATTATGGCGCGCACCTCTTCGGCGCGCGAAACATCTTCCGCGCCGATGTAAACCGTGCCGTCCTCGTCAATGTCGATGGTTGCCTCATTATTCACCTTATCCAAAATACCGTTGATGGTCTTCCCGCCCGGTCCGATGAGAAGTCCGATGCTCTCCTGCGGGATCTTCATGGTAAATATTCGGGGTGCGTATTTTGAAAGTTCGCGCGGTCCGGGCAACGCCTGCTTCATAACCTCAAGAATCTGAAGTCGCGCCTTCCGGGCCGCCGCAAGGGCGTCTCGAAACATTTCCCTGGTAACACCCTGTATCTTCACATCCATCTGGATCGCGGTAATGCCCTCTTCCGTGCCCGCGACTTTGAAATCCATGTCTCCGTGATGATCTTCCGGCCCTTGTATGTCGGTTAAGATTTTATAGTTTGGGGCTTGTGATTTGGAATTTCCGTCCACCATGAGCCCCATCGCAATGCCTGCCACATGCTTCCGTACAGGCACGCCCGCGTCCAAAAGCGCGAGACATGAAGCGCATGTAGTAGCCATGGAACTTGACCCGTTGGAAGACAGGGTCTCCGCAACCACCCGGATCGCGTAAGGAAACTCGTCCTTGGAAGGGATCATGGCCTTCAAGGCTTTCCACGCCAAATTCCCATGCCCGATCTCGCGCCGACCGGGGCCGCGCGAACGCCCGGTCTCCCCGACCGAAAAATCGGGGAAATTATAATGCAACATAAACCGCTTTTTTTCCTGCGTTTCCATGGTTTCAATGATCTGCTCTCCCGAAGGCGGCGCAAGAGTGGCAACCGCAAGTACCTGCGTATTTCCCCGGATAAAAAGTCCGCTTCCGTGCGTGCGGACAAAAACCCCGTGCTCCGCATGCAGGGGGCGGATCTCATCCAGCGCGCGCCCGTCAACACGCTCCCCGTTTTTCAAAGCGATCTCGTGAACAAATTCGTTTACCTGATCCTCAAAAACACCGTCCGCCGCCTTCAGCGTTTCCGCGTTTTCGCCCGCGCGCGCAAGATCATCCATAAGTTCGTCTTTCAAGTCGTACAAGGCGCCCTTTGGCAAACCCACCCTCAGTCGTTTTTCTAAAAATTTCGCGACAATCCCTTCCACTTGCTTATCCGGATCCGCGAACACAAACTCTCTTTTTTTCTTTCCAATTTCCGCGATAATTTTTTTCTGAAATTCAATAAACGCCCGGATTTGCTCCTGCCCCGCGTCAAAAAGTTCCTCGGCTTTGGATTCCGGAATTTCGTCTCCTTCAAATTCAATCATATTCACGTATTCCGAAGTGCCTGCGAAAAACGCAAGGTGTTTTTCTCCCGCAAACCGCGCCCCCCCGACCGGCCCTCCCCACGGAATATCCGAAATCCCAAGCGCCGCGGAGACCGAAACCAGGGAAACCAGATCCGGATCGTGCTTCTCGTCATACGAAAGAATGGTGACTACCACCTGCACCTCGCGCCGGATTCGATGGTCAAAAAGCGGACGAATGGTGCGGTCAATAAGCCGCGCGGAAAGGATCGCCTCGTCCGAAGGCCTGCCTTCGCGGCGCACAAACCGCGACCCTAAAATTCTGCCCGCCGCATAAAATCGCTCCTCGTAATCAACGGTCAAAGGAAAATACGGAAGCGTGACCTCTCTTTTCCCCATCACGCATGTCGCGAGGACAACCGTGTCCCCCCACGAACCGATAACCGCGCCGGAAGCCTGCCCCGCAAGATCAGAGACCTGAATGGTAAACGGCGATCCGTCAACTTCTGTTTTGTAAATTTTTTTGTGTAAATCCATATCCTTATGCCTTGTGCCTTATCTCTTGAGTCCTGGGTCTTCGCGTGTTTCGTAAAAGTATTTTGGGAACCGCGTCCAGGGCGACAAACCGGTCCGCCGCCTCCCGAAGTCGTGAAGATGTTGTTTTTTCAAATCCCGCGACCTCCACCTGCCTGCCCATCCCCCACTTCAGATATTCAACAAGGGGAATAAAATCCCCGTCTCCGGTCACCAAAATGATAACGTCCAAAAAATTCGCCATGCGAATAGCGTCAACGGCCATCCCTACGTCCCAGTCCGCCTTTTTCATTCCGTCGGCATAGACCTGCAAATCCTTGCTGCGGAGTTCAAGCCCCGTCTTCCGCAGGGCCTCAAAAAATGAATCCTCCCCTGCCGCGGTCTCGCTCTTCGCGACATACGCGACAGCCCGCACCAGAGGCCTGTCTTTTACAACGGCCTTCAAAAGCACCTCAAAACTCACCCGGGTCCCGTACAGATTCTTCACCGAATGGTATACATTTTGAACATCAATAAAAACACCCACTCTCTGGGCTGAATGAATGATGCTTTCTCGTGAATCCGTCATGCGCGTTCTACAATCTACAATCCGAGTTTCTTAACCAATTTTCCGTGGGTCTTCTCGTCCTCGCGCTTCAAGTACTGCAAAAACCTCCGGCGCTTGCCGACCATAAGAAGAAGCCCCCTGCGGGAATGATTATCTTTTGGATTTTTCTTTAAGTGCGAGGTAAGTTCCTGAATGCGGCGCGTCAAAAGCCCGATCTGCACCTCAGCGGAGCCGGTATCTTTCTCGTGGCGCTGAAATTCGCTAGCCACATTCTGTTTCTTCCGTTTTGTAAGCATGCTATAAACATACCTCAAAAAACCTCCACCGTCAACGCGCAAGCCACTAGGGACTAGCCACTAGTGGTTAGCGTAACTTCCTCACAAACTGGAAGGTATCCTCGAAGTTCCTGATGACAACATCAAAGA
>CAYXNB010000026.1:0-8005 GCA_964466475.1 uncultured Candidatus Saccharibacteria bacterium
CGGCGTACTTTTTCCGAACGAAAGTATTCCGGGAGAACATTACCGGCCCGGGACCCGCATGAGATTTTTGGTGCTTGCGGTGCAGGAAGAAGACAGAAAGCGACCCGGAATCGTTCTTTCGCGCGCGCACCCGAATTTTGTGAAAAAACTTTTTGAACTCGAGGTTCCGGAGATCGCGGAAGAGATCGTGCAGATCAAACAAATCGCGCGCGAACCGGGATCAAGAACAAAAATCGCGGTTTATTCAACCCAGGAGGGAATTGATCCCATTGGCGCGGTGGTCGGTCAACGCGGCACTCGAGTTATGGCGGTTACCAACGAACTTGGCAATGAGAAAATAGATGTTATCGAATGGAACGAGAATCCCGAGAAATTTATCGCGCACTCGCTTTCTCCGGCAAAGGTCAAGCTCGTTGAAACCCGCGACAGGCGCGAGGCTTTGGTTTTGGTCGCCGAAGACCAACTCAGCTTGGCAATCGGAAAATCCGGCCAGAACGTGCGGCTCGCGGCAAAACTTACGGGGTGGAAGATAGACGTGCGGTCGCAATCCAATCCCGACGAGGCATTGGAGGGCGGCGTTGCGCAGATTGACCCCGCAGAGAACGATGCCGGCATGAATAAAGAGGTCGAAACCGAAAATTAAAACATTTAAGGTCTAAATATTTCAATATATATCGCATTATGACAACATCATACTTACTCGTATTCGTTCCCATTGCTCTTTCTATTTTGTACACGTTTTACGTCATGGCCGGACTTGCGAAGCGATCATCCGGCAACGCGGAGATGACATCCATCTCTCAGGCAATTCAGGCGGGATCAAGGGCATACCTAAACCGCCAATACAAAACTGTCGGAATCGTCGGGGCGCTTGCGTTTCTTGCCATCGGATTTCTTCTGCATTGGATTACCGCCATCGGGTTTCTTGTCGGCGCAATCGCTTCGGCGATTGCCGGGTATATCGGCATGAACGTTGCGGTACGATCCAATGCAAAAACCGCGGAAGCGGCGAAAGAGGGGATGTCTTCCGCGCTTTCGCTCGCCTTTCGCGCGGGATCGGTTACCGGGCTTCTGGTTGTTTCGCTTGCTCTTCTCGCTGTCGCCGGATTCTACTTCATTACCAAAGACATGGGCGGCCTTGTCGGACTCGGATTCGGAGCAAGCCTGATTTCCGTCTTCGCGCGGCTCGGGGGAGGAATATTTACCAAGGCCGCTGACGTGGGCGCCGACTTGGTCGGAAAAGTCGAGGCGGACATTCCGGAAGACGATCCCAGAAATCCCGCGGTTATTGCGGACAACGTGGGAGATAACGTGGGGGATTGCGCGGGCATGGCGGCTGATCTTTTTGAGACGTACGCCGTAACCTTAACCGCAACCATTCTCCTCGGCACACTTCTTCAGATTCCGGGCGCCGCGCTCTTTCCGCTTGCAATAGGCGGCATGGCGATCATCGCCTCGCTCCTCGGATGCCTTGCGGTCTGGTACCGTAAATCAATCATGGGTTCGCTTTATCAAGGGCTCGCAGTCGCGATTGTTTCCGCGGCCATTCTTTTTTATCCGATCACCAGAATGTTTTTCCCCGGAGCAGTCCTTCCCGTGTACGCGACCGCGCTGATCGGGCTCGCGGTAACCGTCCTTATGGTCCTTATCACCGACTACTACACGGCCAAGAAATTCCGGCCCGTCAAATCCATTGCCGAGGCATCGAAATCCGGCCACGGACCGAATGTCATCATCGGACTCGCAGTGGGACTTGAGGCGACTATGGTTCCGGTTCTTATCATTGTCGCGGCCATGCTCGGGAGCTTCATGCTTGCCGGAATTTACGGCATCGCGGTCGCGGTTACGGCCATGCTTTCCGTAGTCGGAATCATTGTTTCCATTGATTCGTTCGGCCCAATTACCGACAACGCGGGCGGAATTGCCGAGATGTCCGGCGCTCCGGAAGATGTGCGGGAAGTTACGGATGCGCTCGATGCGGTGGGAAATACAACCAAGGCGGTTACCAAAGGATATGCCATTGCCTCCGCCGGACTCGCTGCCCTAGTGCTCTTCGCAAGTTACACGGCGGAACTCGCCGCATCGTCCAAGAACGCCATCTTCCAACTGATCGATCCGCGAGTTATTGCCGGACTTTTCCTCGGTGCAGCAATTCCTTATTTCTTCGCGTCATTTGCCATGCGTTCGGTTGGGAAAACCGCGGGTGCCGTGGTGGAAGAAGTGCGGCGGCAGTTCCGCGAGATCAAGGGCATCATGGAGGGAACGGCAAAGCCGGATTACGGACGCGCCATTGATATCGTGACCAAGGCGGCTTTACGGGAAATGATCATTCCTTCGCTTTTGCCCATTGTTTCGGTTCTCGTTGTCGGACTCTTACTCGGGCCGGAAGCGCTTGGCGGATTCCTGATCGGTTCTATTATCAGCGGATTCTTTATCGCTGTTTCCATGACCGCGGGAGGCGCGGCATGGGATAACGCGAAGAAGTATATTGAGGCAGGACACTTTGGCGGCAAGAAATCAGATCCGCACAAAGCGGCAGTTACCGGGGACACGGTAGGGGACGTGTACAAAGACACGGCCGGGCCGGCAATCAATCCGCTCATCAAAGTAATCAACATTGTGGCGCTTCTTATTGTTCCGTTTTTGTAGTCGCGGATGCGCATAAATTGGCGCAGATAAAATCCGTCCTTGTGTAATGCGGGGGCGGGTTTTATTATGGTTCTATGTATTCCTTAAAAAACGTAAAGGTGCTCGTAATGGGCCTTGGGAGTTTGGGCGGGGGAGTAGCGACCACGAAATGGCTCGTTCGGCAAGGCGCGCGTGTTACGGTTACGGACTTAAAGACACGGAGAGGTCTTGCGCCCTCGATTGCGATGCTTGGGACAGCGGCAAAAAAAATCCGATTTGTTTTGAACGAACATAAAGAAGAGGATTTTCGGACGCATGAATACATTGTGGTAAATCCGGGCGTCCCAAAGGAGAGTCCGTATCTTAAAATCGCGCGGAAGGCGGGCGCAAAGATTATAAATGACGCGGTTTTGTTTTTTGAATTTCTACCAAAAGAGAATCCTATCATCGCGGTTACCGGAACGAGGGGGAAGACTACAACCACAAATTTTATCGCTCATTTGCTTCGGACGCGGTGGCCCCACGCGCGAGCCGCGGGGAATACGCCGGAAAATCCACTTTTAAAAGAACTTGGGCGCTTGAAAAAACACCCTGGCACTCCGGCGATACTTGAGCTTTCGTCGTGGCAGCTGGAATATCTGCCTGAGGCACGGCGCGCTCCTGATACTGCGGTTATCACCAACTTATACCCAGACCACATGAACCGATATTCTTCACTAAAAGAATACGCGCGAGCAAAAGCCAACATTTTTAAAAACCAAGGAAGGGACCAGGCGCTTATTATCAGTTCGCAGGCGAAGAAGGTTTTTCGCGCACTTTATCCAAGTAAAGCACTCTTTGACATCGTTTGTTTCGAAGAGGGGAGCGTGTCCGCTTTTCGCCAACGCCTTGAGCCGCTTGGAACGCATAATGTGTTAAATTTTGCCGCGGCGCTTCTTGCCTCCCGCCGCGCCATGAAGACGCGCGCGGGAAGGGAGATGCCTGACAGTGAAGTTCAGGCGCTCCTCCCGTCCCTTTCCCGCGCCTTGCC
This sequence comes from uncultured Candidatus Saccharibacteria bacterium, assembly GCA_964466475.1. GTDB lineage: Bacteria > Patescibacteriota > Minisyncoccia > UBA6257 > GWB1-50-10 > JAUYPG01. The sequence goes on from CAYXNB010000026.1 coordinate 3,659, forward strand.
GCGATTTCGACAGGAAGTTATCTGCAAAAAAAACGGACTTCATATTATAAACGACTCTGCCTCGACCTCGCCGGAGGCGGCTATCGCGGCACTCGATCGGTTTTCCCGAATGGCGCTTGAAAACAAATTGCCCTTGTTTTTCATCGCCGGAGGCACGGACAAGGGACTTTCGTACAAAAAACTCGCGGAAGCGCTGCGGAAAACCGATAAACGCTTTCAGGCAAGCGGACTACCTTTATATATATACCCTCTGGAGGGGAGCGCAACAGACAAGATATGTAAATATTTAAATATGACAACATTTAAAGATTTGCGGACGATTATCCAAAATGCGCGAAAAGAACTTTCTAGGTCCGGCGGGATCATCGTCTTTTCCCCGGGGGCGGCAAGTTTTGAGAAGTTTAAAAATGAATTCGACAGAGGAGAGCGCTTTACCGCTTTGGTGAAAAAATATTTTTGAATATGATATACTTAACGGTAAGAAATAGTAATTTATGGTAATTGATTGTAATAAGTTGCAACATGGATGAAGAAATAAAAAATGAAATGGACGTGTTCGCGGAACTTGCGAAGGCGAAAACTGCTCCCATGCGGGTTGAATTTGACACAGACCTCGCGGAAGATGAGGGTTCGCTTGCGGCGACTTCGCCCCAAGGGGAAGAGGGGCAGTTGACCATAGACGTATATCAAGACGAAGACAATATTTACGTGCAGTCCGCGGTCGCGGGAGTTGATCCCGATGACCTTGATATCAACATCACGAAAGAGGCGATTACCATACGCGGCAGCCGCGAAAAGTCGGAAAAAATCCGGGAAACCAATTATTTCTACCAGGAATGTTTTTGGGGTTCTTTTTCCCGATCCGTGGTGCTTCCCGAAGAAGTTGACCCCGATAAATCCACCGCATCCCTAAAAAACGGTATTCTTACGGTCAAGATGCCGAAGCTCGGGCGTAAAAGAGGGAAGAACCTTAAGGTGAAGACAGATTAGTAATTTGGTAATTTATAGTAATTGATAGTAATTACGGATAATTGATCGCAAGAGGTTTTCCACAGATTTTTTGTTTTCCCCCCTTCTTGTGTCATAATTACTTTATATGGACAATCCAACACCAAACCCTTTTGCAAAATCGTCGTCGCCCTCCACGCCGCCGACACCTCCTTCGTCAGCACCTTCGGTGCCGACACCCTCGCCCGTTCCAAAACCCCTTTCTTCCGCTCCCACCCCGCCTCCTTCGGCTCCACCCACACCTCCCATGCCCCAACAAAATTTTACCACTGGACAACAGACGCCCCGACCAACACCGCCTCCTCCGAACATTCCCGTTGCCCCCTCTATGAGCGTTGGACAACCAGAGATGCGGACTATGTCCTCTGACATCAAATCTGTTCAGGAAACCGGTGGTGGTGCGCCGCGGTCATATGTGCCCCCGCAAATGCCGGAATCTCTGCAACAAAAAGGCATTGCCGGTGTCGTACCACAAGTACAGGTCCCGCAGACACCTTCGCCGTCCGGCATCGGCGGAATTCACCCCCCCACAACACCTCCTGTTCCGCCAAAGCAAATTGCTCCCGCCGCAATGCCCGCCGCCAGCGGAGGGTCTTCTAAAAATCCTTCCCGCGGTCCTAAAAAAGGCGTTTTTACCCTTATTATTTCCCTTGTTATTGTTGTTGGCGCCGGAGTTGTCGGATATTTCTTTGTTTTTCCTCTTTTTAGCGGGAATGGCACTCCTGCTCCGGCAGTTACCGCCCCTGCTCCACAACCCAGCAATCCGGAGCCCGCACCCCCGGAAGAGGCGCCCGCGCCGGACTCCGGACTTTTTGAAATCCCAACCGGAGAAATCGAAACCGCAGAGCCGGAAGCGTCTTCCCCGACGCCGCCCCCTGCCCCATCTTCTCCTTCCGCCACTCACATCTCGTACCTTTCCACTCCGTCGGAGATGACTTCCACGGTAGCGGTGGACGAAGTTACCGCCTCTGCTATCCGGACCGCGATCGGATTTAAAACCGCGCCGACTGCTTCCTTAAAAGAAGTTGTGCTTACCCGCGCCGGCAATCCGCTTCGGCTCGCCGAACTCGGATCCGGTCTCGCTCCTCAAATTTTTACCAGCGCCATTACCGGCTTATTTCAGGAAGATATCACATATGCGGTATATACGGACTCAAAAGGATCCTGGCCCGTGTATGTGCTTCGTCTGAATCCGGACACTGATGTTGCGTCCGCGAAACAAAAATTTTCCTCCATCGAGCAGGCGAGCGCAAGCGTTCTTGGAAACCTTTACCTTTCAAGCCCGGGAGGGGGATCCACATGGAAAGACGGGCAGGTACTTGGCACCGCGGGCAGATATCTCGCCTTTACCCAGAGCGGCGCCTCTCTAAATTATGTGTGGACAGACAACTTTCTTGTTCTTGGCACCAGTTACACAGCAACGCAGGAGGCGGTGAAGCGGCTTGGGTCTTAATTGACAAACAGCAAATCGGTTTCGAATCAATAAATCTTGTATGAGTACAAACAAAGAGGCTCTTTTGGCGGAGAAGAAGAAAATTGAGGAACTGCTTCGCGCGTATGAAAAAGAACTGAGTTTCGGAGACCCGGATGATGATCCGGATGTTCACGGAGAGGAGGCGGACGAGGCAGAGGAAGAGGCGACGTACCTCGCGGTGAAACGCGTTTTGGAGCGGCGCCTGCGGACTATCGAGCGATCGGTATGAAGTCCGTCCCGAAATTATTTTCCGCGGACACTTATGGTATTCACGCACATCTTGTGCGAGTGGAGGCAGACCTCGGGGTCGGCCTTCATTCGTTTCAGATAGTCGGGCTCGCGGACAAGGCGATTTCCGAGGCAAAGGAGCGCGTTTCTTCGGCCCTCAAGCACGCGGGGGCAAAACCCCCCTCGCGCGACAATCGCCGTATTGTGATAAACCTCGCTCCGGCGGATCAGAAAAAAAGCGGCTCCCGCTTTGACTTGCCCATCGCGCTTGCCTACCTCCTCGCGAGCGAGCAGATTTCTCCCTTTTCTTCCGAAAAATGCCTTTTTCTCGGAGAACTTTCGCTTGACGGCACACTCCGGCCGGTCCCCGGAGTCCTTTCGGTCGCAATTCTCGCGCGCGAGGAGGGGGTGCGCGACCTTTTTGTTCCGGCAGAAAATGCCGCCGAGGCTGCGCTTATCCCCGAGGTCCGCGTTTTTCCGGTCACAAATCTCGCGGAACTCATCGCGCACCTTTCCGGTACGGAGGAAGTTTTGCCCCGGCGTCCGACTCCTTTTATTCCCTCATCGTCTTCTTCCCCCCACCTACTTTCCCATATCCGCGGATTGAAATCCGCCAAAAGAGCGCTCCTTGTCACGGCCGCGGGAGGACACCATCTTTTTTTATCCGGCCCGCCCGGAACAGGGAAGACCATGCTCGCGGAGACCCTGCCCGCGCTCTTACCGCCTCCGACCCTGGAAGAGGGCATTGAGATGACCCGCATTTATTCAGGCGCGGGAATGCTCGGCTCGTCGCCCATGGTTTCCCAACGCCCGTTCCGAAATCCGCACCACAGCATTTCCTATGCCGCGCTTGTTGGGGGAGGATCAGACCCCAGACCCGGAGAGATCAGTTTGGCGCACCGCGGAGTTTTGTTTCTGGATGAGGCGCCGGAATTTCACCGAGACGCCTTGGAGGCCCTTCGCCAACCGCTTGAGGCGGGCGTGGCGCGGATTTCACGCGTCCGGGGAGCGCTTTCTTTTCCCGCGCGATTTCAACTGGTCCTTGCCATGAATCCATGTCCGTGCGGATATTACGAAGACCAGGCCCATGAATGCACATGCACGGCACACCAGGTGTTTCGCTACCAGAAAAAACTTTCCGGCCCTCTTCTTGACCGCATCGACATCCAGATCGAGGTGCCGCGCGTGCCCATTGAAGACATCAGGTCTCTGGAACCGGACCTTCGCGAAGACGAGACATTTCGCTCCGCCGCGCTCCTCGCGCGGTCACGACAAGAGGAACGATTTCGGGACGCCGGACTTCCGTATCGAACGAACGCGGAAATGAGTTCGCGGCATACGGAACGATTCGTTCGGCTCCACGCCTCGGCAGAAGGACTCTTCAGCCGGATGCTTGCGGGCTCGCATCTTTCCACGCGCGGATATTACCGGGTCTTAAAAATCGCGAGGACCATCGCGGACCTTGACTCAGCAGAAGAAATCTCTTCAGACCATCTGGGGGAGGCGTTTCAATACCGGCTTAAGGAAAACCACTAGGGGTTAGCCACTAGCCACTAGTGGCTAACGGAGCGCGAAAGGATTTTGCGCTCCTTCCACTTCAAAATGCAGGTGGCAGCCCGTGGGGCCGTGCGTCTTTC
>CAYXNB010000026.1:8105-9539 GCA_964466475.1 uncultured Candidatus Saccharibacteria bacterium
TGCGCTCCTTCCACTTCAAAATGCAGGTGGCAGCCCGTGGGGCCGTGCGTCTTTCCCGTATTTCCGATGGTTGCTATTTTTTCTCCCTGGGCAACATAATCTCCTATTTTCACTCCCGCCTTTTCGATGTGAGCATATTTTGTTTTTGTTCCGTTCGGATGCTCGATTACAACCAGGTTTCCATATCCGTCGTTCCAGTACCCTTCTGCGGACGCTTCCGTCACAAGACCTTCTGCCGCGGCGTAGATAGGACTCCCGCAGTTGTCCGCTATATCAACCGCGTTTTCAAAATGAAGCACACCCCAGTTCCATCCGCGCGCGGGAAGGGCAAAATAGCGGGCGAGCGCGGGCAGTTTTTTCCCCGAGGCGTATTCAACCGGTTTTACATATGGCAGTATAATTTTTGATCCCGGAGCGTCGAAAAGTTTTTGATATCCCGGATTGTATTTTTGCACCATGTCCGCGTCCGCGCGGAATTTTTTCGTCACGGATTCAAAAGAATCGCCGGATCGAACTTCGTAAATCACTCCGTCCACCGGAGGAATAATCAGGGCGTCACCCGTTGCTATAAAGGACCGCACGCCCGGGTTTGCCCATCTTATGGTTTCGAGCGATACTCCGAAATTCGCGGCAACGCCGGAGAGCGTGTCGCCTTTCTGCACCTTATACGTTTTTACGCCGTTTCTTGCTGAGATGACGTGCGAGGCAGGACTTGAAACCCCAAGCAGGGCTCCGTCTTCCGGTTTTTTACCCGCCGCCTCCTCGGAAAATAACGCATCGTATTCCCCGTTTACGCGAAGCGCGCCTTCCTCGGCGCCCGGAAATTCCGTTCTCTCCACGGGGCCACCAAAAGAAAACGGGGCTCCCTGATCCTCGATTTTTGCGTCTACTGCTCCCGTCAATATCCCTCCCAGAATCCCCAGAAATCCTACCAGCAAAAACGACCAAAACGAGGTCGCGCGGGCTAAAGCCCCTAAAAAACCCTTTATTTTCCGCGGCATATTATATGGAGGTTATTTTAGCACATTTTCATGTATAATAGAAGGTATGAGGCAAAATATAGTTATGATCCTTTCTTTGGTGTTTTTTGTTCCGCTTCTTTTTCTTGCCCTTCAGACGCCGCGCACAACCGAGGCCGTAGGCAGCTTTGCGCCATTCGGGGGAAAGGTACTTGCCTGGTTGCCGACCGCTCCGGGATGCACTGCCGTTACCGCGGCAATTTCCACCGCGACCCTTGGCGCCATCAATCTTACCGTTGAACAACTTCAGGTCGGACCTCCGAAGGCCGGTGTTTTTGGATTGGTGAGAATCAACGGTTTTGTCCCCCCGGGACTTACCACAATTTATAACCAGGGAGAAGTGTATCGAATTCCGGGAGCGCAAGTTTTGGGGACCACGGTAAACCTCTGCTCGCTTGTTTCGGAGGCGGCCTGC
>CAYXNB010000027.1:0-8590 GCA_964466475.1 uncultured Candidatus Saccharibacteria bacterium
GCAAGTTTTGGGGACCACGGTAAACCTCTGCTCGCTTGTTTCGGAGGCGGCCTGCAACAGGGGGGTCTCGGATCCCACCGCCAAGGCCATTTGTGCCGGCGTTGGAAGTTCGATTGTGGGGCATCTCTGCGGAACGCTTGCCGGCGCGTGCCCCCTAACCAAAATCATCCATAAAATCGGGAGCGCGCGGCCCGGACCATAGAACCAACCATGTCACAACGACTTGGCCAGCATTTTTTGCATAATAAAAAAATTCTTGAGCGCATCGCGGAGGCGCTTTTTTTGCAAAGCGGGGATTTGGTCATCGAGATAGGGCCGGGGAGGGGAGCGTTGACGAAAGAATTAGGATTAAAGATTAAGGATCAAGGGGGGCGGATTATCGCGATTGAGAAGGACGTAGTGCTCGCTAAAGATTTAGGATTAAGGATTAAAGATCAAGGACTCGAAATTATTGCGGGAGACGCGCTAAAGGTTCTTCCAAAAATAACTTCTGAACTTACAAATTTGCAGACCTACAAACTGGTCGGCAACATTCCGTACTATATCACCGGGCATCTTTTCCGCATTGTTGGAGAAATGGAACACAAACCCGAGGTTGCGGTTTTTATGGTGCAAAAGGAAGTCGCGGAGCGGATCTCCGCCAAGGCGCCGCGTTTTAATCTTTTGGCCGCATCGGTACAGGTATGGGCGGATGTGGAATATCTTTTTTCGGTTTCTAAAAAAGAGTTCAGGCCGCAACCGAAAGTGGAATCCGCGGTGGTGCGGATGAAACCGCTCCGAAACTACCCCGAAGAGCGGCGGAGCCGCCACGGGGCAGGCGAATTATCCGAATCTACGAAAAACGAATATTACAAACTTGTAAAAATACTTTTCAAGCAGCCGCGGAAAACCATCTTAAATAATCTTTGTGACGGCACGAAACTGCCCAAAGCGGAAATTTTGCCGCTTTTGCAACGCCTTGGACTTGATGAACGTTCCCGTCCACAGAATTTGAGCGTTGAACTCATTACGAAGTTGCTCCAAATCTGCTAAAATATCTAGTGATGGAGAATTATATTTCCATTTTTCAAAAACGACGAAGATTCGTTGCCTTTTTTCTCATATTCATGAGCGCCCTTTTTGCCGCCCGCCTCATGCGGGGAGGGACGCCCACTACGGCATCTCTTCCCTCGATCCCGCGCGTCCAGACGCAAAACCGCACTTTTGCCGCGCTCCTGGGAGAGGGGGTCCCTTCGTCCCTGCCCCGCCAAAATAAAACAAACGAAATCATCCAAAAATACGGGGCGGAACTGCGCCGACTAAACGCAGACAAGGCGGGGCAGGCCGCCGTCACCCCCTCCGAAATCGCCACTCCTTCCGAGCAGTTCCTTGAAGGCATGCTCTCCAAAGAGGTTGCACAAAATACTCTTGTCATTCCGCTCCTTGCCGCATCGGACGTGCTTGTGGTTTCTTCAACCCCGGAGCTCGTACAAGAATACGGGAGGGCGTATGAGCGCATTTCTTCGCAAAATATTTCCGGAAATTTGCCGCCCTATCTTACCGCGGCATACGAGGCGCTCCTTGGGTCCCGCCCGGCGTCGCTTCGCGCCCATGTACGGGCGGCTTCAAGCCAGGTCGCCGACCTGCGCGCGCTCGCGGCGCCCGAAACTCTTTTACCCCTGCACCTTGAACTTTTGAACATCTGGAACCGGCGGGCCGTGATCGGGGAAACACTCCTTGATACCACCGATCCCTTGGGCCAGGTGCTCGCGCTAAATTCGCTTACGGAGGCGATGGAAAAAGAAAATGAGGTGGTAGCATTTTTTGCCTCGTTTTCGCAAAAAAATTAGATTTTTATGGAACGTCCTTGTAAAAAACTCGTCGCGGCATTCGTCTTATTTTCCGTGATTTTTTCGGTTCTCCCGTCCTTCGGCCCGCGGGCCCGCGCCCAAACACAAGATCCTTGCGATGTAGACATCGCAAGCCCCGAGTGCGCGGCGAGAATAGGGAAGACGGTTAATACAATCAATGAAAACCAGAAAGAGGTGGAAAAAATAGCCCAAGAAATCGGCCGAGATCCGGCTGTTGCCTGCGAGGCCGAGTCGCTTGAGGGCCTGGGGATTGACCTTATTTCAACGGGTTTTTCGGCATTAGCCCAAAACGGGATTAACTGGCTCGCCAAACAGGGCGGAAACTGGGGGAAGGTCGGAGGATTTTTGGGCGGCGGGGACGTCCCGACAAGGGACGCCGGGGCAATTGCCGGACAACTCTTTGACCGCGTCCGACGCTGCGCTCTCGCGCTCAAGGAAAACGCTTTTAAAGTCGCCTTCAATGATTTTAAGAAGCGACTTTTGGATTCTCTGGTGGACGATACTCTCCAGTGGATTAAAAACGGATTCAAGGACGGGCCCGGATTTTATCAGGACTTTGGCCAGGCGCTCAAAAACGCCGGCAACGCGGCCGTGGGGGATGTGGCAAAAGACCTCGGGCTCGCCCAATTTTGCAGTCCATTCCAAAAGCAATTCGCGGAATCGCTTACCACAATTTCCGATCCGCTTACCGTGCCCACATTTTCAGAACAGGTTTCCTGCACGCTTACGGATATTGTCGGAAACGTAAAAGATTTTGGCCAGGACTTTAAGCAGGGCGGGTGGAAGGGATATCTGGAGCTCGCGAAGCCGCAGAACAACAGTTTGGGCCAGATGATGCTCGTGCTAAACGAGATCAATCAGCGCAAAGCCGAAGAGGAACGGAAAAAAGAACTTGAACTCATTGCCTACCAGGGATACAAGCCAACCACGGAATGTGTCCTCTGGGACGTGTTTAACCAACGCGGCGACCGGGTTGCCCGATCGGTGGGTAAGGCGGAAAAAGACCGGTATGACGGCTCTTTATACACTTTTACCTGCGTAAAAGAAGACATTACCACCCCCGGAAGTTCCGTGGGCGCGATTGCGGACGCGGCGCTTACCGCGGACTTCCGGTACGCCATCAATGCCGGGGATCTTACCCCGTATTTCGGCGCGATACTTGATACCGCTTTCCGGCGGCTTATCGGAGGCAAGGACAAGGGGCTTGCCGGCATAGAAAAAAGCAGAAGTTCGCAGGGGTTGAAGCCGCAAACTTTCTCTGAGCGGGCGGCGGAGATAGCGGCGGACCAGAATCTTTCGGACGAAGAAAAGATTGCGCAATTCGACTCAATAACCGGGCTTATCGGCACGAGCTCCGCGTCTTTTCCTATCACGAACAAAAACACGCAGTTTTCCCTTTCTTCCAAAAAAGGCGCGGAGGAGCTCAGGGCAAAACTTGCGGATTCCACTTCTCCGGATTCGCTTTTATCCCTTATCAACCAGGCGGAGAAACTTCAAAAACAAATTCTTCTGGCCATCAGGGGAAAGAGCGCGGATCCCGACCTTCAGCAGTCGGAACGGGCATTTTTTGAAACATTTCTCGGTCCTGATCTGGTTAATGAGGGCATGAAGGGGCTCGTTGCCTGCCAGTCGGATCTTGCTGTTGCGGCCACTTGTACGATTGCCCAAATTCAGAATACAAATGACACGGCAACGGCAATAGAACAGGTTGGTACAACCTTTCCCGAGGACAGGCAGCAATTAAACGCGCTTATCGCTGAAATAGACGGTATTATCCCGCTTTTCGAGGACGCTCCTGAAAATACCATTATCAGCATTAACACAAAACTTCTTTCAATTCAAAACAAGGAACGGGAGGTGCGATCGAAATACCGCACAATCATCCTCGCGCTCGTGGAGACCCTGGACGGCGGCCAAAACGTTGTCGGCACGAAAACCGAACTTCAATCATGCGTTTCCTATCTTGTGACAAAAAATGAAAACGAGGTTTATCACTGCCCGGCCGTGCCGCAGTAAGGCGAATATAACTCATGCGACGCATTATCAAAAAACTTTATATCCTCGGTCCGGTCGCGCTTCTTTTTGCTCTTGCCCTGCCCAACCCGGCGCACGCGGCATGGTGGAATCCGCTTGAGATAATCGCCCAAGTTGTTATTTGGATCATCCAACTAATACAACTTATCGGCATTCTCTTTTTGGCTCTCGCGACCATGGTGCTTTCCAAAATGCTTGAGCTAAACTACAGCATTTTAAGCAACAACAGCCTGATCGAGACCGGGTGGACCATCGTGCGCGACCTCACAAACCTCGGATTCGTGCTTGTCATCATTGTCATCGCGATCTCCACCATCATCCGGTACGAAAAGTACGCGATGAAGGCGCTTTTGCCGAAACTTATCGGAGCCGCCATTGTCGTGAACTTCAGCCTGACCATTGCCGGTGTTTTTATCGATTTTTCCCACTCCATGACCAGGTTTTTCTTTGAGCCGCTTTTGGGGCAGGGGACGTTCGGCATTAAGGACACGATATCTTCCGCGTTCCAGCCGCAGGCGCTCCTTACGGACGCGGACAATATTGAATACTGGCAACCCGAGAGCGGAGCCGGGTGGCTGACGGGACCCATAATCAAAATCGCAGGCGCGGTGTTTTCCCTTATTTTCACCTTTATGGCCGCGTTTGTGGTCGGGGCTCTTGCGGTCATGTTTTTCCTCCGGTATCTCAATCTTTCTTTTCTTCTTATTCTCGCCCCCATCGTATGGCTGTTTTGGGTGGTACCGGCATTCAACAAATATCACGGCGACTGGTGGCAGGCTTTTATGAAGTGGATTATTTTCGGGCCCGCGGCCTCTTTCTTCATCTACCTTTCGCTTGTCAGCATGGAGCAGCTCGGGGAAGCGACCGCAAACTCCGAAAACGCCGCGGCTTTCTTTAACGACGGCGGGCTTGCCGCCATCATGAAGCACGGCGTGAATATGTTCGTCCTTACCGGATTCTTCTTCGGGTCTTTGATCGTCGCGCAGAAGGTCGGGGTCGCGGGAGCGAGCGGGGCGATGGGGTTGGCAAACAAGGCAAAAGGTTCGGCAAAGGGAGCGGCAAAGAAGGCGGCGGGGAATTACGCGAAACAGCGAGCGAAAAACCTGCGCGACAGCGCTCTTTCTCTGGGTCAACAAACCAACGAAAAAGGAGAGACTACAACCTGGGCCGAACGTAAAATGAGTGGTCTAGCGAATAATAAAATACTCCGTCACATGCCCATAGCCGGCGGAATGCTTCGTGCCGGGCAAAACACGCTCGCAAAACAAAAGGCGGGGCGAGCGACTGCAACCGCAGAAGCACAAAAGTCTCTTGCAGAACTTTCTCTTGATGACCTGAAAGCCCGCGCCTCTTTGCGCACACTCGCTCCAACCGAACGCGCCGCGCTTGGCATGGAGTTTATAAAACGGGGAAAGCTTGATGAACTTAAAGATGGAACAGGACTCGGCAAGAAAGGAAGGTTTGCCAATAAGACAAAAACCGAAGTTCTTAATGCCATTCAACAAACCAATAATGTCAAGAACGCTATTTCCATTAATCCCTTACTTGCGGAACAACTTTTAGATTTGGAAAAAGTTAAAGAGAATAGCAAGGGGCAAATTACAACCGACCAACAGGCAAGAGATTACGTGGTAAAAGAAGCTGCTAAAAAACTTACCGCGGAAAAGGCGGCCGCCTTGGACGACTTGGCCCTTGCGGATAAACGCGTTATGGCAAATGTTTCTACCGGTGTTATGTCGCGCCTTGCGAATGAAGGACTTGATAAAATGGAGAAGGCACAGAAAACTCTTGACGACATCATTAAGGACGCACAAGAAGATCCCGAGGTAAAAAAGCTCGCTCAGCGCAATCTTCGCGCTCTTCTCCACACTCCTACGGATAGCGGGCGAACCAGTAATGATTCAAAAAAGCCTGAGGCCACCCCCAACACAACGACCGTTGCCGGAGCAGGAGATGCCGCCGGAGGCCATACTGGACATTTTGATGACATGGGCAACCCGGTAAACGCTTAAATTCATGGCACAAATCCCACTACAACAGGTTCCACAAACGATACGCGACTGGTTCGGATCCGAGGATACGATTGATTTTTTGATTGACTTAAACGAGAAGCTCCGGATTGATTTAGACAGCGACTCGGCGCGCATTATTCCGCACCTTTTGTACCGCCTGGAAACAAAAGATGTTGACCCGCTCCATTTTTCCGAACAGGTTGCCTATTGGCTCCAGATTCCAAAGGAACAGGCGGACTCCATTGTTTCGGAAATAAAGGAAAAAATTTTGAATCCTATCCGCGAGGACCTGAACAAGTTCGGCTTAAACATCAGCCTGATTGACGTTACCCACGCCAAACCCTTTCTTGACGCGCTCCCGCAAATTCACGTAAATCCGCGACCTCCAGCGGCAGAATACCTTGCTCGCAAAGCGGCCCTCCAACAACAACCGGAGGCGGCTCCGCAGGCAGTAAAGGATAAACTCACGCTCGTGGAAGAGCGACTGAAGAAGGAGATGGAGCAAAACCGCTCCGAAACTACGAATCATCCGAATCTACGAATGCCGGAAACCGAAAAGAGGGGGCCGACGATAAAGATAAATCGAACCCTTTTGGGGCTACAGGATAAACCGCTCCGAAACTACGAATCATCCGAATCTGCGAATACAAGCCAGCCACAAGCAGAGGACAAGCCGTTTGTGCTTTTTGGCGAGGAGCCGAGGGCGGCGGCTCCGGCGCGGCCCGCGGGCAAGGGATTTTCCGTGCCGTTTGGATTTTTTAACAAAAACCGCTCCGAAACTACGAATCATCCGAATCTACAAACACAACAAAGACCGGACGGAATCTTAGGGGCTATAAAAAAGCCCGCGGGGAAGGCGGTGGACTACAGCGCGGAGCGCGCCGCCATCACGCCGTTTGCGAAGGAAGAAGACGTCTTTCGAATTAAGGACCAGGGACCGAGGATTAAAGATCAAGGATTAAAGATTAAGGAAAATGACGAAACGAAGACGCCGCTTGAGAAAATGTTTCAAGAGCAAGAAACAAAAAACAAGAAACAAGAAACAAGCTCGAACGGAGGAGCGGCTCCGAAGCCGAACGTAGAGGCGCCGCCCGCGGATGGAAGCGTCCCAATAAAAACAAGTCCTTTTTCGTTTCCCAAAAAATCGAATGATGCCGGAAACGGAAAGCCAAAAATAGAAGGGAATATGGTGCATTTATAACACATGGCCTCTTTTCAAGTTCCACAATTCGTTGACCAGAAGTCCAAGGTGGTTGGCCCGTTTACCCTGAAGCAGTTTATGTATATCGCGATTGCCGCGGGCATTTCACTTTTTTCCTTTTATACCTTTACCTTCTTCCTCTGGATCGTCATAAGCGGGGTTGTGGGCGGCGCGGCCCTTGCGCTCGCTTTCGTGAAAATCCACGGACGGGAACTCCCCATGGTCCTTTTTTCCGCGGCTCGCTTTCTTTGGGCTCCCCGGACGTTTACCTGGCAGCGGGAACTCGCGAAGACCGAGACTGTTGACACTTCAAGTTTGGAGCGCCTCCAGGCCCTGCGGCAAAAGGCGGCGATGCAGGAAAAATTAAACTCTTTAAAAACGTTCATTACCACCCACGCCAAGCGCGGCAAGGATCAGATCCGCGGGAACCAGGAAAAGCCGCGATATGAATCCGTGGAACGCATTACCGGAGAAGAGGAAATCGCAAGAAAGGTGGACTACTGAATTTAGTAAATAGGCAATTGGGTAATTACGTAATTGAGTAATTCGTTGTAGAATATACGCATGACCCAAACCGGAAGCACGCAACAATTCGTGGAGATCAAAGAAGTGAGAGACGGCGTTATTTATCTGAAGCGCGGAGGGCTTCGCAAGATACTCGCGGTCGGCGGGGTAAACTTTGATCTTAAGTCCCAAAAGGAACAGGACCTTATCCTCCATGCTTTTCAGGCATTTTTGAACACAATCGATTTTTCCGTCCAGATATTCATTCATTCCCGCAAAGTAAACATCGAGGCGTATCTCGCCAAAATGCAGGACCGGCAGACGGAAGAGATGAACGAGCTTTTAAAAATCCAGATCGCCGACTACATCGAATTCGTGCGTTCGTTTGTCGCGGACAATCCCATTATCACGAAGTCGTTTTTTGTCGTTGTCCCGTATGACGCTCCGACCATTTCGGCATCCTCGCCCAAGGGACTTCTTTCCATGTTCGGCAAAAAATCCGCTTCCGCGAAGGAGACGGACGAGCGGGTGGAATACCAGAAAAAGATGTTCCAGCTGGATCAGCGCGTGGACGAGGTCGTTTCAGGCCTCGCGGGCATGGGGGTTTCCGCGCGCCCCCTGGAAGACGGGGAAATAACGGAATTGTTTTATAATTTGTACAATCCCGGGCTTACGGAAAAAGAAGGCCTTGCCATCGCGCGGCAAGAGACGGCGCCCACGGAACAACAACCATGAACATCACCATCCCAAAACCATACGAGGCCTCGGGCTCGGACGTTCCGAACGTTATCGCGCCCTCGGGCATCCAGGTAGAGTCAAACTACGTGAAACTCGGCGATTATTTCGCGAAAACACTTTTTGTATTTACTTATCCGCGCTTTGTTTCAAGCGGGTGGTTTTCTCCCATCATCAACAATCCCGCCATGATGGACATTTCCATCTTCGCACACCCCATGGACACCTCGCTCGCACTCCGCAATTTGAAGAAA
>CAYXNB010000028.1:0-8112 GCA_964466475.1 uncultured Candidatus Saccharibacteria bacterium
GAGAGGCGGCAGGTCCGGTTCCGGAAAGTAGCGGTAGTCGTGCGCCTCTTCCTTGCTTCTTTGCGAAAAAGTCTTTTGCTGTTTTTCATCCCAGCCGCGGGTTTCGGGGAGTACTTTTTCTCCCTGCTCCAACATTTCTTCCTGCCGTCTTAACTCATAATCAATCGCGTCCCCTACTATTTTGAAAGAATTGAGATTTTTTACCTCCACCTTGGTTCCCAATTTTCCCTTTTCTTTGCTTATCGAGATATTCGCCTCCACGCGCATCTCGCCTTTTTCCATGTCCGCGTTTGCAATTTTCAGATACCGAAGAATCAGTTGGAGTTCGCGGGCGAAATCCATTGCTTCTTTTCCGTTTTCTATCTCAGGTTCGGTAACGAGTTCCACAAGAGGCACTCCCGCCCTGTTGAAGTCAACAAGCGATTCGCCTTTTGTCTGATGGAGAAGTTTTCCCGTGTCTTCTTCCAGATGGATTCTTGTGATGTGGACGCCTTTTAGGGATCCGCCTTCCACAAACGGGTATTTGTACTGCGAAATCTGGTAGCCCTTTGGCAGGTCGGGGTAAAAGTAACTTTTTCTGTCGAAGTTCGAGTGTTCCGCTATTTTACCGTTTAGGGCAAGGCCCAGATTGATCGTGTTTTTTACCGCCTCCAGATTTATGGTGGGGAGCGTTCCCGGGTGGCCCAGGCAAACAGGGCAAACGTTCGTATTCGGTTCCGCGAAAAACGGATTGTTTTCGCAGGCGCAAAACATTTTTGTTTTCGTATTCAGTTCGATGTGGATTTCGAGGCCAATCGTCGGAAAGTAATTCATTGTAATTGGGTAATTATGCAATCAAACGGTTTACTTCTTCCATGCATTTTGTGTGGGTTTCCTGAATGGCTCCGTTGCCGTCAATAATCTTGAAATGCGGGAATTGAGCGGCGAGGCCGGCGTAGGCGTCGCGAATTTTCTGCATTTTTTGCTTTTCTTCAAAAAGTTCCTGGGGCTTTCCACGCTTTCCGATGCGCTCCAGGCATTCGTCAATTGCTACGTCGATAAAGAGCGTAAGATCCGGCAAGGGATAGTGCCTGTTCATTTCCATGAGTTGTTCGAGGCCGCATTGCAGTGATCCGTAGGCGAAGGAGGAGAAGGCGTAGCGGTCTGAAATAATTATCCTCCCCCCTTCAAGCGCGGGCAGGATGGTGCGTTCCATGTGCTCCTTTCTGTCTTTTGCGAAGAGTTCCTGCAGTTTTAGCGGGTCAACTTTTATCTTTTTTTGCAGGGCATCCGCTATTTCCTGCGCCACGGAGGAATATCCCGTTGGTTCGGAAGTGGTCACGACCTCCCTGCCTTTGGCGCGTAGTTTTTCGGTAATAAGTTCGGATTGGGTTGATTTGCCGGAGCCATCGAGTCCTTCGACCACGAGAAAATAGGAATCTTCCTCTTGTTCGCCGATGGGACGACCTCCCAAAGAAATGATTGGCCTACTCATGTTTAAAGTGCTTGCTCAATCGCGCGCCGCTTTGATCGGAGTAATTTGAACCGATGCCTGCGCCATAGACCATATCGGGAAGTTCCGCGACTTTTTCAAACACCACCTTGCAGATGGGCTGTTTGTCTATCAGTACTATATTATCTTCATACGGGCGAATTTCCAAGACAATGGGAAGGCCTTTTATCTCCCCCTCTTTGCCGTAGCCGAAACCCGGATCAATGAATCCGGCGTAGTGGGACCGGTACTCCCCGCTTCGCACGTCCATAGGGGCGATTTCCGCGGCAAATCCGGGAGGTACGCGCAGGCGTTCGCGGGTGTAGAGGATGTAGAAGTCGCCTTTGCGCAGGGTGAGGCGCTTGGTTTTCGGCTTTTCCACCTTTGTAAAAAATTCTTCGGGCGCGTAGAAGCCGCGCTTTGAAAAATCAAGAAATGTTTCCGCGCCTTCGCACCTCCATCCGATCATTTCCTGGCGCAGATCCACGCTCATGATGAGGCCGCCGTCCCTGTCGCTTACCTTTACTTCCTCCAGCGATATCGGGGTTTCATCAAGATAGAGCGGGCTCCATTTTTTGAAAAATTCCACGAGTTCGCCTTCGCCGAAGCGCGAGTCGCCATAGAAGAAGCGGAGCTGGAGCAGGGTATCGCCGGGCTGAATTTTTATCCGAAACGATTTCGGCTCCACGATTGCCCAGAGTTCTCCCTTGTATCCGCTTACTCCCGCGGAATCAAAGCGCGAAACATAGTCCGCGAGCATGGTCACACGCAGGTCGAGGCGGCCCACCGAACTTTTCGGGTTCGCGTACGCGTATACTTCGTCCGGCAGGTTCAGTTCTTCGGCGAGTTTTACGATATACGGGATGTTTTTTTCCAGCGGGTAGTGGAAATTTATTTCCTCGGCTCCTATTTCCTGAAGGACTTCTTCCACGCGCTGGTTTGATTTGGGGAGGAAGATGTAGGGGAGGCGGTAAATCTTCGTGCCTACGGCGCAGTCCAAGCTCGCGGGCTGGATATTTTTTTCATTGCCGTTTTTGACGCGTCCTTCGCGGATGAGATTTCGAATGTGTTGAGATGGGAGGGCACCGATCATAAAAACGAGGATTAAAGATTAAGGATTAATGATAAGAATAAAGAATTATTGACGCAAGCGCAAGAAACCAAAAACCGCCCGAAGGCGATTTTTGGTTTCTTACTTAACCTCAATCCCCATTGAACGCGCTGTGCCGGCGACTATCTTCATCGCCGCGTCCGTGTCCGAGGCGTTTAGGTCGTCTATCTTTTTTTCCGCGATTTCTTTGAGTTGCGCTTTGGAGATCGTGCCCACTTTTTTGGAAAGCGGACTTCCCGACCCCTTTTCCACGCCCGCGGCTTTGCGGAGCAGATCGGACGCGGGCGGGGTTTTCAATATAAAACTGAATGTCCGGTCTTCATATACCGTAATTACCGCGGGAATGATGTCCCCCATCCGGTCTTTGGTCGCTTCGTTAAACTGCGTGCAGAACTGCTGGATGTTTATGCCATGCTGACCGAGCGCGGGACCGATGGGCGGAGCGGGATTCGCCTGCCCGGCTTTTACCTGAAGCGTTAAAACCGATTTTATTGCTTTAGCCATAATTTATGTCCGATCCTAATCTACGAATCCATCCGAATCTACCAATCTCCGAATGTCCGTATTCGTTGATTCGGAAGATTTGTAGTTTGGGAGCGGTTTTAAACCTTTTGAACCTGTAATGAATCCAATTCGACCAGAGTGTCGCGCCCGAAAATCGGAACGAGAACCTTTACCTTGCCGCGGGTTTCGTCGATTTCCGCCACCTTGCCCTCGTTGTCTTTGAAGGGGCCGTCCGTAATTTTTATCATTTCATTTACCTTCAGGTCAACGTTGTAGGTTGTCTCCTTTTCTCCCATGCGGGAAAGGAGGGAGTCAACCTCCGCCTGCGAGAGCGGAGCCGGGTCGGAAGCGTTCGGCCCCACGAATCCGGTAACCCGCGGAGTGTTTCTGACTACATACCACGAATCATTATCCAAAACCATTTCTACCAGAATATATCCCGGATATATTTTTTCCTCGATTTTGTAGCGTTTTCCGTTTTTTACTTTTATCTTTGTTTCTTTCGGTACCACGACATTGAATATCTTGTCGCTCATTGCCATGGACTCCACGCGCTGCTTTAAGTAGCGCGAAACCGCGTCTTCATACCCGGAATAGGTGTGGATTGCGTACCACCGCTTTTCGAGTTGTTTTGACATTGGTTTATAAAATCACCTTGTCCAGTATTTTCAGAAAAAATATATCAAGTACCCCCAAAAACGCCGCAACAACCAGAGAAAAGACGATCACGAATGCGGTGAGGCGTATGGTTTCTTTTCTGGTCGGCCAGTTCACCTTGCGCAGTTCTTCGCGCGAGCCCTTCAGGAATTCCGCGGCTTTTTGGGCTTTTTCGTTCATGGGGGCAACTATATGTGAAATTTAGTTATACGTCAAGGTTTTTAAACATCTAAATTTTTTACACTTCCGGCGTATGCCTGGATGAAATTCTTGCGGGGTTCCACGGTTTCGCCCATCAGGACGTCAAAAAGTTTGTCCGCTCCGGAGGCGTCTTCCACGGTAACCTGCTTTAGCACCCGTACACCCGGATCCATGGTGGTTTCCCAGAGCTGTTCGGCGTTCATTTCTCCCAATCCTTTGTATCTTTGGATGCTCATCCCTTCTTTGCCTTTGGTCAGGCGATCCAGTTCTTTGTCGTTGTAGGCGTATTCCGCGGCCTTTCCTTTTTGCACTTTGTAGAGCGGGGGTTGGGCGATATAGAGATATCCGCCCTCGATAACCTTCGGGAAATAACGGTAGAAGAGCGTGAGAAGCAGGGTGCGGATATGGGCGCCGTCAACGTCGGCGTCCGTCATGATGATGACCTTGTGATAGCGCAGTTTTTCGATATCAAAACTATCCGAGATCGCGGTTCCGAGAGCGATGACCAGGGATCTGATTTCTTTGTTCGCGAGCATTTTGTCCACGCGCGACTTTTCCACGTTTAAAATTTTTCCGCGAAGCGGGAGGATGGCCTGGGTGCGCCTGTCCCTGCCGCTTTTTGCCGTACCTCCGGCGGAATCCCCCTCCACAATAAAGAGTTCGGATTCTTCCGCGCTTCTTGAAGAGCAGTCCGCGAGTTTGCCCGGGAGGGTCAGGCCTTCAAGCGCGCCTTTGCGGAGGACGGAGTCCTTGGCGGCTTTTGCCGCCTTGCGGGCTTTAGCGGCCAAGAGGTTTTTTTGAATAATGATTTTCGCGTCGTTCGGAAAGCGTTCCAGAAATTCTTTGAGCGCTTCGGCGGTTACGGCTTCCACCGCGGTTCTTGCTTCGGGGTTGCCCAGCCGGGCCTTGGTCTGGCCCTCAAACTGCGGTTCGCGGATTTTTACCGAAATCGCGGCGACCAGGCCTTCGCGCACGTCGTCTCCCGTAAAATTATCCTTGGTGTCCTTGATAATTCCTTCTTTTTTCGCGTAGTCGTTTAGGGTGCGGGTAAGCGCGGTTCTAAAGCCCGTCAGGTGCATGCCGCCGTCGGGAGTGTGAATATTGTTCGCGAAACTTGTTTCCCCGGTTTCCACATCGTCGGTGTAGGTGAAGGCGACTTCCACATCCACACCCTCGGTTTCCTTGTGGGCATAAAAGTATTCTTTTTGCAGGGGCTCGTCCGTGCCGATCAGGTAGTCGAGAAAGGAACTGAGACCTCCCTCGAAATAGAAGGAGTGGTAATAGGGTTTTGCAGAGTCGCGCAGGTCTTTGATGTCAATGCGCACGCCCTTGGTCAGGTATGCCTGCTGGCGGAGATGGTCAACAATTTTTTTTCGGCTGAACTCTATTTCCTTAAAAATTTCCGGATCAGGCGCGAAGATCACTTTCGTGCCTGTTTTTTTGCATGATCCTTCTTTTTTTACGGCATGGATCGGCTTGCCCTGTTTGTATTCCTGAAAATGAATTCTGCCATCTCTGCAAACCTCAACTCGCACATAGGAGGAAAGCGCGTTTACCACGGAAACGCCGACTCCGTGGAGACCTCCGGCGACCTTGTACGAGTCGCCTCCGAATTTACCTCCGGCGTGGAGGGTGGTCAGCACCGTTTCAAGCGCGGATTTTTTGGTGTGCGGGTGGATATCAACCGGAATGCCGCGTCCGTCGTCGGTGACCGCGATTTTATTTTCCGGCAGGAGTTCCAAAACGATACGCTTGGCGTAGCCGGCCATCGCCTCGTCAAACGAGTTGTCAACCACTTCCCAGATGAGGTGGTGGAGACCATCCGGGCCGGTGCCGCCGATGTACATTCCCGGGCGTTTTCGAACCGGCTCCAGGCCCTCTAAAACGTATATGTCTTTTGCTCCGTAGGATGATTCTTTTTCGGATTTTTTAGGCATTTTTTGAAACGCAAAATAATGTATTTATTATACTCTGAAAGGAGTTTGGGGGCAAGCGAAAACCCGTCCGGAGATGGACGGGTTTTCGCTTGGTATTGGTGCGCGGGAGAGGACTCGAACCTCCACGTCCCGAAGGACACAGGCCCCTCAAGCCTGCTCGGCTACCAGTTACGACACCCGCGCGTTATTGTTTCGACATTATCTAAAACTTTGCCCCTTTGTTCAAGGGGCATTGTTTTTTTAAAGTTTTTACAAACTCACTCCCAGTTTTTCGCGGATGCGTTTGCCGGAGATTTTGCGGACATAATAAAGTTTGGAGCGGCGGACGCGGGTCGGCTTGGCGAGAATTTCAATTTTTTCAATAATCGGGGTCTTTAGAGGGTATACCTTTTCCACGCCCACTTCCTGAATAATGCCGCGGACGGTGAAGGTAGCTCCCGCTTCCCTGCCGTGTTTGCGAGCAATAATCATGCCTTCAAACGGGGTGCGGCGGGTCTTTTCGCCTTCCTTAAAAAGTTCCCACACCTTTATTTTGGTGCCCGGAGTAAGTTGTTTTATTGTTTCTTCGTTTATCATGCTGATGATAGTACTGGTTTTGCTCTTTGGAGTCAACACGCGTGGGTATATAACCACAATCGATTTTGTTTCGAAAAACCGCGGTCGGTTTTCCCAGCGAGAAAACCGCCGCTTGGCTCTCGGCCTCGCTCTCCTCGCTCCGCTCGGAACCGTGCCCGCTCGGCCTCCGAGACATTTTTCTCAATCAAAATCGATTGTGGCCCACTTTCCGCAGTACTTCCTCTAGTTCTGCTGGGATTTCGGATTCTATTTTTACGCGTCGTCCGTCCCGGGTGGAAAATTCCAAAGACGAGGCGTGGAGGAAGTGGCGGGTAAGGCCGAGGTCGCTCCGTTTTTTCCCTCCGTATATCTTGTCGCCTACAATGGGATGATGGATCGAGGCGAGGTGCACGCGGATCTGGTGGGTGCGTCCGGTTTTCGGATACACCTTCAGCAAAGTATATTTTTTTGAAATTTTTGGAGATTCGGTCTCCAAAATTTTTACGGGTTCAATTTCGGTTATCGCGGGCTTTATCATTTTCATTTTTTTGCCGCGGGTACTGCGTTTGGTAGTGCCGGAGATGAGGCCTATCGGGGCGTTTATGGTTTGTGGAGATTTTACTTCCCCTTCCGCGAGGGCAAGATAGGTTTTTTTCACCTTTCCGGTTTGAAGCAGTTTTTTGAAATACTCAAAAAATTCTTGGGTGCGGGCAATGCAAAGAACGCCGGAGGTCTCCTGATCCAGGCGGTGGACGATGCCGGGTCTTGTTTTCGGGTCGTCGCCGACTTTCTTGGTTTCCGGATACTTTTCTACCACCCAGTCCGCGAGCGTAAACATTCCGACGTTCTCAAGAACGTCGGAATGTTCTACGGCTAAATTTTTGCCTGTTTGGTGAACCAATAACCCGGCGGGTTTGTCAATTATTGCAAAATCGGGTTCTTCGAGTAGTATTTTGATGTCGTGGGAATATATTGACATTTTATTATTTTTATGTTAAAAGATAAGATTATGATTTGGTATAATTATACCATGCGTAGGAAAGCACATCTTTCGGTGATTTTTCTTGTGGCAATGCTCTTCATTCTTCCTCTTTTCGCGAGCAACGCTCCTTCGTATGGCGCGGAGGTGACGCCTGACAAGGATATGAAAATTATCGATATGTGGATAACTGCCTACTCAAGTTCCGAGGACGAGACGGATGACACTCCGCATGTTACGGCAATCGGCACCCGTACCCGCGACGGGATTGTGGCGACGAACATGCTCCCTATCGGTACTTTGGTTCGTATTCCGGCGTATTTCGGCGACAAGGTGTTTGTGGTAGAAGACCGTATGCATCCCCGGAAGCGGTGGGTGCTTGACGTGTGGATGCCCTCCAAAGCCGAGGCCGTGGAATTTGGATCGTACTTGACGAAGGTGGAAGTGATAAAACGGGGGTAGGGCGAAGATTGACGAGGATTAAGGATTAAAGAAGCCATCGCCTGATATCGGGCGGTGGTTTTGTTTACAAAAATCCGTTTTCGATTTACAATTTTTGTGCTTGAAATATTGTTCGGGCGTGTAGTTCAGTGGTAGAACGCTGTCCTGATAAGACAGAGGTCGAAGGTCCGATTCCTTCCACGCCCACCATGCCCTTATGGGCCCTTAGCTTAGTTGGTAGAGCGCCTCGTTTGCA
>CAYXNB010000029.1:0-8062 GCA_964466475.1 uncultured Candidatus Saccharibacteria bacterium
CCGCACAAAATAATACTTCCTATTCGGACAGAGTCGCGTCGCTCGCGTATATATCTTTTTTATCTTTTATAATTGATGTATTCTTTATGTATGGATGTATTTCAAGAATTAAAAGACCGCGGGTTTGTGGCGCAGTCGTCAAACGAGGCGGGGGTGCGGGTCGCGCTTTCCGGAGGCCGGATTTCCTATTATATAGGGTTTGACCCCACGGCTACGAGTTTGCATGTGGGGAGTTTGGTGCCTCTTATGGCTATGGCGCATTTGCAGAGGGCGGGGCATTTGCCGATTGCGATTTTTGGGGGGGGCACGGCAATGGTCGGGGATCCGAGCGGCAAGACGGAGGCCCGGCCCATGCTTTCGCGCTCTGATATCGCGCGGAACATACGCGGGATTTCGGCGCAGGTGAGGCGGTATCTGGTTTTGGACGGCAGGCGGGGGAGGGCTCTTGATAACGCGGCGTGGCTTTTAAAAATTCCTTTGATCGATTTTTTGCGCGAGGTTGGGGCGCGTTTTCGGGTGAATGAAATGCTTCGCACCGAGGGATATCGCGAGCGTCTGGAGCGGGAGGAGGGGCTTTCGCTTTTGGAATTTAATTATCAGGCGCTGCAGGCGTATGATTTTTTGGTTTTGTTTGATAAATACAAGTGCGTGTTGCAGATGGGCGGGAGTGACCAGTGGGGAAATATTTTAGCGGGAGTTGATTTGGTGCGCCGCGCGCGGAGCAGGGAGGTTTTCGCGCTTACGTTTCCTCTCATTACCACTTCTTCGGGGCGCAAGATGGGCAAGACGGAGCAGGGTGCGGTATGGCTCGATGCGAAGCGTACGTCTCCATACGATTTTTACCAGTTTTGGATAAACACCGAGGATCGCGATGTCGGGCGGTTTTTGCGTCTTTTTACGTTTTTGCCGATTGTGGAGATTCGGGAATTGGAGCTTTTGGAGGGTGCGGACTTGCGTCGCGCAAAAGAGGTTTTAGCGTATGAAGCAACCGCGCTTTGCCACGGGGCGCGCGAGGCGGGGCGCGCGCGCGAGGCGTCGCGAAAGGCGTTTGGCGGGGCGGCGGGCACGGCAGAACTTCCAACGGTGTCCTTGTCGGAGTCCGAGGTTCGCGGCGGGATTTCCATTATCGATCTTCTGGTCCGGTCCGGGCTCGCGGCTTCGCGCGGCGAGGCGCGGCGCGTTTTGGAACAGGGCGGTGTTTCGGTGAATGATAAAAAGGTTTCGGATCTGAACGCGATTTTTTTTGAAAAGGACTTCGTTGGGGGCAGCATGGTTTTGCGAAAGGGGAAGAAGCAGTTTCGCAAAGTAAAGGTTGTGGTATAATATTTAGGATTAAGGATTATGAATTATAAGATTATCGTTCCTGTTGCCGTGGTGTTTTTGATTGCCGGAGCGGCTCTTGGCGGATATTTTGGGCGCGAGGCTGGGAGGAACGCGGCGAGGAGCGAATATAAGGCTTTGCTTGATCTGGCGTATCCGCCGCCCGCGGCTTCCATACACCGGATCTCGGGCGCCGTGCGGACCATCGCGGGAGGGACGATCGTGCTTGACGTGAACGATCCGGAAGATTATTTGCCGCACGTGGACAATTCTCCAAGGAAAACCCTCACCAAGCGCGCGAACGTGACTGCGGCTACGGAGTATGTGCTGGTGGATTATTCAAAACCGCAGGCGAACGGGGATCCTTCGCGCGTGCCGTTTGCTCTTTCCGACCTGCAGATCGGAGACAGGGTTGTGGTTGAAAGCGATGAAAATATCCGCGAAACGAAAAGTTTTCGCGTAAAGCTTGTCCAGCGGGTGAGGTTTTGATTTTTTTCTCCGGTTCATGTATCCTTTCGCCATGAACCTTATCCCGACGGTTATTGAAAAATCCGGTTACGGCGAGCGGGCGTACGATATTTATTCCCGACTTTTGCGCGAACGCATTATTTTTTTGGGCGGGCCCATTTCGGATTCCGTCGCGAACACCATCATCGCCCAGTTTTTGTTTTTGGAGCATGAGGATCCGAAAAAAGAAATCCAGTTATACATCAATTCTCCGGGCGGGTCTGTTACGGCGGGACTTGCGGTTTATGACACGATGCAGTACGTGAAGCCCGTGGTGTCCACCATTTGCGTGGGGATGGCGGCTTCGATGGGTGCGGTGCTTTTGGCCGCCGGGAAAAAGGGCAAGCGGTTTGCTTTGCCGAACGCGGAGATCATGCTTCATCAGGTGATGGGCGGAGCGGAAGGGCAGGCATCGGAGATCGAGATCACGGCGCGCCAGATCTTGAAGATCAAGGATAAGCTGAACAAGATTTTGATGAAGCACACGGGCAAGAAGAAGGAGGATATCGAGCGCGATACGGACCGGGACTTTTATTTGAGCGCGGATCAGGCGAAGGAGTACGGCATCGTGGACGAGATTATCGCGTCCAAGCCCAACGGCGGCAAATAAACGTTTAGAGACCCTATCTCTAAACATTGGTTTTCCACAGAAGGGGCGTGTTTGGTGGGGATGGGATTGTATAATGAGTCTATGGTTGAAAATGGAATAGAGAATCTTGGTGCGAAGCGCGGCGGGAGGTTTATAGGATATATCCTGGGGGTTCTTGGGATATTTTTTTTGGTATTGCTCATTTTATTTTTCGCTCCCCGCGCGGCTTCCTGGTATGGAGCGTGGAAGGATGCGCGGTTTGAAGCACAGGTGGAGGGCGTGCGGAAGGAGATTTATGACGCGGCAATGGCTGATACGTACGGGGGGAAGACTCCGCAGGAGACGTTGCAGATGTACATTGAGGCCGTGGAGGCAGGGGATTACGAACTTGCGAGCAAGTATTTTGTGGAGAAGAAGAGGGAGGGGGAATTGAAGAGTTTACAGAACGGTGAGATTGCTGACATAGAAAATATTTTAAGTTTATTGAGGAAGGTTCGAGAGATTGATGTGGGGGTTTTGGGTGCGAAGATTGATGGGTATGATTTTTTAGTTCGTTTTTTAGAATATCCAAACGGAATTTGGAAACTAACTGATATTTAATTCGTGCGGCGGTTATGAAGAAACTGCCCTTTTTATTTTTTCTCTTTGTATTTCTTTTACCAAGTTTTGTTTTTGCGTATGGAGATACGACTACGCACCCGGCTTTGACCGAGGTGATTGTTGACGAGTATAACAAGCGGCATCCTGAAAGCCCGATCACTGCTGAACAAAAAGAATTGATTATTAAGGGTAGCACTTTGGAGGACACTCCGCCCAGGTGGGTAAACCACCTGTATGATCCCGTTCGTCGGATTTCGTGGAACGGGGAGAATTTGGGGAGTGTGCCGCAGGACGTTACAAAAACGCTTCTTTCCTGGGGCGTTGCTTCGGACAAGGAATGGCTTTCCGCGGTTGATTGGGCTGATAATCGCGCGGCGCAGGAGAAATATGAACGATACGGCGGAGACAGGACATGGACCCGCGCTCTGGAATATTGGGCGAATAACGACAAGGACCAGGCCTATTTGACTCTTGGGTATGTGTTGCACCTTTTGGAAGACATGGGAGTTCCGGACCATACGCGAAACGACCCGCATCCTCCGGCTGAATTTGTTGGAGAGACGGGGTCGCCGTATGAAAATTACGCGAAGAAATGGACGCGCCAGACGATTCGCCAGGGAATGGGCGGCGGGGCTACTCTGCCCATTTCAAAATCAAATGTTCGGGAGTATCTGGAATCAATGGCTTTGTATTCAAACAAATATTTTTTCTCGAAAGATACTATCAATGATTCTGCGTATGAATTTCCAAAGATTGTGCGGGAGGATAGTAATTTCGGGTATGGAGTTGATGAGGGTGGTACTCAATTTGTTTTGGTAAAAATAGGCCTTCAAAAAAAGGAAGGTGAATATCGACTTCAGAAAATTTATTCATTGAAAAATGATAGTTTGCATAAATCTATTTACGACGCCTACTTTTCCCGCTTATCAAAACAAATTGTTGGGCATGGGGTCGGGCTTGTAAATCTTTTTCATTATGAGGCCGCGGACTATATACCCCAGCATGTTACGCGAGTAAATGCGGGGAGGACTCCGTTTGGCGCTTTGTGGTCCCCGGGGGCGGAGATTTTGAAGGCGGGCGGGGCGGTAAAGAATTTTTTTGGCAACATGTTGGGCGGTGCGGTCGCGCTTTTTACAACGACGTTTGGGGGAGATAAATCCGAGGAAATTTCATTGACGGACGACGATGACGTACGAGATGGGATCTCCGCAGAAGATCCGATCTCTGCGGCACCTCCTTATTGTTCATTTCAGACAAACCAAAAGCCCAAGAGGGATTCTGTGATTTTGAGCGAGATCGCGTGGATGGGATCGGTGCGCTCGGCGCGGGAGGAGTGGATGGAGGTTCAGAATATTTCCGGCGCGGGGCTGGATGTTTCCGGATTTCAGATTATTGATTTGAGAGAGGACATTAAAATCCGGTTTCCTGCCGGAGCGCGGATCGGGGCTGATGGATTTTATTTGTTTGAGCGTGGCGAGGGGGCCGTGCCGGAAGTGAATGCTGATATTTTATATTCCGGCTCGCTTTCAAATGACGGGGAGGGGGTGCGGCTTTTTGATAAAAATTGCAATTTGCTGGACGAAGTCCTGACCGGGTCGCCGTGGTCCGCGGGGAACAACGGGACAAAGCAGACGATGGAGCGGGGCGCGGACTTGTCGTGGCACACAAGCGTTTTGCCGGGAGGGACGCCGAGGGCGGCGAATTCCGCTCAAGAAACAAGAAACAAGGTACAAGAAACAACGAATGATGATGAGGACGAGGCGGAGGATGAAAACGCGAAAAGTTTGGAGGAGATACGACTGGAAGAAGATACAAGAAACAAGGCGCAAGACGCAAACAAAGCGCAAGATACGAATGGGGGCGCGGTCGCGGCTCCGCCCGCATCCGGTTTTTCACAGTGTTCGTATCAAACTTCCGGTTCGCCGCGCGGGGGCGCGCTGCGCCTGAACGAGATCGCTTGGATGGGTACGACGCGAAGCGCGAGTGACGAGTGGTTTGAAATTTACAATACGTCGGGCGCGGAGGTTGATCTTTCCGGCTGGCAGATTTTGGACAAGGGGGAGCAGATTCGTGTAACGTTTTCGTCCGGTTTGAAGGTTCCGGCAGGCGGACATCTTTTATTTGAACGGACGGATGATGATTCCGCGCCCGGAGTTGCCGCGGATTTTATTTATGCCGGCGGATTGGGGAATTCGGATGAGGGGTTGCGTCTCTTCGACTCCTCATGCCGTTTGATCGACGAGGCGCTCGCGAGCCCTTTGTGGGAGGCGGGGAGCAATTCGTCGAAAGGCACGATGGAGCGCAGGGAGGACGGGGGTTGGCAGACGAGCGGGGTGCAGGGCGGTACGCCGCGCGCGAAGAATACTATTATAATCCCATCTCCTTCCGGGAGCGGGGGAGGGTCTTCGTCTCCGGCGCCTTCTTTGGTTCCGGCGGCGGAGGAGACCCCTTCCGCTTCGGGCGGCGCGCTTAGCAATCTTTTGATAAGCGAGTTTCAGGCCGGGTCGGGCGCGGACGCAAAATATGAATTCGTGGAGATCTGGAATCCGAATGACTCGGCGGTTGATCTCGCGGACTGGGATTTGAAGAAAAAGACATCGGGCGGGAATACGCAGAACCTTGCCACAAACATTTCCGGCATGATACCGGCTCGCGGATTTTTTCTTATCGGTAGCCAAGAATACAACGGGGGCGCGGCGCCGGACGCGCGGTATACGCAGGCATCAAATACTTTGGCCGGAAGCAACAATTCCATTTTATTGGTGAATGCTTCGGACGAAATAGTGGATGAAGTTTTTTACGCGTCGCTCGCGGAAGACGTTTCGTATGAGCGCAAGTCGGTTTCAGGCGACGCATACGGCGGGCACGGGGTTGATGTTGCCGGAGACATTTCGGATTTTGAATTGCGTTCGGCGCCGCAGCCGCAGAATACGGGGAATTTGCCGGAGCCGCGGGACGCTCCCGCGGCTCCGGCCGGAGTCGGCGGAGCGGATATCGCGGCGTATGACGCCGAGACGCTTGCCATTTCATTTTCGTGGGAGGAGGCGGCTTCCGCGACAACATACGAGGTGCGGAATTTGTCATCAAGTTCCGCGCTTTTGTATTCCGGCACCAGCACTTCGTATTCATATCCGGTTTGGGAAACAGGGACCTCCACTTTATTTTCTGTCAGGGCGTTCGACGCGGAAGGATACGGATCGGCAACCACGACGGCGCTCGTGGAGGTGCCGAGTTTTTTCAATTCATTTTCGTTTTACGCGGATCCGCGAAGCGGGGGAGGCAGATACCTGCTTGAGGCGCATTACGATTCATACCCTTTTATGGCGGATTATTACAACAAGGGCATGCCCTGGAGCGCGGCGGTATTTTACGTGAATCGAGATCCTAATATTTCTAATGTATATCTTGATAATCCCGCGCCGAGCTGGCAGCCGGATGATATGGATTCGGCGCTTTCGGTGCGGTATCGGCACTGCTTGGGAGATGATGCTTCAAGGTCGTCATTTATTTTACCCCGCAGTTCTTCGGGATGTTCGGCTTTTGGCGGCGGGCTTTTCCCGACCGCTTTTGAATGGACGCGGCTTGAGGATAATCATTTTGTGATCGAGACCGCGAGCACCACGGCGCAGATTTCGTTTTCGCCGAGCGATTACGTCACCGTTGCTTTTTATTCTTTTTATGATTCCGGCGGGACCCAGCAAACCTTCAAGCTCGTCGCGGTCGATAAAACGAAATATTATTTTTCTTCCGCGCCCGCGGGGCAGGCCGCACCCACGACTCCCGTCGGGCTTGCCGCGAGTTTTAACGAAGACACGTCGCTTGTCCGTCTTTCCTGGGCGAGCTCCACGGATGCGGATACTTTGGATAATTTGGTTACGTACGAAGTCGCGTATACGACTTCAACCGATTTTTCTTCCAGCACATGGACTTCCACAAACATTTTTCTTTACACCTCGTTAAATCTGAATTTCGGAGAAACATACCGGATCGCGGTGCGGGCGAAAGACGATTTCGGAAATTTCTCCACGTCCACGGAGATTCTGTACGCGGTTCCGGTGCCTGACCCGCCGCTTACGGTATCGAACATCCGGTGGGGGTATATTACGAGCAGTTCCACCCGCGAGATTTCTTTCCAGTTTGACGATTATGGCACTTTGGTTCCGAGTTATTGGACGGTTATCGGATTTTATGTAAACACAATCGTGCCGGACAAGGGCATTACGGCCAGGAGTTTTAACGGGATGTTCGAGGACGGCCTTACCCGTCTGTACGCGGGATATCTGGGGTGCCAGACAGATCAGGCCACCAATACCCCGTCTTTGAGGAGCGCGTCCGCGCCGCAATGTTTGGCGGGAGTGAAAAATGCTTATTATCCTTCCGGCGACGGATTTCCTCCGGCAGGGGAGGTGAGGTTTAATATTACTATCGGGTCGTATACCGCGTCTGATTATATCACCCTTCTTTTTGTCCGATATGACGGCAATGACTACAATTACAAGCAGATCGGGCGGTATCCGGTGCCGGTGTATTTCACGGAGTAGGATTTTTAAGATGATTAACACGACTGAAACAAAGCACGCAACGGGAATTTTTTGTCCCAAAAAGTTTTGTTTCAAAACTTTTTGGATTGTTTTTGTTTTGAAACGGAACTCTTTTGCAAATTGAGTTATACACAGGGGTTTTTTCGGATAATTGATGGTAATTGATAGTAATTGGGTAATTGGTTGCGAAAGGGCGTTTTGGGGCCCGGAGTTTGAGAAGCCCTTTATTTTTCTTCGTTTTTTGTGTCCTCAAAATATCCACATATGTAGTTATTTTGAGGACAGGGGATGGGGCGGGGGTGGGGGTTTTTGGTTGTTTTGTTATTTGCTACTTGATTTTTTTGCGGATTTGTGGTAGGAATACAAACAGATTGGAGAATTGTTCTTTGAAAAACAAACTATATTGACTGGAAAAGTTTGGAAACGAAACTCTGGAAACCGCTCCGAAACTACGAATGGTCCGAATCTACGAATACGCGGATGGGGAATGCTTGACCTCGGGGAA
>CAYXNB010000030.1:0-7770 GCA_964466475.1 uncultured Candidatus Saccharibacteria bacterium
AATCTGGACTTCATATTTTGTAATTGGACGGAATGTGCGGGACAACTTGAAATTTGATTTAAGGACT
The DNA here is from genome assembly GCA_964466475.1 of uncultured Candidatus Saccharibacteria bacterium. Classification (GTDB taxonomy): domain Bacteria; phylum Patescibacteriota; class Minisyncoccia; order UBA6257; family GWB1-50-10; genus JAUYPG01. The sequence goes on from CAYXNB010000030.1 coordinate 68, forward strand.
CCCCGCGTCGTTGCGGCAGGGATTCCGCTTTTTTTGCCTTTAGTTTTGTATGCCGTCGGGTTTCGTGGATTTTTTGAAGTCGTTTCATTGGCGGGCGGGCTTTTCCTCGCTTTAGAGGGAATATTCGTGCTCTGGATCTGGCAGAGGGCGTTTCCGAAATCCAAATGGAGATTTTTATTACCGATTTTTTACCTTGTGTTTTTTGCTGCTTTGGGGTATCAGGTGATAACGCTCGCCACTAGCCACTAGGGACTAGCCACTAGTTGCTTATTGCGTGATGTTTTTCTTTGGGGAATAATGGGGAGGCAGAAGACAAGCCCTGTTCCGACGCAAGGTCGGAACTCGGGCAAGCTCTGCTTGCCCTCGTCGTTCAACGGATAGGACGCAAGATTCCGGATCTTGTAATAGGGGTTCGATTCCTCTCGAGGGCGCTATGAAGATTCAAACCAACATTCCGCTTGCAGAGTGCGGGACATTTCGGATTGGGGGAGTCGTGAAAGAGGTTATTGAGGTAACTTCTTCGGAAGAGATTATCGAGACCCTTCGACGCATTGGGGGGAGGAAGTTTTGCGTGTTTGCCGGCGGGAGCAATATCGTATTTCCGGATGAGGGGATTCCGGATACGCTTATCCGGGTACGGGGAGGGAATATTGACTACGAAGACGGACGAATTGTGGCGGACGCGGGAGTTCCGCTTGCCGAGGGCATTACGTTTGCGATTGCGATGGGTTTGAGGGGGATCGAAACACTATCCGGAATCCCGGGGACTATCGGGGGGGCAGTGTATGGGAACGCGGGGGCGTATGGGGCCTCGATTTCGAATTGTATTGAGAAAGTTGAGGTGTTGGTTCCTAAATCGAGGAAATCACAAAGCATAAATTCCAAATCACAAACATTTGAACGGAAGTGGATTTCAAGGAAGCAATGCGCGCTTGGATATCGCGAAAGTATATTTAAGAAAAAGGACTGGATTATTCTTCGGGTGGTTTTGAAATTGAAAAAAGGGGACAGAGAGGCGCTTGAGAAAAAATCGAAGGAGATTATCGCGATGCGGGAGAAGAAGTACAAGCCGGGGCTGCGGTGTCCGGGGAGTTTTTTCAAAAATGTGCTTGTAAAAAATGTTTCAAAAAAATCGCTTGCGTTGGTGGATAAGACGAAAATTATTGACGGCAAAATTCCGGCCGGGTGGCTTTTGGAGCAGGTCGGCGCAAAGGGTATGCGCGAGGGCGGAATTTATATCGCGGATTTTCACGGGAATTTGTTCGTGAATGACGGGAAGGGAACTGCGGCGGACGTAAAAGCGCTTGCGCGGAAATTGAAGAAGAAAGTGTTTGAAAAATTCGGAATAGAACTCGAGGAGGAGGTGAGGTATTTTTAACTTTTTTAGTATAGAAAACCCACCGCAGTATCCTCGCTCATTCTCGCTCGGTCCAGGGCAAGATTCGATTTATTACTTCGGTATCTTGCCCGCCTAATTGTCCCCCGGACAATTAGGCCCAGCCGCTCGCTCCGAGGCCTCGGCCGTTTTGCTCCTCGCTTCGCTCGGAGACCATGCCAAAACGGCCTCAGAATCCGCTCGGACACTGCGGTGGGTTTTCTCTTTGCAGGCATCGTTGTTTTGTATGCGGTATAATAGGAGTAATGGTCTTGGTATATATTTTTCGGCAGGCGGCTTTCGGATTACTTTCGTTTTTCGAGCACTGGTATGTGCGGGGGTTTCGCGTGTGGTGGAATTTTGTGGCGCACTCGATTTCCCAGTTTGACCGATCATACGGATGGAGGGTTACGGGCGCGCATCTTTTTGAACCGCTCTACAAAGATTTTTCCGCGGTTGGATATTTGCTCGGCGTTCCGTTTCGTATCGGCAGGTTTTTTGCCGGACTTTTATTTTACGTATTGTTTCTTTTTGTTTCCGCTACGATTTTTTTGGTGTGGCTTTGCGTGCCGGCGTATTTAATAATGCGGATTATTTTCGGGTAACCGCTCCGAAATTACCCCGAGGAGCGGCGGAGCCGCCACGGGGCAGGCGAATTATCCGAATCTGCAAATATGACGAATAATGCGAATATAGGCGAGAGGTTGTATTTTGCGGATCCGAAGTACCGGCTTTCCGGGGCAGAGGCGTTTTTGGCGCGAGGCGTTTCTTACATCTTCTTTTTTGTTTCCGGCGCGCTTGCTTTGTTTTTGCTTTTTGTTTCTTCGCCCCGACCTTTCTTTTTCGGCGTATTTCTTACGCTTTTTTTGACAGACCGCCTGATTCACGTTGCCCGGGGCGAGGATCGCATCTCATCCGCTTTGCCGCGTGGAGGGAGGCTGAATGTCGCAAAATTTTTGTCGCCATCGGCCGGGCGCGCGTTTTTTGCCGCGCATCGCCTGGGGCGGGCGAAGAATTTGGATTTTCGCGCCGCGCTTTTTTCAGAACTTTCCGGGCGGCAGGATATACGCCGCGCGTTTCGCAGGATGGGGATTTTACGCGAGGAATTTTCCGCGGAGATTGCGGAAAGCCCCTGGCAGGAAGGTGTGTCGGGCGAGGTCGCGCGCTCGGCGTTTTTGGTTGCCGCGCAGATGGGGGAGGAACACATTTTGCCGGACGCGCTTTTTGTTGCCCTCTTTTTTCCGCTTTCGCCAAATTTTCAGAAGGCGTTTCAGAAATTTCGGATTACTCCGGAAGACGCGCGGGAGGCGGTATTTATGGAGCGGCGGGCGCGCGAGGCCTCGCGTTTGAATCGCTCGCTTGGAATTGTGGGCGGATACGCGGGAGCGCGTCCGCGCATGAGGAGGAGCCCTTCGTTGAACCGCGCGTGGACTTCTCGGCCCACGCCAACACTCGACCAATTCAGCGAGGATATTACGGCAATGGTTCGCGCGCATGGCGGCGGGCTTTTGGTTGGCCATGAAAAAGAATACGCGGAGATGCTCGACGCCCTGACCCGACCGGGGAAGCCGAACGCGATATTGGTCGGCGAGCCCGGGGTGGGGAAGACCGCGATGCTCCACCACCTTGCCTTACGCATGAATCGGGACGAGGTGCCGCCCTTTCTTTTTGACCGGAGGATATTGTCCTTAAGCATTTCCCACTTGCTCGCGGGCGCTTCGCCCGAAGAGGTCGCGGAGCGGCTTACTAAAATATCGGACGAGATCATGATCGCGGGGAATGTGCTCGTGTTTGTCCCCGATATCCATGATCTTTTTAAGCCGTTCGGGAAGGGCGGGGTTTCCGCGATTGACGTGTTTCTTCCCATTGTGCGGAGCGGAGCAATTCCGCTTTTGGGGGATTCATATCCGCGCGAGTTTAAGACGCTTGTGGAACCAAGAAGCGATTTCGCGGAGCAGTTTGAGATTATACGCGTGGAAGAGATGAGCGCGGAGGAGGCGGCGCGTTTTTTGACTTATGCCGCGCTGTTTTTGGAGCGTCAGTTTGGAGTGTTTGTTACGATTCCTGCCCTGCGGAAGATTGTGGAGATCGCGGACAAGCATATTTCCTCAAAGCCCTTGCCCACTTCGGCGCTTGATCTTTTGAAGGAGGTCATTGCCCGCGCCTCGCGGGAAAAGGTTGGTATTTTGTCGCCGGAATTTGCCGCGCGCGTGGCGGAGGAGGAGGTGGGGGTGCCTTTGCAAACAGCCGGTGAGGCGGAAACCGAGAAACTGCTTCATCTTGAGGATATTATTCACGAGCGCTTGATTAACCAGACCGAGGCGGTGAGGGCGGTTTCCCGCGCTTTGCGAGAATATCGGAGCGGGCTTTCAAGGCAGGGCGGACCTATCGCGACCTTTCTTTTCGTCGGGCCGACAGGAGTGGGGAAGACGGAGTTGTCCAAAATTTTGGCTGAGATTCAGTTCGGGTCGCGGGAGGCGATGCGGAGGTTTGATATGTCCGAATACCAGGACAAGACAAGCATTTTTCGCTTAATCGGCACGCCGAACGGGGAGATGACCGGGGATTTGACGGATGCGGTCAGGGAACATCCCTATAGTTTGATATTGCTTGATGAGTTTGAGAAGGCGCATCCGGATGTACTGAATCTGTTTTTGCAGGTGTTTGACGACGGGCGTTTGACGGATAGTTTGGGGCGCACCGTTCAATTTCAAAACACTATTATTATCGCGACTTCGAACGCGCATTCGGATTTTGTGAAGCAGGAGATAGAGAAGGGAAGGAGCGCCCTTGAGATCGCGGATGAGTTGAAGGGAAAACTGACCACGTATTTCAAGCCGGAACTTATAAACCGGTTTTCGGACGTGATCGTGTTTCGGGATTTGAATGAGGATGAGATTTTTCAGATCGCGCGGATTTTGCTTCGTGAATTTATAGAGCAGGTCCGGGATTCGAACGGGATCGTCCTGGTGTGCGACGACAGCGCGGTCAAAGAGGTGGCGCGTCGCGGGTACAGCAATGTGTTCGGGGCGCGGCCTTTGCGCAAAATTGTTTCGGAGGAGGCGCGCGGGCGGCTGGCCGAGATGATATTGCGGGGGGAGGTTTCTTCGGGGGACGCCATTACTTTTTCTTTTGACGGCAAGGAATTTTTATTCAGTCGTTAGTGGCTTGCGCGCGCTTTGCCCGACAAGTCCTCTCTCACCCTCGCTTACGCCACTTCGTTTGCTTCACGCCGTTTTTTCCGGCCCCTTCGGGGACGCTTCGCTTCCGAAAAAAACGGCTACAAACTTCAGGGCGACGCTCGAGGATTCGTTCGGACTGTCGGGGCAAAGCGCTGGCTATTCATTGTCGGAATAAGTACAATTATTTTCTATGAGCAAAGAGATTTCCGCGGGAATTATTATTTATCGCAAAACGCCGGAAGGGCCGAAGTTTTTGCTTTTGTACCACGGGGGCGGGTATTGGAACTTCCCCAAGGGAAAACTGGAGGAGGGGGAGCGGAGTTTTCGCGCCGCGGTCAGGGAGGTGGAGGAGGAGACGGGTATTAAGTATAAAGACCTGCGGTTTAACAAGGATTATTTTAAGGCGCACGACAGATTTGTGTTTCAGCGGGGCGCGGACAAGATTTCCAAGCATGTGCTTTTTTACCTTGCGGAAACGCATAATCCGGAAATTCGGCTTTCCGAGGAGCACGAGGGGTATGGATGGTTTCTGTACGATCGCGCTATGCGGGTGATAAAATATAAAAACTTACGCGAAATTTTGAAACAGGCATATGACGCCATTTCAGGAAAAGGTTCTTTCGGCCACGGCACGCATCCCCAGGGGGTGCGTAGCAACGTACGGAGACATCGCCCGCGCAATCGGGCGCCCCAAGGCGGTTCGATTCGTGGGGCAGGCGCTGCACCGCAATCCTCACGCTCCCAGAATCCCGTGTCATAGAGTAGTTGCCCGAGACGGCTCGCTTCACGGCTTTGCGGGCGGGCTTCGGAAAAAGGCGCGCCTACTTCGCGCCGAGGGAGTAGAAGTTAAGAATGGACGAGTGAATTTGGAGAAATACAGATCCCCGGCATGACCGGGGATTTTTTTTATTTTTTCACTTCTTCCACTATTTTTTGGAATACTTCTGGGTTTTCGTTCGCGATCTGGGAGAGGATTTTGCGGTCGAGGATGATGTTTTTCTTTTTTAAGGCGTTTATAAATTCGGAGTATTTCATGCCGTGCTCACGCGAGGCGGCGTTTACGCGCACGTTCCAGAGGCGGCGGTAGTTGCGCTTTTTTTGCTTTCTCCCGACAAAGGCGTGGCTCCAGGCGTGGAGCACGGCTTCTTTCGCGAGCTTTATATTGTTTTTCCTGCCCCAACGAAAGCCCTTCACGGCTTTCATCAGTTTTTCGCGCTTTTTGTGTTTTATGACTCCGCGTTTTACTCGTGGCATGGTTGATGTTATCTCAAATGTTTATTAATTGTTTTTGCCGAAAGGCCAAGTTTTCTTGATCCTTTTTTGCGGTGGAGCTGGTTCGCGTTCTTGGTCGTTTTTGAGTGGCCGATACCCATGGCGCGGCGGCGTATCTTTCCGCTTCCGGTAAATTTGATGCGTTTTTTAATAGAGTTTTTCATATATCCGTTCCGAAACTACGAATTTTCCGAATCTACAAATGCGTTTGCAGTCGTACTTTTATATCAGGTTGTAGGATTTATTGCAAGAAACCTTTGTGATGTCTTGATATCCCGGGCATTATTTTTTTTGAATCTGGACGGAGAATCCGCGGAGGGATTTTTTGGGTTCGGACGCTTTTTGGATCGGTATTTCTATGGTCGGGAGGAAACTCTCCAGTTTTTGCAGGGCGATTCCCTGATGCGCCTTTTCGCGTCCCCGCAAAAATATTTCAATCTCCACGCGATGTCCTTTTTCCAGAAATTCCGCTATCTTTTTTGCTTTTACCTTCAGATCGTTTTCCGCCATGCGGGGGGTGATGCGCATGCGCTTCATGTCTTTCGCCTTTTGCTCCTTTTTTTGTTTTTTGTCGTCTTTTTCTTTGTTGTAGCGGAACTTGTCAAAACTGATGATGCGCGCGACCGGAGGTGTCGCGTTTTCTGTTATCTCAATAAGGTCGAGGCCCTTTTCCGCCGCGATCTTTAGGGCGTCTTCGGTTTTCATGACTCCTAGGTGTTCGCCCGCTTCATCGAGCACCCGCACCTCTTTCGCGGTAATCGCCGCGTTTCTGCGATTGGTAATTACGGGCTTGGGCTGCCACCTTTGGAAGTTTCTATTTCTGCGTTTAATAATCAAGGTAGATATATACTATATGATGGCGATAACGATGACAAATGATTATCTGGTGGAGATGGCGAGAATTGAACTCGCGTCTAGGAGGCGCGTCACATACTTTCTACAGGCTTAGCCCTTCGATAAACTCAGGGCAGGTTTCTCGTTTGAGAATGACTCCTTGTTTAACCACGGATACGGAGCCGGCTTTCCGTGGCGAGCTTCAGATATAACACCGGTTTATCCCTATGAAGCGTCAGGACCGATGCCCCGCCAAGGCGGGGTTCACCAGTTACGCGAATGCGAATGCTGGTGCCGCAACTCTGTTGTTTGCAGTTAGAAGTTTGACCTGTTTTACGAGCGTGTCGGCTCGGCCTGCAGTATATGAATTGAACTCCCATCAAGGCCTTTCATCCCCGCGTAATTTTGCGAATCTCGCGGATTGATTCGCGTTTTTTCAAGAGTTCCCGCTTGTCGTGTTTTTTTCTGCCACGAGCAAGCGCAATCTCTACTTTTATTTTCCCGCGATTATTATTATACAATTTTATAGGCACTATCGTCAACCCTTCCTGGGTTTTACCAAAAAGATGTTTTATTTCATCTTTTTTTAAGAGCAGGCGGCGGGTGCGATCATGAGCATAGTCCTTTGGCGCGTTTTCCGGCTGGAAGGAGGGGATTTCAAGGCCAACCAGTTTTGCCTCGTTATTTCGGATCATCACATGGCCGCCAAAAAGGGAGCCACCCCTTTTTTTCAGGGATTTTACCTCGTGGCCCGTGAGTTCGATTCCGGCTTGGAAGATTTCGAGAATCTCGTAGTCGAAGCGGGCTCGTTTGTTTTCGGCGAGCGCTTGCATATACAAAGTGTAAAGTGCAAAGTGATAAGTGTAAAATGTGTTTATGAGGCAGGAGATTATAGGTGTCTTAAGGGGAGTGCTGCCCCCTGGTTTTACGGGGGAGATTTTGGTTTCAGTGCCGGATGTTTCGGAGCATGGGGATTACTCTACGAATGTCGCTTTTGTCTTGGCGAAGGCGGAGGGGCGGGCACCGAGGGAGGTGGCGGA
>CAYXNB010000031.1:0-7347 GCA_964466475.1 uncultured Candidatus Saccharibacteria bacterium
TTTTTTCATGAATCATCGGGCGGGGGAACACAATGCGGTCCTTCGACTTCGCTCCGCTTCGCTCAGGAATTATTGTTTTTGCGAGTTTTTCAATCTCGGGACCGCCGGGGTAGGGGAGTTCTAACATTCTTGCGACTTTGTCGTATGCTTCGCCCGCGGCGTCGTCGCGTGTTTCGCCGAGTTTTTTGTATTTTGTGAGGGATCCCATGAGGATAAGCATGGTGTGGCCGCCGCTTACCAACAGTTGAATGGCGGGGAAATAATCGGTAATTGGGTAATTAAGTAATTTGTTGTAATTGTTTGTTTTTTGCGGGAGCAGAAAACTATACATGTGGCCACGTAAATGATTTGTGGGAACAATTACGGCTTTGGGGAAGTGTTCTTTTTGTATTTGTTTTGCAAACTCAATGCCTTGCCATAAGCATGGTTCGAGGCCGGGGCCGACGGTGACGGCGACGAGGTCTATAGGTTTATAAGTTTTTAAGTTTATAAGTTTTTTGAAAAGTTTTGGCAGGTTTTCTGCGTGTTCGCGTTTTGCGAGATTGGGGACTACCCCGCCCCAGGGGCGGTGGGTTTCAATTTGGGAGGCGGTCAGGAGTTTTTTGATTTTGATTGAAGGTAGCCCTTCGACTTCGCTCAGGGTAAATCCGCCCTTGGCTTCCACCAGGGCGAGGGAGGTTTCGTCGCAGGAGGTTTCAATACTTAAGATATTCATAGAAATTAGTTCGCTTTCGGCTCACGAAATTTATGGAAATTAATTGTTTTATGGTAGCGGAGGTTTGGAAAATAGGAAAGCATTTATAATGTCCTCAAATTTTCCACATATGCAGATTTTTTGAGGACGGAAGGGGGAATGCGCAAGAATACATTATCGGGAGATGCGTAAATGAGTATGTTATACTAAATACATGATTCAATTTTTAATTCCATTTTCGGATTGGGGGTTCCTTGTTCTTCGTGCGGGGTTGGGGCTTTTGCTGATTCCGCACGGGATTTCAAAACTTAAGGATTTGAAGGGTTCGGGGGCGTGGTTTTCAAGCGTCGGGTTCAGGCCCGGAGTACTTTGGGCGACTCTGGTCGGGCTTCTTGAGGCTTTTGGGGGGATTGCCTTCGCGCTCGGGTTTTTTACCCAGATACTCGGCGCGATGTTCGCGATCCAGTTTTTTGTCATTCTTATCACCTTAAAACTTAAGGCGCCTTTGAAGGAAAAAGAATTGGATTTGCTGATTCTCGCGGCATCGCTTTTCTTCGTTGTTTCCGGGGCGGGAATGATTTCTTTGGACGAATATCTTGGGGTCATTCTTTACTAAATGAGTGAATACTGCGCCGAGGCGATTGTGCTGGGGAGGCGGGAGAACGGGAGTCAGAATTTATACGCGGATCTATTCACCAAGGATCTTGGGCGGATAGAGGCGCGGGTTATAAGCGGGCGGAAGATCACCTCCAAACTTTCTCCGCATCTTGATCTCGGAACCCGCGTTTTTATCCGCGTTGTTTATAAGAATCAGTTTACGCTCGCGGATTCTTTGCTTGAGGAGCGGTTTTTTACCGGGTTATTGGAGGAGAATGATGATTTTTTTTCCATTCTCCGGTTTTGCCGCGACCTTGTTCCGCACCAGGTGCCGGACCCTGATCTTTGGGAGTTTTTATGTTCTCATTTGAGGGAAGCAAGGAGAGATAGTACAATGCTTTTGAATATACTTGGATATGGCAGAGAAGATTCAGAAAAAAAAGCGTTCAGCGTCTTCTCGTAAATTGCGGCAGAAAAAGGAGATTTCTATCGAAGAACGGATTTTTTCTCCGTTTCCCGTTGATTTGCGCGAATCAGCGTCTTCAGTGTCTTTTCAACCGGATTCTCCTCCGCCCGCGGAGGAGAATCCGGTCTGCCGCGGGCAGGGAATTATGAAATTTTTTCGAACTCTCAGTTTGTTTTTTACCGTTGCGGGAATTTGCGTTTTTGCATTTGCCGCATACCTGTTTTTCTTTTCCGGAAAATTTTCCGGAGACGTGAAACTTACGATCGAGGCGCCCAAAGATGTTTTGCGCGGAGTCCCCTTTGATTTCGAGGTCGGACTTGGGAATAACGCGGAGACTGATTTGCGAGATGTTACTATTACACTTTTTGCCCCCCGAGACATTCTTATTTTGGACGCGCGAACGGAAAGGGGTATTTTGAAGGATCCGCTTGGCAGCATTTCTTCGGGCGGCGTGGAAAAGAAAATTTACCGCCTGCTTGCGGTTTCGGGCGGTGACGTTTCCGAGGCGGACGAGGATGATGTTGTCAAGAAGATTGCGGCGCGTGTGTCTTATTCTTTGGGCGGTGCGGCGGGTTTTGAGGTGCAGGCATCCAAAGACGTGCGCGCCGGGGAGTCGGCCCTCAGGGCCGAGCTTCGCAAGGAGGAGGGCCAGATCCTTTCCGGATCCACCTTTCGCATATCCCTTGTGTACTCGAACGTTTCCAATGAACATATCGAGGATTTGCGCATGAGCATTACATATCCCGAGACGTTTCGCTACGTTTCTTCTGACCTACCTCCTGATTCGCTTGATAACTATTGGAAGCTCGGGGCGCTTCGCGCCGGTTCGGAGGGAAAGATTTCCATACAAGGGATTTTGGAGGGGGCGGACAATGCGGAATTCGCTTTTCCTGTAACGTTTCACACTTCGTTTGAGGGAAAAGATTACGCAATCGGGCAGGAGCAACTCGGTCTTTCCCTTGCTCCTTCACCCATCAACCTGAAGGTTTCAACGAACGGAGGCGGCGCGCATGTCGCGCGCGCGGGCGAGACGATCCGGTACGAGATCCGGTACGCAAACGTGAGCGGGATACCGCTGCAGGATTTCGTGATTCGCGGCACGTTTTTGGGGGAGATGTTTGATCTTGCTTCGGTAAAATCTTCGGCAAACGTTGATTCGCGCGGCAGATTTGTGTGGGACAAGTCCCGAGTTCCCGAATTGCGAGAGGTCGGAGTTGGCGCGGAAGGGAAGGTGGATTTGGAGGTGAAGGTGAGGGACCAATTCCCCATTTCGCGATCCGGAGACAAGAATTTTTTGCTCCGCGCGAGCGTTGAGGCCAGTTCTCCCACGACCCCGTATTATTTGAAGAGCGATAAGACGCGGGCGTTTACGGAAGTTGTTACGAAGGTGGCGGGCAGAATGATGCTCGATGCCAAGGCGCTGTATTACGATGCAGCTTCCGGAATTACGAATGCGGGATCAATTCCTCCGCGGGTCGGGAATCCCACGGAATATACGATTCACTGGATATTGCGCAACGAGTCCACGGATATTCGGGACGTACGGATTCGCGCCGCGTTGCCGCCCGGAGTGGAATGGACCGGAAAGGCGGTCAGTGCTTCCGGTGATGTTTTGCCCTTATATGACGAGTTGACGCGCGAGGTTTCTTGGGAAATTTCTTCCATTCCCGCGACCAAGGGGATCTTGAACGCTCCAACCGAGGCGATTTTTCAGGTGCGGGCGACACCGGACTTTTCGTACGCGGGGAAAGTGATGACGCTTTTGGGCGAGACGCGGGTAACGGCGCTTGACGACTTTACGGGCATAACGCTTTCGGCGGGGGATGTGCCGCTTACCACCCAACTCGTTGATGATCCGAGCGCTGGCTCCTCTTCCGGAATCGTGGTAGAGTAGGGCTTATGGATTTACTGGAAAAAGTAGTGAATTTGGCGAAGCGCAGAGGTTTTGTGTACCCTAGCTCTGAAATATACGGGGGGATTGCGGGTTTTTGGGATTACGGTCCGTATGGGATCGAGTTGAAGAACAATATTAAACAGATTTGGTGGCGGATGTTCGTGCAGGAGCGCGATGATATGTTTGGCGTGGATGCTTCCATTATTATGAATCCTCGAGTATGGGAGGCTTCCGGGCATGTGGCGGGATTTTCCGATCCGCTTGTGGAGTGTAAAAAATGTAAAAAACGATTTCGGGCAGACCATATAGAAGCGAAAAGTGAAAAGCGAAAAGCGAAAAATAGCGCGGCCTGCCCGGAGTGCGGGGGCTCTCTTGGCGATGTTCGGCAGTTTAATATGATGTTTCAGACGCGGGTCGGTGCGACGGAAGACGCGTCGGCGATCACTTACTTGCGTCCGGAGACCGCGGGCGGGATTTTTACGAATTTTAAGAATGTTTCGGATTCTCTACATCCGAGAATTCCTTTTGGGATTGCTCAGATCGGCAAGGCCTTCAGGAACGAGATCGCGCCTCGGGATTTTATTTTTCGTTTGCGCGAACTTGAACAGATGGAAATTGAATATTTTGTCCACCCGGGCAAATGGGAGGAGGCGTTTGAAATGTGGCGGAACAATGTCCATGCTTTTAACGACGCGGTTGGAATTCCGCGTTCCTCGGTGCATGAATTGGAAGTTCCGGCCGAGGATCGCGCGCATTACTCGAAACGCACGATTGATTTTGAGTTTGACTTTCCGTTTGGCCGCAAGGAACTTTACGGGCTTGCGTATCGTACCGACTTTGACCTTGCGGCTCACGCGAGGGCTTCCGGGGTTGATCTTTCCTACTTTGACGATAAGGCGGGAGAGCGTTTCATTCCCCATGTGATCGAACCATCTTTCGGCGTGGATCGGACGGTTCTCGCTGTGCTTTGTTCCGCTTATGCCGAGGATGAGGTTCAGGGTGAATCGCGGACGTATCTCGCGTTTCATCCGCGGGTCGCGCCCGTGAAGGTCGCGGTCTTCCCGTTGCTCGCGAACAAGCCCGATTTGGTTCAAAAAGCAAAGGATATTTATCGTGATTTGCAAAAAGAATTTATGGTTGCCTGGGATGCCCGCGGGAATGTGGGGAAGCGGTATCGCGCTCAGGATGAGATCGGCACCCCATATTGTGTTACCGTTGATTTTGAAAGTTTGGAGAAGGGGGGCGTAACGATTCGCGATCGCGACACCATGGAGCAGGAACGAGTTGACATTTCGGATCTTCGGGACTATCTTCGGAACCATTTGGTATAATAGATATATATGAAAAGAAGCATGAAGGTTATATCCATTTTGGCTTCCATTGCTTTTGTGGGGCTTGTGGCATATTGGGTTATTAAGGCCTCTTTGCCCCTGCCCGCTCCGGAGGTTACATACTCCGTATTGCCTGAAAATGTTCGGGCGGAAGTGAGCGTTCCGTATTCGTGCGACAAGATGATCCGCGTATTTCGTTCGGAAAACGAAGGAGTTTCCTGGGATCGTATTACTCCCTCGGTGTATCGCGCGGAGGATGGTAAGTGTGTGCTGCCGGATATGTTTGCCAATATGGAGCGCGGGGTAACGCGTCTTCTATATCGTTATGCTTCCGTTGATGCGCGTCGGGACGTTTCCCGCTGGAGCAATATTACCGCAGTTCCTTTTTCTGAATAGAATTGTTTTTTTATGAAACGATTTTCTCTCGTTACTATTTTTGCCGTATTTTTCGCCCTTGTTTCGGCGCGGGGAGTTCACGCGGCCTTACATGATTCTTTACAGGGCGCCTTTTTTTCCGCCTTCCGCAGCGCGCAGTCGGTGGTGGAGGGTGTGCGTACCAGGGTTATCCAGTTTTTGGGGATTCGCAGGGAAGAGCCCGAATCGCCGCCTTCTCTCCGCATCCTTCCTTTTGGCGGTCCGTCTGAATTTTTAGTCGGCACGGAACAGGAGATCAGATGGACATATGAAAATTTGCGAGAAAGCGTTACCAAAATCACCCTTTTTCCCGAAGGAAGGCCTGCCATACTTTTGCTTTTTCTGCCTGCGAAACGCAACGCTTTCGGATCGGATGCGTACTTGTTTCCCGCGCAATTTGATCGCGGGGTTTATCGTATCCAGATATGCAATGGGGACACGTGTGACGTGACGAATCCTTTCTTTATTGCTATTCCGACTCCCGAAATTCCCGCGCCCCCTTTTTCCGATGAATTTGCGACCACCTCTCTTCCTTTTTTGTCCACTTCCACTACCACTCTTCTCCCCACCACTTCCACGATTTCTTCTCCGACCTCTACGACTCCATGAAAAAGCCGTTTTCCCGATTTGTTTTGAAAAACGGGCTTACCGTATTTTTGGTTCCTACGCCGGAGAGCATTGCCACAACCTTTATGGTGCTTGCGCGCGCGGGTTCAAAATACGAAACCAAGGACAACAACGGGATCTCCCACTTTTTGGAGCACATGATGTTTAAGGGAACGATCTCGAGGCCTTCCGCCATGCAGATTTCTTCGGAACTTGACGGGGTGGGGGCGCAGTACAATGCTTTTACCGGCCATGAGATGACCGCGTATTACGCAAAAGTGAAAAACGAGTTTTCTCTACGCGCGCTTGATATCATTTCCGACCTATATCTCAATCCGATTTTTGATGAAAAGGAGATTGAAAAGGAGAAGGGGGTGATTGTGGAGGAGATTAATATGTATGAAGATCTGCCCCAGAGGAAGGTGCAGGAACTTTTTATGCAATGCGTGTACGGGGATCAGGCCGCGGGGTGGCCGATTGCCGGATCCCGCGAGAACGTGCGGTCGTTCGGTCGGGAAGATTTTTTGCGGTACCGGCGGGCGCACTATGTGCCGGAGGCGACCGTGGTTGTGGTCGCGGGCGGATTTTCTCCCCGCGAGACGCTCGCCTTTCTTCGGAAGCAGTTTTCCCGCGTTCCTTCGGGTCGGAAGTCGGCGAAAAAGAAGGTTCTGGATACGCAGGCGAAACCCGCGGAACTTGTTTTTTCAAAAGAATCGGATCAGACGCATCTTGTTTTGGGATTTCGCGCTTTTTCTCTTTTTGACGAACGGAAATACGCTCTCCAGGTTTTGACGGACGCCTTGGGCGGGGGCATGAGCTCGCGTTTGTTTCACCGGATTCGCGAGGAGATGGGGGCGGCCTACTACGTGCGCGCAACGGATGACTTGTATTCCGATCACGGGCTTATTTCCATGTCCGCCGGTGTAACGCACGCGAAGACCAAAGAAGTGGTTCAGGCGGGACTTGAGGAGTTTTCCCGATTTTGCAAAGAGAAGATTTCCAAGGAAGAGCTCGCGAAAGCGAAAGATCACATTATCGGGACATTTTCACTTTCTTTGGAGACATCAGACGAGCTCGGGCTTTTTTACGCGACTCAGGAGATTTTGAAAACGCGGATTATGCGGCCCGAGGAGGTGGCGCGGAAGATCCGCGCGGTAAGCGCCGAGGACGTGCAGGCCGTCGCGCGCGCTCTTTTTCGCGCGAACCGGCTGAATTTCGCGGCTGTCGGCCCTTTCAAGCAAGGGGAGTTTGGGAGTTTATTGAAAATATAGGGGTCAAACATTGCGAACGCACCCGCTCACTAAGTCTCCGCGCGTCACAACCATTCGCTCGCTCATAACGCGAT
>CAYXNB010000032.1:0-6908 GCA_964466475.1 uncultured Candidatus Saccharibacteria bacterium
ATGCGAAAACGCGGGGCGCGCAAAAAAATTATTTTTCATTTTTTCGGATTCCTTTTTTCCCTCGGGATTTTTTGTCTTTCTTTGGCGTCTCTTTTTTTGATCTTTGTTTCCCGCAACCTGCCCCGACCGGAGCAGTTTGATGAAAAACAGGTAGTGGAATCAACCAAGATCTTTGATCGGACCGGCGAGGTTTTGCTTTACGAGGCTCATGGGGAAGAGAAGCGTACGGTCATTCCTTTTTCTGAAATACCCAACTCCGTAAAAGAAGCTACCTTGGCTGCGGAGAATGCGACTTTTTACACAGACCCCGCTTTTAACCTGATGGGCATTGCCCGGGCGCTTCTTCGCAACTTTAAGGCCGGCGAGGTGGTGCAGGGAGGTTCGACCATCACCCAGCAACTTGCGAAAAATCTGTTTCTTACCCCGGAGCGCACAATCTCCCGAAAATTGAAGGAACTTATCCTCGCGGTACAGCTCGAGGGCAGATATTCGAAAGACGAGATTTTTGAGCTGTATCTAAACCAGATCCCGTACGGATCAAACGCGTACGGCATAGAGGCTGCGGCGCTCACGTTTTTTAACAAGGGCGCGAAAGATCTCACCTTGCCGGAGGCCGCAACGCTTGCGGCGATGCAGAACGCAACCACGTATTATTCTCCGTGGGGGAGTCATGTGAAGGAATTATTCGACCGTCAGCGGTACGTTCTCGACCGGATGGCGGAATTGGGCTTCCTTACCCGCGAAGAATCCGAGAACGCGAAAAAGCAAAAGGTTGTTTTTCAGCGCAATCCCGATACCCTGAAGGCCTCGCATTTTTCTCTTATGGTTCGCGACTATCTGGTGGAAAAATATGGAGAGGAGATGGTTACGAACGGCGGGCTCCGCGTCCTTACGAGTTTGGATTACCGGCTGCAGGAGATTGCGGAGCGCGTGGTTTTGGAAAATGCGGAGAAAAACTCCGAATTATACGAGGGACGGAATGCCGCGCTTGTAGCAGAAGACCCCAAGACCGGCCAGATTTTGGCTTTTGTGGGGTCAAAGGATCCGGACAGGGACCCGGAGCCCGCGGGATGTTCGCCCGGGGTAAACTGCAAGTTTGACCCCAGTTTTAACGTGCCCTTGCAGGGACTTCGCCAGCCGGGGTCGGCTTTGAAGCCGTTTGCGTATCTTGCGGCATTTCAAAAGGGGTATTTGCCCAATTCCATCGTATTTGATGTTCCCACGGAGTTTGCTTCCGGCAATCCGAACTGCCCCGCGCTTGTTGATTTTTCAAACACGAATCGTGAGTGCTTTCATCCCCAAAATTTCGAGAATACCTTTTCCGGCCCCGTTCCTTTGAAGCAAGGACTCGCTCATTCCATGAACGTGCCTTCGGTAAAGGCGCTGTATCTCGCGGGATTTGATGATGTGCTCCGCACACTAAAGGATTTCGGTATCACAACACTCGGGGAACGGGGGAGGTACGGACTTTCTTTGGTGCTTGGAGGCGGGGAGGTGCGTCTGAAAGAGATCGTGAACGCGTACGCGGCGCTTTCACAGGACGGGGTGCGGCACGAGCAGGTTTTTATTCTTGAGGTGCGCGACCGGAGCGGGAAGGTGCTGGAAAAATATCGGGACTCCGCGACCCGCGTTTCGGACGCGCAGTATCCCAGAATGATTACGCAGATTTTGTCGGACGCGGACCTGCGCGCCGGACTTTTCCGGGGGAGTTTGGGACTCACGGTTTTTCCCGGACGGGAGGTTGCCATGAAGACCGGAACCACAAATGATTTTCGCGACGCATGGACATTCGGATATACTCCGAATCTTGTGGTCGGGGTCTGGGCGGGGAATAATGACAATACGCCGATGCAGAAAAAAGGAGGGAGCATTTTAGCCGCGGTTCCCATGTGGAGCGCGTTTCTCAACGAAGCCCTGCCTTTATTTCCTGTCGAGGGATTTGTGCGCCCCGGGCCGACCCTGGGTATTCAAAAGCCCATGATCGGCGGGTCTTGGGTGTATACGCCGGTTAAGGGCGGGGCTTCGTATCCCCAGGTTCATTCGATTTTGTATTACGTTGACAAGGGCGACCCTCTTGGCGGGTTTCCTCTGAATCCCGGGCGGGATCCGCAATTTTATAACTGGGAGACGAGCGTTTTGGGGTGGGCGAGAAACAATATTCCGAATTTTGGGTCGGCGTATAACAGGCCGATACCGGAAGGGGCGACCGTAGAATTAAAAATTGTTCCGGACGAGGATGTTTCGATTACGAATATTTTTCCTTCCAACGGCAGCGTCGTGAGGGCTCCCTTTTTGGTGCGGGCGGACATTGTAGCGAAGGATGGCTTGCAGAATCTCCAGATGTATTTTAACGGGAATCTTTCAGCCGGACTTAATCTGTCCGGTACTTCATACGCGTTTCAATGGTTCGTGTTTGACGCGTTGAAGCCCCAGAACACGATCGAATTCGTGATAAAAGACGCGCGCGGCCGCGAGGCGAGGAAGAGCGTGATTGTTTATAATTAGCGGTGAATGTTCGCGGATTTGCGGACGGGTGTTAGACTTTCGCGTTATGGAAAATTTTCTGAATGTCGTCGTGGTTTTCCAGCGCGTTCAAAATATTTTTGAGTTTTTCTCTGTCTTCTCCTGAAATATCTTGCGGGAATTTTGGGACAGAGCCCTCAAACGCCCACGCGACGGAGCCGGGCTCGGCCCATTTGCCGCTGCGCTCGGAGAGGAGATGCTTTATTTCCGGAATGGTGCGGTTGGGGTTGTCGGTAATCGCTTTTGCGATAATCGCAATGCCTCCGGGGCCGTAGGCCTCGAGCGTTATTTCTTCCAATGTTTTTTCTTCAGTCGCCTTTTTAATCGCGCGCTCAATATTCTCGGACGGCATATTTGCCTCGCGGGCGCGCTCTATGGCGCTCCGCAGGCGGGGATTAAAATCCGGGTTTGATTCTTCGCGCGCGGCAACGGAGATTTCTTTTACCAATTTGGAAAAGAGATTGCTTTTTTTCGCATCTGTTGCCGCTTTGCGATGTTTGATTTGGCTCCACCGATTATGCCCCGACATATTTATTCATTCTCATAGGCTGTTTCGCGGCGCGGAACAAGGCGCGGGTCCTGGGGGAGGGTGAGGGTAAAGACGCTGCCGCGGCTCGGGATCGATTCTACCACCACATCTCCTCCGTGGTTTTTAAGAATATTTTTTGCGATGTAGAGGCCAAGGCCCGATCCGTTGGGTTCGATTTGTTTTGCCTGTTCGCCTCTCCAGAATTTGCGGAAAAGGGAGGTTATTTCTTTTTCCGGAATTCCAACGCCCGTGTCTTCGATTACTATTTTTACAAACTGGCTTCCCGAATCCTTTTGCACGCTTACCAATACGTTTCCGCGTTCAGTATTGTACTTTATGGCGTTGTCCAGAATATTCGAAACCGCCATACTGATCCTCCCCGCGTCTCCCTGCACAATCATCGGCTCCGGTCCTGCGGCAAAGGAAATAGTGATGCCCCACTGTTCAGCTGCGCGCTTTGCTTTGTTTACAATATCGTTTACAAGGTCCGTTATGTTCAGTTCGGCGAAAGTGTAACCGAATTTTCCGTCGTCTATACGCGCGGCATCCAAGAGATCGTTTACGATCTTGAGCGACCGCTCCACCAATTCTCTGCCATCATCGGTTATCTGCTTCAGACTTTGGTTTCCCTCAACTTCTTTTCCCAGAGACTCAAATGCCCAACCCATTGCAATGAGCGGCGTTCGGAGTTGATGAGCGGCCACATCCAGAAATTCCCGTTTGGACTGGAATATCTCGTTTTCGCGCGTTTTGTCGCGGATTATTTTTATGAATCCCAGACTTTCTCCGGTTGATGAGTTGAGGGGCGTCAGGGTGGTGCGGAGACGAAGCGGGGGCTCGACCAACTCCATGTCCGTGATCTGGGGCCATCCGGATTCGGAAATCTGAACCACAACCGGAGCGAGGGAGGGGAAGATGACTTCCACCAGTCCCTGGAAACTTTTTTGTCCCTTCATTTCCGGCGTTATTTTTTTTCCTACCACGTTTTCTTTTTTGATTCCCAAAATACGTTCAGCGCTCAGGTTTGCCGAAACAATGACGAAATCAGCGGTATAGGTAATAACGCCGTCTTCGAGGACGTTTATCAATTCTTCGAATTCTTTTGATTTGAATTCTTCTATCGCGCTGCCGGATAACTTTTTTGAAAATGGATTGAACATTTTATTATGTTGATTCGGTTCGGATTTCTCCTTATGTTTCGAAGCACCGGCTGTCTCGGCACTCCAGCGGCGCCTCGCAGCACTACGCTCTCGCCCCGCCAACCCCTTCGGGGACCAATCTTGGCGGGGCTGCGAGAGTTGCTTCTCAATCATAAGGAGAAACCCTCTTGATTCGACTGGATCGAACTTTTTGGTGTGTATTACTGCATGGCGCCCCACGATTTGCCGGTTTTTGTTTCGACTTTCAACGGGACGCGCAGGGTTATGACTTCTTCCATTTCTTTTTTTATCTCTTGCGCGGTTTCTTCAAGTATATCATCGGGAATTTCAAAGAGAAGTTCGTCGTGGATGGTGAGGAGGAGTTTCGCGCGTTCCGCGGTTTTTCGCATCGCCATCTTCAGGATGTCCGCGCCCAAGCTTTGGAGCGGCATGTTTACGGCCATGCGGTCTATTTCCGCGCGGTAGCGCGGATGGGAAGAGTCCGCGTTTTCAAACCATCTTTTTCTTCCGTGCTCGTTTTCCACGAAGCCCTTTTCATGGACTTCGTCCAGAAGTTTGTTTTGCCATTCTTTTATTCCGGGGAAATTGTTGAAATACGAGGCGATGAATTCCGAGGATTCTTTCATCCCGAATCCGGTCGCGCGGGCGAAGGCGCGCGGGCCCATGCCGTAGACGATACCGAAGTTCAGGGTTTTTGCGGCGCGCCGCTTTTCTTTATCAACTTTTTCTTCCGGTATGCCGAACACTTTTGAGGCAGTCAGAGAGTGAATATCCCTGCCTTCGTGAAAGGCGCGGACGAGCGCTCCGTCTTTTGAGGCGTGGGCGAGGAGGCGGAGCTCCAGTTGCGAATAGTCCGCGGCGAGGAAGGAGTGTCCCGCCTCGGCTTCGAAACATTCCCGAAGCGGGACGGCCCACTTTGATTCCTGCGGAATGTTTTGCAGATTCGGCTTTTCGGACGAGATGCGGCCCGTTGCCGTTCCTGTCTGGAGGTAGGTGGTATGGATCCTTTTGTTTTTGTTCTCGTTTGCCATGTGCAGCAGGGGTTCGAGATAGGTGGAATTTATTTTGAATGTTTCGCGGTATTCGAGAATGAGAGGGATTACAGGGTGCGTTTTTCTCATTTCTTCCAGCACTTCTTCCCGAGTACTCCTTTGTCCGCCCGCGGTCTTCCTTCCCAAGTCCTTTAATCCGAGTTTGTCAAAAAGCACCTCACCCATCTGTTTTGGGGAATTGATGTTGAACTCCGTTCCGGCCTCGCGATAAATCTCTTTTTGCAGGCGCTCCAGTTCGTTTTCTACCTCTTTTTTAAGTGCGGTCATTTTTTCCGTGTTTATTTTAATGCCTGAGGCTTCCATTTTCGCGAGTACGGGTATGACGGGCATCTCGATTTCCTGAAACACGGGCCCAAGGTTTTCTTTTTTGATCGCGCGCTCCAGAGTTACGAAGAGATCGCGGAGATTTGACGCTTCGTATTTTTGCAGAATTTTTTCGAGTGAAAAATCGCGCTCGTCCGGAGCAAGGAGCCACGCCGCTATTTTTACGTCAAAGATCGGCGGGGCGACCTCTTCTATTTCTTTTTCTTTTATTATTTGTTTCCAGTCGTAGGCGACTTTGATTTTGTTTGAAGAGAGTGTTTTTTCAGAAATTGTTTCGTCCGGCTCGATGAATACGACGCTTTCTTGCGGTTTGAAGTCGGACTTTTTTTGGAAGTCGGATTTTGACGGGAGGCGGGGCGATTCGCTTTGCTCTCCGCCCAGGCGTTTTACAATGCTTTCAAAACCAAGGCGTTCAAGATAGGGGACGATAGTGTCCCGCGGGGGCTCCGCGTATTCAATGTCTTTTAGATTTTCTTTTGTCGGGGCGTTTTTTAGGATGGTCGCGAGTTCTTTTGAAAGCATGGCCTGTTCTTTATACGGCAGTATTTTTTTCGCGAGTTTGTGAGTTGCCGGCATTTTCGCGTAGATTTCTTCCACACTTCCGAATTCTTTGAGGAGGAGCTCCGCGGTTTTTGGCCCCACTCCCGGCACGCCCGGGATGTTGTCGGACTGGTCGCCAACCAGACCCTTATAATCGGTTATCTGCTCCGGAGAGACGCCAAAGCGGACTTCCACGGCTTTTTCGTCGTAGAGTACGATGTCGGAGATGCCTTTTCTCGGCACCTCAACCTGTACGCATTTTTCCACTAACTGGAGGGCGTCGAGGTCGCCGGTTATGATAAGAACGCTTGCTTCTTCTTTGTGATGTTCGGCAAGGGTGCCTATCAGGTCGTCCGCTTCGTAGCCCGGAATTTCAAACACGGGGATTCCGAGAATTTTGAAAAGATTTCTTGCTTCAATAATCTGGGAGATGAGTTCGTCCGGCGCCGGGGGCCGGTGGGCTTTGTATTCTTTATACTTTTTTTCCCGGAATGTCGGCTCCGGCCGGTCAAAGCAGGCGGCGACGTAGTGCGGCTTTTTTTCTTTCAGCGTTTTTATGAGCGTATTTGTGAGTCCGTAGAGCGCGCCGGTCGGCTTTCCTTCCGGGCTTTTCAGCGGGGGAAGGGCGTGGTAGGCGCGATGGATGAAGGAGTTGGCGTCTATGAGGAGGAGGGTTTTCATAAAATAGTTGTCGGATTTCTCCTTATGTCGAAGCACCGGCTGTTTCGGCGCTCCAGCGGCGCCTCGCGGCACTACGCTCTCGCCCCGCCAACCCCTTCG
>CAYXNB010000033.1:0-6045 GCA_964466475.1 uncultured Candidatus Saccharibacteria bacterium
AAAGGAGCGGCTTTCCGTGCGAGTTGCGCCGCGAAGCGAGGTACCGCAAGGGGAGGGAGCCCTCGGTGTGGAACTTGTCGAGATCGGATTTGACGGCCAGCCCTTCCCGCAAAATATCGCGGTCGCGGGGCAGGCAACTTTGGAAAATTTGATTGTCATCACGCAAAGTTTTTTTGGTCTTATCACCGGCATTTTTGCTCGTCCTGAGATCGCGGAGGGCGTGACTGGTCCCGTGGGGATTTTTGGGATCGCAACGCAGGCGGGGAATCTCGGCGTGCCGTATCTTGTCCAGCTTATGGCCCTTATTTCTTTGAATCTTGCGATCTTAAACCTTATCCCTTTTCCGGCCTTGGACGGGGGGCGTTTTCTTTTTCTTTGCATTGAAAAAATAATTCGTCGTCCTTTGTCGTGGAGAGTGCAGAACGTCGCGAATGCCGCGGGTTTCGTGATTTTGATATTCCTTATGATCCTCATTACTATTCAGGATATCGGAAACATTGTTTCGTAATGGGTTTTCATATCACTTTTCAAGACGTTTGTTCCCGGGCCCGGACAGGCATTATCCGTACTGCGCATGGCGATATTCTGACTCCGGCGTATGTTATCGTCGGGACCCGTGCCGAGGTGCGGACTCTGACGGCAGAAGACCTGAAACGCACGAAGACGCAGGTTGTAATCGCGAATACCTATCATTTACGCAACAATCCGAAGGACGTGCACGAGGCGCTGGGTTGGCAGGGACCTGTTATGACCGACTCCGGCGGGTTTCAGGTTTTTAGTTTGGGCGCCCGAAGGGGGCGCGGGGGAGGGAAGATAGGAACTTTGGAGACCGAATTTCCGAAGCAAAACTTGGTGCATGTCAGAGATGAAGGCGCGTATTTCACCACGGAAAACGGGGAGGAGTTTTTGGGTCCCAGGGAGTCCATGGAAATCCAGCGTAAACTCGGGGCAGACATTATTTTCGCGTTTGACGAATGCACTTCGCCTTTGCATGACTATGAATATACGAAAAAATCCATGATCCGCACCCATGTCTGGGCAAATCAATGTTTGGAGATTCAGTCCTTGAATGCGAGCAGGCAACTTTTATACGGTATCGTACAGGGCGGAGAATTTCGCGATTTGCGGGAGGAGAGCGCGAGATACATCGGGTCCCTGCCGTTCGACGGGTTTGGCATCGGCGGCTCTTTGGGGCGGTCGCGCAATAATGCCTTTGAGATACTGGACTGGACGATTCCGCATTTGCCGGAAGAAAAGCCGAGGCATTTTTTGGGTATCGGGAGGATTGAAGATGTTTTTGACGGCGTGGAGGCGGGTATCGACACCTTTGATTGCGTGATACCCACGCGTGAGGCCCGGCACGGACGTCTCTGGGTCAAGGGCGGATATTTTGATATTATAAAAAGCGCGAACAAGAATGACTCCTCTCCTGTTGAGGCGGATTGTTTGTGCGAAACCTGCCGAACGTTAACCCGAGGTGATTTATGCGAGCGTTTTAAGGCAAAGGATCCCGGTGCGGGCCGTTACGCGAGCGTGCACAATGTCTTTTTCTTCAACGCGCTTATGGAAAAAATAAGGATAGCAATTACGGAAAATACGTTGGCGGAACTGAAAAAAGAATTTTTATGATAACTCCCGAAACCATCTCTAAAATTTCTTTTTGGTCCCTGCCTCCGGAAGAGGTTTTTGGGGCGCTGGAAACAACAGAAGAAGGTCTTTCCGAGGCGGAGGCAAAAGAGCGGCAGTCGATTTTCGGCAAGAATATCCTGAAGGACGGAGGGGTGAAGAAGCTCGCGATTCTTTGGAACCAGTTTCAGAGCCCGCTTATCCTTATTCTTTGTGCGGCGGGTGTTATTACCGCGTTTTTGGAGCACGCGGTTGACAGCGTTTTTATTTTTATCGCGGTTTTCATCAACGCGACCCTCGGTTTTTTTCAGGAATACAAGGCGGAGAGCGTTCTCGAATCTTTGCGATCGTACATGCGCGAGCGGGCGCGCATTGTGCGCGGAGGAGGCGAAGAGGAGGTGGACGCGGAAGAGATCGTGCCCGGGGATGTTGTGCGTCTTCGGGGCGGCACCCGCGTACCGGCCGATATCCGACTTTTCGGCGTTACCGACCTTGAGGCGGACGAATCCGTCATAACAGGAGAATCGCTCCCGGTCGCGAAAAAGGCAAAAGGAGTTTCCGAGGGTGCGCCGCTTGCGGACCGGCATTCGATGGTGTTCGGCGGAACTCTTATTACGAACGGAATGGGGATCGGGGTCGTGGTCGGCACCGGGGGCATGAGCGAGCTCGGGCGTATTGCGGCTATGGTTCGGAACGAGAAGAGCGTGACTCCGCTTCAGGCGGCGATAAAACGATTTTCTTTGCGCGCCACCCTGGTGCTTTTTCTTTTTGTCGGAGTTCTTTTCGCGATCGGCGCGTGGAAAGGATTCGGATATTTTGAGATGTTTTTGATATCCGTCGCGGTAGCGGTTTCCGCGGTGCCAGAGGGTCTGCCTATCGCGATGACTGTTATTCTTGCCGTGGGAGTGGAGCGGCTTGCAAAGCGCAAAGGCGTGGTGCGCCAGCTTTTGGCCGCTGAAACTCTGGGGCGAACCACTCTTATCATGACGGACAAAACCGGCACCCTGACCGAAGGCAGGATGGAGCTGGTTTCTATTGCGGGCAAGGCAGAAAAAGAAGACGTGCTTCGCCATGCCATGACCGCGCTTCAACTTCATGGAGAAGAACTTGCCGAAGGTCCGCTTGAGGAGGCGGTTTTGCGCGCAGGAAGGGAATTAAAAATCTTGCTTCCGCAGGCCCCGAAACATACGGAGCTTTTGGAGTATAAGCCGTTCAATTCAAAGGATAAATGGAGCGGGGTTTGTGTCGGCGAGGGCAGGTTGAAGGTGTGGGTGCGGATCGGCGCTCCTGAAATCATTACCACGCTTATCGGATCGAATCCCTTGCACAAAGAAGAGATTCACAAAGAGACGGAGCGATACGCCCGCGACGGAGGGAGGGTGCTTGCCGTTGCGAAGGGCGGCGAATTTCTCGGTCTTTTGGTGTTTAAAGATCCGGTTCGCAGGGGGATGAGGGAGATTATTGAAAAGACCAAAGAGGCGGGCATGAGAACCATTATGGTGACGGGTGACCATAAAGGCACTGCGGTCGCAATTGCAAAAGAAGTGGGGATAGAGGCGCATGACGGCGAGGTGGTAACCGGAGACGATTTGCAAAAAATGAATGATACGGAACTTGCCGTACGTTTGCAAACCATTAAGATTTTTGCCCGTATTACGCCGGAAGACAAGCTGCGCCTTGCAAAGGCGTATAAAAAAGAGGGCGAGGTGGTTGCCATGACCGGAGACGGGGTTAATGACGCTCCTGCCCTGAAGGCCGCGGATATCGGGGTTGCGGTCGGCTCGGGAACCGACGTGGCGAAGGGGGCGGCGGATCTTGTTATTCTTGATAACAACTTTGAGACCATTGTCGCCGCCGTGGAGGAGGGGAGGCGGATTTTGGGCAACGTAAAAAAGGTCATCGTATACCTTCTTTCCGATTCGTTGAACGAGCTTTTCTTGATCGGCGGAGCGATCGTGGCCGGTATCCCGATCCCCCTGAACGCTCTGCAGATTCTCTGGGTAAACTTTTTTTCCGATTCTTTTCCGGCGGTGGCGTTCGCGTTCGAGAAGGGCGGAAATCACCTCCGAAAGGAAATGCGTTTTGGCAAGAATATTTTTGATCCGCAGATGAAGTTTTTGATCGTGGTTATCGGAACGGTGACAAGCGCACTTCTTTTCGCGACCTATTACGCCATGCTGCGCTCGGGAGTGGAGGAGGCGCTTGCGCGGTCTTTTATATTCGCGACCTTTGCTTCCTACACCCTTATTTTCGCACTCGCGCTTCGGCGTCTCACGACGAGCATTTTCAGGTATAATCCGTTCGGTAATCCGTATCTTACCGCGGGCGTGGGAGCGGGAATTTTGCTTGTACTCGCGGCTCTGTATTTTCCGCCGCTCCAAACTATTTTACAGACCACTCCTTTGCCTCCGATCTGGCTTCTTGGGGTGCTTGGGTTCAGCTTCGTGAATATTTTGGCGGTTGAAATAACCAAGTTCTTTTTTAAGAAGGCGTAAAGAATTTGTAATTGTGTTGGCGGAGTGAGTTGTGGTATTAATAAGTTGTCGCCTTGTCTTTTTTTAAAAGTATGACATACTATGCATACTTTTTGTTAGGCATTTATGAGGCGTTCCACGGCAATCCTTGTTTTTATAATTACCCTCTCCGTTGCGGCGGGGATTTTTTCGTACCAGCCGCTCTGGCAGAGGATCTCGTCTTTTCGCCCCTGGTCTTTGGGGCTTGACCTTGAGGGCGGGTCGTATCTCATTTACGAGGTTGATGTCGACGAGATCGCTTTGTCGGAAATCGATTCCGTTTTGAACGGCCTTCGGGACGTGATCGAGCGGAGAGTCAATTTGTTCGGTGTGAGCGAACCGAAAATATTTATTCAGAAGGGCGGAGGAAATCCCCGCCTGGTCGCGGAGCTTGCCGGAATCCGCGATGTCGGAGAGGCTATTGAGCAGATCGGCGAGACCCCGCTTCTCGATTTTCGCGAAGTGGAAATCGCGACAAGCACGGAAGGGACAACCACGACGGCTCCCGTGTTTCTTCAGACCAATCTGACGGGCCGCTACATACAAGGAGCCCAGGTCGCGTTTGATCGGGGCGGAGCGAATCTCGGTCCGATCGTTGCTTTGGAGTTTAACAAGGAAGGGGCTGAAATTTTTGAGGCGCTTACCGAGAAAAATATCGGCAGGCCGATCGCCGTTTTTCTTGATAATGAACTCATTACCATGCCCACGGTGCAAACAAAAATCGAGGGGGGCAAGGCGCAGATTACGGGGAATTTTACCGCGGAAGAGGCGAGAAAACTCGTGGAACGTTTTAACGCCGGCGCGCTTCCGGCTCCGATAACCTTGGTGAATCAGGAGACGGTCAGTCCGGAGCTTGGAGTTGATTCTCTCTCGAAGGCGATGTTCGCGGGAATTCTTGGAACCCTTCTCGTTATGATATTTATGTGCGTTTATTACCGGTCATTGGGGCTTTTCGCCTCGATTGCGCTCCTTATTTACGTCGTCCTCACCCTTGGTATTTTTAAAATCATCCCCATTACCTTAACCCTTTCCGGTATCGCGGGGCTCATTCTTTCCATCGGCATGGCTGTGGACGCGAATATTCTGATATTTGAGCGCACCCGGGAGGAGCTGAGGCGGGGGCTGGGATACACGGATGCAATTGAAGAGGGGTTTCGACGCGCGTGGACATCTATCCGAGATTCAAATATCACGACAATCCTTGTTTCCCTTATTCTTTATTATTTCACCTCGAGTTTCGTCAAGGGATTTGCCCTGGCGCTTTTGGTGGGAGTTTTGGTCAGCATGTTTTCCGCGATCACGGTGACTCGCGCGCTTTTGCGGGTCTTTATGAAAGACGCCAAACAAGACATATGAACTTTATTAAACACAAAAAAATATTTCTCGGCATTTCAGGCGCGCTCGTCGTATTTTCATGGGTTTGTGTCATTGTTTTCGGTTTTCGGCAGGGGATAGATCTTCAGGGCGGCACCGAGTGGCGTCTTGTTCCGGAAAAATCGGCATCCGAAGAAGAGGTGAGAGGCGCGATCCGGGAGATATCGGGCGAAGAAGGGATAGTCGTTAAAAAAACGGAGAGCGAAGGATTTATCGTCCGGATGAAAACCGTAACCGAAGAACTTCACGGCGAATATTTTCAAAAATTCCGTGAAAAATTCGGCGAAGGTACGAAGGAAATCGGCTTCGCGAGCGTCGGCCCTTCCATTGGTCGCGAACTCCGCAATCAGGCCATTTGGGCCGGAATATTCGTCATATTCGGCATTTCTCTCTACATCGCCTGGGCATTCCGAAACGCAAAGGGCCAGATCGCTTCATGGAAATACGGTCTCGCAACGCTTGTTACGCTGTTTCATGACGTTTCAATTCCCATGGGTCTTCTTGCGATACTCGGCGCGTGGAAGGGAATCGA
>CAYXNB010000034.1:0-5681 GCA_964466475.1 uncultured Candidatus Saccharibacteria bacterium
CGCGGGGAGGAGGCGCAGGGCATCTTTCCGGTTGCCGATAAAGTTGTCGTCAACCAGGAAGAGGGAGCCGCGCCAGCCGAGGTCGTAGAGCAGCTGAAGCTCGGCGAGCATCTGTTCGTTCGTCTTCGTGCGCGGGACGCGCCCGAAGAGCTTGGTGATGTCGCAGAACTCGCAGTTGAAGGGGCAGCCGCGGGAGAATTGCAACGCCATCGACCCGTACTTTTTGAGGTCGATGAGGTCATACCGCGGGAGGGGGGTTTGCGTAACGTCCGGCTTCCCGGAGGGTTCCGGGTAGATCGGCGCCGCGTGTCCTGCCTCGAAGTCGGCGAGGAAATTGGAAAACGAGTTCTCAACCTCCCCCAGGATAAAGTGGCTGACGCCACTTATTTCCCTGTGGTACGAGGTGGGGTGCGGGCCGCCCGCAATGACCGGGATGCCGCGTTTGTTGCAGCGCGCGATGACCTCTCGCAGGGATGCCTGCTGTACGATCATCGTCGAGGTGAAAACGACATCGGCCCACGCAAGGCGGGCGTCGGTCAGCTTCTCCACGTTCATGTCTACGACGCGCAAGTTGTAGGAATCAGGAAACATGCCCGCGATGGTCAGAAGCCCTAGCGGGGGCATGCTTGCTTTTTTCCCGACGAATTTGAGCGCGTACTGCCCGCCCCAGTAGGAGGGTGGGAACTCGGGGTAGACGAGGAGCGCGTTTAAGCGCTTCATCATACTCTCCTTATGTTGTGTTGTCGCGATTGGTTGGTTGGTTTACAAACACGCTTGTTTCAGTATAGAGGTTTACACTTTTTTTGTCTCTTGGTAGATTGAATGGAAGGGAGGGTTGGCCGAGCGGTTTATGGCGCGAGTCTTGAAAACTCGTGGGCGAAAGCCCTCGCAGGTTCGAATCCTGCACCCTCCGCAAATGAAAAAAATTTCAATACTATTTCTTCGGGCAGTTATTGTGGCTCTCGGCATCGGCGCGTTTTTGTTTTTGCTTTGGGAGCCGCATCTTGAGGGCAGGAACGTGAATGCCACGCTTTTTGAAATATATTTTAAAGATCCGTTTTTGACGTACGCGTATGCCGCCTCCATCGCTTTTTTCGCGGGGCTGTATCAGGCGTTTACATTACTCGGGCATATCGGACAAGATAAAACATTTTCACCGGACTCCGTGAAGGCCTTGCGGACCATAAAATATTGCGCGATGTTTCTTGTTGTTTTGATTGCGGCGCCAGTAGCATATCTTTTTATAGTTCGGCCCGGCGATGATATCGCGGGCGGCGTTGCCGCGGGTCTTTTTCTGATTTTTGTTTTTGCCCTTGTCGCCGCTCTTGCCACGGTGTTTGAAGGAGTTTTACAACATATTGTGGGTCGGGTAGGCAAGGGAAGTATTAGGTAATGGATCGTTTTATGCATGAAGTTTTATTTATCTTCTTATAAATTGGGAAATCAGACGGAGAAGCTGAAGATGTTTGTTCCGCATGGAAGAATCGGATATGTTCCAAATGCGGGGGACTATTCGACATCGGATCCACAACGAAGTGTCAGGCGCACCGAAGAGAATATAGAATTACTTTCCAAAATCGGTCTTTATCCTGAAGTCGTGGATCTGCGAGAGTATTTTTACAGAAAAGAAGATTTAAAGAAAAAATTGGAAGAAATAGGGTCTGTTTTCGTTTGCGGGGGAAATGTTTTTGTGTTACGGCAAGCAATGAAATTGAGTGGTTTTGATGAAATTTTGATGGAATTTCAGAGTAAGGATTGTTTTTTGTACGCCGGATATAGCGCAGCTGGATGTGTCCTTTCTCCAAATTTGAAAGGATATGAGATTGTGGATCCAGTGGATACTCCGTATAGTGAAATGCGGGAGGTGATTTGGGATGGACTCGGATTCATTGATTATATGTTTTTGCCGCATTGGAACTCGGACCATCCGGAGTCCGCGGATATCGAAAAAGAATTAGAATATTGTAGAAAAAATAACCTTCCTTATAGAGTGTTGCGCGACGGAGAAGTGATTATTATTGAATGATATGTCTGTGCGAAAATTCATACTTTTTGATTTTGACGGGGTGATTGCGGATTCATTCGCCCAGGCGCTTGCGGTGAACCGGATGCGGTGCGCGCATCTTACGGAAGAGGAGTACCGAGAAAAGTTTTCGGGAAACATAAACGAATGGAACAGAAACAGGGCGAATACGCGTACGCCCCACACGCCAGAGTGCCGGCTGGATATTGATTTTTTTACCGAATATTTACCGAAATTCAAGAAGGAAGTCGGGATGTTTTCCGGTATGCGTGAGGTTATTGAGGATTTTGCGCGGAATTATACCCTTATCGTTATTTCTTCCACCTTGTCCGCGCCCATCGCGGAATTTGCCGAGAGCCAGGGAATCGGGCGCTGCTTTACGGAAATCATGGGGAATGACGTGCACGAGAGCAAGGTGCATAAAATTGATATGGTATTTTCAAAATACGGGGTCGGGGCGCGGGACTGCGTTTTTATAACGGATACTTTGGGAGACATGAAGGAGGCGGCACACCACAATGTCGGCTCCATCGGGGTTGCGTGGGGTTTTCAGGCCGAGGAGACGCTTTTGGAGGGGAAGCCGTTTCGCGTCGTGAAGAGGCCGGATGGATTGCCCCGAGCGGTTTTGGAGTACTTTGATTCTAGAAAATAGAATCTGGAAAACAGAATTTGGTATAATTTACGCCATGAATACCATACATAAGGCGATACATAAATTGCATAACCCGGACTTGGGGATTTTATTTTTGCGGGTTGCGGTGGGGATTGTGTTCATCCACGCGGGGTGGGGGAAGGTTACGGACGTCGCGTCTGTCGCCGGATTTTTTGGCGGCATCGGGATACCCGCGTGGCTTGCGTATGTGGTCGCGTATACGGAGTTTATCGGGGGCATGCTCCTGGTTGGCGGGTTGTTTGTCCGCTATGCCGGCATACTCCTTGCCATCATTATGCTTGTCGCGACTTTTAAGGTGCATTGGGCAAACGGGTTTGGGCTCGCGAAGGGCGGATATGAGTATACGTTTTTACTCTTTTTTCTCTGCCTAACCATTATTACCTCCGGCGCGGGGAAGTATTCTATCGCCGGACTACTCAAAAAATAGAGATTTGTTGACACCTATTTTTTGTCGGGTACAATACATTGGTAATGATATCTTTAATGCGGACCTCAGAAGACACCCAGGGCGGGTGTATTTTTTTGGTATGAAATTAACATTAGAGAATAAATTAGTGTTTGAGGGGGAGAGTTTTGGGGCTCCGGTATCTGCGACAGGTGAGGTAGTGTTTACTACCGGAATGACGGGGTATGTGGAGAGTTTGTCGGACCCGTCCTACGCGGGGCAGATACTCGTTTGCACCTATCCTTTGATCGGAAATTACGGCGTGCCGGAACGCCGTTTTTTTGAGTCCGAAAAAGTGCAGGTTGCGGGGCTTGTGGTCGGGGAATACAGCGAGGCGTATTCCCACGGCAAGGCAAGGCAATCTTTGGCGGAATGGCTTCGCGCCTCCGGCGTGCCTGCCATGACCGGAGTGGACACGCGGGCGATTACGAAAATACTCCGTGCGCGCGGGGTGATGCTCGGGCATCTTTCGGAGGGGAAGGCGAAAATGGAGTTTCATGATCCAAATATTGAAAATTTGGTGGCGAAGGTGAGTTGTCGGAAGCCGCAGAAATATGGAAATGGGCCGAAACAGATCATTGCGATTGATTGCGGGATTAAGGAAAACATTTTGCGTTCTTTGGAGCGGCCCGGAGTTACATTAACGCGGGTGCCGTGGGATTATGACTTTACGGGCGAGAAGTATGACGCGCTTTTTATTTCAAACGGCCCCGGGGACCCTACGGCCTGCGTGCCGACCATCAAGCACATTCAAAAAGCAATGCAGGCGAAGAAGCCGATCCTGGGAGTGTGTCTCGGGGTGCAACTCCTTGCGCTCGCGGCAGGGGCGAAAACATATAAACTGCCTTTCGGGCATCGTTCGCAGAATCAGCCGTGTCTTGATCTGACTAACGCGCCGCGATGCTATATTACTTCGCAAAATCACGGGTACGCGGTGGACGAGAAGACGCTTCCTGCGGGATGGAGCGTGTGGTTTCAGAACGCGAATGACAAGAGCGTGGAGGGAATTTGCCATGAAAACGGGCTTTGGCGCGCGGTGCAGTTTCACCCGGAGGCAGCGCCAGGCCCCACTGACACGAAATGGATATTCGATAATTTCCTTGAGGAAATTATCAATCTCTAATCTCTAAATCCTAATCTCTAAACAATCTCAAATGTCAAAAGACGAAAACAAAAAACCATACGACTTAGAAGAACGAACGTTTTTATTCGCTAAGAAGGCGATTACTTACTTTTATGGACTTCCCAAAACCATTTCTAGTATAGAAATAGGAAAACAAGGGATACGCTCTTCCGGGTCTATCGGGGCAAATTTTATTGAAGCAAATGAGGCATTGAGCAGGAAGGATTTTCTTTTACGAGTAAAAATTTGTCGGAAGGAAGCCAAAGAAACCATTTATTGGTCGCGTCTTTCTGAGCCCAAAAAAGAGCAGGAAGAGGAAAAACGAGCGTTGATTAGCGAGGCAACCGAACTTATGAAAATTTTCGGTTCCATAATTGAAAAGTCGAGATAATGTTTTGAGATTTGAGTTTTGATATTGTTTAGAATTTAGAGATTAGGATTTAGAGATTCATGAAGAAGTTTCATAAAGTTTTAATACTTGGTTCGGGAGGATTAAAAATCGGGCAGGCCGGGGAGTTTGATTACTCTGGTTCGCAGGCAATCAAGGCCCTCAAAGAGGAGGGGATACGGGTTGTTTTGATAAACCCGAATATCGCGACGGTGCAGACGGACGAAGGGCTTGCGGACAAGGTATATTTTCTTCCCCTTACGTTGAAGTTCGCGAAAGACGTGATCGCGCGGGAAAAGCCGGACGGGATTTTACTCGGCTTTGGCGGGCAGACGGGCCTGAATCTTGGGCTGGAACTCCATGATTCCGGCGTTTTGAAAAAATATGGAGTCGAGGTTTTGGGAACTCCTATTTCCGCGATACGGGATACGGAAGACAGGGATCTTTTTGTCGCTCGTTTGAAAGAGATCGGGGTGAAGACCGCGCGGAGCCGGGCCGTGAAAAGCATTCCGGCGGCGGAGAAGGCGGCGGAAGAATTGGGGTATCCGGTTATGATGCGTTCGGCCTTTTCTTTGGGGGGCGAAGGTTCCGGAGTGTTGAGAAATATTTCCGAACTTCGAGCGCGGGCGGAGGAGGCGTTTCGCACGGCTCCGCAGGTTTTGATCGAAGAATATCTGGAAGGATGGAAGGAGGTTGAATATGAGATGGTGCGGGACAGGGCGGACAACTGCATCGCGGTATGCAACATGGAAAACATTGACCCCATGGGAATTCATACGGGCGAGAGCATGGTGGTCGCCCCTTCGCAGACGCTTTCAAACGAGGAGTATCACCGGTTGCGCGAGATCGCGATACGCACGGTGCGCCATCTCGGGATTTTGGGGGAGTGCAATATTCAGTACGCCCTGCATCCGAAGACCGGGGATTATCGGGTCATTGAAATTAACGCGCGGCTTTCGCGCTCATCCGCGCTTGCTTCAAAAGCCACGGGGTATCCGCTTGCCTTTGTTGCGGCAAAACTGGCTTTGG
>CAYXNB010000035.1:0-5467 GCA_964466475.1 uncultured Candidatus Saccharibacteria bacterium
ATCGGTTGTAGATTTTCACCCCCACCGCCGTAACAAGAGACGTGAAGAGGATGAAGACAACGATATTCGCGACGCTGAATCCGAATGAGAGCAGGATTTTTGAAATGATCTTGATGGTAAAGAAAAAGATGAGAATATAGGCGAAAGAAAGCAGGAAGGAAACGAACCACCCGCGTTTTTTGGGTGTCTGAATAAGATAGGGGTGAGCATGCTCTTCAAATGCGGCCGCGCGCGCTTCTTCGCGGATAAGGTGTAGATTTTTGCGGGACGGAAGGCGGACGGAAGCGACGATAAGGAGCATGAGTACCGGAGGAAAGATGATGTTCGCCCCTATGTGCGCGAGGGACAGGTGGCCGACCAGGTACAGGTCAATAGGGATTTCGACGGCGACCGCCACAAGAATTTTGGAGAGAAAAAAGGAGAGGATGGAAAGAAACGCCATGCGGGAAAGCTTGCTCCGTTCCTTTCTGACCCGTTCCTCGTAGGCGGCTTCGATATCGCGATCCAGGGAGTCGAATCCTTTGCTGGAAAAAACCAGATTTCCGATAAGTTGGAATACGATATTGTAATGGTTGCAAAGTTTGAGAAAGGAGGGTAGAAGCGGGTGGCGAAGGTAGTGGGAAATTCTTTCGTGTGCCGTTATGAGTTCGTTCGCGAGCGCGGACGCCTCCGAGAGCGAAGTCCTTTCCCAGTTCGGGGAAAAAAGTTGAAGCAGGCGGTAGGAAAGTTGTTCGTCATCAACTCGAAAAAGCGATTTTTGAACTGCGATAAAAAGAAGGGCATCCGAATCGCTCTGCGGGAGGGGCGCGGAAAGTCCTTTGATCTCCAGATTGCGGCGCAGGGTATCAAACATAAGGCGCGCGAGCATCCGGTCCTTGGCCGGAGTCGCAAGGCATTCCTCTATTGCGCAAACCGTAACTCCGAGGAGCCAGTCGGAAAAATCTTCGGCGGAAGCGGATGAGGTGTTTTTGGCGTAGTCAAGGAAAAAAAGAAGGGAATCAATGATCTCCTGTACCTCGTGAACCTTCCGCTCCGGGATCATGTTGTTGCCGAGATAGCCGGATCGGACGACTTCCCTGATGAGCGGATCGGCAATGGCTTCTCCGCTTACGTCTTTGAGAAAAATACGGCGCCGAAGGGCGCGCCCGATGACGTTTTTGCGGAGCAGGTGGCTTTCCTGATAATCGATCAGGTTGCGGAATTTTTCATAGAAAGCGGCGATTTTTGAGGCGACTTCGTCCACCTCGATCTTCGGCTCTTCCAAAGAAGGCTTTTTTGCCTCAAGATAAGCGGAATATGAGTGCAGAAATTCCTGGAGCGGCCTGGTAAATGCTGCCATGGGGGATATTATACACAAGGCGGCAAAAATCACCAGTTGGCAGAGAGGAGAAACATGATACAATGGTTTGCATATGAAACGAATTCCGTATTGCGAACTTTGCAGGGCAAAGATGAAATTTGAAGGACACCTGATGTTTCTCTCCATGCTTCATCTGGAAATCGAGTATTTTCCGAAAAGAAAATTTACGGAAGAAGATATGTACATGAAGTGTGAAAGTCTTACGGGCGTGATCGGGGGGAAGAACGTGCACATCAACCTTTCCTATGCTCTTACTCAGTTGGAAGAAAGAAAAGAACGTGAAAAAAGCGTCAGAGTATGAAAAAGAAATATATATTTGTTGTGGGAGGCGTGATGTCCGGAGTGGGCAAAGGAATTACCAGCTCTTCCATTGCGAACATCCTGCAGGAAAACGGGCTCGAGGTAACGGCCTTGAAAATTGACCCCTACGTCAATGTGGATGCGGGCACCATGAACCCCACCGAACACGGCGAGGTTTTTGTTTTGGAAGACGGCACCGAATGTGACCAGGACATGGGCAACTATGAACGGTTTCTGGGTAAGAATTTTACGAAGGAAAATTACATGACGACCGGAAGTGTCTATCTTTCGGTCATCCAAAAAGAGCGCAATTTGGAATACGGCGGCAAGCAGGTGGAAGTTGTCCCGCGCATTCCCCTGGAAGTTATCGGGCGCATAGATGCGGCCATAAAAAAAGACAGAGCAGAGGTCGCGGTCGTGGAGATCGGCGGAACCGTGGGCGAGTACGAGAACATCCTCTTTCTTGAGGCCGTCAGGATGCTGAAGATCAAGTATCCCAAGGACGTAATGCTCGCGTTGGTGAGTTTCTTGCCCGCGCTTGGGGCGGGCGGAACGGAGTTGAAAACGAAGCCCACCCAGCACGCGGTCCGGAGTTTGAATGCCGTCGGGATACACCCGGACATGATCTTTGGCCGGGCTAGCGTGCCGCTCGATGAAAAGCGCAAGGAAAAGATCGAGTTCATGTGCAGCATGCAAAAAGGAGACGTGATATCCGCCCCGAACGTGGAAAGCATCTACGAAGTGCCGATACACTTTGAAAAAGAAAACGTGGGGAAGCGGATTTTGAAAAAACTGGGGCTGAAGGCGAAGAAAAACGAATGGGCCGCCTGGGAGGGTTTTGTGCGAAACATCAAGGCCGCGAAGCGTGAAGTGAATATCGCGATCGTGGGAAAGTACTTCGGCACCGGCGATTTTATTCTGGAGGACTCCTATATCTCCGTAATCGAGGCGGTAAAGCACGCCGCCTACGGGGAGCGGGCGAAGCCCGTTATCCACTGGGTGGATGCCGAAGAGTTTATGAAAAAGCAGGAAAGGAAGTATGACGGCATCATCGTGCCCGGCGGCTTCGGTTCCCGGGGTGTGGAAGGAAAAATAGAGGCGATCCGGTACGCGCGGGAAAACAAGGTCCCGTATTTCGGCCTTTGCTACGGCATGCAGCTCATGGTTATTGAGTACGCGAGAAACGTGGCTGGCCTGAAAGACGCGCATACCACGGAGGTAAATCCAAAGACCCCGCATCCCGTGATAGACATTCTTCCGGAACAAAAAGAACTGATGAAGAAAAAAGAATACGGCGGCACCATGCGCCTCGGCGCCTACCCTGCGGAATTAAAAAAGGGAACCATTGCGCGCGAGGCCTACGCCAGTGGTCAGGCGCTTGAGCGTCATCGTCATCGCTATGAAGTAAATCCCGAATATATAGAGCGCGTTGAAAAGGCGGGCCTTGTGTTTTCCGGCGCATCCCCGGACCGGCGGCTTATGGAAATAGCAGAGCTTCCGAAGGAAAAGCATCCATTTTTCCTCGGCACTCAATTCCATCCGGAGTTTACCTCGCGTCCGCTCGCGCCTCAGCCCCTCTTTCGCGCTTTTATCAAAGCCGCCTTGAAACAAAAATGAAGATAAGCGTTAAAGTCAAAGCAAAAGCAAAAAAAGAGTATGTAAAAGAAGTCGGGGAGGGGGAATTTGAGGTCGCGGTTTCGGCCCCAAGGGAAAGGGGGAAGGCGAATCAGGCGGTGGTAAAAGCCCTTGCCGCGCACTTCAAAATACCGCAGGTGGATATTATGATAATAAGCGGGCAGACATCAAATCATAAAATAATAGAAATAAATCATGTTTAATTTCTTGCCCCAAGAAGACACGAAACTTTTTATAACCATAGTCCTTCTTATGCTCTGGACCATTCCATGGAAGGGCTACGCGCTCTGGAAGGCGGCCCGCAAAAAAGATAAATGGTGGTTCATCATGATTCTGGTGGTAAATTCCGCCGCGCTCCTGGAGGCCGCCTATATATTTCACTTTAGCGAGCGAAAGGAAAAAAAGATTAAGAAAGCAGTTTGAAAAAGTGACACAGCCCTTGCGCGTGAAAACGCAAGGGCTGGAATTTGAAATCGTCATCAGAAGAGGGGTGCGCGGGCGCCCAGGAAGGAGAGAACTTCTTCCGCTTTTTCGAGCAGAGAAGAAATCTCTCCTGCGTCAGCCCGAGCGGCCTCTTGCTCGGTGACCTGGTTCGCCCGTTTAAAGGCGGCGAGGTCAATGATGTCGAGGAAGCGGCCAGCATTCGAGAAAATGACAGGCGCAACCACCTCGAACTCCTCTATCATGGCGATGTGCAGCAGAGAAGATCCGGGACTTTCTCCAAAGACGCAACCCTCCGCCATTTGAAGGAGGGAGCGCGGAACAGGGAGGGGCGATAGTTCGGGGAAGAAGCGACGCATTCTGTCGAATGCGCGCTCCAACGCAAGCGCGCGAGCCAGATGCCCAAGAAAATCGGTCTGAAGTTCTGAAAGCATAGCAAAAACCTCCATGCTTTCGGTGGTGAATTCGAGGTGAACGAAACCAAAAATAATACAGCATAAATACAACAAAAAATCAATAGTTTGCATGAAACAAATAAGAAATCCAATTCTGGCAGGAATCCTCCTTCTCGTGATACACGCAATCCTTGCCTCGCTCTTTTTGTACGTACAATATCCCGTCCTCGACATTCCCATGCATTTTTTGGGCGGAGTAATCGTCGCCTGGTTTTTCGCCGTGTATTTCAAAGAGGAAAGGAAGGCGATCCCGCCACTTGCGGAACTTATCCTCATCGTCGGAGGAACCGCAGTCGTGGGAGTTGCCTGGGAATGGATGGAGTGGGTAGTGGACAACATTTTTTTGCCCAACCACCCGTTCATGGGCGGCCTGGACGACACCCTCTTTGACCTTGCAATGGACCTCCTTGGCGCGTGTGTGGTTGCGCTCGCGGTGCGGCGCAAGAAAGACGCCTGATGCTCGGATATTTTATTTTGATATTTTAGAAATGTCCTCAAACTATCCACATATGTGGATAGTTTGAGGACATAAAAATAACCCGATATATTCCGAAATCCGGAATGAAATGGATTTTGAGATGGGTTTTGGTGTACCATAAAGACAATGAATCTCTACCTTGATTTGTTGCGGGATATTTTGGAGCAGGGCGCGGACCGCGGGGACCGAACCGGCACAGGCACGCGCGCCGTCTTCGGCAGACAGATGCGGTTTGATATGAAAGACGGATTTCCCGCTATGACCACAAAGCGCCTTGCCTGGCGCGCCGTGGT
Organism: uncultured Candidatus Saccharibacteria bacterium; assembly: GCA_964466475.1. Taxonomy (GTDB): domain Bacteria; phylum Patescibacteriota; class Minisyncoccia; order UBA6257; family GWB1-50-10; genus JAUYPG01. The sequence goes on from CAYXNB010000035.1 coordinate 4,963, forward strand.
TGCCGAACTTTTGTGGTTTATAAAAGGCAGCCGCGACGTGCGGGATTTGCAGATGCTCGAGTGCCGCATCTGGGACGGCAACGCCAGCGCGGATTACTGGAAACCCCACGCCGAGTTTGAGGGCGACTTGGGAAGAATTTATGGTACGCAGTGGAGGAAATGGCGAGGCGCAAACGGCCGCGAGGTGGACCAGTTAAAACAGGCGATTGAGTTTATAAAACACAAACCCGAAACGCGGCGAATCATCATAACTGCCTGGAATCCCGCGGAAATGGATTACGATGTGCAAAGCCCCCCCGCGGTTGCCCTCTGTCCGTGCCATATTCTTTTTCAATTTTTCGTCGCGAACGGAAAATTGTCCTTGCAAATGTACCAGAGGAGTTGCGACGTGTTTTTGGGCGTGCCGTTCAACATTGCCTCGTACTCGCTTTTGCTTCACATGATCGCGGCGATAACCAAACTGGAGCCCGGGGAATTCGTGCACGTTCTGGGGGACACGCATATT
>CAYXNB010000036.1:0-5404 GCA_964466475.1 uncultured Candidatus Saccharibacteria bacterium
TGTTGTCATCAGGAACTTCGAGGATACCTTCCAGTTTGTGAGGAAGTTGAGGTAGCAAGATTCAGGATTATGGTACGGCGAACCCTTCCGTACTTCTCGCAGGGAGGGTAAGACTTGGGCTAGCGCCCCGGAGCGCCCTCCCGAGAGAATGTACGGAAGGGTGAGCAATGAAGCAAGTGTGCATAACTTTTTGAGCAAAAATTAAAAAATAGCGTAAATAAAAGGATTTTCAGCCCTCTCGACCTTACGTCGAGGGGGTTTTGAAATTTTGAAAGTGGGGGATTGGTGGTATAATAGACAAGAGATGTGGGGAACTGTGGATGAAAGTGTGGATAACCAGTCGGTTTAGGGGATAAGTAAAAAAATGTTATTAGGAGAATTCAAGCACTCAATAGATACCAAGGGTCGGCTCGCGATTCCGGCTAAGTTTCGCGACTCCATGACGCATGGCGCGATTATCACGCGCGGCCTGGATCACTGCCTTTTCATATTCACGAAACCCGAGTGGGAAAAACTCGCGGAAAAACTGATCGCCCTCCCCTTGGCGCAGGCCAATTCCCGTGCCTTTACGCGGCTTATGCTGGCAGGCGCGAGCGACGTGGACGTTGACGCCCAGGGTCGGGTACTCATTCCGGAATATCTGCGGGAGTACGCGGGTCTGGGCAGGCAGGCGGTTGTGGCGGGCCTCTATAACCGGATTGAAGTCTGGGACAAGGAGGAATGGGAAAAATATAAGAAAAAGACCGAATCCGCATCAGACGAAATAGCGGAGAAATTGGGAGAGTTAGGGATATGACACACATTCCGGTTTTACTGAACGAAATAATCAAAATAATAAACCCAAAGCCCGGAGAATTCTTCATAGACGGCACCGTAGGCGAAGGGGGGCACGCGAAAGAAATAATCAAATACATTGAACCGGACGGCATATTCCTCGGAATCGACTGGGATAGCAGTCAGGCGGAAAAAGCAAAGCAAAACATAAAATCGAAAACTGCAAAGGTCGTTATTGTTCGGGAAAATTATCGGAACATACCGAAGATACAAAAAAAGGAGGGGCTGCCGGGGGCAGACGGACTGCTCTTGGACCTGGGGTTTTCTTCGGCGCACCTGGAATCCGGCAGGGGGTTCACCTTTCAAAAGGACGAGCGGCTTGATATGAGGTATGACGGAAAAGAGGGGAAGGATGCCGGAGATGTGATAAACGGATATTCGGAGGGTGCGCTTGCGGAAATTTTTTGGAAATACGGGGAAGAAAGGCGGGCGCGGGAGTTCGCAAGGCGTATCGTGGAAGCGAGAAAAAGGGGCGTTATTAAAACCACCGGGGAACTAATCGGGATAATTGGCGGAGAAAAAAGATCAAAAATCCACCCCGTGACAAAAGTATTCCAGGCCCTGCGGATATATGTGAACAGGGAGCTGGAAAATTGCGAAGCGGCCCTTGGACAAATATCTGAAATACTAAAACCCGGAGGTCGTGTCGCGATCATCACGTTCCATTCGCTGGAAGATCGGATCGTAAAAAATTATTTCAAAACACTTGAGGAGAAAGGGATGGGAAGGAGAATAAATAAAAAAGTTATCAAGCCATCGCGGGAAGAGATTCTACAAAACCCCAGAAGCCGTTCGGCAAAACTCCGCGCTTTTATCATTAATCCTTAATCTTTAATCCTAAAAAATGACTATCACAAAACCAAAACAACGGATACCGCAGGCAAGGATGCTTGTATTTCTCGCCCTTCTCGTTATGGTCGGGGGCGGAACATATGTGTTTGAATACAATGCCCTGGCAAAAACGAGGGGGGAGGCGCGGAATATGCGGGAGGCGATAGTAAAGGCGAATCTTGATCAGGCGGACCTGAAGCATGTAGTGTTTGAAACAACGGATTTAAAACGCCTGCAGGAAGTTGCCGAGAAAAAGGGAATGATTGTAGAGGCGAAGCCGAATTACGTACGGGTCGGAACGCCTCGGGAAACCGCGAGTGTGGTTATGGGGCGGTAGAGCTGCGCAGAGCTATGGGAAAGTTCAGGATATTCTTTTGTATCGGCGTGTTCCTGGTTTGTTTTGGAGTGCTGGAAACACGCCTTTTTTTACTCCAGGTAAAAAAGGGGGAGTACTATGTGGAAAAAGCGGAAGCCCTTGTCTCGCGAGTCGTGGAGTCCGGCGTAAGGAGGGGGGAGATATTTATAACCGACAGGAACGAAAATTCCATTCCTATCGCGCTCATGAGGGAGTTTCCCATGATTTACGGGGTCCCCAGGGAAATAAAAGACGGACAAAAAGCAGCAGAAATTCTAGCCCCGATACTGGAAAAGGAAAGAGAGGATCTGGAAGACGTGTTTAAAAACAAGAGCTCACTTTTTCGTCTGCTCGCGGAAAGGGCTCCGGAAGAAATAGTGCGTAAAGTGGAAGAGTTGGGAATCTCGGGAGTGTATAAGGGTACAAGGCAGACGCGGGTGTATCCGTTTGAAACTCTGGCGTCGCAGGTGGTGGGATTTGTGGGAGTAAATGAGCGGTACGATGTTCCGCGCGGCCTGTATGGAGCGGAAAAAGAGCATGAAAAAGGACTGGCGGAAGGAGAAGGCGTTAAACTCACCATAGACAGGAACATACAGGTCCGGGCGGAAGAGATAATTGAAAATTTGATGAATCGATTTGTGGCCAAAAGCGCAAGCGCGATCGTTGCCGAACCGGAAACCGGAAAAATCCTCGCTCTGGCAAACAAGCCTGATTTCGATCCGAACGCATATGGAAAGTATCCGATCCAAAACTTCACAAACCAAGCGATCCAGGGCGTATACGAACCCGGGAGTGTGATGAAGCCGATCACCATGGCGATGGGGATTGATCTCGGGGTTATCGCGCCTGAAACAACCTATTATGATTCGGGGAGTGTGACAATAAACGGAGAGACCATAAAAAACTGGGATTTGAAGGCGCGCGGGACGATGACCATGACCGGAGTAATCGAGGAGTCGGTAAATACGGGAGCCGTCTTTGCCGCGAAAAGGGTGGGGAGGAGAAATTTCGTGGAATATTTGAAAAAGTTCGGATTCGGCAGGGAAACCGGAATTGATTTGCCCGATGAGGTTGCGGGAAGCGTGCGGAGCGTGGAGCGAAGCGGGAGTCAGGACATTGATCTTGCGTCGGCCTCATTCGGGCAGGGGATTTCCGCGACCCCCATGGAGATTATAGCCGCGTTTGGCAGTGTCGCGAACGGCGGGCGGCTCATGAGACCGTATGTAAATGCCGCACTAAAGCCGCGCGCCGTGCGCGAAACAATAAAAAAAGAAACCGCGGACAAGGTGGCGGCGATGATGGAGTCCGCGGTTGAAAAGGCGTTCGTGGCGGCGCTTCCCGGCCACCGCATTGCCGGAAAAACAGGAACAGCCCAGATTGCGAAAGAGGGCGGAGGAGGATACAAGGAGGTTTTTAACCACACCTACGTAGGATTCGGGCCCGTGTCCGACCCCAGGTTCGTGATCCTTATAAAACTGGAGGAGCCGCAGGCGGTACTGGCGGGCACGACCGTGGTGCCGGCCTTCAGGGAACTGGCAAATTTTATCATAAGTTATTACAATATACCGCCGGACAAAACGAGTAACTAGCCACTAGTGGCTTACGAATTATGAAATCAAAGGCATTATCAATATTGGAAAACCTTCTCAAGTTTCTTGCTAAATTGACTCTCAAGAAATACCGCCCCGGCATTATCGGCATTACCGGAAATGTGGGGAAAACATCGACCAAAGAGGCGATCCGCGTTGTTTTGGAGCACGAGCGCAGAGTGCGGAGCGCATCAAAAAACTTTAATAACGAGCTCGGCCTTCCGCTTACTATTTTAGGCGACTGGCAAAAAACCGGAGGAGCGTTGTTTTGGGCGCGGGTAGTGTTTGTTTCTTTATGGCGTCTCGCGTGGAAGACAAAATCCTATCCCGAACTTTTGATACTGGAATACGGCATAGATCACCCGGGGGACATGAAACGGCTTTTGGAGATCGCGCGCCCTCATATCGGAGTTGTTACTCCGATCGGGGAAATTCCGGTGCATGTGGAATTTTTTTCCGGTCGCGACGGGTTGATACGGGAAAAAACGCGGCTGGTAAAGGACCTGCCCGCCACGGGCTTTGCGGTGCTAAACGGGGACAATGACGCCTCGCGAAGCATGAAAGGAGAAACAAGAGCCCACGCCATAACATACGGATGGAGCGAATCCGCGGACATTCGGATACGGAGCATGGAAACGCGCATGGACGCCTCGCCCCCGTGCATCACCTGCAAACTGGAGTATAACGGCAGTTTTGTGCCGGTGCGGATCGAAGGCGCGGTGGGCAGGGTCCACGCCTATGCCGCGGCCGCGGGCGCCGCGGTCGGAGTTGCTTTTGGCATGAATCTGGTGAAAATTTCGGAAAATCTGTCGTATTACAAAAGCGCGCCCGGACGCCTTAGGGTCCTGGAGGGCCGGGAAGGATCAAGGATTATTGACGATACGTATAACTCCTCCCCCCTCGCACTTCAGGAAGCGATGGAGACCTTGAAAAGCATCAGGGCGCGCCGCAAGATCGCGGTTCTGGGGGATATGCTGGAACTCGGCAAGTACGCGGTTGAGGCGCATGAAAAAGTGGGGGAGGGAGTGGCCGGAGCAGTAAAAATTCTGGTAACCGTGGGGGCGCTCGCGAAATTTATCGCCGAGGCGGCAAAAACAGCCGGACTTTCGGAAAAAAATATCGTGGTCGCAAAAACCCTGGGCGAGGCCGAGGACGCGCTGAAAAAAATTCTCCGCGCAGGAGATTTGGTGCTCGTAAAGGGTTCGCAGGGCGTACGGATGGAGAAGGTTGTAGAAGGGATTATGGCCCACCCGGAAAAGGCAAAAGAGCTTCTCGTGCGCCAGGACGCTCGCTGGCTTGAAAAACCCGGGTTGTATGATAGCGTATAGGTAATCCTCGGTCCCTTCGTCTATCGGCTAGGACATCGCCCTCTCACGGCGAAAAGACGGGTTCGATTCCCGTAGGGACCGCATGAAAACAATACCTCTTGGAATGACAATTATTCTTCTTATTGCCGCGTTTTTGGGCGGGGTGTTTGTGGGTACCCGCTTGCCGACTCGCGACATGCCTCTCATCGCCTCGCTCATAAATCCCGAGGAAAAGGCAACATCAACCCAGCAGAAAAAAGAACTTCCTCCCGCGGGGGATTTGGCAAAAGTGGTTCAGGTATTGGACGGAGACACTATTATAATAGAAGGCGGAGAGCAGGTGCATTATATCGGAATTGACGCTCCGGAAAATACCGAAATAGAGAAAAATACGTGTTTTGCGGATCAGGCAACCGCGGCAAACAAAAAATTGGCAGAGGGAAAGTCCGTGCGCCTTGTGAAGGACACCAGCGATCGCGACCCCCTAA
>CAYXNB010000037.1:0-4973 GCA_964466475.1 uncultured Candidatus Saccharibacteria bacterium
GCTTTCCGGCATCTTGATCGGCCGGGCGCACGTTTCTCCTCTTTCGCGCGCGCGGCGGACTTTGGAAGAAATGTTTTCCGTGCTCGGTCTTGCCGATGTGCCGGTGCGGACTGACGATGCTTTGCGCGAACGGCATTACGGAATTTTTACGGGCAAGAACAAGTGGCAGGTGCGGGAGGAAATAGGGGAAGAGGAATTTCATCGCATACGGCGGGGGTGGGACGCGCCCATTCCCGAAGGGGAGTCATTGAAAGACGTGCATGCCCGGGTTGTGCCGTATTTTGAAGAATATATTTTGCCGGATCTTTTGGCGGGGCACCATACTCTTGTGGTGGGGCATAACAATACGTTTCGCGCGCTTATCAAGCACATTGAAGGCATCTCGGACGAGATGGTTTCGGAAATTGATATTCCGACCGGCGGCTTGTATCGGCGCGAGTTTTAAATATTCGTGATATACTGAATATATATGAAAATAAAAACCCGCACGCTGCGCTTTATCGAATTTGCCTTTGTCGGAGTGGTAATGGGGCTTCTTGAGGACCTTTTGGCCGTGTTTTTGTCCACCGGAGAGCCGATCACGCCCAAGATTTTTGTGGTGGTTTTCGCGGTTGCACTGCCCTTTGCTTTTATCAGCGAATACATCGTAGACCATCCGCGTTTTTGGAAGAGGGTGTTTCGCCTTGAGAAGTCCGATGAGGGGGAATAAAGAGATGTTTTCCGGCATCGCGGGGAGGTATGACGCTCTGAACCATCTTTTGAGTTTCGGGTTGGATTTTTATTGGAGGCGGCGCATGGCCCTTGAGGCGGGAAATATTTCCGGCTTACGCGCGCTTGATGTCGCGACTGGTACCGGAGACGCGGCGCTTTTGTTCGCGCGGCGGGGCGCGCGGGTTTTAGGAATTGACGTTTCGGAAGAGATGCTTTCGCTCGCGCGAGCGAAGGCGGAAAAGGGAGGGTTGGGCGAGGCGGCGCGTTTTCAATATGGAGACGCGGAGCATTTGGAATTTGCGGACGGGGAGCTTGATGTTGTTTCATGCGCGTTCGGGGCGCGTAATTTTACGAATCCGGAGCGGGGCATACGGGAGATGGCGCGCGCGCTTCGCGCGGGGGGCAGGATTTTGATACTGGAGTTTTCTTTGCCGCGATTTTTCGCGCTTCGGGCTTTGCACCTTTTTTATCTTCGTTTCATCGTTTCGTTTTTGGGCGGGATTTTTTCACGCGGGGAGGCGTATCGGTATCTCGGGGAGTCCATCATGTCTTTTTCTTCTTTTTCGGTTGTAGAATGTTTGCGGAGCGCGGGGTGTTTTGACGCACGGGCTATTCCTCTTGCCTTTGGGATTGTTACGCTGTATGCGGGCGTGAAAGGCGGGCGTGGAGTTGAGTTTTCCGGTAAGGCGCGGAAGGGCGCGGGACGGGGCAGGGAGTTGGGCTTTCCTACGGCAAATATTTCCGCGCCTTCGGGTATTGCTGACGGGGTTTACGCCGCTTTCGCGGATTTCGGCGAAGGGAGACGTCCCGCGCTTTGTTTTGTCGGCGCGCCGGAAATGTTTGGGGAGCGCGAGAGGCGGGCGGAAATATATATTTTGGACTGGAAAGGGGATTTGTACGGGAAGGAGATTCGGGTTTCGCTTTTACAAAAAATCCGGGAGAGCAGGAAGTTCGGCTCCGTGGAGGATCTGGTTTCAGAGATGAAAAATGATTTGAGAATCGCCAAGGAGTATTTTTTATGTTTACAGGAATTATAAAAGAAACGGCGGAGGTGCGGAGCGTTCGCAAAAAGGCGGGGTCTTTATTTTTGGAAATTGAAAAACCGAAAGGCTGGAGGCTAAGGCCCGGGGATTCGGTCGCGGTGCAGGGGGTTTGTCTTACAATGCGAAAGGCACGGATTGCAAACGGCAGATTGCGTATGATTTTTGAACTCATGCCGGAGACGCTTTCGAAAACGGTATTCGGCGTGCGGGTGTTGAAGTGCGTGAATTTGGAACTCCCGATGCGACTTTCAGACAAGGTGCATGGGCATTTTGTGACGGGCCACGTTGACTCTGTCGGAAAGGTTTCGAGTGTTGTGAGCAGGGGGGCTTCGAAAGTTTTTGAAATTTCATATCCGAAAAAATTTTCAAACCTTCTCGCGGAAAAGGGTTCTATTGCCGTGGACGGGGTTTCGCTTACTATCGCGCGAAGAAGCGTTTCGAAATTTGCGGTTTCTCTTGTTTCTTATACACTAGGGTCTACGACCTTGGGAGAGGCGCGGAAGGGGGATTTGGTAAATTTAGAGTTTGATATATTGGCAAAATATGGCTCAAAAAGTCCACAAGGGAGAATTTGAAATTTTTGACGCGTCGGAGTACCGGGTGGGGATTGTGGCGGCGCAGTTTAACCGCGATGTTACGGACGGGCTTTTAGAGGCCGCGCTTGGGGTTGCGGAGCAGTACGGAATCACGCGCGAGAAAGTCGGCGTGTTTCGCGTGCCGGGGAGCGTGGAGATTCCGGTTGTTTTGAGAGGACTTGCCGAGAGCGGGAAGTATGACGCCTTGGTCGCCTTGGGCGCCGTGATCCGCGGGGAGACGGACCATTATGATTATGTGGCTAAGATCGTGTCCGAGGGCGTGCTTCGGGTGATGCTGGACCATGGAATTCCCGTGGGGTTTGGGGTTTTGACGTGCAATACAAAGGAACAGGCGCTTGCCCGCGCTCATTCGGGCGGGGAGGCCGTGGTTGCCGCGCTTCATTCTTTACGGATTCTTCGCGGTTTGGTAGGCTAGTGCCCTATGAGTGATTACAAAAATATCAGCGTAAAAAAGATCGAGGGTTCGCGTGCCGAAATTACGGGCGAGATTTCTGCGGACAAGGTCCGTGGTTTTGAAGACAAGGCTTTGGGGCGTTTGGGCGCGGATTTTGCTTTGCCCGGATTCCGGCCCGGACACGTGCCTTCAAAGATGGTGCGGGAAAAGGTGGGTGAGGCGCGCGTGTGGATCGAGGCGGGGGAGATGGCTCTGGAGAAGGAGTATCCGAAAATACTTGAGGCCGCGGGGTTGAATGTGATCGGCCAGCCCGAGGTGCAGATTACGAAACTCGCGCCCGGGAACCCGCTCGGGTTTAAGATTACGATTTCCGTGATGCCGGAGGCGAAGTTGCCGGATTATAAAAAGATTGCCAAAGAAGTCCTTCGACAATCTCGGGATGTAAAAATTGAGGTGATGGACAAGGAGGTGGAGGATTTGATTTTGGATTTGCAGAAAGCACGGGCGAGGCATGAAAAAGTAATCTTAGAAAAAGATACAAGAAACAAGATACAAGAAACAAACAAAGAACAAAAGACAGAGGACGCAGAACTTCCTGTTTTTGACGATGCGTTCGCGAAATCTTTGGGCGACTTTGCGGGCGCGGAGGATTTTAAGAAAAAGGCGCGGGAAAATATTTTGGAAGACAAGAAATTGCGCGCGCGGGAGAAGGCGCGGTTTGATATTGTTGATAAAATAATCGGAGAAATGAAGGTGGAGTTGCCCGATGTCCTTCTTCACGGGGAACTGCATCGGATGATGGCGCAACTTGAGGGAGATGTTTCGCGCGCCGGATTTTCATTTGAGGATTATTTGAAACACGCGGGCAAGAGCCGCGAGGATTTGGAAAAGGAGTGGGCTCCGCAGGCTGAGAAGCGCGCAAAGACGCAACTCGCGCTTTTGGAGATCGCGAAAAAAGAGGGCCTGAAGCCGGACAAGGCAAAGACGGAAGAGAGCGTGAAGCAACTTATGGCGCAGTATAAAGACGCGGATGAGAAGCGCGTGCGCGCGTATGTGGAGGAGGTGCTTTTGAACGAAGCGGCTTTGGAGTACTTGGAGAAATTGTAAACGAGAACGCCAGGGGAGTTCCTCTGGCGTTTGTTGTGGGCGCGCATGATGCGCGCTCATTTTTGTTGCGCGATTTCGACTTCGATCGCGGAGTGGAGCGTTTGTAGCGCGTCTTCCGCGAAGACGCGACAGTCGCGATGAAGGCGCCGATAGCGGCGGCGCGCTTCTCGGAGGAGCGCGTCCGTTTCGTTTCGGAGTTCCTCCAATCCGTTTTTGAGATGCGCGGCGCGCATGCGGATTTTTGCGAGTTCTTTTTCGACGAACTCCTGAAATCCCTGCGCTGCGACCTGTTGGTGGGTTATCTTCTCAAAGTGGTATCCCATGATCGCGAGGCGGATTGCCTCGGGAATCATGCGGGGATACTTCGCCGCGGTCGTCGCGAGGAAGGCGGCATAGGCCGGCCCTTGGCGCGAGGGGAGCTGCCGGAGCAGCGACTTCGCGCAGGCCATTACCTGATCTTTGCCGACCCGCATTTTCGTCCTTGACGCGCTGCCCATGTGTTCGAAGAGCGTTAGGCAGCGGGCGAAGTAGTTCTTGAGACCCGGATCGTAGAGCGCGGTCAGGATTCGGCGGTAGGTTTGCACAAGTACCCGCGGATCGAGGCGGGGGCGGAAGTTGAGCTGGAACGAGACGTTGTTCCCGCTCGATTCCGTAACGAGTCGCCCCTCGCTCTCAAGGCGCTTGTGGAGGTCGGTTCCGTGGAGGGCGGTTAAAAGTCCCGCCATCGCGACCGGAATGCCCGCCTCTTGGATGAAGGGGACGAAAGTGTTCAGCGATGCTTCCGTGTCGCCGTCGAGGCCGACAATGAAGCCCGCTGTCACCTCGATGCCGTGCGATTGCACCGCGTGAATGGCATTGAGGAGGTAGTCGTCGCGGCCCGCCTTTACATTTTGGCCTTTTTTGGTATCGAGGAGCGCCGCGGGATTGGGTGACTCGATGCCCATAAAGACCATGCGGAAGCCGGCATTGGCCATTGCTTCCAAAAGTTCGGGGTGTTCGACGAGGTTTACGCTTGCTTCAGTGAAGAGGCCGAACGGGTAGCCGTTCGTTTTTTGCCACTCCTCAATCGCGGGGAGGAGGCGCAGGGCATCTTTCCGGTTGCCGATAAAGTTGTCGTCAACC
>CAYXNB010000038.1:0-4539 GCA_964466475.1 uncultured Candidatus Saccharibacteria bacterium
CGTCCTCACCATACACTACCGCAGTATGCACAATCCCCGTCCCCTCATCAGTCGTCACAAAATCCGCGGCATATACTTTGTGCGCCTGTTTCTGCCCCGCAATTCCCTCTACCTCATACAACGGCTCGTATTCCAACCCGACCAAATCTTTCCCAAAAACTTCGGAAACCATCTCATGCAACGTATTGGTAAAAATCTTCCCGACCAAATCCTTAGCGACGACATAAATTCCTTCCTTAATCATTAATCCTTGATCCTTAATCCTTACAATTGCGTACGCAATCGTATCCCCAACCGCCAAAGCCACGTTCCCCGGCAATGTCCACGGCGTCGTCGTCCACGCGAGTAAATATACCGGCTCGTCATTTTGAATTTTTAATTCTCTTTTGAGCTTTTCGCTTTTCGCTTTAAACTTAACAATAATCGAATCCTCGGTTATTGTTTTGTACGAGTTATCCATCGCCACCTCAAAATTTGAGACCGGCGTCTCGCACCTCGGGCAATAAAGCAACACCTTGCGACCCTCGTACACCAACCCTTTCTTATAGAGTTCCTTAAACGCCCACCAGACCGACTCCATGTACTCCCTGTCCATGGTCTTGTAAGAATTGTCAAAATCAATCCAGCGCCCCATGCGCCGGATCATCTTTCTCCATTCCGAAACATACTGGAGCACCGTCTCCCTGCAGGTTTCGTTGAATTTCGCGATGCCCACTTTTTCCTCAATTTCCTTCTTCCCCGAAATGCCTAATTTCCTCTCCACAATCTCCTCAATGGGAAGCCCGTGGCAATCCCACCCCCATCTCCGGCGCACAAAACGCCCCCGCATCGTCTGATACCGCGGAATCACGTCCTTTATGGTTGAAGCCAAAATATGCCCGTAATGGGGCAGGCCCGTGGCAAACGGCGGCCCGTCGTAAAAAGAATAGGGTTTACCCTGAGCGAAGTCGAAAGGCTTCCTTCTACTCGATTTCTGAAGTGTTTTCTCGAATATCCCCTTCTCCTCCCAGAACTTTGTAACCTCCTTCTCAAATTCCGGTAAGGAGAATTTATCCAAATCACCAAACATAAACCCATTCTAAAGCGCGGAGATACACAAAATCAAATTCGGGTCCGGACAAAGCGCGAGGTACTCTTTCGCCTCCGAGGGCTTTGCAACACCCGGAAAATCGCCGACCTTCCCCAGCATATCCGAAATAACCTGAAAATGCAGATGAGGGGGCCACTGTCCGTTCTCGCCGGTCTCCCCCAAAGACGCGAACTCCTCTCCGCGTGAAATTTCTTTTCCCGCGAATAATCCTTCGAGCGATTTCCTGCTCAAATGCCCGTACAAAGTATGAAAACGGACGCCAAAAAGAACGTGCTCCAAAACAATCGCGGGCCCATAATCCAAAAAATTATTATTATCCTGAAAACTATGAACGCGTCCCGACAAAGGCGCAAAAACCGGAGTGCCCGCGGGAAGCCATAAATCCACGCCAAGATGCACCGAGCGCGGCTCCCCCTGCCCCGCGAAAAGTGAACTCACTTTATAAAGCACCCTGTCCTCGCCATATCCGCCCGCGCCCATCCGGTATCCGCCGCGCCGCAACGTCAAAGAAACATACTCGCCCAATTCCCCCACGCGCGCGAGATCAATATGCGCAAGGTCTTTATTTCTCGAAGTAAAATCAAAAACAAAAGGCGCCTTCTCTAAAAAAGAATCTGGCAGTATCCGCGCAAAACCCCCTCCTCCCTCTTTTCGAAGCACCTCATGCACGCGCTCCGCATGATTCAAAATAGTTTGGCTGAACATAATTACTTATATTGTAGCAGTTGCGAACGTTTGCCCTTAGAGGCAAACGTTCGCAACATATTAGATGGGGCGGGAAAAGTCCACGCCCCCGAGACGGGGATGCACGGCATTCGCATAATGCCGCATCCCCTCCACGAACACGGGGATTTTCGCCGTGCGGTAATTTCGCAGACGAAGAATTTGCGCCTCATCGTCCGGATACACCGGAGTCGGAGACGCATATGCCAGAACGGGCCCGTCGTCGATCACGGGATTGACGACGTGAAATGTCGCGCCGGTGAACACGGCGCGCCCATTCTGCCGCGCGCACACGATTGCGTCCGCGGTCGGCGTAGGCCCGCGGAAACAGAACGAATGTCCGGAAAGGGTCACGGCCGGGTGGATATTCAACACCCGTCCGAACTCCACTCCAAGACCGCCCACGACCATCTCAGACGGAAACAGAAACTCGATCCGGGCCATGTAATGGTCGGAGACGATTACATCGGCCCCGAGCTCCCGCATCATCGCAAGTACCGCGGCCTCGAAATCCCGTTTCGCCGCCCACCGTTTCGCCCGTGCCAAACGCGGAAGCACGCGGAACTCGCTCGGAATGTGGACCGTGACCACACCCTCGGGCCACGGCAGGACGAAAGTGCCATCTTTCGGCAGATCGTCCCACACAACCCCCGCGATCTCGAGAGCTCCGTGGAGTCGCCCGTCGCAACGGGTCTCCCTCGCCGCCGCCTCGACGAGGCCCGACATATATTCCAGTCCGTTAGGAGTGGAAACCCACTCCCCGTTCTTGTCGCACCCCACCACGTCGCGCAAAGACGTGAGAAAAAGAACGCGAACCGGAGGAGCGGAGATCGAGCCATTCATCCCCGCGTACCGCAAAAGTTTCATTGCACACCCTCTCTGTAAAAGAACTCCGGGACTCAATCTCCCCGCGAAACCATTCCACGAGGAGAACCGAATCCCCGAACAAAAATTCGCCCAAACAAAAACCCCGCCCTCTTTTGAGAGGGCGGGGTTTCTTCTGCTGGATTACGAAAAGCGAAGAAGCGCCTCCTCAAAAGAGGGCGTCTTCGTCTTCTTGGTATTCAATGTCGTCCGAAAACTCATAATATAAATATACTACATCTCCTCGGGCGCTTCAATACCCAAAAGATACAGCCCCCTCTTCAGGGTCTCCGCGACCGCCCCCACGAGCGCGAGGCGAAACCCGCGCTTTTCCGCGTCTTCTTCTTTCAATACCGGCACCGCGTGATAAAACTCGTTCGCCTTCCCCGCCAAGCCGTACAAATAATTCGCGAGGAGCGATGGCGCGTACGCCTTCGCCGCGTCCTCCACCGCCTCCGAAAACCGCGCAATCTCGACTAAAAGCAATCGTTCCGTGTTTAAAATTTGAACATTTTGAATTTTGAATTTGTTTCGGGTTTCGGGTTTCGGGTTTCGAGTTTTCCGCAATATGCTTCTCAACCTCGCGTATGTATATTGAAGATACGGCCCCGTATTCCCCTCAAACGCCAATGCCTTCTCCTTATCAAACACGATATTCGATTTCGGATGATGCGCCAGATCAAAATATTTCAATGCCCCGATCCCGACCGCCTTCGCAACCTTATCTTTATTCTTCAATTCCGGATTCTTCTCTTCTATTACCTCCCGCGCCCGGGAAACAACCTCTTCAAACACCTCCCAAAACCAGACCACATCGCCCTTGCGCGTGCTCATCGCCCGGCCCGGCAAAGAAACAAAGCCGTATACGATATGCTCGCTCCGCTCCGCGAGCAAAATCCCAAGCCGCTTTCCAACCTCAAAAACCTGCTCAAAATGACGCGCCTGCCGGATATCCACCACGTACAGATTTTTATCCAACTTTTTCTTGTTAAGATATTCCAGAGTCGCGAGGTCCCGCAAAAGATAAGTAGAAGCCCCGTCCGACTTCAACAAAACCGCATCACCAAACCCCACGTCTTCCAAATCCACGACAACAGCTTCGTCTTTTTTGATCGCGACCCCCCCCTTCAATGCCCGCGCGACCAAAGGAGGCATCGCGTCCTCGTACACCGACTCCCCTCGTTCGTCTTCAAATTTCAAAAGTCCGAGTTCTTTTTTCACCCGCTCAAATTCCCTTACCGACACCTTGAGCATCCACTCCCAGATCTTCCTGTTCTCCCGGTCTCCTCGCTCCAATTTCACAAACTCCTCTTTTCCCTTCTCCCGCCGCTCCGGATTTGAATCAATCCTCTTACTCTCCTCGACATACAGATTATTCAAACCCCGCAAAGGATTTTTTCGTATCTCTCCCCGCTCCGCCTCCGACAACTGCTTCCACCCGTACAAAAGAATCCCAAACTGCGTGCCCCAGTCCCCGATGTGCGTATCGGAAATAACCTTATGTCCCTGCCACAAAAAAATCCGCTTCAACGCGTCGCCGATAATGGCGGTTCGCATATGCCCGACGTGCAAAATTTTTGCCACGTTCGGCTGGAAGTATTCGATCTTTATCCTGAGCGAAGCCGAAGAGCTGCCGCCTCTTCGCCTCGTTTTTCGCTTTGTGGGCGCAAAGGGTCGAAAGGCCTCCCTTACCAACACATCTTCCGCAATCCAAAAATTTATAAACCCCCCGCCCGCCACTTCAACTCGCGAAAAAATCTTTCCCTTGATCCTTAATCCTTGATCCTTAATCTTTGCCACAATCTCCTCCGCCACCTCCCTCGGTGCCCGCCCCTCCGCCTTCGCCAAGACAAAAGCGACAT
>CAYXNB010000039.1:0-3808 GCA_964466475.1 uncultured Candidatus Saccharibacteria bacterium
TTTTAATTAACGTCGTTTTCCTTCGGCAATCTGTTCGGCAATATTTTTCGGGACTTCGGCGTAGTGGCTGAACTCCATGGTAAACGATCCGCGTCCCTGGGTCATGGAGCGGAGCGTGGTGGAGTACCCGAACATTTCGGAAAGCGGGATTTCCGCATCTACGACCCGGACGCTTTCGCGATCTCCCATTTCCAGAATCTTGCCGCGTTTGCCGCTTACGTCTCCCGTCACATCTCCCAAAAATTCTCCGGATACGATTATTTGCACCTTCATGATCGGTTCCAAAAGCACGGGGCTCGCGCGCCGCACCGCCTCTTGGAACGCCATGGATCCCGCGATCTTGAACGCCATTTCCGAGGAATCGACTTCATGAAACGAGCCGTCGTAGAGCGTTGCTTCAATATCCACCATGGGATAGCCGGCTATTACGCCTTTGTCCATCGATTCTTTTACGCCCTTGCCTACCGCGGGAATATACTCCTGCGGAATGATCCCTCCTTTGATTTCGCTTATAAATTCAAATCCGGCTCCCCGCTCCTTTGGCTCTACGCGAATCCAGGCATGTCCGTACTGGCCGCGACCGCCGGATTGTTTAATGTACTTGCCCTCGGCCTCGGCCTTGCCTTTGATGGTTTCCTTGTACGCCACCTGAGGGCGGCCCACATTCGCTTCCACCGTAAATTCCCGCTTCATTCTGTCCACCAAAATCTCAAGATGGAGCTCTCCCATTCCGGAAATCACGGTTTCTCCTGTTTCCTGATCGCCGCTCACCTTGAAGGTCGGGTCCTCTTCGGAAAGGCGGCGGAGGGCTATGCCCATTTTTTCCTGGTCCGCTTTTGTTTTCGGCTCGATGCTTACGGAAATAACCGGCTCGGGGAAGGTGATGCTTTCAAGAAAAACCGGGTGTTCCGCATCCGCGAGCGTGTCGCCGGTCGTTGTGTTTTTAAGCCCCACGATCGCCGCAATTTCTCCGGCATATACCTCGTCCACGTCCTCGCGCTGGTTGGCGTGCAGGCGCACCACGCGACCAACGCGTTCCTGCGAATTTTTTGAGGCGTTTACGATGTAACTTCCCTTTTTTAACGTTCCCGAATATACCCGAAAAAAGGTGAGCGTTCCGACAAAAGGATCGGTGGCGATTTTAAAGGCAAGCGCGGCAAAGGGCTCCGAATCCACGGGATTGCGCTCCTCTTCTTTTTCGGTTTTTGGGTTTATCGCTTTTACGGGCGGAAGGTCGGTCGGAGCGGGGAGGTAATTTATAACGGCGTCCAAAAGCGTTTCCACGATCACGCCCCTGCCGTCTCCGCCCAAAACCGGAAACATTTTTTTCTCCAGAGTCGCTTTGCGAACCGCCCGAACGAGCTCCTGCTCTGAAATTTCTTCTCCGGCGAGATACTTTTCCATAAGCGCGTCATCCGCCTCCACGGCGCGCTCTACGAGTTCGTGCCTCCATTTTTTCGCTTCTTCCATCAGATCTTCGGGCACCTCTCCCTCCACCAGTTCTTTGTCGCTGTAATTTTGATAGGTGTACGCCTTCATTTTCACAAGGTCCACCACTCCGCGAATTTCTTTTTCAAATCCCACCGGAATCTGTATGGGAGTCGCGTGCGGGGAGAGGCGTTCGCGAATCGATTTCAAGCTTTTCCAAAAATCACCTCCGGTCTGGTTAATTTTGTTCACAAAACAGACGCGCGGCACGCCGAATCCATCCGCCTGGTGCCAGACGGTCTCGGACTGCGGTTCTACGCCCATTTTTCCGTCAAAAAGCACGACCGCGCCGTCCAAAACGCGCAGCGAACGCTGGACCTCCACCGTGAAGTCAATATGTCCGGGAGTATCGATTATGTTTACGCGGTGTGTGCCGCTTGAATCATACCGTTTCGGCTTCCAGAAACAGGTTGTTGCGGCTGATGTTATGGTAATACCCCGTTCGCGCTCCTGCTCCATCCAATCCATCTGGGTGTCGCCCTCGTGGACTGCGCCGATTTTGTGCGTACGTCCCGTCAGATACAAAATACCCTCGGTTGTCGTGGTTTTGCCGGCGTCTATGTGGGCGATGATGCCTATGTTTCTAATTTTCTCTATCGGATATTCTCTGGGCATGACAAACAGGATTAAGGATTAAAGATTAAGGAGACCATCTTATCTACGGAGGAAGGAGGCGAATGCTCGGTTTGCCTCGGCTACGCGGTGGGTGTCCTGCTTTTTCTTGATCGCGTCTCCCTCGTTTTTTGACGCGGCAATAATCTCATCCGCGAGACGTACGGCCATGGGTCTTCCCTTTTTTCCACGCGCGGCGTTTATGATCCAGTGGGAGGCGAGGTAAAATTTTCTTCCTTCGCGCACCTCCACGGGGATCTGATAGTTTGCTCCGCCCACCCTGCGGGAGGCAATCTCCACGGAAGGGAAGGTGTTTTCAAGGGCTTTTCCGAAAACCGCGAGAGGGTCCTGCTTTGTTTTTTTCTCCACCTCTCCAAGCGCCTCATAAAATACTTTTTCCGCGACGCTCTTTTTACCCTGGCTCATCAAATAGTTAATAAACCGCCCCATGTCCACGCGGTTGTATTTATAATCCGGCTTTGGAATTTGTTTTGTGTATTTTCCGCTTTTACGCATAATAAATTAGGATTAAAGATTAAGGATTAAAGATTCATGATCTCGAATTATTTGCTCACTCTTTTTCTTTCGGCCTCTTTGCTCCGTATTTTGACCTACCCTGCTTTCTCGGGCCCACTCCCTGGGTATCTAAAACTCCGCGCACTATATGATACCGCACTCCCGGAAGATCTTTTACCCTCCCGCCGCGGATGACGACCACCGAGTGCTCCTGCAAATTATGACCCTCTCCCGGAATATAGGCCGTAACCTCCATGCCGTTTGTGAGCCGCACACGAGCGACTTTGCGCAGAGCGGAGTTCGGCTTTTTCGGGGTGGTGGTGAAAACTTTTACGCACACCCCCCGCTTGAACGGCGAGGGCGAGTGCACGGGCCGGTTTTGCAGATAATTAAAATACCGCCCGAGCGCAGGGGTTTTTTCCTTACTTACTCCGCGCCTTCGCGCGCGCTTTAAGAGTTGGTTTACGGTAGGCATTGATTAGCCACTAGTCACTAGCCACTAGTGGCTAGTCGCTAGAGAACAAAACGTGTTTAAGAATAACAAAAATCCGCTTCTTGTCAAATTTTTATACCAATATCCTATAGAGAAGGCGCATAATAGGCGCAATGTAGCTGAATCCGAAAAAAATAAAGAAAAGAAGAATGATAAATCCATACTGCTCCAGCGCTATTTTTATGCCCTGCGCCCCCCGCGGCAGCAGAACGAAGAGGATTTTCGATCCGTCCAGGGGCGGGATCGGAACCAGGTTAAAGACCGTGAGAATAATATTTATCCATACAATCGCGGCAAAAAGCGGGGCGGCTCCCAAAAGAATCGGAATCTGCAGTATCGCCGATATTTTAATAATTAATCCGAATATGGCGGCGATAAGAAAGTTGCTTGCCGGACCCGCGGCCGCGATGAGCGCCGCGTCCCGTTCCGGATTTTTCAGGTGGTAGGGATTAAACGGCACGGGCTTTGCCCAGCCAAAGATAAAATTGCCGGGGAGGATCGCCATCATAAGCGGGAGAATGACAGACCCGAAAGGATCAATGTGTTTTAAGGGGTTTAGCGTAAGCCGTCCGGCCAGGCGGGCGGTCGGGTCGCCCAGCTTATCCGCCACCATGCCGTGGGTTACCTCGTGGATCACTACGGAGAAAAGGAGAATGACGATGTAAAATAATGTTTCCATATCTACAAGATTTATTATAA
>CAYXNB010000040.1:0-3691 GCA_964466475.1 uncultured Candidatus Saccharibacteria bacterium
GCACGCGAATACGCGGGGTCCCCAGGTGCTTGGAGATTAAAGTGTAAAAATAATCCTTGTTCAAAAGCCCTTGGGAAATAAGGACTTCGTGCACCTGCTGCCGCTTGCGGTCCGCCTCTTCTTGGGCCGCGTCAAACTGGTCCTCGCGCACAAGACCTTCGCCCACGAGAAGATTTTTTATTTGATGGGGAGGTAACGGTACCATAAAAATCCAAATCCTAATCTCTGCCTCTAAACAATCTTAAATATGAAAATTCAAAATGTTTTAAAGATTAGATACTGCGCGACATTTGCTACTATTATACCTCCAAGCGCACAGGGTATCCATAACCAATACAAAGAAAAACATTGTCCTCTCCGAAAAATTATGCCAAGCGCTGAAGCGGCGCTCAAAATAAAGAAATAATATATCCAGGCATAATTCCAGGCCGGATTCCCGGAAAGAAAAATGGAGAGCGCGGCAAGATAAGGCTCTTCGCGCTCAAAAAACTGATCCCCGGATCTTGCGTTTAGCCGCCGCATGGAAAAAAACACGAAAAGCGCAATGCCGGCGGAAACGACGTACCACAAAAGAAACCGGAAAAAATGATACGAAAACACGTACCAGACACTTCGATGCGGAGGGACAAGGTACGAAGAGGGGGGCCCCGCCCCTTGCCAAACGCGGTATTGTAAAAAAACAAATGCAAGGTAAAAAAGAATAACCGCCGCGCAGGCGATTATGAAAAGAATCCGGAAAAAAATGATCCTGCCGGAAAACCGGGCCTGAAAAAAAAGTCCGAGCCCAAAAATAAAAAGAGAAAACACGAAAAGCGCCATGTCTATAGTATATAGAAAAAACCCGCGGCATAAAAATACGCGGGTTTTTTCTGTTTTTTTTGAACAACAGGGATTACAAATTCAATCCCGGATCGTTTCCAACCTCGTAGGCGCCATCATTGTCGCCTCCGTCGTCAACCTCAACGCCGGTTGCTCCGCCACCGGAAAACTTATTGCTTTCCATTCTGGCGTTCAATTCGTACCAATCGCCCGTGTTGTCACAGGCATAACCGTAATAGTATTCCGCGTTGTTTACCGGATCGATCGGAAGTCGGGGCAAAGGCGAACCTCCGGAAATAAGCCCGAGGTTTACATCAATCCAGCCACCCCCCGTAACTACCGTGCTACTCGTCACCGTGCAGGTCGGCTTGCCGGTAAAAGTCGAAGTCGCCGCTCCCGGATCGAAGGTGCAGCGGGCGGTCGTATCGCACGTCCCGAGCGTAGCAGACGCAGGATCAACATCCGCGAGATACAAGGAAAGGGCGGTGTTCAGGGAATCCAGATCGGAAAGACGGGTCGAATCCCTGCCCTGGCGAATAAGCTCGGCTGGGTTCAAAATCAGAACAACTGCCGTGGCGAGTACTGCAAGAATGGCGATCACGACCAAAAGCTCTATCAGAGTAAAGCCCTTTGCTGATTTGTGAGACATCAGAAAATTTTCTTATAAATTGAAAATACTCGACCTTGTGGTATTAAGAAAGAAACCTTTCTTTGATAGAAATAATATAACGAAAAGCAAAAAAAAACAAAATGCTGGGGATAACCACGCGCCTATTGCCCGAAAAATTCCCTTACCCTGGAAACCAGATCTTCGATCGAAAGCTGCGCCTTCACGAAGTACCCGATGGCGCCCAAATCCTGTCCCTTCTTCACATCCCCCTCCTGCCCCAGGTTAGACACGATAACAATGGGAATGTGTTTTTGGGCAAGGTCCGGATCCTGGTTGATCCGCTCCATAAGCTCAAACCCCGAAATCTTGGGAAGAATAATATCAAGCAAAACCAGATCCGGAATGAGAATCCCCTGAATAGTACGAAACGCCTCCTCCCCGTCGCGCACCAAAGTAACTGCGAATCCTTCGCGATCCAGACGCTGTTTCAGAAGATTTCCCAAAAGCGGCTCGTCCTCGACAATAAGAATTTTTTTCTGCGCTGCCCCTTCCATAGAAAAAGTATACCACAAAAGCGGCTTCCGCCGCTTTTGTGAATACATAAGAGTTTTTTTGTCATCCCAAGAAATCGCGAAACCGAAGTTATGCGCGGAACTCGCGCGACGCGTCGCGCGCTTCCGCGCACAACCAAAAGATTTCGGAAGCCGAAACATGATGGTTCCTCGGCCAACACCATACAGAAAATATTTAAATATTTAAATATTGAGGCATTTAAATATCCAAATATTCGAAAAAAATTGATCCACGCACAGCTTCCGCTACGCGTGCCTTGTTACGACTTATGCCATGTCACCGAGCTTACCCTAATCCACCGAAGCGAACTTCAGGTCTTCCCGGCTCCCTTGCATTGACGGGCGGTGAGTACAGGACTCGATAACGTATTCACCGCGGCGTTCTGATCCGCGATTACTAGCGATTCCGACTTCATGGAGTCGGGTTTCAGACTCCAATCCGAACTGGGGCGCGTTTTAAGGGATTGGCTCCGCCTCGCGGCTTGGCAACCCTCTGTACGCACCATTGTAGCATGTGTGTCGCCCAGGGCATCAAAGGGCCATGCTGATTTGACGTCGTCCTCACCTTCCTCCGCGTATAACGCGGCAGTCTCCTGTGACACGTATAACACAGGATAAGGGTTGCGCATGTTACCCCATTTAAGGGAGCGCCTCACGGCACATGCTGACGGCAACCATGCAGCACCTGTCCCGATGTCAGTAATGAAAACTCCCTTTCGGAAGCGGTCATCGGGGCTTCAAGCCCTGGTGAGGTTCCTCGCTTACCATCGAATTAAACCACATGCTCCACCGCTTGTGCGAGTCCCCGTCTATTCCTTTGAGTTTTAAGCTTGCGCTCGTACTTCCCAGGCGGCAGATTTAACGCGTTAGCTACGTCACCCCGAGGGTCGATACTCGAGACAACTAATCTGCATCGTTTAGGGCGTGGACTACAAGGGTATCTAATCCTTTTTGCTCCCCACGCTTTCGCGCCTCAGGGTCAGGAACGTCCCAGCAGAATGCCTTCGCCTTTGGTGTTCCGCACGATATCAACGGATTTCACCCCTACACCGTGCGTTCCATCTGCCTCTAACGTCCTCTAGCCCGACCGTATCCCCCGCAGATCTGCGGTTGAGCCGCAGAATTTAACGGAAGACGCATCGGACCTCCTACGCGCCCTTTACGCCCAATAAATCCGGATAACGCTTGGGGCCTTCGTATTACCGCGGCTGCTGGCACGAAGTTAGCAGCCCCTTATTCCCGCCGTACGGTCAATAACGCCATAAATGACGTTACTTCATCCGGCAGAAAAGCAGTTTACAACCCGAAGGCCTTCATCCTGCACGCGGCGTCGCTCGATCAGGCTTTCGCCCATTGTCGAATATTCTCGACTGCTGCCTCCCGTAGGAGTACGCACCGTGTCTCAGTTGCGTCGTTGGGGAACGGGCTCTCACCCCCCCTACCCGTCGTCGCCTTGGTGAGCCATTACCTCACCAACTAGCTGATAGGACCTAGGCCGATCCCGAAGCGTCTTGCGACTTTACTCGTAAGAGACCATCGGGAATTAGCTCGCCTTTCGGCAAGTTATGCCCGACTTCGGGGTACGTACCAGGGTGTTACTAACTCGTTCGCCACTCCTTGGCCTTGCGGCCAAAGCGTTCGACTTGCATGCCTTATCCACGCCGCCAGCGTTCATCCTGGACCAGGATCA
>CAYXNB010000041.1:0-3136 GCA_964466475.1 uncultured Candidatus Saccharibacteria bacterium
TTTTCCAAGTGCCTGAATCGCTCTGATCCCCAGATCAAACCGCTTGTAATAAATGAGGCGGCCGGCCATGAGGTAGTAATCTTCTCTCGGCTTTTCTTCGTAAAAAAAATTTTCGGCATCAACCGGAGGATAGACGACTTCCGCTTCGCGTCCGTAGTACGCGCTTATTTTTTCTTGTATGAATTCGGAATTCGCGATGAAGACATCAACTCTTTTCGAGGCGCTCCTATCCCAGGCCCGCAAATACCATCGCGCCGGAGCCCCGATAATTTTTGCGATACGCAAAATCCCGGGCAAGCGTTCCAAATATCCGCCCTCCCATGCGTACCGGAGCGGGGTGTGGCAGTAGGAAACATGCGCTTTTCCCCTTATGTTAAACCCCTTTGCATACCCGGCCGATGATGATAACACGAGATCATAACTCGTATTATTGGCGAGCAATCTTGACGCCAGAGGCATGAGCGGTATAAAGGCGCGATGATGATTTCGTACAAACGAAATATCCAAAAAACTTGTTTTTTTAATGTTTTTTTTAAAACGCCCTTGCATCCGTTTTTCGTCATACAAAAGCGTGTAAAGATCGGCGCCCGGAAATATCTCCAAGAACGCTTCCAGTACGCGTTCCGCGCCCCCATATTGATTTAAGTAATCGTGGAGAATGGCTATTCTCATATCCCGTCGCGTTTTGTAAGGAGTATCCCCAATGTTTTCGCGATAATTCCGAGGTCAGTTTTCAGGGATTTTGCTTTTATATACGCGAGATCGAGTTCCATCTCTTCTTCAAACGGCAAAAAGGGCTTTCCCGTAATCTGGGAAAGGCAAGTCAGGCCGGCTTTTTCCAGCGGTATATGCTTGTATTTTTCCGGATACTTTTCTATTTCTTCCGGTTCGTGCGGGCGGGGGCCGACAAGAGAGAGTTCGCCTTTTAATACGTTTATGAACTGAGGGAATTCGTCGAGCCGGGTTTTACGGAGAAATCTCCCCGTCTTCGTTACGCGCGGATCTTCCGCAATTTTGAAAAAAGGTCCGTCGTCGCGCTCGTTTCTGTCCGCGAGATTTTTTTTCATTTCCTCCGCGTTCTTTACCATGGAGCGGAATTTCCAGACGTTTATCGCTTTTCCCTTGCTTATTCTTTTTTGTTTGATGAAGACGGGCCACCCGTCTTCTTTTCCTATTGCTATTGCCACGAACGGAAGCATGAGGAGGAGCGCCGAGAGGCCGACCTGCGCTCCCAGGATATCAACAATGCGTTTTATCATGGCGTCATTGTACCATTCGTTCAACCACGTTTCTAATATTTTCTATCACTATTTTTGCCACCCCGTACATTTCCTCCAGATCTTTCTTTTTCCCCACGTACCCTCCTTTGTATATATACAACTTGTCATCTACTATTTCCACATCAAAATGCTTTCGGAGATGGATCAGTTTTTCCATCAGATCCGGCGCGAATATCTGCAGAGCCGGAATATGTTCCCCTTCGGTTATGTAGAGATCGTATATTTTTTCAAAATCATTTGATTCCAGAGATATCTTTTTTAACCCGCTTTTTATCCACCACTCCGTCTTCCAGTTTCCCTTTCCGTGCGCGTCCAAAAATATGCGGGGCATGGACTTACCAAGGATAGTGCGAAATATGGTGTACCTATATCTTGTTTCGTTTTTTCCCTGCTTTACGGAATATTCGTAATTACAAAGACGTACCGGGTTACTTTCCCACACTCCCTCTACCAGATGCGAAACCCTTTTGCCATGTCCCCTTTGAAATATGATGCCCTCCTCCTCTTCCGCGGATCCTCCTCTCCAATATATGAATCCATTCGCTTTCGCGAATTGTTCCATGAACTTCCCGTGCATTTTCGCATACACCATGCCGTAGAGGGTGAAGAGAATTATCACGGGCAAAAAGGGTAATCCTTCCATATCCTCAATTCGCGTGGAAACGTAAATCAGAACAATCGTTGCTCCTATTGCCGCCACGAGAAGGACAAAAGATAAAATCCTACGCTCTTGCGCGATATATTTCCATGTGGACGCGCTCACGCTTTCGATCTCCGCATCCCCCCTCTGCATCTCTTCCGGTTGTTTTTGCATGCTATTTTCCCGCTTTTTATTTTTGGAGTTTTTCAAATTCCTCCACAAACCTTTCTACCCCGGAGAGCAGGTCTTTCTTTAGTACCTCGTCTTTCGCAAACCATCCGGACTCCGAGGTTTCTTCATTTGCCGGACCGGGTATTCCCTTTCTTATTTTGCAGACGAAGCAGATTACAAAAACCTGATACGCCCCCCTTCTTTTTACCCAACCTTTTTACCTCTACGTAGGGAAGGAGTTTCCCCACCTCCACTTCGGATCCGGTTTCCTCCTTACATTCGCGGACGAGCGCGTCTTCGAGCGTTTCTCCGAAATCCACGCCTCCTCCGGGCAGTTCCCATTTGCCGTCTGCCCATTCCTGCTCGGGGTCATTCCTTTTTTGCAAATATATTTCTCCCTTGTCGTTTGTGATAAGCCCCACGACGGCTATGATTTGTTTTTGCATATTTCTATATCCAAATTTAATCCCATTTGTTTTCGTAAAACTTTTTGTACACTTCCAGAGTCATTTCTTTCAAAATTTCCTTTACGCGGTCGGGTTTTTGCACTCGCTTGAACTGCATTCCCTGTCGCGAGCCGCCTTTTACCTTATCCGCAAAACTTTAGATGAGGCGGGAGCATTCGTTGCAGAGGCGCAACCCATTTTGAAATGCCGACATATCGAAATATCTACACGATATCGTCCTTTGTCGCATCCGTTGTAATCTCTTCTCCCTTTTTGATATCTCGTAAGGCGATGTCTTCTTTTTTCTTCAAATCCTGAATCGTGTTCGGATTATTCGAATGGTTCACATACCGTTCCGGTTCCGGGTACAGATATATCTGTCCCCAGTGGCTATGCGTAAATTCCTTCTCGCTTTCGGTCAATCTTTCCCGCTCTTCTTCTGTGAGCGGTTTTAGACGATACCGGATCACCACCTCACCTTTCTTGAAGTCCCTTTTTGCAAATACACCTTTTCCGTCGGGAAACTGGCCTATTGTTGATTTTTTGATAACAACGTCGTCCATTAATTAAAAATTTTGTCACGCTCCATGACACTTTTT
>CAYXNB010000042.1:0-2446 GCA_964466475.1 uncultured Candidatus Saccharibacteria bacterium
CCATGACACTTTTTATACTTTTTGCCCGAACCACAAGGACAGGGGTCGTTGCGGCCAACTTTGTCTTTGCCCAAAGGGATCGCGATCTTCGGTTTTTCTTCCATCGGCTTTGCGCGGTTTAAGTCCGCCTGCAAAAGTTCTGTCATAATTTTTTTGCTCAAGTCCTCAAAGTTCTGCCCCATCGCCTGATAGAGCAGATGCGCTTCCCTGCGGTACTCGAGCAAGGGCTCCCTCTGGCCGTAGGCGCGGATGCCGACTGACTCGCGGAGGGACTCCAGCGCCTCCAGATGATCCACCCAGAGCGAATCAATGACGCGGACAAGGGACTGGGCGATGGCTTTTGCCCGCTCCGGCTCAATATTTTCTTCCACAATCGTGTTTTCATCTCCTGCTTTCAAAAGTTTTTCCCGTTTCGCGTATATCGCGGTGCGCTGTCGGGTCAGGACATCGTCGTAATCAAGGAGATGCTTTCGAATATCAAAATTATTTCCTTCCACCCGTGATTGCGCCTGATTGATGGATTTTGAAACCATGCCGGACTCAATCGGCTGGTCGTCCGGGACTTTGAGCGTATCCATAAGCCCCTTCAGGCGCTCGCCGCCAAAGATGCGCATCAGGTCGTCTTCGAGCGAAAGATAAAACTGGCTTGACCCCGGATCGCCCTGGCGGCCGGAGCGGCCCCGCAACTGGTTGTCAATGCGGCGCGCTTCGTGCCGCTCCGTGCCTATGACGTGGAGGCCGCCCGCTTCCAGCACCCTTCGAGCCGCCTCAGGGTCTTTGGGGTTACCCCCAAGGACAATATCCACGCCGCGACCAGCCATGTTGGTCGCGACGGTGACTGCCCCGGGGCGGCCGGCCTGGGCGATAATTTCGCCTTCGCGTTCATGGTTTTTCGCGTTTAGCATTTCATGCGGAATCCCTTCTTTGCGAAGAAAAGTTGCGAGTACTTCGTTGTGCTCGATTGAGGTGGTACCGAGGAGCACGGGCTGGCCATTTTCCATTCTCTTTTTTACGTCTTCGGCTATTGCCCTGTATTTCGCGACCCGGGTCTTGTAGATGAGATCGGACATATCTTTGCGCGCCACGGATTTATTTGGAGGAATAGAGACCACGTGCAGGCCGTATACCTTGAAAAACTCCTCGCTTGAGGTTTCGGCGGTGCCGGTCATGCCCGCGATTTTTTCATACAATCGGAAGTAGTTTTGAATGGTGATTGTGGCATAGGTCCTGTTTTCTTCCTTTACACGCACATTCTCCTTTGCCTCGATCGCCTGATGAAGTCCGCCGGAGTAGCGGCGGCCGTGGAGCATCCGACCCGTGAACTGGTCCACGATAATAATTTCGCCATTATTCACCACATAGTCGCGATCCTTCAGATACAGAGTTTTTGCTTTCAGGGATTCCTGCAAAAAATGCACAAGACGAGAATTTTCCGGAGCAAAGATATTTTGGATATTCAAAAATTTTTCCACCTTGTCTATACCGGGTTCAAGTATGCTTACGGTTTTTGTCTTTTCTTCAAACGTGTAGTCCTCCTCATTGTTCAGATTCCCTACCAGGCGGGCGAATATTTTATAGTACTCGCTCGACTCGGCGTCCGGCGCGGAGATGATGAGCGGGGTGCGCGCCTCGTCGATCAAGATGGAATCCACCTCGTCTATGATGGCGTAGTGATGCTTTCTCTGCACCTTGCTCCCCAGGTCGAGCGCGAGATTGTCGCGCAGGTAGTCAAAACCGAACTCATGGTTCGTGCCGTAGGTGATGTCGGCTCCGTAGGCCTCTTTGCGGGAGATGGGGCGGAGGAATTTTTCGATAATATGAAAACTCGCAACCTGATCCCGCTTTTCATCCAGCTCGCTTCCTTCGTATTCCGGATCATACATATACGCCGCGTCGTGGACGATGCAGGCGGTTTTCATTCCCAGAGCATGATAGACCTGACCCATCCAGATCGCGTCTCGGCGGGCAAGGTAATCGTTTACGGTTATAACGTGCACGCCCTTGCCGGTTAGGGCATTCAGATACACGGGTAGGGTTGCCACGAGCGTCTTTCCCTCTCCGGTCAACATTTCCGCGACCTTACCCTCGTGAATCACCATGCCGCCTATTAACTGCACGTCATAATGACGTTGTTTTAAGGTTCGTTTCGCGGCTTCACGAACCAGAGCAAAGGCATCCGGAAGAACGTCCGCGAGCGATGCTCCTGTTTCTATCTTTTCTTTTAATTTTTTCGAATACTCCAAAAGACCCTCTTTCCCAAGGGTTTCTATCTCTTTTTCTTTATTATTTATTTCAGGGACCCGTTTCCAGTATTTTTTGATGGGGTCGCCTTCAATGAGTTTTTTGAGGAATGATTTCATGAGCCGCTCCAAAACTACAAATTATCCGAATCTACAAAAATAACACACAGGAGGTCAATTTGACCTCCTGTGTATCATATAGGGTA
>CAYXNB010000043.1:0-2059 GCA_964466475.1 uncultured Candidatus Saccharibacteria bacterium
GTGATGTTCGCGGAAACGTCTGTCCCGCTTAAAGCAACGCCGTGAAGCCTTGCCCGCAGATTTTTGGGGCGCGCAACGCCGGTCTCGACATTTTTCACCATGCAACTGGAAAGTGCGGCCTCTCCCGCGACATCGTCGCGATACGCGCAAACCTGGACCGCGTATTTCGTACTCGGAACCGCATCATTGAAAACGCGCGAATACGGGCCTCCGGATCCCGGTATCGTAGTTGCTGAAGGAGAAAACTGGGGAACCCCGTCCGCATTAAATATGTTGGTTGTGCGAAGAGTAAAATGATGCTCCCGGGGGAAAAAATATGGCCAGGAAACGGTAAAATTGTCTTCCGTCGAAGTGAGGTTAAAATCCGGCTGAGGTGGGGGCAGAGGAACGTCCGCAACGGATACCGGAGCGGATTCGGAAGAAGTCCGCGTCCCGGCCGCCGGACAATTCACGCCCTTATTAAAAGCAACGATCTTATACGAATACCGCTCTGCCGGATTAAGGCCCGCGGAATCCTGGTAAATCCAGTATCCGCCCTCAAAATCAAAAGCATCTTCGGTAAGTAGGGCACTGAAAATCTGGGAATACGCCCCGTTCCCTGCGGCGCGAAAAATAGTGAATCCCCCGATATCGGGCAGAACGGTTCCCTGCCACTTGATCTCAATGGTTTTGTGGGCCGCCCGCTCTTCCGCGTTCGCCCCGACCCAGCCCGCCCGCACATTTGACGGAGCCGCGGGAGTAGGTACGTCGGTCAGGACCTGCACCGGCCCCACCCACTCTTCGGGATTCGTGGGAAAAGAAAAAGAGCCCCCGCTCGCGGACTGCACGACAACTCGGTAAGAATACGTCTCCGCCGGAGAAAGCCCTCCGCCTCCCGTATTTTTATCCTCATACTTGTACGAATAAATACGCGTACTCCCTGAATCTCGGTAAGAAACGTGCGCCGTGGAAAGCGTGTCGGATTCGTTCAGGCGCACAGTCGCTCCGCTTCCGACTTTTCTACGAAGAAAAAAGGAGATGTTGCCGTTCGGACCTTCGTCCCCTCGGGAAGCGTCAATCGCCCAGTCCCAGGTTACTTCCGCGACACAGCTGTTTCCCGCGCTCCGCGCCTGAAGATTGGAAGGAGGAACGCGAAAAGTCGCCGCAATTACGGAAAACGCAAAACAAAACAACAATAAAAATATCAACCCGATACGTTTCATCAAATCTATTATACCAAAAAATTAGGAGAAGTCCGACTCCGTCCCATCGTTAAATCTTTACATCTTTAAATATTGATATCTCGAAATATCAATACGTCCTTGAAGTCCTCCGTTCAACATCAAACACATACACCACCCGCTCGTCTTTCAAAATTTCATACTTAATGCGGTAATTCCCCACCCGCCTTCGCCAAATATTTTCTTCTCCTTTAAGTTTCTGCGCGTCTCCGCCATAAGGATAAAAAACAAGCCCACGAATCACGTCACGAATACGAACCGAATCCGCCCACGGAATCTTTGCCAATTGTTTCTCAACGTTTCCGTGGACGACGATTTTCCAATCGTTGTTCAAGTTCATCAAAGGTTATGTAACGACCTGCCGCGTAATCCTTCCGCGCTCTAGCTAAATCCTTCTTTTCGGCAAGAGTAGGAGTATATTCTTTAACCACCCTCGTTTTCTTTTGCCAGCGCAAAAATTCCTCGTAAAAATCACGGGGAATCGCGACTAAGTCCTTCTTCCCGACCGCCTCTTTTGGAATAGTTACCGTAGTCATATATGTATTCGCCAAATTCGCATCAGTTTCATATATCCTACCACACCCCTCCCAAAAATCAAAAATCAGTCATTAAATGTTTAAATATTAATATCTCGAAATCCCTGCCCCGCAATCCCGCCTTGGCGGGATTCTGCGGGGTCGATATATCGAAATACTCTCTATGGGTAAGTGCAGAAAAAATAAGTATCGTTCCAGTTCCTTGTTTGAATACTCCCAACCGCGCAAGCACACTTATCCTCTCCAACATGATCAACGGGAGTAGTATCGGTAACAGCGCCGGTAAAACCAGACGCCTGAGGA
>CAYXNB010000044.1:0-1635 GCA_964466475.1 uncultured Candidatus Saccharibacteria bacterium
AATCGCTATTCGCTCGCATGGTTTAGGACGCGCTCCGACAATCGTTCGCTAGGGTGCCTTCGCAATGTTTTTATAAGATTTTGTATTTTATTTTCATTTTTAGAGTAGTAGAATAATGGGAGAAATGAAAAAAGAAGAAGCACAACCATTTCAGATCGGGTGGCGGACGTTTTGGCGCGCGCTTTTCGTGATTTTTTTTGTTTACCTTTTGTATCAGGCGCGTAAGGCGGTCGGCGTTCTTTGCGTTGCCATCGTTCTTTCCATGGGCATTGATCCCGCTGTCAGTTTTCTTCAGACCCGCCTGCGATTTAACCGAGTTTTGGCTACAGTTCTGATTTTTCTTTTTGGATCCGGGGTTCTCGCGGGGATTCTGTTTTTCACCCTACCGGTCGTCATAGGGGAGACCGTCGGTTTTTTGGGCGATTTTAACCAGGCGTTGTCAACGCTTTTCGGGGTCGCCTTGCCGCCGGCTCTGGTGCGCGACCTCAGCATAAACTTAAGCAGTCTCGTTACGTTTCTGGGAGAGAGTCGTATTTCTTTGGGCGCGGCGGTTTCCCGGGTTTTAACCCCCTTTATTTTCATTCTTGGAACGTTTGTCGTTTCTTTTTATCTTTGTCTTGAACGGCGGGGGGCCGAGCATTTGCTTCGTGTGATGCTCCCGGACTTTTATGAAGAGGCGGCGCTTCGGGTTTTTGAAAAATTCAAAACGAAAATTCGGCGATGGCTCGGAGCACAACTCGTCCTCAGTATTATTGTGGGATTTGTGGTCGGGATCGGGCTCTGGCTTTTGGGGGTGCGCTATCCTTTGGCTCTCGGGATTCTTGCCGGAGCATTTGAGGTGGTTCCGATTATCGGTCCCATTCTTGCCGGGCTTTTCGCGGTTATTGTCGCGTTCTCAGATTCCTCGACTCTTTCGCTTTACGTCCTCATATTTTTCGTCGTAGTTCAGCAGCTTGAAAATCACGTTCTTATCCCGCTTTTCATGGGCCGGACCATGAAGGTTCATCCCGTTATCGTTACCATTTCGCTTCTTGCCGGAGGGCAGGTTGCCGGGTTTGTCGGCATATTTCTCGCGGTTCCGATCGCGGTTTTGTCGCAGGAGATTTTCGCGTATATGGCGGAGGCGAAGGAGGCCCGAACGCGGCAATAACTATACTTGTACGCGCAAGCGGTTTTGTTTCGAAGCACCGGCTGTCTCGGCGCTTCCAGCGGCGCCTTGCAGCACTACGCTCTCGACGCGCCGGCCCCGCCAAGGGCGGGGACCAAGCCCGGCGCGTCTCCGAGAGTTGCTTCTCAATCAAAACCGCCCTGCGCTTCCTGCTTATATTTTTTAGGTATTTTGTATGAAAAAATTTATCGATTGCCATACTCATGTAAATTTTGCGGCGTTTAAGGGTGACTATAAAGAAGTGATTGCCCGGGCGCACGCGGCCGGTGTTTTTTTGGTGAACGTGGGGACGCAGAAGGATACTTCGCGGAGGGCGGTAGAGATTGCGAATGAATACCCGGAAGGCGTGTACGCGGCGGTGGGGATTCATCCCATACATACGGATGCGTCGCATCATGATGCTGATGAGCTCGGGTCCTCGGACAAGGAAGAATCGTTTACTTCGCGCGGAGAGGAATTTGATTTTG